>NZ_JBNNML010000012.1:0-86907 GCF_050272735.1 Peribacillus sp. NPDC046944
GATCCCTTCTAGCCCAGCCATATGCGAAAGTAGTTCAGTGGTAGAATACAACCTTGCCAAGGTTGGGGTCGCGGGTTCGAATCCCGTCTTTCGCTTTATTTTAATTAGATTTTATACTTAGGGGCCTTAGCTCAGCTGGGAGAGCGCCTGCCTTGCACGCAGGAGGTCAGCGGTTCGATCCCGCTAGGCTCCACCATCTAACTACATACACCAACACTTACGCCTTAAACCTCTTCGGTTCAAGGCTTTTTTTTTTTTGAAAAACAACTTTCTATGGCTGTATCTTTATACATAAAAATGTCGGGTTGAACCATTCTCCTTAACAGTTATAAAATAACAGAAAGGGGGAATAGTATGTCTATTCAAAAAATTTCAGTTATCGGTCTTCCCATGGATCTTGGTCAAACAAGGCGTGGGGTTGATATGGGGCCAAGTGCACTCCGTTGTGCAGGTGTTGTCGAACGAATCCAACAATTGCAGTTAGAAGTGGAAGATTTAGGAGACATCATAGTGGGGAGGCCCGGGACGTCTGAAGAGGCTGGCTCAAACTTGAAGAATCTATCACTTGTTTCTAAGGGGAATGCACAATTAGCAGCAAGGGTAGATGAAATTATTTGTAGTGGATCATTCCCTCTAGTTCTTGGGGGAGATCATTCGATAGCAATAGGAACACTTGCTGGGATTTCGAAGCATTATGAGAGTTTAGGGGTAATTTGGTATGATGCCCATGGAGATTTGAACACGGAGGAGACTTCTCCGTCAGGAAACATACATGGCATGCCACTCGCTGTCAGCATTGGACTCGGTCACCCTGATTTAGTTAATCTGCATGGGTATGCACAAAAGGTGAAACCAGAGAATATCGTCATTATTGGAGCCCGTTCCTTGGACGAAGGAGAAAAGGTACTAATACGTGATAAAGGCATCAAGGTCTATACGATGCATGAAATTGATAGGCTTGGTATGACGAAAGTGATGGAAGAATGCATTGAATACTTACGTGATAAAACGGATGGGGTTCATCTATCCCTAGATCTTGATGGGGTAGACCCTGCAGAGGCACCTGGAGTAGGAACACCAGTGCTTGGGGGGATAAGCTATCGGGAAAGTCATTTGGCCATGGAAATGCTTGCGGAGTCAGAGTTGATTACTTCAGCTGAGTTTGTAGAAGTAAACCCCGTACTAGACGAGCGTAATAAAACGGCGATCGTGGCGGTAGCCCTGATGGGTTCTCTATTTGGAGAAAAGCTATTATAACTAACGCAATATATAAAAGAAACAGTAACCGGTTTTTTTATGGGTTACTGTTTTTCTATATGCTAGAATACAAAAGTATATGATTTAGATAATGTTGAACGAAGGTAACGTTATATGATTCCAAGGCAATCTCCCTCTTCACTTTACTGTTTGCTTTTTCGTTCCGCTTTGGGTCAATTGAAAATATTGATTCATCAGGGTATCAAGTTTGCTACTCACTTCGACCACTTCGTTATCTATCATAGAGGAACGGGAAGCTAAGATAATCATTTTCTGTCTATATCGCTCAATGTTATCTAGTATTTGTTCTGCAGTCATTATCAAGGTTCACTTCCTTTATTTTTACAATTTCTTACTATATATATCCTTGTTTTTTTCGTTTTAAACATAAAATGTAAAAGTTTGCTAAAATAAAAGTAATAAATTATGAAACCTTTTAGCTTGCGATTCGTAATAATCGTATAGCCGCATGAAGCGGGGGTAAAAAACAAAAATGGATGGACTTGTTAAAGAGAGAATAAACCAAGTGTTAAAGGGAGACCACAATGCATTTGGGGAAATAGTCGAAATTTATAAGGATAAAGTTTTTCAAATCTGTTTTAGAATGCTTGGAAACCGGCAGGAGGCTGAAGACCTGTCCCAAGAAGCTTTTGTAAGGGCCTTTGTGAACATTCGCAGTTTCAATATCAATATGAAGTTTTCAACATGGTTATATCGCATAGCGACGAACCTCTGTATCGACCGACTTCGTAAGAAAAAGCCGGATTACTATTTAGATGCGGAAGTCACTGGTACAGAGGGATTGAATATGTATTCTCAAATTGCATCGGACATGGCGATGCCAGAGGAAGAAGTAGAGTCGTTAGAGCTTCAGGAAACCATCCAGGTCGAAATTATGAAGTTGCCGGAAAAGTATCGTTCGGTCATCGTATTAAAATACATTGAGGAATTATCGTTAAAGGAAATCAGTGAGATTCTTGATTTGCCGGTAGGCACTGTCAAAACGAGAATACATCGTGGGCGAGAAGCTTTGCGTAAACAACTGCGCCATTTATAAAAAGAAGGTGAGAAAAATGAACTGCCACGAGGAAATCATTAATTATATGCATGATTATTTAGATGAGGACATTAAACCCGAGCATAAAGAAATTTTAAGGGACCATCTGCTTACATGTCCTGCATGCCGAGATTTTTTCAATGAAATGAAAAAAGCAGTTGCCCTTGTACAAAGCACTTCCCATATCAAGGCCCCGGATGATTTTACGGCAAGGGTAATGGCCCAATTGCCTAAGGAAAAGAAGGCTACGGGGGCAAAGAGATGGTTTAAGGCTCATCCGTTTATGACAGCCGCGGCGATGTTCGTTGTATTAATGACAGGATCGATCTTTTCCACTTATAATCAGGACGAACATTTTTCCGTCTCCAAGCAACCTAACTTATTGGTAGAAGGGGAAACGGTCATTGTCCCTAGTGGGGAAACCATTGAAGGGAACGTTGTGGTTCAAAATGGGGACATACGCATAGAGGGCGAAGTAAAGGGGAATGTAACAGTCATTAATGGTCAGGAGTATATGGCCAAGGCAGGAAATGTAACCGGTGATATAGAAGTCATTGACCAAGCCTTTGAGTGGATGTGGTACAAAATAAAGGATATTGGAACATCTCTACTTCCTTCTACAAAAGAGGAAAGAGGTGGGGAATAATGAAGCTGAGCATAAGCATGGTTCTAATCAGAACGGTGCTTTTGTTCAGCTTTATATTGTATCCAGACAAAAATAGTGGTTACTAGCACTACTTCCCATATAAATTTCTGTACTAGTTTTAGAAGTATGATTTAAAAAATGGTATACTATTAAGGTTATTACATAACGATGGTTATTGTGTTTTTGGAGTATTACGGACTGGAGGAAACAACATGTCTATATCCAATTTGAATGTTTGGGACTATGTAGTAAATTTCATTGATATTTTCCTTGTTTGGTTTGTGATATATAAATTGTTAACTATAATTCGAGGCACGAAAGCCATACAACTGCTAAAGGGAATTTTTGTAATTGTCATTGTGAAAAGCTTGAGCAATCTGTTTGGTTTCAATACACTCGGATGGTTAATGGAACAAGTCATGAACTGGGGTGTTCTGGCAATTCTCGTCATTTTCCAGCCTGAATTGAGAAGAGCACTTGAACAATTAGGACGAGGAAAGATCTTTTCAAGGGGCAGTGCTCCGGAAGAGAATCAACAAGAGCGGTTAGTAGAAGAAATTCTAAAGGCCTCTACGTATATGGCAAAAAGGCGTATTGGAGCCTTGATTACCATTGAAAAAGGAACGGCACTGGGTGATTACGTTGAAACGGGAATTCCTTTAAGGTCCTATATTTCTTCTGAACTGCTCATTAATATTTTCATTCCGAATACACCCCTCCATGATGGGGCTGTTATTTTACAGGATAATCAAGTCGCAGCAGCAGCTTGCTATCTGCCCTTATCGGAAAGTCCGTTCATTTCAAAAGAGCTGGGCACAAGGCATAGGGCTGCCATTGGAATGAGTGAAGTAACAGATAGTGTAACAATTGTTGTTTCTGAAGAAACGGGAGGTATCTCTGTCACCAAAAATGGGGAGCTATACCGCGATTTAAATCAGGAATCATTTAGAGCCATGCTAACAAGTGAACTGGTATTGCAGAATGTCAAAACAACTTCCTCGGGTATCTGGAATTGGAGGGGGAAGAAAAATGGATAAATTCACGAATAGCGCTTGGTTTATGAGAATTGTCGCTTTCGCCTTGGCTGCTCTATTATTTATATCCGTTAATTTCGAGATGGAGTCCGATAAAAAGTCCCTTGGATTGTCCACTGCGCCTGAGAATGGTACGGAAACCATTGAAAATGTTCCGGTTGAAGTGTACTATGATCGTGAAAATTTAGTGGTCAGCGGCGTACCTGAAACGGTGGATGTCACATTGAAGGGGGCAAAAAGCCTTCTGATCAACGCAAAAAGCCAACGGGATTTTAAAGTATATGTAGATCTTTCTGATCCCGAAATCTCGATGGGGGACCGAACTGTCACATTTAAAATAAGCGATTTAAATGAAAAGCTCGTGGCAACGATAGATCCGGAATATGCGGAAGTAAATGTTCAGGAACGGATGACGAAAGAGTTTAAGGTCGATGCAGAATATAACAGTTCATTACTGGAGGAAGGGTATACCGCTGGGCAGCCAACAGTAAATCCTGAAACCGTAAAAATTACGGGTGCCAAAGATGTAATTGAAAAAATATCCTATGTAAAGGCCAACCTTGAAATAAGGAAAGGGCTAAACGAATCGGTGAACGGGCAGGCAACGGTAAAAGCGCTAGACCGGGATTTGAATAAATTAGATGTCGCGATTGAGCCAGCTTCCGTGGCAGTTTCGTTAAAGGTCAGTATTCCTTCCAAAAAGGTATCAATCGTGCCAGAGCAAACTGGGAAGGCCAAGGCCGGAGTTCGTATCAAGAGTATTAGTGTCGACCCTACAGAGGTAACTCTATATGGACAAGAAGCATCATTGGATAAAATAAATGCATTAAATCTTCCAGTCAATATCTCGAAAGTAGATGGAGATACCGAATTGGAACTTAATCTTTCAAAACCTGAAAGTGTGCAGAAAATGTCCTTAAGTAAAGCTACGGTGAAGATTCGTACCGAAAAAGTGGATGTGGAAGATAAGGATACTGAAGAAGAGGCAGAAGAAGTAGTTGTCGAAGAAGAAAAAACGGTAGATAAGGTTGAACCGGAAACCACGGAATCCAAAACTTTCACCAACTTGAAAATAATCCCGGTAGGTAAACAGGATGATCAAGAAGTGGAATTGGATACGGATGTGATGAGCATTACATTGAATGGGAAAGCGGAAGATCTAAAAAAAATATCTAAAGACGACATTTCGCTCACGGTCGATGTAAGTAATTTAGATGAAGGTAAGCATGATGTTGAACTGGCAGTTAAAGTCCCCGCGGGAGTATCTTGGGAATTAGATTCTAAAAGAGTTGCAGTGTCAGTTTCCATGGCCCAAGAAGAGGAAGAAACGTAACCTGGCCTTAACATCATTTAATTTAGTAATGATTTGAAGAAGGAGCGATACAGATGGGTAAATATTTTGGAACAGATGGAGTTAGGGGAATAGCAAATACGGAGTTAACGCCGGAGTTGGCATTTAAACTAGGCCGTTTTGGCGGCTATGTCCTTACTAAGAATTCAGAAAAACCAAAGGTATTAATAGGGCGCGATACTCGTATTTCAGGGGAAATGTTAGAAGGTGCTCTTGTTGCCGGATTATTATCCATCGGCGCTGAAGTCATGCGACTGGGCATCATTTCGACACCGGGAGTGGCCTATCTGACAAAAGCCTTAAGTGCTGAAGCGGGTGTTATGATTTCAGCTTCTCATAATCCTGTAGCGGACAATGGAATTAAATTCTTTGGACCGGATGGCTTCAAGCTCTCAGATGAACAGGAAGCGGAAGTGGAAGCATTGCTTGATCTGGAGAATGATGAGTTACCGCGTCCTACGGGCGGAGACTTAGGCCATTTAAATGACTACTTCGAAGGCGGCCAAAAATATCTGCAATACTTAAAACAGTCGGTTGACGAAGACTTTACGGGCATACATGTTGCGCTTGATTGTGCTCACGGTGCGACATCTTCCTTGGCTATGCATCTATTTGCTGATTTAGATGCAGATATTTCGACAATGGGGGCATCACCGAATGGCTTGAACATCAATGATGGGGTCGGTTCTACCCACCCTGAGGCTCTGGCTGAATTCTTGAAGGAAAAAGGGGCAGATGTTGGACTTGCTTTCGATGGCGACGGCGACCGCATAATAGCTATTGATGAAAAAGGAAATATCGTAGATGGCGATCAAATCATGTATATCTGTGCGAAATACTTAAAAGAGAATAATCGATTGAAAAAAGGAACCGTGGTTTCTACGATCATGAGTAACCTTGGCTTTTACAAAGGGCTTGAGGAACATGGTATACATAGTGCTCAAACAGCAGTTGGCGATCGCTATGTAGTGGAAGAAATGCGTAAAGGTGGCTATAATCTTGGTGGAGAGCAATCCGGGCATATCATCTTCTTGGATTACAATACAACTGGGGACGGCTTATTAACGGGTTTACAGCTTGTGAACATCATGAGTGAGACGCAAAAACCTCTATCTGAGCTTGCGAGTGAGATGCAAAAATATCCGCAGACACTCATTAATGTTAAAGTAACTGACAAGCATGGGGTAACGGGGAATGAAAAAGTACAGGAAGTCATAAAAGAAGTGGAAGCGGAGATGGGTGGTAACGGCCGGATTCTGGTACGGCCATCTGGAACTGAACCGCTTGTCCGTGTTATGGCTGAAGCGCCTACTATTGAAGAATGTACGCGTTATGTAGACCGCATCGTAGCAACGGTAAGAGCAGAAATGGGACTAAACGAATAAACAACCTATGCATAAAGGGGAACGAAAATTTCCTTTTATGCATATTTTTATTAAGAATCATATTTTGTTTTAATGGTAGTAAAGAATTGACCTATGTCCCATGTATAGGGTATGATTATCCTGATTTACAACTACTTTTACCATAAAATGGTTATAAGGGAAAAGGAGGCCAGGCAAGATAATAGGAAAACTAAAGCGCCTGAACTAAACTGGGTCGAGACGGGTTTAGTTGACGAGGAGGAGGAGTATCGAATGTTCGGCGGATACCTCCCGGCTGAAGTACACAGCCGTAATAATTCCAATTTTAAAACAGTGGGGCAACCGACTGCACAAAGAGTTGGAAATGTACAATGGGAAAAAGCCTTCGGGTATTTCCTTTATAAAAATATCAGAGATGAGGGGGCAGGGATGCCCTCGTGCATTCCTGTTCCCTCTAATCAGTTGGAGGAACAGAAATTATGTGTGGAATTGTTGGATATATTGGTCTAAATGACGCGAAAGAAATCCTGTTAAAAGGTCTTGAAAAGTTAGAGTACCGTGGGTATGATTCTGCTGGTATAGCTGTGCAAAATAAGGAAGGCATCAAGGTCTTCAAGGAAAAGGGACGGATTGCAGACTTACGCGGTGTTGTGGATGAAGGGACTTCGGCGAATACAGGGATTGGACACACTCGCTGGGCCACTCATGGTGTACCTAGTCGTGATAATGCTCATCCTCACCAAAGTAACTCAGGTCGCCTGACATTAGTTCATAATGGGGTCATCGAAAACTATGCGATTTTAAAACGGGAATATTTGAAGGATGTTGCTTTTAAAAGCGACACTGATACGGAAGTCATCGTTCAGCTTATTGAGAAGTTCGTGAATGACGGCATGGAAGTGGAAGAGGCATTCCGTCACACGCTTACCCTTTTAGAAGGTTCGTATGCCCTTGCCCTATTGGATGCTGAAAACGAAGAAACGATTTTTGTTGCTAAAAATAAAAGCCCACTCCTAATCGGTGTTGGAAAAGACTTTAACGTTATCGCTTCTGATGCAATGGCTATGCTGCAAGTTACCGATCAATTCCTTGAATTAATGGATAAAGAAATGGTTATTGTCACAAAAGAAAAAGTGACAATTAAAAACCTTTCCAACGAAGAAGTATTTCGTGCTCCATTCACGGCGGAACTCGATGCCAGTGATATTGAAAAAGGTACGTATCCACATTATATGCTTAAAGAAATTGATGAGCAGCCTACTGTTATCCGTAAAATCATTCAATCTTACCAAAACGAAGAAGGTAAACTGGCGATTGATTACAATATTACAGAAGCAGTGAGCGAGGCAGACCGTATTTATATCGTGGCTTGTGGAACAAGCTACCATGCAGGCCTAATCGGTAAACAATTCATTGAAAAAATGGCTAAAATTCCGGTTGAAGTGCATGTAGCATCAGAGTTCACATACAATATGCCGATATTATCCGAAAAACCACTGTTCATCTTCATTTCGCAAAGTGGGGAAACGGCAGATAGCCGTGCAGTTTTAGTGGCCATCAAAGAGCTTGGCCATAAAGCATTGACCATCACAAATGTACCGGGCTCTACGCTGTCACGAGAAGCAGATTATACGCTCTTATTACATGCAGGTCCTGAAATTGCCGTGGCTTCTACGAAGGCCTATACGGCTCAAGTAGCGGTATTGGCGATATTAGCGAACGTAACTGGCCAGTTCCGTAACCTTGCATTCGATTTCGATCTTGTCAAAGAGCTTGGAATAGCTGCGACAGGCATGGAAGCTCTTTGCGATTCGAAAGAAGAGATGGAAGAGATTGCTCGTGAATACCTGTCTGTTACGCGTAATTGTTTCTTCATCGGTCGTTCCCTTGATTATTACGTGGGTCTTGAAGGTTCGCTTAAGCTGAAAGAAATCTCATACATCCAGGCAGAAGGGTTTGCCGGCGGTGAGCTTAAGCATGGAACGATTGCCCTAATCGAAGAAGGCACACCTGTTATCGCTCTTGCTACGCAAGCAGGAGTCAATCTAAGCATCCGTGGGAATGTCAAAGAAGTCGTCGCCCGTGGCGCTAATCCTTGCATCATTTCAATGAAAGGGTTGGAAGAAGAAGATGATCGTTTTGTCATCCCGGAAGTGAACGAACTATTAACACCTCTTATCTCTGTCATCCCGCTTCAACTCATTGCGTACTATGCTGCCTTACACCGGGAGTGTGACGTGGATAAACCACGTAATCTTGCGAAAAGTGTAACGGTTGAATAAGTAGAAATGATTTGTGCGTCATATCTATAAATGTTTATAAAAATTTATTTACCCATTTAGATACCATTATCTAAATGGGTTTTTTTATGTCCGAAAGAAAGAGAATATCTAAATGGAAAAATAAAAACAGGGACATATATCAATTTTCCTTCCCACCACAATAGTGTGTGATACATAATATATGTCAAGTACCCTATAACATATAATGGTAAATCAATCGTTAGATAAGCAATATGAAAAACTTTTTGGCCTATTGAAGGGGGAGGAAGATGTTGGATTTAATTGAGGTTTATATACAAGAGGTCACACGCAGGTTGCCTGAAAAAAAACGCAGGGATATTGCACTCGAGTTGCGGTCAACCATTGAAGAGATGCTTCCTGATGATTATAGTGAACTGGATGTGGAGGAGGTTCTGGGCGAATTGGGGAACCCAGCGACAGTGGCTAGTGGGTATCGGGCTCAGCCGATGCACCTGATCGGACCGCGTTATTATGATTTATATATTTCACTATTGAAAGTGGTTTTTCCCATAGCAGCGGGCATTGCACTCATTTCGCTGATTATCGATTCTTTTATGGGGTTTAGCCAAGATGAAGCAGTTATTCCTAAAGTGATTACCCTTATAGTCGAAGGCATATTGCGGGTCCTTGAAGTCAGCTTTCAAGTCTTCTTCTGGGTGACGATTGTCTTCGCGGTTCTGGAGCGAACGGATAAAGGAAAGGACCAAAGTCCACTATCGGCAAGCCTACAGAAATGGACCCCAAATGATTTGAGAAGTATCCCTTACATTCACAAGAAGAAAGAGATTACGAGGTTCAATGTATTCAGTGGACTGATGTGGACAGCGATTTGGACGACGGTATACTTTTATGCAAATCAATTTGTCGGGGTGTATGAAGGTGGAGATAGGATTGAACTTGTGATTCCGGTCTTCCAACAGGATATCCTACTTAACTATTGGCCGTTCATTCTTTTGGTGATCGCCATGGAAATCTGGTTAGCTTTTTATAAGAGTATCAAAAGGCAATGGACAAAAAAACTGGCAAATTTCAATTTGGTTCTTGAAATGATCACAACCATCGGATTCATTGTCATTGTAAGTAATCCGGATGTAATGAACCCTGAATTCCTTACATATATGGGGAGTTTATCCGATACAACGGCCATGCAGTTTCGAAATGCGATTGTAGGAGGCTCAATTACCATCTTCATTTTAGCCGCAGCATTAAATGTATTTGATGGATACCGCAAGTCTAGAATCCATTGATGACATGTATTCGATAATGGTTCCAACCAGCTGTTATCCAACCAGTTGCTCCAAACGGTTTAAACGGATAGCTACTTTTTAATCAGAATGGAATAGGAAGAACAAAAGCCACCCGACATAAGCAAAGTATCAATGTTGGATGGCCCTTGTCTTGTAAGATTATTGTTGGAGTTTTATTTTTGCGTCTTCATGCGATGAATATTCGCGATTGTACCACCATCCACACGTAAATCTATGCCAGTGATATAGGAAGCTGCATCGCTAAGCAAGAATTCCACAGCTGTTGCGATCTCGGATGCTTCTCCTTCACGGCGGAGTGGCGTGTGTTCGAGCATTGTTTTCATTTGCTCTTGTTGGGATGCTTCCTGACGCCCCATCGGCGTGTTAATGGTACCCGGAGAGATAGATGAGATACGTGCACCTTTTTCACCCCAAGCCCACGCTTGGTCTTCCACATATAAGACAACCCCCAATTTAGATAGGCTGTAAGCCGCACCTGAGTCGCCTTGTGTAAATTGCTCCATGGTCTCAATATAGTTTTCGGTTAAAGGCTGTTTTAAAATTTCCGTATAAGGACCTTGACGGGGCGCCATATAGGCACTCATCGAAGAGATACATACCGCAGCAGTACCTACTGTAGCAAGTGGAAGAAACGCATCTAGGACAATTCCGGTGCCAACAGAATTCACTTCTGTAATGCGTTTCGAATTGGCCATCGTCGGTGACAGCCCGGCTGTGTGAACCAATCCTTTTAATATCCCAAGTTCGGCAGATTTTTTAGCTAAAGCAGCAACATTTTCCTTTGATGTAATATCGACAGTTTGATAATGGACATCAGTTATACCTTTAGTCGCTAATTCCTCTTTTGTTTGGATTAAACGTTCTTCAGAAACATCTGCCAACAATATGGTTCCTTTTTTGCCAACCAGTTCTGCAGTGGCTTTACCCATACCACCAGAACCGCCTGTAATTACATAAACATGCTTATCCATTTCAATTCCCCCTAAACTTGATATAAACTTAGTGTAAACGGTTTTATAATAAAATAAGCAAGACATTTCCACTAAAAATGTCCAGAGGAGTGTCAAAAATGGAAACGGCAAAAGAATCGATAGTTGCCGCTTATTTACAGCTTTTATTTGAGAAAAGCTTTGAAGAGTTAGCTGTGAAAGAAATTGTTCAAAAGGCGGGCATTTCCCGATCCACATTTTATTTGCATTTTGCAGACAAATACGAACTGATGGATGAGGTGAGACGGAAGTTAAACGACCGGTTCTTGTCATTTTATGAGATGGATTACCAATGGGGTAAGCCAATCACCCTCCATTTATGTGAACATATTTTCAAATATCGCTCATTTTATGAACTCGAATTTGCAGAGGCGGACGCTATTCAAAAATTATCAGATAAGCTTGCAGCACATTTACAAGAAGTGTTCCAGGATCCAGACTATGCCCTATTTGCGAGCTATGGCACCATCGGTTATTTGGGTTTTTGGGTAAGGAACGGGTACGCCATGAGTCCGGCTGTGGCAGCGGAAAAACTATTGAAAATCGGCCTGACAAACTGGACAAAAGTATTGGATGCAAAATTAGATGGAATAGAGCGGTAGCGGGAAGCTGTAGACCTGAAAAAGAGGGTAGGAACTGATGAAATCGATGGAAGGAACTAAACGCCCGAGGAGCAAAGATAAGAGACGAATCTTGTTTTAAAAGTGTGCAAGTACTTTTGTTTTGAAAAAGATTGCTTAAAGTATTTGCAATCCCTACCATTTGATGGTATGCTTAGGTTAATTATTCATGTTCGGTACTAAGGATACTAAAAGTACTACTTTTCGTTTCGATGATGACTTAGAGCAAGGATAGTAATACAATGTGCTTTGGCACTAGGAGGCAACAACAATGGAACAAGGTAAAGTGAAATGGTTTAACGCAGAAAAAGGATTTGGCTTCATCGAACGCGAAAACGGAGACGATGTATTCGTACATTTCTCAGCTATCCAAAGCGAAGGATTCAAATCTTTAGACGAAGGTCAAGAAGTTACTTTTGAAGTAGAACAAGGTCAACGCGGACCTCAAGCTTCTAACGTTCAAAAAGCATAATTTCTAAAAACAAAAAAGGCAGACCCTATTACTAGGGTCTGCCTTTTTTGTTTTATTCAATAATAAAAAACCCTGCTCAATGTTGAGTAGGGTAAATGGAATGAGTAAAGTAAATCGCTTAAAAAGGTCTACCTAGTATAACATAGTTTTTTCAGAAAAAAGAATTTGTAAATGAAGAGGTTGGACAGCGGGAACTTCTTTTTTTGAGTCAGGGACCATTATTCATACACATTCAAACACAGGTTTGAGTATAATGTGAAATGTGGTATATTATAATCAAACGTAGGTTTGAATGAATGGATGTGAGAAGATGGATGAGATGAAGGATATGTGTGAAGTTCATCTGCATGATCAAGAAAAGGTGAACCGTATCCAAAAGGAAATCGGTCAGGTAGATATCTCAAGTATGTCAAAGTTGTTTAAAGTAATCGGTGATGAAAACAGAGTGAAAATCTCGTATGCACTTTGTGAGGATGAAGAGTTATGTGTATGTGATTTGGCAAATATCATTGGGGCGTCAATGGCAACAACTTCTCATCATCTCCGTACTCTATATAAACATGCAATTGTGAAATACAGAAAAGAGGGAAAGTTAGCCTTTTACTCTTTAGACGATGATCATATAAAACAATTAATCCTTATAGCGATAGCACATCAGCGGGAGGTGAGGGTCAATGGCTGATTCCCAATTAAAGACTTATCGGATTCAAGGGCTGTCCTGTACGAACTGTGCAGCCAAATTTGAAAACAATGTCCGGGAACTTGAAGGTGTGAAGGAGGCAAAAATCAACTTCGGGGCTTCGAAGATTTCTATTTCAGGAAGTGCTTCGATTGAAGAAATTGAGAAGGCTGGAGCCTTTGATAACCTGAAAATTCGTACTGAACAAGAGCAGGTGACAATAAAAGAACCAATTTGGAAGCAAAAAGAAAACATTAAGGTTTTTCTTTCGGCTATCCTCCTTTTTATCAGTTGGATTTTGGAACATCAATATGGCGAGGGTAGTCTTTTGCCGGTTCTGGGTTATGCCACTTCCATTTTAGTTGGTGGATACTCCTTATTCATCAATGGGTTGAAAAATCTCGTAAGACTTCGTTTTGATATGCATACGCTGATGACGGTCGCCATTATTGGAGCGGCTATACTTGGCGAATGGGGCGAGGCAGCCACTGTCGTCATTCTATTTGCTATAAGTGAAGCGCTTGAAAAGTATTCGATGGATAAAGCTCGAAATTCCATTGAGTCCCTTATGAATATTGCCCCTAAAGAGGCACTGATCAGGAGGGGCCATCATGAAATGATGTTGGCTGTCGATGTAATCGAGGTGGGAGACACCATGATTGTCAAACCGGGCCAGAAGCTTGCGATGGACGGAAGGATCATAAAAGGTGCATCCACACTGAATCAGGCGGCCATTACTGGTGAATCGGTGCCACTATTTAAAATGGTCGAAGGAGAAGTGTTTGCTGGTACGTTGAACGGCGAAGGTCTTTTGGAAGTGGAAGTCACGAAAAGGGTTGAGGATACGACGATTGCAAAGATTATTCATCTTGTAGAAGAGGCACAAGCGGAAAAAGCCCCTTCCCAAGCGTTCGTTGATAAATTTGCAAAATTCTATACACCGGCAATCATGCTGATTGCTTTGGCACTTGCAACCATTCCACCAATGATGCTGGGCGGAGAATGGAGTGAATGGATTTATCGCGGATTGACTGTGTTAGTTGTCGGCTGTCCATGTGCCTTGGTCATATCCACACCCATTGCCATTGTTACAGCTATCGGAAATGCAGCGAAAAACGGTGTTCTGATTAAAGGTGGAATCCATCTGGAGGAAGCTGGAGCTTTGAAGGCGATTGCATTTGATAAAACGGGAACATTGACAAAGGGAATACCTGAAGTGACTAACTTTTCCGTAATGGTGGATGAAATGAGCGAACGGGATGCTTTGAAAATAGCGGCTGCTTTAGAAAGCCGCTCGCAACATCCATTGTCCACGGCCATTCTTCAGAAAGCGGATCTGCAGGATATAGACTATCGTTCTCTGATGGTAGATGATTTTTCTGCATTGACAGGCAAAGGGTTAAAAGGAACAATCAATCAGGCAGTCTATTATATTGGAAAACCACAACTCTTTGATGAAGTGGGGTTAACCATTTCTGAAAAGGCTCAACATCTGATCAATAACTATCAGAATGAAGGAAAGACAGTTATAGTTCTCGGTAATCAAACTAATATTCTAGCCCTGGTTGCCGTTGCGGATGAAATAAGAGAAAGCAGTAAGGAAGCTATCAGTAAATTACATGCTTTAGGGATTGAAAAAACAATCATGCTGACCGGTGATAATATCGGGACAGCGAATGTGATTGGAACAGCGGCGGGCGTTCATGAAATTCAAGCAGAATTATTACCGCAGGATAAGCTATTCTTCATCAAACAATGGAAACAGAAGTATAACCGAGTGGCCATGGTTGGCGATGGTGTTAATGATGCCCCTGCTTTAGCGGCTTCCACGGTAGGAATTGCAATGGGGGGAGCGGGTACGGATACGGCCCTTGAAACAGCCGATATCGCTCTAATGGGTGATGATTTATCGAAATTGCCCTACACCATCTCATTAAGCAGGAAGACATTACAAATCATTAAGCAGAACATTACGTTTTCATTAGCGATTAAATTATTGGCCTTATTGTTGATTGCACCGGGCTGGCTGACACTTTGGCTGGCGATTTTTGCGGATATGGGTGCGACGTTACTCGTGACCTTGAATAGTCTGAGGTTGCTCAGAATAAAAGAATAATAGATAAAGGGCTTCTGGATTTCTTGAAGGGAATCCAGAAGCCCTTTGCTATATCTAAACGTTTCATGTGAAACTCTGGAAAAGTGCCTCCATTATTCTTTGGAATTGTTAGACCACAATCCATCATTAAGAATTAGAACCACCAACGGATGTTAGTTCCCGGACTTTGTTATTTTAATGGACATTAGGATATATTGAATGCATAGCCAGGTTAAAACTATGAACAGGATAGGTAGTATGCTACAATTTGGCTGACTTTTAAAGGAATGCATGCCATCGTTAGGTACGGTTGTTGAATAGATCAAAGGTATTAAAGGAAGGGATTTGAAAGATGGAATTACATCAAAAGGCAATATTAGTTGGAGTCAATCTGAACGGTCAAAAGGATTTTGAATATTCGATGGAGGAGCTCGCCAATTTAACCGAAGCCTGTGAGGTAGAAGTGGTTGGAACGATCACACAGAATCTACATCGTGTCACTTCCTCACATTTCATCGGTACAGGTAAAATTGAGGAAGTAAAGGCGCTAGTTGAATATAAAGAGGCAAATGTCGTTATCTTCAATGATCAATTATCCCCCTCACAACTTCGTAATTTGGAGCGGGATATGGATTGCAAGGTGATCGACCGTTCCATCTTGATCCTAGACATCTTCGCACAACGGGCGAAAACGAAGGAAGCACAGCTCCAGGTAGAAGTGGCAAAACTTCAATATATGCTTCCACGCCTTATCGGCTTAAGAGAATCGTTAGGTCGACAAAGTGGAGGAGTGGGAACGAACAAGGGTGCTGGGGAAAAGCAGCTTGAACTTGACCGTAGGCGGATTGAGGAAAACATCAGTGTTTTGAATAAGGAATTGGAGGAACTTGTAGCACACCGTCAAACACAGAGGAAACAACGGAAAAAGAATGCCATCCCTGTTGTGTCATTAGTCGGGTATACGAATGCCGGGAAATCATCCATCATGAACGCATTGATGGAGATGTTCCAACCGACATCCGAGAAGCAGGTACTCGAGAAGGATATGCTCTTCGCTACACTTGAGACGTCCGTTAGAAACATTCCCTTGCCAGATAACAAGGAGTTTTTACTCACAGATACAGTCGGGTTCGTGTCTAAACTACCACACCATCTGGTAAAGGCATTCCGGTCTACCCTTGAAGAAGTAGTGGAAGCAGATTTATTAATCCATGTTGTGGACTATTCCAATCCTAATTATGAACAACAGATAGAGATTACCGAAAAGACTTTACAAGATATTGGCATCAAAGAGATACCGACCATATTTGCTTATAATAAAGCGGATTTGACCGATATGGACATTCCAAAGGTTAACCGTGATTCCGTTTATATGGCGGCCAGAGAGAAGGTAGGCCTTAAGGAATTGATTGATCAGATCCGTAGCCATGTATTCATGGACTATATTCATTGTGAAATGCTGATTCCATATGACCAGGGAAAACTAGTATCTTACTTCAATGATAATGGCCATATAACGGAAACGGAATATGAGGAAAATGGGACCAAGCTAAAGCTTGAATGCAAGAAGACCGATTATGAAAAATATCATAACTACGTGATTGAAAAATCCTGATGTTTTTTCCAGGCACTGAACTGAATTTAAATAGAATGTTTTGAAAGATTTCCGTAACCATGAATCCACAAGTTATACATATATCGTTTAGTTGTGTATAACTTGTGGATAACTTTCAAAAAGCCTTGAAAAAGTTTTCAAGGCTTTTTTTTTGTGGACAACCTGTTGATAAGTAGATTGTTTGATATTCCCTTACTAAGACCTTAGGAATGATGTCGAGAATGTAGCGAGAAGTGTAGGACGTTGACTTTTTTTATCAGTTTTTGTAAAGAAACATGACATAGTGCACATTAAGTTGTCCGCATTATTTTACACTTTGTATAATGTAACTCCCTATCTATCATTATAAAATAAAGAATATTCATTTAATTTTGAGATTCATGAATAAGTAGGGGGCTAATGGTGATTTTTTAAATGTAACCTGTAAGATAAAAATGACAGTGCTACAGCCATAAATCATCAAAAGTAGGGATAGGATATTGCTAGTTCATTGACTATAGGCAATTCCTCCTTTTTTATTTTCCACAATAATTTTTTGGAAGGAGAATAGTAGATGGATATGACAAGCTCGTTAAAAGACGATTTGAAGAGAAACTTTCAGGAGGCAGAGAGGGGCTTAACCCCAAGAGAGGCACTGGAAGAATCTAATCGATGTTTATACTGTTATGATGCTCCTTGTATCCAGGCCTGCCCCACAGGGATTGACATCCCGACCTTTATAAAAAAAATCGCATCAGGAAATCTAAAAGGGTCGGCCAAAACGATCATGACGGCTAATCCAGTCGGTGCCAGTTGTGCGCGGGTATGTCCGACAGAAGAGTTATGTGAAGGGGCATGTGTTCTAAATCATTCTACAAAGCCAATTCCTATTGGCGATCTCCAGCGTTATTCCACAGATTGGGCCATTCAAAATAAACAAGCTCTATTCAAGGCTGGCAAGAAGAATGGCAAAACGGTTGCCATTGTCGGCAGTGGTCCTGCTGGCTTGTCTGCAGCAAGGGAATTGGCCTTGCTTGGCTACAGCGTAACCATCTTCGAAGCAGAAAAGAACCCTGGCGGATTAAACACTTACGGAATAGTGTCTTTCCGATTACCTCAGCACATCTCCTATTGGGAAGTCGATCAAGTAAAGAACCTTGATGTCGAGATCCGAACGAATTCAAGGGTTGGGGTGGATATCTCCGCTAACCAACTGATTAAGGACTATGATGCCGTTGTTTTGGCAATTGGTATGTCGGATGTACCAAAGCTTGGGATTGAAGGGGAGGACTTGGCTGAAGTCTACGATGCAATCGATTTCGTAAAAGCAACGAAAACGGAGGATATCACCGATAAGTTCGTTGGGAAGAAGCTGATGGTCATTGGAGCTGGAAATACAGCAATCGATGCTGCAACCTGCTCGGTCCGTCTTGGTGCTGAAGAGGCTGGTATCATTTATCGTCGGACCCAGGCGGAAATGACGGCGTATGATTTTGAATATGAGTTTGCCAAACAGGAAGGTGTCCGATTCCATTGGCTGACGAATCCTTCAAGAATCGTTGCCGATGAAAAGGGCCAGGTAACAGGCATTGAATGTGTGAAGATGGAACTGAGTGAGGCAGGGGAAGATGGTCGCAGACGACCGGTTCCAATTGCAGGCTCTGAGTTCATCCTTCCGGCCGATGGTGTGATTCGTGCGATTGGTCAATCACGTTATGTTGGTCTACTTGAACAATTTAACATCGATCACGATGGAGGTGTCGTTACCTTAACTGGAGACTCCTATAAGACGTCGAATGAAAAAGTGTTCGCCTGTGGCGATGTCATATTTGGGAAGGGCCAAGGAGAGGCTATGGTCGTTTCCGCTGCCCAGCAAGGGAAAATGACAGCCTATGAAATTGACGGAGTGTTAATGAGCAAGACAGAAGATATAGCTTAATAAAACAATAACTAGGAGGCGTATCAATGGCTGATTTATCAATTAATCTTGCAGGTATCAAATCTCCTAACCCCTTTTGGCTTGCTTCGGCACCACCAACTAATTCGGGTTATCAAGTGCAGAGGGCTTTTGAAGCCGGATGGGGAGGAGCTGTTTGGAAGACGCTTGGGGATCCAATCCTAAATGTTTCTTCCCGCTTTGCAGCCGTTGGGTTTAACGGCCAAAGAGTTGCTGGATTCAATAATATTGAACTAATTACGGATCGACCTCTTGAAGTGAATCTTAAAGAGATATATGAAACGAAAAAGAAGTTTCCCAATCACGCAATCATAGCGTCCGTAATGGTCGAGCCACAACAGGAAAAGTGGCATGAAATTATCAAACGGATAGAGGATGTAGGCGTTGATGGTTACGAGCTGAATTTTGGATGTCCGCATGGCATGGCCGAAAGAGGGATGGGGGCTGCTTCAGGGCAGGTACCTGAACTGGTGGAAAAGCAAACATATTGGGCGAAGGAAGCGGCTTCGAAACCTGTCATCGTCAAGCTGACCCCAAATATTACGGACATCACGGTTACGGCAGAAGCAGCCGTAAGAGGCGGTGCGGATGCAATTAGTATGATCAATACGATCAATAGCCTTGCAGGGGTGGATATTCACTCCTGGAATACAATCCCCCATGTTGGCGGAAAAGGGGCCCATGGCGGGTACTGTGGTCCTGCAGTGAAGCCCATAGCCTTGAATATGGTGGCTGAATGCGCAAGGAACCCAGGGATTAATGTCCCGATATCCGGTATTGGGGGGATTTCTAACTGGCAGGATACGGTCGAGTTTTTATTGATGGGGTCGACTGGCGTACAGATTTGTACAGCCGCTATGCATCATGGTTTCCGGATCGTCGAAGACATGATTGATGGATTATCCAATTACCTTGATGAAAAAGGGATTGCTTCTGTAATGGACATTGTCGGTAAGTCCGTATCGCGCTACTCCGACTGGGGAAATCTGGATTTGAATTATAAAGTCGTGGCCCGCATCAATAATGATGTGTGCATCAACTGCAATAAATGCCATATAGCCTGTGAAGATACTTCCCACCAATGTATTGATATGTTAAAGGACACTTCAGGCAACTCATTTTTACGGGTGCGTGAAGAAGATTGCGTCGGCTGTAACCTTTGTTCAATCGTGTGTCCGGTCGATGGAGCGATTGACATGATTGAAATGGCCAGCGATCTAGCCCCTATGACTTGGAATGAGCGTCAAGGTTTGCTAGGCAACATCGGTAATGAACGTGTGGATTTCGTAAAATAATGGAGGGGTAAATTATGAAAAAAATTATTAAGAACGGCACTATAGCAACGGCTGCAGATACGTACCAAGCAGATATTTTGATTGAAAATGAAGTCATTACAATGATTGGTAAAGACCTATCAGCCGAGGGAGCTGAAATCATTGATGCCAAGGGCGCACTAATATTCCCAGGGGGTATAGACCCACATACCCATCTAGATATGCCGTTTGGTGGGACGACCACGAAGGACGATTATGAAACGGGAACGATTGCAGCTGCATATGGGGGCACGACGACGGTCATCGATTTCTGCTTAACGGAAAAGGGGGAGCCTTTAAAGAATGCCATTGAAACATGGCACAAGAAAGCGGACGGCAAAGCCGCCATCGATTATAGCTTTCATCTCATGATCAGTGAAATCAATGATGAAGTTCTGGCTGAACTGCCAAGCATCATTGATGAAGAAGGGATTTCTTCCTTTAAAGTGTTCATGGCATACAAAAATGTTTTTCAAGCAGATGATGCAACGCTTTATCGGACTTTGCTGCAGGCGAAAGAACTTGGTGCCCTTGTCATGGTCCACGCAGAAAATGGAGATGTCATCGATTATTTAACAAAGCAGGCACTCGCAAAGGGACAGACCGATCCAATTTATCATGCCTTAACTAGACCTCCTGAGCTTGAAGGAGAAGCGACCGGAAGAGCAGCGAAGTTGACGGAAATGGCGAATGGACAGCTTTACGTCGTTCATGTCACTTGCGAAGATGCGGTTGAGAAGATTACTGAAGCAAGAAATAAGGGCGTCGATATCTGGGGAGAAACATGTCCTCAATATCTGGTGCTGGATCAAAGCTATCTTGAAAAGCCCAATTTTGAAGGGGCCAAATACGTATGGTCGCCACCATTGAGGAAGAAGAAGGATCAGGATGTGCTATGGAATGCTTTAAAGACAGGCCAGCTGCAAACCATAGGCTCTGATCAGTGTTCCTTTGACTTTAAAGGACAAAAGGACTTGGGTCGGGACGACTTTACCAAGATTCCGAACGGTGGACCGACTATTGAAGACCGAATGAGTATCCTTTATTCAGAGGGAGTCAAAAAAGACCGCATCACCCTGAATCAGTTTGTCGATATTACTTCTACAAGAGTAGCCAAGTTGTTTGGTTTATTTCCACAAAAAGGAACGATTGCAGTTGGATCGGATGCCGACCTTGTTATCTTCGACCCGAAAGTGGAGCGGACCATTTCCGCTGAAACCCATCATATGGCTGTAGATTACAATGCTTTTGAAGGACTGGAAATTACAGGTGAACCCGTTTCTGTCTTATCTCGTGGTCAGTTCGTCATTCGTGATAAACAGTTTGTAGGGGAGGCTGGTAAAGGGCAGTTCTTGAAGCGGGCTAAGTATAATACGTCGCTTGAGTCGGTTTCAGAGAATAAGCTTCCGGTCTAAAGTTATCATGGATATTTAAAGCAAATTAAAGGGGGATTTTATGGATGAGCGAAAATAAGGATTATTTAAAGTCTCCCGATTTGCTGCCTATACCGCATAGAGAGAAGAACATTAGCGCAGTAGGATTTGGCTTCATCTGGGTGGGGATGGCTGTCGTATTGGCCGCCTTTGCCATTGGAGGGAATGGGGTCCAAAGCCTATCGCTTGGTTGGGTCGTACTTGCGACAGTAATCGCCTGCGTAGTTCTTGGCTTCTTGATGACAATGACAGGGGATATAGGCGTTGAACATGGAATTTCATTTCCTGTATACATGAGGGCGCCTTTCGGAACGATTGGCACTCATATCCCTTCACTTGTCAGGGCGTTTGTTGCCTCTTGCTGGTTTGGATTGAACACTTATTTCGGTGCTACTGCGATGAACGCTATCTTTGCCACTCTTTTTAACTTTAATAATTGGTTTATCTGCTTTTTGGTTTTTGCCATTTTGCAATTAGTCAATACAGCCATGGGAATCAAGTCAATCGAACGGTTTGCCGATTTGGCAGCCCCAGTTATCATCTTGATTTCCGGCTGGATGTATTTTACGCTTTCTGACCAAGCAGTCGCACAAGGTAGGGAAGTCTGGTCATGGATTGAGAGTCCGGCAACCGGAGGGGCGGCTGTAACAGCTTTCATGGTCGTCATCATGTCGAATATGGGGTTTTGGGGAACGTTGACCGCGGATATGCCGACACTTTCCCGTTTTATAGAGGCACCAAAAAATGAGAAGAACTGGTTCAAACGCAATAAAGGGCAGATTATAGGGAACGTTATTACCTATCCTATTACCCAAACCTTCATGGTTATTATCGGAGCCGTTTCTTACATGGCCGTTTCCAATTATGATCCTGTTGTTGCTATACAGGGGTCAGCCAGTGGCATTACCCTTGGTGTTCTATTACTAATGATCGTTTTTGCTCAGTGGTCAACGAATACTTCGGCTAATGTTATTCCGGCAGCAACCATCTTCTCGAATGTAATGGGACCAAGAATGCCGTTTTGGTCGGGAGTTGTGGTTGCGGGAATCATTGGAATCGTTGTTCAGCCATGGAGCCTTTTCGGTATCATCATTGAGGTTTTGTTAATTGTCGGTGGGATTTTAGCCTCCATTGTGGGTATTTTGGTGGCTGATTATTACTTTCTTCGTAAGCGCCGTGTCAATGTACCAGAACTATATGAAAGTGAAGGGCAATATAAGTATAAAAACGGTGTAAATTGGGCGGGAATCATTGCCTGGATCATTGGTGGAAGCGGGGCAACGATTTTTTCCAATTACTCATTTATAGTCGGTTTTATACTCGGAAGTGCAACCTATTATGTACTGGCTAAATATTGGTGGTTCAAGAAGTACGAACAGGCAGAGATTATAGATCCGAGCGATGAGAAATATTTAGGAATCTCCGTCGGCAAGGATTGGGATATCGGAAAGAGAATGGTTGACGAAGAAGAGGTACTGAATATGCCTTTAGGCGGGGAAAACGTTAAATAAGGAGGAGTGGGACATGTCTGAATACCAAGAGTATCGCTTAGAAAGGGAACAAATTGATTTTTTACTTGAACGAGGGTACAGAATCACCCGGGTTTCTGAAAACTTAAGTGGCGCTTTCCTTGATTTCGAATTGATTGAAGGAACGAAGCAGGAATGGAAGCAGTTGAATATCAAGACTCCAGAAGGCAGAAAATATTTCTCAACATTGCTTTTTAAAAAACTAAATTAAAAACATGTATCCCCTAAGGATGTAAAGCTGTTAAGCTGGCCTATTTTCAGTTGAATAGGTCATTTTTTATGTTCATTTATGAATAGATAGTAAGAATATGAAGAGGGAAACTACTAGGAATGAAATGCATAGCATGATTTCTACAAAAATAACTGAAAATTTTGTATAATTTTGACGTTAGTTATTATGTCCAGTATCTGGAGATTTACAGACAGTCCGTTTATAATAGGTTTTATAGCTATAAAAGGATGGTGGATGGATGAATACGTCGATTACAATTGAGGAAATTCTAACGCGCAGGCATTTTAACCGGACGGATGTGGTCGGAGGCGAAGGTGGGTTAAAACGCCAAGTCAAATGGGTCCACTGTTTGGAAGTCACCCAAATCAGTCACTTGTTAAATGGAAACGAACTAATTCTTACCACCGGTCTGGGGTGGAAGGATTCAGATAGTACATTCCTTTCTTTTTTAAATCAGCTCATTACATGTAATGCGGCAGGACTCTGTATAGAGATGGCTACCCATGCCATGGCCATTCCACAGAGTGCGATAGACCTTGCAGACGAGCAAGGCTTTCCCCTCATTTTATTTAATCAGGAAGTTCCTTTTGTTGAAATTACTCAGGACATTCATTCCTTAATCATTAATAAACAGTATCAGATGATCTCCAACCTAGAAACCTACTCACAGCAGTTGAATAAAAAACTCCTCGAAATTGACCATTATGAACCAATTCTAAAATTTCTTCATTCGTATTTAAATGTTCAGGTGCTGTTTATTCCCAATGAGAATGATATAGCCTGTATTCCAAAAATAAAGAAAAAACTCATCCAGCAATTGTTAGCCGAAGTATATGAAAAGCAAAATTTAAGTAAATTCGTTCTGAAACAAAGGATTCGTGTCCTTGGTGAAAATTATGCGGAACTGGTCATTTATAGTAGTAATCGAGAATTGACCGACTTTGATTCCCTTATCTTGGATCGAACGGCTACGGCTTTAGCTCAATATCTATTACGTGAAATCTATTTAGAGGAAAAAAAGATATCTGAAGAGAGCAAATGGCTAACGAACTGGCTCGAAGGGGAATATAGTGATGAAGTCATCCGGGAGCAACTATCTTATATTGATCCGAAGATGCAATTGGAAGGCGGCATCGTATGCATTTGCAAACAACACTCAAGGTATAATAAAGGTTCTGCTAAACTAGAAGGGACTTATTTTAAAATCCTGTTTAGATCCGTTTTTGAACAATATGGATTTCAGATTTTCTCTATGGAAGTACACCAACATCTGGTCTTTATTTTAGGGGATAACCGTTCACCTGGAGATTGGAAAGAGAGAGTGACGGGGGCCCTGGATCGAATCAGAATGATGGATGCTACGGGTCGCAACCGAATGAATGTGCTTTCAATAGGGTTTGGGAAATATGTTCAAAAGTTAAGTGAAATTTACAAGAGTTATGAAACGGCACGTGAGACCTTGTTGCTTCAGGAAACATTAACTGAGGAAAGCAGAAGCTATTTTTATCAAGATTTACATATGTATCGAATGATTGCGCTCATTAACAAACATGGAAACTTGGAAGAAACCGTATATGAATATTTAGGTCCTGTCATTGAGTATGACAGACGAAATAACGGGGAGTTAATGCCAACCTTGAAAACGTATCTTGCCTGTAATGGATCTAAACAGGAGACATCCAAACAATTATTTATCGTAAGACAAACACTTTACCACCGCCTTGAAAAGTTAGAAAGGCTATTAGGTGCCAATTTCATGAAATCTGAACAACGACTCGGCATTGAGTTCATGATTTTTGCTTTAGATTATTTGAAACTTCGCAAGACGAAGGTAAACGGAAAAACAGCGGATGGGTTTGTGGAAAACTGAAATGTAAAAAGCAGATGATAATAGGGTGTCTTATGAGGCATCCTTTTTATTATGAATAAAAATTTCGTCGCAGGTAGGGGATAAGGTTCTATAAAAAATATGCTGACATCAAAGAGTTGGCCTTTACAGCTTTTGATGTCAGCGGCTTTTCTTATTATTCATCTTTTTTAGAAAGGCAGTGGTCACATTCCACGAGGTAGGATTCAGCCTGTTCCATAATTTGATCGCCGCATTCGGTGCATTGCTTGGGTGGAAGGGTCCGGAAGAATTCCATTGGATTTTTAGTTTGCATGATAGGTGGTACCTCCTTCTTGTTTTTTAATAGTTTTCGCTTTTAGAAAGGCAGTGGTCACATTCCATCAAGTAGGATTCAGCTTGTTCCACGATTTGCTCCCCGCATTCGGTGCATTGCTTGGGTGGAAGGGTTCTGAAGAATTCCATTGGATTTTTAGTTTGCATATTTGTTCCTCCTTTTAGTTGTTTAGTAGTCTTCGCTTTTAGAAAGGCAACGGTCACATTCCATCAAGTAAGATTCGGCGTGTTCGACGATATGGTCGCCACACTCTGGGCAATATTTGACAGGGATACTGTTGAAAAATTCAATGGATTTTTTAGTTTGCATGGTGGTTTCCTCCTTTATAAGGTCTTTTCTATTTTTAAGACTTATTCATTCTTCACGTTTAGAAAGGCAGCGATCGCATTCCATCAAGTAAGATTCTGTTCCATCAAAAAGGGTTTCACCACATTCGGTACATTGTGCTAATGATTGGTCTTTCATGTTTTCTAATTGACTCGTTTGCATGTCACACTCTCCTTTCTGTAGTACAGTTTTTAATATCTATCTGTTGTTATAATACAGTATATACCCGATGGTTAAAAAAGTATAGGCATTTCACAGAAAATTTAAAAATATTCCCAAAATAGTATGGAGAATCCTATTGTAACAAGGGTTTTCTGTGATATATTTTATTATTTTTTTCTTTTTAACTAAACCTGATTACTACGTTTACCTAAAAAGTGGGATTGATGGGATGGAGCGTCCAAGACTAAATAGATTAATTTATACAACAGAATAGTACAGAGGATTTTTGCTAGTACGGGGGTGAGATTCGAAGGGTTTTCTAAGATTTTGGCTCATCGATGGGGTTATTTTCGCAAAAGAATGGGAAATTGGTTTTAGCATTTTAGTAAAGAGGTAACTTGTTAATAGCAATAAATAACAGGAGGTCACTTATGTCTAAAAAAGTTATGGTCATTATTAACCCATCCTCTGGAAAAGAAAAAGCAGGAGAAATTTTGCCCAATGTGGAAAAGGTGCTTGGAGATATTTATGAACAAGTAGTGGTTCGGAAAACGAAGGGCGAGGGTGATGCTTCGCGGTTTGCAAAAGAAGCATGTGAAGGGAAATATGATGCCGTAATTTCAATGGGGGGAGATGGTACGGTAAATGAGACGGTCAATGGTCTCGCGGAACAGGAGCATAGGCCCATATTAGGGATTATCCCACTCGGAACAGTGAATGACTTTGCTAGGGCACTTAATATACCGTTAGACCCTATCAAAGCAATGGAGATGTACACAAAATCTGCGGTTAAAGAAGCGGATATCGGTAAGATCAATAATCGGTATTTCATGAATGTATTGGCGGTCGGGGCTATTGCAGAGGCTACCTATAATGTGAGTGTGGAGCAGAAAACGCGTCTTGGCTCACTATCTTATTTTTTGGAAGGAGCAAAGACGTTAGTCAAGAAGACACCATTCCCTATAACTGTGGAACATGATCATGGAAGGTGGACCGGTGAGACTTATTTACTGTTTGCTACGATGACAAATTCTGTCGGTGGTTTTGAACAACTTGCACCAGAGGCGGAAGTGAATGACGGGAAGTTGCACATATTTATCATTAAAGATCTTTCTCTTCCACTCCTTGTAAAAATTATTCCAAGTTTATTAAGGGGAGAGATTAAGCATCACGATGAAATCGAATATATTCAGACCTCTAGGCTTCACGTTTCCACTTCGGAGGACCTTGGGGTTAACATTGATGGGGAGAAGGGCGTCCAAATGCCTTTTCAGGCAGCCGTATTGCATAAGCACCTGCGTTTATTCGTACCGGAGCATCCTGAATGAAGGGATGAATAGATTGCGCATACTAGAAAAGCTAATAGCTGTTCGACCAATTTGGCCGTACGGCTTTTTTTAGTATGTCTAAGCTACATCATAAAAGGGATCCGTGAGGTATTTGTGCCAGGCCACTACTGCATTTTGAACCTGTGGATCGTCGGGTCCATGGATCATTTCCTTCTATATAAGGTTCGGTAGATGACCTCGTGCGATTTCAATCGATACTTTTAGTAGTTGTTTATTCTTTGAAACGTTTCGGCGACCATCTTTTTAAGTTCATGGGCTTCTTTAACACATTTCTTTTGGCTTGCACTTTTCAGACATAGTACAAAAATCAAACATCTATTCTATGTCCGTAGTGCTTGCCCCTTCTATTTTCAAAAGTGTCCGTTCAATCATTTTTATCTCTTCAATCTATCTTGAGGGAGGAGGTCTTAGTGTCTAAAGGTTACCCATTCAGAACATAGCGTATAGCCAGAAGAGGAAAGGGTTTCGGACTTAAGTATCATAGAGCTCAAAAGGTTTTAGTGAAAAAAATCGATAACTCATCATAATTCAAGGGAAGTATAGTTAATGAATGAACGGAGGGGGTATATTATGGTACGCTTATAGTTATGAAAATAGTTAAGAAAGGAAGTTGAATGTTCGTATGGAGTTTTTTCTTGTTATATTAGCGCTTCTTATCTTAATTGGAGCGTCTAATGTAATCAATCATTTTGTCCCTTTTGTACCGGTGCCGTTAATTCAAATAGCACTGGGTGTCGTAATAGCACTCTTACCTTTAGGTATACATATACAAATGGAAACAGAACTCTTTTTGCTTCTGTTTATAGCACCGCTTTTATTTAACGATGGTAAAAATGTGCCTCGTACAGCCTTATGGAAGTTGAGGACACCGATTCTCATGCTTGCTTTAGGCCTCGTGTTCGTCACCGTTTGGGCTGGAGGATATCTTATTAACTGGATGATTCCTTCTATCCCATTGCCTGCTGCATTTGCATTAGCGGCCATCCTTTCTCCTACGGATGTTGTCGCGGTCAGTGCTTTGGCTAGTAGGCTTAAGTTACCGAAAAGTATCATGCACCTTCTTGAAGGGGAAGGGTTAATGAATGATGCTTCAGGTCTGGTAGCTTTTAAATTCGCTGTTGCGGCTACTGTCACGGGGGTCTTCTCCCTGGTCGATGCAACATTTAGTTTTATTTTGATAGCTATTGGGGGATTTGTAGGTGGGGCTGTTTTGTCCTTCATTATTATCAGGCTACGTGTCATCATTCGCCGGTTGGGTATGGAAGATGTAACGATGCATACGTTGATCCAAATCCTAACACCTTTTATCATTTTCCTCGTTGTGGAGCATTTCCACCTTTCAGGCATTTTAGCGGTTGTGGCAGGAGGAATTGTTCATGCCATAGAACGAGATCGAGAGCTATCACCAACAGTCGAATTGCAGGTCGTATCCAAGAGTACGTGGTCTGTCATTCTATATGTATTAAATGGTTTGGTATTCGTTCTATTAGGTCTGCAAATTCCTAGCGTGGCCAAGATCATATTCCAAGATCCAGCATTCCATAATGGACAAGTGATTCTCTATATTGTAGTCATTACTCTGTTCCTATTTATCCTAAGATACATCTGGATTACTGCCGCTTGGTCAATCGGTTGGATGACGTATAAATCCGGTGTCCAAAAACCGGACTTCATGGCAGCAGGAATCATTACCATTTCCGGAGTACGCGGAGCGGTTACACTAGCAGGGTCTTTTTCGATTCCCTATATATTAGCGGATGGAAGTCCATTTCCGGAGCGCTCGTTAATCATCTTCATTGCAGCGGGCGTCATATTACTTTCTTTGATCGTTGCAAGTGTCTTCCTTCCTATCGTGGCCCGAACAGAGGAAGAAGAAGTGGTGGATAAGCAGGCTGATAAGCTAAAATTGGCTACCATTCATGCACATCAATCGGCGATTAAAACTGTGGAGTCTCAAATGACGGATGAAAACCGGGAAGCGGCTATGTCCATTATTTCGAGATACCATACGAAAATCAATGCGCTTTCCTATGTTGAACAGGGCAAAAGTTCAAATACAATTGGAGAAGAAGAAAAAGAACTTCGCTTTAAAGCTCTTGAGGCGGAGAGGAAATTCCTGGACCAACTCATTAAAGAGGAGAAAGTAGATAGGGAATCCGCTTATATTTGCTTGGAATATATCCAACGTATGGAAGGGGCAGTCACTAATCGGATGAAATTCCGTTTTTACAGGTCCTTGACACTTTTCAGACGATCGATGTTAAAGGTGTTTAAACTATTCTTCCCGAATAAAAAAGAAATAAGAAGAATCAATTTGGAGAGACTAGAAAAGGTGAAAGACCTTAAGATCAGGATGTATAAAGTGGCTATCCAAGAGATACAAGCAGGCATTACACCTGAAAACCATGAGACCTCTTCCATGATCATCGAAGAGTATAAATTACTTATTTTGAGATACAAAAGAGAAAATAAAGGGCGTAAACCTAGTAAAATGGTCAATTATGAACGAGAACTATTTTATAAGGCGATTCAGGCAGAACGTGACGACGTTCAGGAAATGTTTGAAAAAAGAAAAATACCAAGGGATGTTGCCAATAGAATCCGGCAGCAAATCAATTTACGCGAAGCACTTAGTATCAACGAAAACAGTCATTGACCATATTCAGGATAAGCACGGTCGAATTAATCGACCGTGCTTTTTCGGTGCGCTTGGAGGAGTTTCAACCGTAGAGAAAAGGAAAAGATAAAACAAAGCGAGTGGGATATCGATAAGGAACATTCGCACACCATCAAGTGATTGGAATTTGTCTGAAATGTTACAGCCGGTTCAAAAGTCCATGTTGAATTCGTGGCTGTTTTAATTTCCCTTCTGCCTTATGGTACACTTTGTTTATTGATAAGTATGCTAATAGAGGTGTGAAAATATGAAAACAGTTGTAGTCATTGGCGGAGGAATTACAGGGTTGTCGACCATGTATCATTTACAGAAGGTCGTGAAAGCGGATAACCTTCCCGCAAGATTAATCCTGATAGAAGGAAATGATACATTAGGCGGTAAAATCAATACGATTCATGATGGTGCTTTTAAGATGGAGGCGGGTGCGGATTCGATTGTTGCCAGAAAACAACATGTAAAACCATTTATCAAAGAATTGGGTCTTGAAGATGATGTGGTCTACAATGCCACAGGAACATCATTCATCCATACGGACGGGAAACTGAAGAAAATACCTGAAGACGCTCTATTCGGTATTCCGATGAGCCTGGAGTCCTTGGCAAAAACCGAACTCATTTCTCCACAGGGTAAGGTGGACGCGTTAAGAGATTTTTATACAAAAAACGAGACGTTTACGAAGAATGATTCAATCGGTTTATTTCTGGAAAGCTTTCTGGGTAAGGAACTCGTTCAGAAGCAGATTTCTCCAGTTTTATCTGGCGTTTATTCAGGTAAGTTACATGACCTGACCATTGCCAAGACATTACCGGAAATGTTGGATTATAAAAATGAATATGGGAGCATCATCCGCGGCTTATCGGAGAATAAGGATAAATACAGGAGCAAGGGGAACAAAAAGTTCCTTTCGTTTAAGAATGGTTTATCGATGTTGGTTGAACGGTTGGAAGAACTCCTCGATTGTGTGGACATTTTAAAAGGGAATCCGGTTGATAGAATAAGGAAAAATGAAGAGCGCTATACGGTTACCTTGGTAAATGGAGAAACCATCGAGACGGATTTCATCGTTCTAAGTACGCCACATACGACTACGCAAAAACTATTGGGCGACACTGAACTGGACCAGGACTTTGCCGGATTGCTTAATAGTTCGATGATCAGCATATACCTTGGATTCGATATCCCCGACAGTACACTGCCTGATGGAACAGGATTCATTGTCGGTGAAAATAGTGATTTGATGTGCAATGCCTGTACCTGGACTAGTCGGAAATGGGAGCATACTTCAGAAAATAGCCAGTTGCTAGTCCGGCTCTTTTATAAAAGCTCCAACCCTGATTATGATCGGTTACAGTCATTATCGAAGCAAGAATTAATACAAGTGGCATTAGGGGATATTAAAAAAAGCTTGGATATTTCTGAGTATCCTGTATCAAGCGAAGTTACGAAGTGGCAGGACAACATGCCGAATTACCACATTCAACACCCTTACATTGTTCAATCCCTAGAGCAGAAAATGAAAGCGAACTATCCGAATGTACTTCTTGCAGGTTGCTCATATTATGGGGTAGGGATCCCTGATTGTATTACGGATGGAGAGAAAAGGGCCCAGGAGATTGCGGCCAGATTATGATGAAAAAGGACTGCCGAAAATGGCGGTCCTTTTATTATGCACATCTTTCGGCAGAATGGATTGGGCATCTAAACGGGTAAACTTTCATTAAACGATTGATTAAATACTGGTAAGGATACAAGAGTCAGCCTTCCTTTTTCCCAGTTGTTGGCGGACTATCTAGCCATCTCATCGTAACGGGATTTTTTCCTTGCATTACCGTTGAACTTTTACTTAATTCCTGTATAATAAAGACCGTTAAATTAAAATTAAATTAAACTTAAAGTTTACTAATACAAAACTTTATTGACTGTAAGTTTACTATTCCTAAACGGATTGAGGTAATACTATGCATATTGGCAAAAAGATTAAAAATCTCCGTTTAAAAAAAGGATTGACTCAGGAAGAGCTGGGAGAGAGAACGGATTTAAGTAAAGGGTATATCTCGCAGCTGGAAAGAGATTTAAGTTCACCTTCAATAGAGACTTTTTTTAATATCCTTGAAGTACTTGGCTGCACTCCAAAAGACTTCTTTGATGAAGAGGAGCAAGTTCAAAAGGTAGTGTATGAGGAAGAAACGCAAACCTTTTTCATTGATGAAGAGCGCGGTTATCAGATTCAGTGGCTTGTACCAGAATCCAATGAAAAAGAAATGGAACCGATTCGGCTGACACTTCAGGAAAAAGGGGAGTTCAAGCAGTTTGAACCCTCGTTGTCAGAAACCTTTGGATATGTATTGAGTGGCAGGGTGATTGTGAAGCTTGGTACACATACCTATTTTGTAAAAGCTGGGGAATCCATTTACTTTCATGCATCCGATGAACATCAAATCATCAATGATTTTGATGGGGCATCCGAATTACTGCTGGTGGTGACGGAATCATATTTATAGAATTTAGTGATTGCAAACGCTTGTCTATTTGAAAAGTAGAACATGCGGTTCAATGGAAAGAGGGAAGTCTCTATGGCAAATGAAAAGATTATACGGTTTGAAAATGTTACGAAGCAATTCGATGACGATACAGTTGTTCTGGATAATGTCAGTTTTGAAATTGAAAAAGGGAAGTTTTATACACTACTGGGTCCATCGGGTTGTGGTAAGACGACCATCCTACGATTGATAGCAGGGTTCACGGAAGCTTCAAAAGGTGATATTTATTTTGAGGGTGAAAAAATCAACAATGTTCCGGCCAATAAACGTCAGGTCAACACGGTTTTTCAAGACTATGCCCTATTTCCACATTTGAATGTGTTTGAGAATGTGGCATTTGGACTTCGGATTAAAAAAATGAAGAACGCCGACGTCGAGGTTAAGGTGAAAGAAGCCCTAAGTTTCGTGAATTTGGATGGCTATGAAAAACGCGAAATCAGGGAGATGTCAGGCGGTCAGCGTCAGAGGGTAGCGATTGCACGGGCGATTGTGAATGAACCGGAAGTCATTCTTCTAGATGAACCATTATCAGCCCTGGATTTAAAACTGCGTACCGAAATGCAGTATGAATTGCGGGAATTGCAACAAAGACTTGGCATTACTTTTATCTTCGTCACTCATGACCAAGAAGAAGCGCTAGCGATGTCAGACGAAATTTTCGTCCTTAATAAAGGGAAAATCCAACAAAGCGGAACGCCTATTGATATTTATGATGAACCTTTGAATCGCTTTGTTGCCGACTTTATTGGCGAATCCAATATCGTAAAAGGAAAAATGATTGAAGATTACCTTGTCGAGTTTGTAGGGAGACAATTCGAATGTGTGGACCAAGGATTGAATCGTAATGAAGCCGTGGAAATTGTCATCCGACCTGAAGACTTAGAGATTACTTCAGTCGATCGAGGGAAACTGCAAGTTCGGGTGGACTCTCAGTTATTTCGTGGCGTGCACTATGAAATCAGCTGTTATGACCATGATGGAAATGAATGGCTAGTCCAGTCGACGAAAAAGGTGACCGTCGGGGATGAAATCGGTCTATATTTTGACCCAGAGGCCATACACGTCATGCGTTTGGGAGAAACAGAGGAAGAGTTCGATAAGCGTTTAGAAGCGTACCATGGTGGAGAAAGCCATGAAAAATAAGTTTTCTAGAAATATTTACTTTATCCCTTATATCTTATGGATTGCATTTTTCGTCATTGCGCCGATACTACTGGTTCTGTATTATTCCTTTTTCGATATCGAAGGCAATCTGTCGTTAATTAACTATCAAAAGTTCTTCACTCCCGTTTATTTGAAGATGACACTCAGTTCGTTTTGGTATGCCTTTTTAATTACAGCGATCTCGCTATTAGTAGCGTATCCAACAGCGTATCTTCTGACCAAGACCAAACACAAGCAACTTTGGCTGCTGCTGGTCATTGTGCCATCATGGATCAATCTGTTATTAAAAGCCTATGCGTTCCTTGGCATATTCGGCACATATGGCATGACGAATGCCTTTTTGGAAGCGATAGGAATTGGAAAACAACAGATACTCTTTACTGATTTCAGTTTCATATTCGTTTCCGTTTATATTTTTATTCCATTCATGATTTTACCAATATTCAATGCGTTGGACGAAATGAATCCGACTCTTGTAGATGCGGCTAATGATTTAGGCGCATCACGTTGGATGACTTTCCGACGCGTGATATTCCCGTTAACGATCGATGGCGTTAAGACCGGCTGCCAGGTTGTTTTCATCCCAGCCCTTTCACTGTTCATGCTGACAAGGCTAATTGCTGGAAATCGGGTCACTACGCTCGGAACTGCAATTGAACAGCATTTCTTGGTGACCCAGGATTGGGGAATGGGTTCTACCATTGCCGTCTTTTTAATCATTATTATGTTCCTGATTATGTTCGTAACGGGTAACCGAAAGCAGGGTGTGTAAATTGAGAAAAAAACTATCGCCGTTATCGAGGGTTTTCCTTGTCCTGATTTTTCTGGTACTCTATGCGCCGATTTTCTTTTTAGTCTTTTATTCGTTTAACAGCGGTGGAACGATGTATGACTTCGAGAGTTTCACGCTGGATTGGTATAAGGAGCTTTTCCAGGATACAAGGCTGTTGATCATTGTTTTAAATACGCTTGTGATTGCCTTATTGTCGGCGCTAATCGCCACGATTATCGGGGTCATCGGTGCTATTGGGATCCGTTCTTTTACAAACAGCCAAATGAGGAATTCATTCTTATCCCTCAATAACGTCCTGATTGTAAGTCCAGATGTCATTATTGGTGCTTCCTTTTTGATTCTTTTCACAATGGCTGGCATCAAGCTTGGGTTCTACTCGGTACTGCTATCACATATCGCTTTTAGCATTCCAATTGTTGTGTTACTGGTGCTTCCAAAGCTTCAAGAAATGAGCCCTACCTTGATTGATGCAGCCCGAGACTTAGGGGCGAGCCGATGGAATGTAATGTCGAAAGTCATTCTGCCTTATATTTCACCGGGTATTTTTGCCGGTTTCTTTATGGCATTGACTTATTCACTGGATGATTTTGCGGTTACGTTCTTTGTAACGGGTAATGGATTCTCTACTTTATCAGTGGAAATTTATTCATTGGCCCGCCGTGGGATTTCCTTGAATATTAATGCGTTATCGACCTTGCTATTCTTTGTCACACTAATATTGGTCGTTGTCTATTACTTTGTTACGCAGCGAGTCAAGCATACAGGAATGGGGGGGAAAAGATGAAGAAGATTGTCCAAATGTTCCTAGTCATTTCAATCACCTCTGCCTTGCTGTTATATGTGACATCGAAGTTGAACTCATCGCAAGGGTTTACAAGTAGCGATACACTGACCATTTATAATTGGGGAGACTATATCGATACGGATTTGATTGACCGATTCGAGGAAGAAACCGGAATCAAGGTCATTTACGAGACATTCGATTCGAATGAAGCAATGATGACAAAGATTGAACAGGGCGGTACCACCTATGACGTGGCTATTCCGTCCGAATATATGATTGATAAAATGCGTAAAGAAAATCTGTTGATTCCACTGGATCATTCCAAGCTTCCAAATTTGAAAAACATCGATGAGCGATTTATCGATTTACCTTTCGACCCGGAAAACAAGTTTTCGGTCCCTTACTTCTGGGGCACCGTTGGGGTTGTTTATAATTCCAAGATGCTTGGGGGAAAAGAAATAACAAGCTGGGAAGACTTATGGGATAAAGATTTGAAAAATCAAATCCTTTTGACGGATGGTGCTCGTGAAATAATCGGCATGGGTCTAAACTCGTTGAATTATTCCCTAAATGATACGAATGAAAAACACCTTCAAGAAGCGAAAACGAAGCTTGATAGCCTTACTCCAAATGTAAAAGCGATTGTTGGAGATGAGAGCCGCATGCTCCTGGAAACGCAGGAAGCAGCTATTGGAATCGTCTGGTCAGGAGTGGCCTCCGAAATCATGGCGGAAAACGAAGCCCTTGAATATGTGGTGCCCAAAGAGGGATCGAACTTATGGTTCGATAATATGGTCATCCCAAAAACAACGAAAAACGTGAATGCGGCCCATCAGTTTATTAATTTCATGTTAGATCCCGAAGTGGCTGCACAGAATGCGGAATATGTAAGCTATTCCACTCCGAATAAAGCAGCCTTGAAGTATTTACCGGAAGAAGTAGTGAAGGATGAGAGGTTCTATCCATCTCCTGAACTGACTGATAAACTAGAAGTGTACGAAAACATCGGAAAGAAAAATCTGGCCCGTTATAACGACCTTTTTCTAGAATTCAAGATGCATCGCAAATAAATGGAAGCCTGGTTTGAGAAGGTGTTGTCCTCCTTCTCGGACCAGGCTTTTTTTTGCATAGTAGATAAGTCGCCCACTGGATAAGCCGGTTTCCTTTGATACTCTAAAATGTCGGTGGAGAAAAAATTATGTTAGTATAATCATTAAGAGCAGAGTGAAGAGGAATCTTAAGATATTCTTAATAATTTCCTGCTATTATAAAATGAAAAATCAAGGGAGAGAGAATATGAATTTATTGAAAAGCACGAAGACATATGTATGGGCAGGCGCCATATTAATTATCGCCGCCATCCTAATATATGCAATGGTAGTCTCTACTGATAAGACAGTCGCGAGCGTAGGCGGAGAGAAAATTAAAGAGGCAGAGCTACAAGATACGCTTGTCAAAAATTATGGAGCAGAAACGGTCGATCAATTAATCACTGATAAAATCGTTGAATTAGAAGCAGATAAGGAAGGCATTAAAATTACAGAGAAAGAAATCCAAAAAGAAATCGATACCTTAGCTGAATCATACGGTGGAGAAGATGCTTTAAAAGAGCAATTGGAAGCGAGCGGTTCTTCCCTAGCGGCATTGAAACAAGACATCGTGGTTTATCTTCATACGAAAAAATTAGTTGAACCTAGGATTACTGTTACTGATGATGAAATCAGCGCGTATTTTGAAGAAAATAAAGATACGTTTGCCCAAGAAGAACAAGTGGAAGCTAGTCATATTTTAGTGGAAGACAAAAAGACAGCGGAAAAAGTAGAAAAAGAACTTGCTGCTGGCGGAGACTTTGCTGAGCTGGCAACCAAGTATTCCACTGATGCTGGAACGAAGGAAAAAGGCGGAAGCTTAGGATACTTCGGAAAAGGTAATATGGTTAAAGAATTTGAAGACGTTGCCTTCAACATGGACGTTAATAAAGTCAGTGACCCGGTCAAAACGGAGTATGGATACCATATCATAAAAGTTACGGGTAAAAAAGAAGCTAAAAAAGCGAATTTAGAAGATAGCAAGTCAGAAATCAAAGAAGCGCTTCTAAATAATAAATTACAAGAAGAATACACGGTTTGGTTAGCAGAAGTGAAGAAAGATTACGATATAACGAATAAATTCGAAGCAACGAAATAAGATACGAGGGAAAATGGTGCAAAATCGGTAACATACGATTTTGCACCATTTTTTGTTTATATACGATTTTGTGAGATGAAATCTGGCGATATTTCAATTGTTTTTAGTGGTTTTACGGTGTTAAAATTAATCGATATGAAGAAAGGTTTACATAAAATGGACATGTTGACGGGCTATTTTACAAGGTATACGGAATGGGTGATGGAAGAAAGTTTCATGTGAAAATAATGTTAAAGCCTTTAAACCAATAGGAACTGTTTTAGAAAGAAGGGGAAGGCAAGTGAAGTCGTTAAGAAAGTTATTGCCCTATCTGAAGCCATATACGCTGTTTGCGATTTTAGCACCGTTATGTATGTGTATAGAGGTAGCGATGGATTTACTACAACCCACTATGATGCAGCATATCATTGATGAGGGAATAGCCAACCAAGACAATGTGTATGTGACCAAACTAGGCTTTTTGATGCTGGGAGCTGCAGTGATTGGACTGATAGGTGGATTGGGTTGTACCGTTTACAGCACGAAAGCCGCTGTTCATTTTGCTTCAGATGTACGTAGGGATGTTTTTTGGAAAACAGAACTTTTTTCTAGTAAGAATACTGATTCATTCGGGACAGGTAAGCTGATCACGATTGTGACAAATGATATTACCTCTGTGCAGTCTTCTCTTATGATGACCTTACGGATATTTGTCCGGGGGCCGCTCATGTTTATTGGGAGTGTCATTATCGTCTGGGTGACAGCACGTGAATTGTTTCCGGTATTAGCGGTCGCTGTACCTGTTTTGATGGTCGCCATTATTTATTTTTCCTCACAGGCAGGGAAGTTATTTAAACGGGTTCAAGAAGCCATGGATCATGTGAATACAAAGCTCCAGGAGACACTGAGTGGCATCCGGGTCATTAAGGCATATGACCGCCAGGAATTTGAAAAGGAGAGTTTCAAGGAGTTTAATGATAAGCTGACGAAACGAAATGTAGCGGCAGAGCAGACCATTATGGCCTTAATGCCCATTTTGTTATTTGTTATCAATTTGGGTGTGGTGGCTGGTATGTGGATGGGTGCAATCAGGGTAGAAAACGGAACGATGCAGGTCGGTGTCATATTAGCTTTCATCAACTACTTGAATATCATCATGAACGGATTGATGTCGAGTAGTCACGTCTTGATGCAGATCACGCGCTCCTTTCCTTCGGCAGACCGGATTCAACAAGTGTTGGATACGGAAATTGATATTAATGAACCTTCCAAACCAGCATCTGTTCAGGCAAGGACGGGGGATGTGAAGTTTGAACGTGTGAATTACAGTTATAGCAAAAATGGTGAATATGTGATTAAAGATATTAGTTTTCATGCCCGAGGAGGACAAAAGATAGGTATTATCGGTTCAACAGGCAGTGGGAAGTCCACCCTCGTTAAGTTGATTCCGCGTTTATATGATCCTGATACCGGTACGATTACTATTGATGGCATCCCTTTACAGGATTATCCTCTAAAAAGCCTAAGGGGTGAGATTGGGTATATTCCTCAAAGGGCCTCGCTGTTTTCCGGAAGCATTGAAGAAAATCTACGGTTCGGAAAAGAGGAGGCGGGGACGGCAGATATGGAAGCAGCGACTCAATCCGCGGCCGCTCTTGATTTTGTTAAGGGCTTTGAGGGGGCATTCTCGTATAGGCTGACTCAGGGTGCCAACAATTTGTCAGGTGGGCAAAAGCAAAGGTTGTCTATTGCAAGGGCCTTTATCCGAAAGCCTAGGATCTTGATCTTGGATGACTCGACGTCAGCGATAGATGCCCTATCGGAAGCAAAGGTCCTACAGGCGTTGAAGCGGGAATTTACCGATTCGACGGTGTTCATTGTTTCATCCAAGATATCTTCGATTATGGATGCCGATCAGATTCTTGTGATGGATGACGGAATGATTGAGGCGAAGGGTACTCATGAAGAACTACTCGCCAAAAGTCGTGTTTACCAGGATATTTATCGGACGCAAAGCGGAAGGGAGATAGCTCCCCATGAATAAGCAGATGAATCAACCTCCAGTATCAGATGTGATGGGGAAAGCCCGCGGACCAAGAGGATTTGGTGGTCCGGTCGTTCAAGCAAAGAATAAAAAACAGACGGTTAAAAGGATTTGGCAGTATGTAGAGAAGCAGAAAGCGGGTTTGATCATATCGATTTTATTTGTGGTGCTCTCGACATTACTTGGTCTATCAGGACCTTATCTGATTGGAAGAATCATAGATCACTATATTATTCCGAAAGATATTACGGGTACGGTAAGAATGCTAGGGGTACTTGCAGCTGTCTATATCGGATCGTCTCTGTTCACCTGGATGCAGACAGCCATCATGATAAATGTATCGTTACGGACCATTCGAACGCTGCGTAAAGACTTATATAATAAATTTCACACGCTTTCCTTACGATTTTTTGATAACCGGGTTCATGGAGATTTGATGAGCCGGGTGACGAACGATATTGATCAATTGAACAATGCATTAAGTCAAAGTGTCATCCAAATTTTTAATTCGTTGCTCATGATTGCCGGTGTGACGATAGCGATGTTCTCCATGAATGCAATTTTAGCGGTGGTAACCCTACTGATTGTCCCGCTGATGATACTGACGACTAAAAAGATCATCAAATACAGCAGCAGTAACTTCATAAAAAGGCAACGTGACTTAGGGGAGTTAAATGGGTTCATCGAGGAATCCATTTCAGGAACGGAAGTCATCACTTTATTTGGAAAAGAAGAAAAGGTCTTCAGCCAGTTTTCCACCGTTAATGAGAGGCTTCGCCGTTCTTCAATGGCCGCTGATACAGTTTCCGGGTTCTTGGGGCCAATTAATAACTTCATTAACAACATCGGCTTAGCTATTGTCATCGGTGTCGGTGCTTTGATGGCCGTAAAGGGAACGGTCACGGTGGGACTCATTGCCGCTTTTGTGACCTACTCCCGGCAATTTTTCCGACCAATCAATCAACTGTCCAGTCTACTAAATACCTTTCAATCAGCCATTGCAGGAGCCGAACGTGTATTTGAAATCTTGGATGAAACGCCTGATATGAAGGATAAAAAGGGTGCAATACCCGTCGATGCCTTTAAGGGGGATGTAGAGTTTACAGATGTCCATTTTGGCTATTCCAAGGATCAACCGATTCTAAAGGGAATTAACTTTACGGCATCAGCCGGGCAGACCATTGCCCTTGTTGGTCCGACCGGATCGGGGAAAACGACGATTATTAATTTGCTATCCCGGTTTTATGAAGTGGACCAGGGTCAAATCAACATGGATGGTCGAAACATACAAGACTATAAAATTAGTGATTTACGAAAGAAAATCGGTATTGTTCTCCAGGATACTTTTCTATTTTCGGGGACCATTTTAGAAAACATCCGATATGGCCGGTTAGATGCAACGGATTCCGAAGTGATTGAAGCGGCTAAGGTTGCTTCGGCACATGGCTTCATCAAACACTTGCCAGATCAGTATCAGACCCGGATCACAACAGGCGGTTTGAATTTAAGTCAAGGGCAAAAGCAGCTTTTGGCCATAGCCAGGGCCATCTTGGCGGATTCGGATGTGTTGATTTTAGATGAGGCGACATCGAGTATTGATACAAGGACGGAAATTGAAATCCAAAAAGGAGTGAACCGCTTGACGGAGGGGCGCACGAGCTTCGTCATCGCCCACCGATTGAAAACAATAGAAACCGCCGACAAGATTTTGGTTATAAAAGATGGTGAAATCATCGAAATGGGTACCCATCACGAACTTATGATGAGTCGAGGGTTTTATAAGGATTTGTACGATAGTCAATTCAATATTTAGTACGAAAAAAGAGCAGAGTTTTCTCTGCTCTTTCTTTATGTGTTAGAAGTTGGATGAGATGGATTTTTCATTTGATAGTTGGGATTTGGTGACCATTTCATCGCTATCTTTTTCGCCTTTTTTATTATCTTCCTTTTCCGTTTTCAGGGATTGTGCAGGAGTTTCCTTCAATTGCTTCCCAGCCACTACGACTTTGGAGCTAATGTCCTTCAATTCACTTGTTGCATCTTTCGCTGAACCGAGGGCGTTGGTGGAAATCTCTTTCACTTCCGATACTTTTCCTACGACTTCTTCATTAACGGTTTCATATAGGGTTTCAACGTCACTGATTGCCTCTTTGATCGTTTCGGTTGCACCCTTAACGCCGGATACCATTTGTTCCTTCACTTCACCGGGATTTTGTTTTACCTGTTCAATCATATTCATGGAATTGTCTTTTAAAAGAACTGCAGAACGTTTCATTTTATTTCTTGTGTTCGAGTCCAATAATGTTAAGGCACCGCCGACAATTCCTCCGATAATAATACCTTTTAGTAGTTTGCTATTCGATTCGTTTTGATTATTTGATTGAGTCATCTATACTTCCTCCTTTAAGAATGGTTAGTATGTTCTTACTTTCTTGTTTCCCTAATTTTCCATGATTTAAACGGATAACAATAAAACTGTCATCTAATTGACATATTAATCCAATTTATAGTAAGATGGCAAATAGTTAAGTGACTGAACTACTTTTTATGGGGTGAAGGGATGAGTGATAAACAAGTTACCGAATTGATTGATCGATACATGAAGGTTTCCTTTCATGTGAATAAGATGGGGGAGCTTCTCATTAAAGACGAGATTTGTGATGTACTGACAAATGAACAATATTATACTTTGCGTTTCATAAAACAACAGCAATTCTGTACCTCGACCGAGCTTAGTGAGGCTTTCCATGTCAATAAAAGCGCAGTCACATCGAACATTAACCGCCTTGAAGGCAAAGGCTTGATAGAGCGTACACGTGACCTTGATGACCGAAGGGTGGTCCATTTGAGGCTTTCCGAAAAGGGAGAAATATTATTTCAGGAAATGGAGCAGAAGATTCATATAGTCGTAGAGACAATCATGGGGAATTTTAAATATGAAGAGATTGTTAGTTTCCTGGATACATATGAAAAGCTTTCACGGACTTTTGCCGAGATGAAGACGGGGATAAGGGAGGAAAGGTAAATGAGAGCAATTATAAAAGGAAAATGGGCAATCGTCATTATCTGGATTGCCATTACAGTTGGATTATTGTTCATAGCTCCTAATATGGCGGAACTCGTCAAGGAAAAGGGACAGTTGGATGTTCCGAAAGAGTATTCTTCCGGAATGGCGAATGAACTTTTGAAGCAAGTGCAAAATGAGGATGAATCGCAGGTGGCCCTGGTTTTTCATAGTGAAAAGAAGCTGACTGCAGATGAAAGGCAAGAGATTGAAAAGGGGATACAAAGGTTAGAAGTGAATAAAGGGGAACTGGGCATCAAAGAAATACTGACCCATTTTAAAGAACCATCCCTTAAAGAACAGTTAGTTTCGAAAGATCAATCCACGATACTGACCTCCATCACCATGACCAAGGGAGACCGTGAGGCAAAGGACGTCATTGAAGCGCTTTATAAGGAATTGGATCAAATAGATGTTGATCATTATTACACGAGCAGTTGGATAATCGATGAAGATCTTAATACCAATTCCCAGGAAGGATTAAAAAAAACGGAGGGAATCACCGTCATCTTCATATTGGTGGTATTATTGGTGGTCTTCCGTTCGGTAGTGACGCCTCTCATTCCGATGATTACAGTAGGCTTCACCTATTTATGCTCCCAATCCATCGTTTCCTTTTTGGTGGACCGTTGGGATTTTCCCATCTCGTCCTATACCCAGATTTTCTTGGTCGGGATTTTGTTCGGGATCGGAACGGATTATTGCATTCTCTTGTTAAGTCGTTTTAAAGAGGAATTATCAGGACAGGAGTCATTGACGGAAGCCATTGTAGAAACGTATCGTACGGCTGGTAAAACGGTCTTCTTCAGCGGATTGACCGTGATGATCGGATTTGCGGCCATTGGCTTTTCCACGTTTAAGCTATATCAATCAGCAGCTGCCGTGGCCATCGGAGTCTTTATCCTGATGGTTGCCCTGTATACAATCGTTCCATTTTTCATGGCAGTGCTTGGCAAGAAGCTATTCTGGCCTTCAAAAGGCAAGCTTGAACATAGCGATAGTAAGTTGTGGGGCAGATTAGGAAACTTCTCCTTAAATCGTCCTTTGCTGGCCTTGCTTATCGTGGCGATTGTTTGTGTTCCCTTTTTATTTATGTATGAAGGGAAGATTTCTTATAACTCTCTTGAAGAGGCTGGGAATGATGTTCCCTCAATCATGGCCTTCAATATCATTGCCGACGAATTTGGTCCGGGACAATCCATGCCAACCCAGATCGTCATCCAGAATGATGAGCGGATGGATTCAGAGGATTATGTCGGGCTTGCGGAGAAGATCAGTGTGGAAATCACGAAGGTGGATGACGTCGATGTCGTCCGTTCTGTAACCCGTCCGACCGGTGAGCCTATAGAGGATTTGTTTGTCTCCAATCAGGCCAAAACGTTGGAAAAAGGAATCGGAGAAGGGAATCAAGGGATTGAACAGATTAGTGACGGATTAAAGACGGCAGGAAGTGAACTTTCAGAATCTGGTCCGCGTTTAAAGAAGGCGACAGACGGAATCGGAGGCCTGATCTCTGGAACCAATGAATTGAAAAATGGGGTAGGCCAGGTAGAGACCGCTTTAACGAGTATTGAAGCAGGTATCCGTGATGGCTCCTTAGGTACAGGGGACGTGAAAAAAGGACTGGAAGAGGTCAAGTCTAACCTTGAAAAGCTGGCTACAGGCAGTGGAAAGCTTTTGGAAGGCTACCAGCAGTCCACATCTGGATTGAATGAACTTAAAGGCGGGTACAAAGATATTCAGACAAATCTTAATGAGGTGTCGAAAAGTCTTACGGGGCTGAACGCATCCTTTGAAAAAATGGAAGCTAGTAATCCGGAGCTTCAGCAAGATGTGAACTACCAAACAATCAAACAAACGGTCCAGGGCGCACAGAGTGGGGTAGGGACGATGGCAGCTGGACTAACGGAACTCAATAAGAATCTCGGCCTTGTATCTGGTGGCTTGAATACCGCGAATAAAAGCATGGCGGAAATCGTGAACGGACAAAAAGCCCTGGGGAAAGGTCTAACCCAGTTGATCATAGGCGTGGATACCTTGCAAAAAGGATTAACGACCATGGCCAATGGACAAAGCGAAGTCATTAAAAATCTATCTCAGTTTGAAGGGGGCCTAACAAGCTTAAGCAGTGGTCAGCAAGAGCTATTGAATGGCTTTTCCAGCATGGGTGGTCAGCTAAACCAATTGGAAGATGGTTTAAATAAAAGTGCCGATGGCCTGAATGAAGTCCATGATGGATTATCATCTGCACAGGGCTATTTATCCGGTCTTGCGAAGACGGATAAAACGGCCACAGGCATGTACATTCCAAAAGAGGTGTTGGAAAGCAAGGAATTTGGAGAATCACTGAATACCTATCTATCTGACGACGGCAAAGTGATGACACTTGATGTAATCTTCAAGACGAATCCATATTCCAACGAATCCATTGAACAAATTGATAGGATTGAGGATGCGGTCAAAAATGTAACGAAAGGAACAAAACTAGAAAATGCCAACATTGCTATCGGCGGAATTACAAGCACCCATCATGATTTGAGCATGATGTCAGAGGCTGATTTCTCTAAGACAGTGGTGTTGATGCTTTCAGGTATTGCAATCGTTCTATTCTTTATGTTTAGATCGTTGGTTATGCCAATCTATTTAATCGTGTCTCTTGTTTTGACATACTTCACGGCAGCGGCGATTACAGAATTGATATTCGTTAACATTCTGGGGTATGCGGGCATAGGCTGGGCCGTTCCATTCTTCGCTTTCGTTATCTTAATAGCACTCGGAATCGATTATAGTATTTTCTTGATGGATCGCTTTAATGAGTGGAAAGGTAAACCGGTAAAAGAAGCGATGTATTTATCGATGCGGAAAATGGGGACGGTCATTATCTCCGCGGCCGTGATCCTTGGTGGGACTTTCGCGGCCATGATGCCTGCAGGCGTTCTGTCACTCCTAGAGATTGCGACTTTAATATTGGTAGGCCTAGCTCTATACGCGTTCATCATATTGCCACTGTTTATCCCAGTGATGGTTGCAACGTTCGGAAAAGCTAACTGGTGGCCGTTTATGAACCAACAGCAATCTGAGAAATGATACAAAACGAAAGGCACCCCACCTGGGTGCCTTTCGTTTGTTTTCTTAGCATTAACTCGTTACATAAACATCTTTTGCTGCTTCTTCTTGTTGGCCGATATTATCATATCCATAACATACGGGAGCCCCATTGGAGGGGTCTATCATGATCCGTGCATCGATTTGAAAGACCTCTTTCAAGACTTCCGGTGTAATCGTCTCGGAAGGGGTTCCAACCTTCATGATTTTTCCATTCTTCATGGTGATGATTTCATCAGAAAAGCGGGCCGCATGATTGATGTCATGTAAAACCATGACGATGGTTCTATTTTGTTCTATGTTTAACCTTTCAACGATCCGTAGAACTTCCAATTGATGAGCCATATCAAGGTATGTCGTAGGTTCATCCAATAATAATATGCCCGTTTCCTGTGCTAATGCCATGGCGAGCCAAACCTTTTGACGCTGCCCACCGGATAGGTTGGCTATTTCCCTATCACGAAAAGGGAGGGTCTTGGTAATGTCCATAGCCCATTCAATCTTTTCTTTATCGTCTCTGGTTAATTTATTGACATTATTGCGGTGTGGATATCTACCATATGAAATAAGTTCCTCCACTTTCAATTGAGAAGGTGCGACAGGGTTTTGGGGAAGCAAGGCCATTAACTGGGCAATCCGCTTTGTATGAATGGACTGTAAATCCTGCCCCTGCAGATAAATGGTCCCGTTTTTTTGCTTAAGGATGCGCCCTATTGTTTTTAGTAAAGTGGATTTACCGCATCCATTCGGTCCAATGATGGTTGTGATCAGTCCTTCTTTTATTTCCAAATTTAATTCTTTGAACACTGTGAATTTTTCATAATTGGTTTCCAGATTTTCCATCTGCAGAATGCTCACGGGCCATCTCTCCTTTTATCTTTTTTCTTTTATTAATAAATAGAGAAAATAGGGAACACCGATAATGGAAATGACGATTCCTACTGGCAATTCAGCCGGTGCAAACACCGTCTTTGCGATATAGTCGGAAGCGATTACCAGGAAGGACCCAATCACCCCACACACAGGAAGCACATGTTTGTGGTGGATTCCTACAAGGTGTTTTGCAATGTGTGGGGACATCAACCCGATAAATCCGATGTTACCTGATACGGAAACACATGCACTCACTAAGCCGATACTGCTGAGCAAGAGAATCGAAGTTTCCTTTTCTACTGATATTCCGAGGCTTTTTATACTGGTCTGTTCCAATTGAAACAAATCCAATAAATAGGCCTTCCTCATAATGATGGGTATTAAGATTATTAGCCAAGGTAACATGGCGACGATGTATTTCCAATTGGCCGAGTAGATACTGCCTGAGATCCATACAGTGGCCATTTCAAAATCCGAAGATTTCATCTTCAAAGATATGTAGAGGGAAAGGGCCCCAAATGCCGAGCCAATCGCAATCCCGGTCAGTAAGAAACGACTCGTATCAAGGGATCCGTTTTTCCACGAAATAAGGAATATGATGAGGGCGGCTAAAATTCCACCAACCAATCCAAACAACGGAACGCTCATGATGGACAGCCAATCAGAACCTGCTCCAATATATTTACCTTGAAAGAAAAACATGAAGATGACGATGGCAGTTCCGGCCCCTGCATTTATTCCCAAGATGCCTGAATCCGCCAAACCGTTTCTCGTTACACCTTGAATGACAGCTCCTGCAATACCTAGTGCAAGTCCCACTAGACCGGCAATGACAATGCGGGGGAGCCTAAAATCAAAAATGACCAAATCGTAGTCTGCGACCGGGTTTATACGGAATAACGTCCGAACGACATCCATGACGGTCATATCAAAGGTACCGCTTACCAAGCTTAAATAGCTTGTCGCTATGATTAGGCAGATACCGACTGTCATTGTGATAACCAAGCGTTTCGATGATTGACTATACACTTTTTTCTCCTCCTTTCGTTCTTATTAAATATAGGAAGAAAGGGATGCCGATTAAGGAGGTGACCACTCCGATCGGCGTTTCGAATGGATAATTAACGAACCTACTGATTACATCGCATAATGCTAGGAAAATTCCACCGATTACACCAGCACAGGGAACGATCCATTTATAATCGATTCCTATTAAAAAGCGTGTGATGTGTGGGATGATCAACCCTATAAATCCAATCTTGCCGACGAGTGCTACTGCAATACCCGTTAGGCATACGACAGAGAGTAGGGAGACAAGCTTAACTAGTTTCGTACGTTGACCTAAGTTGATGGAGACTTCATCCCCCAGAGATAGAATGGTGATGGATTTGGAAATGAATAGAGCAAGGATGATGCCAATTGCCCCAATGGGGATCGAAAGTTTCAGGATGTCCGGATTGATCTGATGCAATCTTGCATTATACCAAAAACTAACACTCTGGGAAATTTGGAAGTAGGAGGCTATCGCAGCCGATATACTACTCAAAAATGTTCCGATTACCGTACCGATTATGGCTAGGCGTACCGGGGATAAACCATTATGTAGTAATGAACCAAAACCAAAAACTATGCCAGCCCCTAAGGCAGAACCCAGCATCGAAAAAAGAATCATATGGAAAGAAGACATGCCAGGAGCGAAAACCATGCAAAGAGTGATGACAAATGCAGAGCCATCGGTCACTCCCATGATTGAAGGGGATGCAAGATAGTTTCTTGTCATCCCCTGCATGAGTGCTCCTGATATGGCTAAAAATGCCCCAACAAGAAGGGCACCCAGAACCCTTGGCAATCGTGAAGTGATTATAATAGCATGATCGACGTTCTCTGGGTCATAATGCAAAAATGCATTCCATACTGTTATTAAGTCTATATTTTTTGCACCATAAAGAATGGACAAAATGGTTGTCAGAATAATTAAGACGGGTGCCATACATAGAATTATGATCGGTAATGAATTTATTTTTGCCATATCAATCAACGCACCTTACTGCTTATTTAGCTAAATTTTCCGATGCAGCTTTTAAGAAGGCTGTTTTACTCCAAGCTGTTCCACCTTGTGCAAGCGGATCAACAGAGTTCACAAACACCTTATCGTTTTTAACAGCCTCGATGCTCTTCCAAATGGAGTTGCTTTCCAATTCTTCTAAAGCTTTTGGTTTTTCAGCATTTTCGCTTTCTGAGAACTGTAGGAAGATATAGTCCGGGTTAATTTCAGCAAATTTCTCTAATGCAATCATTTCTTGCGCTTTGACTGGTTTAATTTCTTCAGGAACCGTTAATCCTAAATCAGCATATAACACTGGGTTGAAGTATACATCTTGAGGATAGAGGAATAGACTACCGTTTCTTACCCTCACAACCATTACCTTTTTATCCTTCAGGTTTTCGCCGACTTCCACTTTTGCTTTTTCAGCATCCTCTTTGTATTGAGAGATGATGGATTCGGCCTTGTCTTCCGTGCCGGACAGCTTGGCCATTAACCGTAAGTTGTCCTCCCAATCAGTAGAAATATGTGAGTAAGGGAATGTTGTAGCCACTTTATCTAATTTTTCCGTTACCGTACCGTCGGATTTGGATGTCCACATGATAGCATCTGGTTTAAGGCCAAGAATGGTTTCGTAGTTTGGCTGCATTTTCTCACCAATTGACTCTGCACCCTCAAGGTCTTTCGCCAAATATTCTGGAAGTTTTCCACCTACCGTTATAGCACCCACTGGTTTAACTCCTAATGCAGCGGCATCTTCCATTGACTCCAAACTTGCTGTCACTATTCTTTTAACTTCAGAAGGAATCGTATATTCCTTGCCAAGATAGCTTATCTTTTGTGTCTCTTGCTTTTTCGTTTCGGTCGCACTGCTTTTTTCAGTAGTATCTCCTGAACTGTTTTCAGCATTACCGCAAGCTCCAAGTCCAATACTAAAGACTGCCGCCATGCCAAGTACCATTAACTTTTTCTTCATGTTCTAACTCCCCTTATTCTAAAATATTTTTTTAAAAATGTGTTACAAACAATATGTAGATGCTCTCTAGCGCAGTTAAAAATTTATTTCGATACCTGTCCAACTAGGAATCTAGTGAGTTAAACGAAGGTAACTAGTGATAACGATTATCATTATCATGCAATATACAATATATAGGTAATCTGCAAAATTATCAATAGCATTTTTGTAAAAAAATAAAATATCATCATTAATTTTCTAAGAAAAAGTTATTCAGGAAAAGGCGTGGTTGCAAATTTCACCATTGTTGATAAACTAAATGAGAAACATTATCATTTAGTGGGAAGTAAGTACTATCAATAAATGGGTTATGAAATACATGATAACTAGAAGTGAAGATTAATAGTCGAAAATTAAGTAATGGGAGGAATGAAAGAATATGGAGAAAGAAAAGGATAAGGCAGCAATGGTGGGTCACTTTAGGGAAGATAGAGAAGTAGTCTTGAAAGGGACGAGTCAATTCCTCATGAAATCTAGTAGGGAAGGACGGATGTACCAAATTTTCATCTATCGACCAAAAGAGGCACAGCCAGCAGGAGGATTTCCAGTCATATATGTGCTCGACGCCAATTCGGTGTTTGGAACCATTGTCGAGGCCATGCGTTTGCAGTCGAAGCGACCTGAAAAGACAGGGATCGTACCTGCCGTTATCGTCGGTATTGGATATCCGATAGACGGAGCATTTTCCACCGACCGTTATTATGACTTCACATTGCCCGTCGATTATTCAGAATTGCCAAAGAAACCTGATGGGGGGGATTGGCCTCCACATGGAGGGGCGGCGAACTTCTTGAATTTCATTGAAGAAGACCTCAAGCCCGAGATTATGAGTTCCATTAACATCAACCGGGGTAGACAAGCGCTTCTCGGTCATTCATTAGGTGGCTTGTTTACCCTGTATACCTTATTCAGTAATCCTCAAGCTTTTCAAACATATATCGCGGGTAGTCCCTCGATTCATTGGAATAAAAAGTGGTTTTCGGAAGAAGAGAATCATTTCCTGAGTCGATTGGGAAGGGATGATAGGGATATCTCCTTATTTGTAGGTGTGGGGGAATTCGAAAAAAATCACAAAAGTGGCATGAATGAAAATGCATTAGAACTCTCTAACCGTTTAAGAACTTCAACGAAAGGCCGGCTACATGTAAAGTTCACGGAGTTCGAGGAGGAAAATCACGTGTCTGTTTTACCTCCATTAATTAACAAGGGACTACGTTTTGCTTTAAGGGCAAATGGACCTGTGTAGGAATAGGTCTTTCTTAGCAAATCGATGAATACCCATTGACCGTGAAGATAGAAATGTATAACATTACCTGTAGAATTTAAATGATAATGATTATCATTATTGATAAAAGATAGAGGGAGAGCTGGTTAAAGGGTTCTCTACCAAACGATTTTTGTAATGAAACTGAGAATCTGTTGCATGGTTGCACTAGATTCTTTTATTAAGAAAGGGAGAGTTAAGCATGTACTTTCAGGAATGTAAGGGGAAAGTGGCACTCGTAACGGGAGGAGCACAAGGGATTGGAGGTGCAGTCGTTCAGTCGTTAGCCAAGCTTGGTATCGTAGTAGCGGCGGTTGACTTCCAAACAGATAAATTACAGAAACACGTAGATGCCTTGAAGTCTGAAGGTTTAGAGGTATATGGGTTTTCAGCAGATGTAAGTGATAGTCCAGCCATCGACCGCATTGTTGATACGGTCGAGCGAGAGATTGGTCCAATAGAAATATTGGTGAATGTAGCCGGGGTTCTTAGCCCGGGGCTAATCGAGTCCTATAGTGATCAAGACTGGCAAAGGACTTTTGCCGTCAATTCCACTGGTGTCTTCAATGTCTCCCGTTCCGTGAGTAAACATATGATAAACAGGAAAAAAGGTTCGATTGTTACAGTGGGTTCCAATGCAGCGAGTGTCCCACGAATCAATTTAGCGGCCTATGCGGCATCCAAGGCAGCGGCCACCATGTTTACTAAGTGCCTAGGCTTGGAATTAGCTCAGCATAATATTCGTTGTAACATCGTTGCTCCTGGTTCGACCGCTACGGAAATGCAGTGGTCTTTATGGGAAGGTGATAATGGGGTAAAACCGGTCATCGATGGCATGCCTGAATTATATAAAGTAGGAATTCCACTGAAAAAAATTGCGGAACCTTCTAACATTGTCGATGCCATTCTTTTCTTCATATCCGACCAATCAAATCATATTACCATGAGTAATCTTTGTGTAGATGGTGGAGCTACATTAGGAGTCTAATAAGCTCGGAAGACCACTATAATATCTGAATATTCAATAACGAAGGGGTTATAGCACATGACTAAACATCCATATAATTCGACTGTATTGGAAAAACCGATGTTGGAAGATTACCAAGATGGCGACTTCTTTCTATCAAGCCCGAACCAAACCTTATTGGGAAAAGGTTCCTTGCTAACGGTTCCGGGAAATGAAGAAAAAGAGAATCAGATGGAGGATCTTGCTAACAGGGTTGCAGCAACGTTGGAGCGAGCAAAAAGGCTTGGACAGGATAATCCAATCGTCACCGGCGCCATACCGTTCGATTATAAGAAGCCCGCTAATCTGCATGTGCCAGAGACGATACATTCAACTGTACGTGTTCAAGAATATGGTCCTAGTAGAACAGTGGAGACGGATTCAGTCCCTACATACCAAATTAAATCGGTTCCAGAGCCTGCCCAATATAAAGAAGGTGTCGAAGAAGGACTAGTACAGATAGCCAGTGGTCATCTGGACAAAATCGTCTTGGCTCGGTCCTTGCAACTTACATCTTCGATAAGTGTAAATATCAATGAGTTGCTTCATAACTTGGCAAGACAAAATACAAAGGGTTATACATTTGCCGTTGATTTGGGAGAGCAAGAAGATTCAAGCGTTTGCACCAAAACATTAATCGGCGCAAGCCCGGAACTACTAGTTTCAAGAACTGGCTTACACGTGGTGGCTAATCCGTTGGCAGGCTCCCGACCGCGAAGTGACGATCCAGTGGAAGATCAAAGACGTTCGAAGGAATTGCTTTCTTCTTCAAAAGATTTACATGAACATGCTGTCGTAGTAGAGGCAGTGGCGGAAGCACTTCGTCCATTTTTCAAGAAGATGGAAGTCCCCAAAAGCCCATCGGTAATAAGTACAGAGACAATGTGGCATCTATCGACAGAAGTGAAGGGGGAACTTGCGGATCCTGAAACTTCTTCTTTGGAGCTTGCCATCGCGCTTCACCCGACTCCTGCCGTATGCGGTTCGCCGTTTGAGCGGGCAAGGGAATCCATCTTGGAGATTGAACCTTTCGATCGGGGATATTTCACGGGAATGGTTGGATGGTGTGATGCAAATGGTGACGGTGAATGGATCGTCACGATTCGATGCGCAGAAGTGGAAGAAAAGGCGCTTCGTTTGTTTGCCGGAGCCGGCGTGGTCGGAGAATCTAAACCGGAAGAAGAACTTGCCGAAACTTCGGCTAAGTTTCAAACCATGCTTCGCGCAATGGGGATTGATACGGAATTATCAAAGTAATTGGCATGGAGGGGAAAGATGATGTTAGAAGGTTTTACTTCGTGGCCTAAGGATTTGGCTGATTTATATAGAAAAGAAGGTTGTTGGAAAGGGGAGACCTTTGGCGGCATACTACGTGACCGTGCCAAGGAGCATGGAGATCGGATTGCCATTACCGGAGGGGAAAGAAACCTGACTTATGCAGAGTTGGACGACCGTGCCGATCGGTTAGCGGTCGGCCTTCAAAAGTTAGGAATAAAGAAGAATGACAGGGTCGTCATCCAGCTTCCTAATGTCATTGAGTTTTTTGAAGTCATTTTCGCCTTATTCAGGATCGGGGCTCTTCCTGTATATGCCCTTCCTTCCCATCGCAGCAATGAAATCGGGTATTTTTGCGAGTTCACGGAAGCCGTTGCTTACATCATTCCAGATAAACATGGTGGATTTGACTACAGAACACTTGCCCGAGGCGTTCAAAGTAAGAATCATAGCTTGTTGAATGTGATCGTGACAGGGGATGCAGAGGAGTTCACAAGTTTGGAAGGGTTATACGGAGAACCTGACGAATTGGTGGAAACACCCGTCCAGTCTAGCGATGTCGCTTTCCTACAGTTATCCGGCGGAAGTACGGGTTTATCAAAGTTAATTCCAAGAACACATGATGATTACATATACAGTTTACGGTTAAGCGCTGAAATATGCGGAATCAATCAAGATAGCATCTATCTAGCGGTGCTTCCCATCGCCCATAACTTTACGATGAGTTCCCCTGGCATCCTAGGCACGTTGTATGGTGGGGGACAGATTGTCCTTTCACCTGGCCCTAGCCCTGATGAAGCGTTTCCTCTCATTGAAAAACATGGTGCGACGATTACTGCACTCGTACCGCCCCTTGCATTGAGATGGCTTGAAGCGGTTTCATCACGTCATGATGATTTATCCAGCCTTCAAGTGATGCAAGTTGGAGGGGCGAAGTTTAGCGCTGAGGCGGCCCGCCGAGTAGGCCCGGCCTTTCAGTGTAAATTACAGCAAGTATTCGGCATGGCGGAAGGACTAGTGAATTATACGAGGCTTGATGATTCAAATGAGCTCATCGTGAACACTCAAGGAAGTCCAATGTCAGAATTTGATGAAATTCGTGTGGTTGATGAAGAAGATAAGGAAGTTGCGCCCGGTGAAGTAGGGACATTATTGACAAGGGGGCCTTATACGATTTGCGGTTATTACAAGGCACCGGAACATAATGAGAAGGCCTTTACTAAAGATGGATTTTACCGTACGGGTGACTTGGTAAGCATAAATTCTTCAGGCTACTTAGTCGTTGAGGGCCGAGATAAGGATCAAATCAATCGAGGTGGCGAAAAAATTGCGGCAGAAGAAGTGGAAAACCATCTGCTGGCCCATGAAGCCGTTCATGATGCAGCGATTGTCTCGATGCCTGATGAATACCTTGGGGAGCGGTCATGCGCATTCGTGATACCAAGGGGGGAAACCCCTAAAGCCAGAGAGCTCAAACAGTTCTTGAAGGATAGGGGTCTGGCTACATTTAAAATTCCCGACCGAGTGGAATTCATCGAGACCTTTCCTAAAACGCCATTAGGAAAAGTAAGCAAAAAGGCACTTAGACAAATCATTTCTGACAAGCTAAATGAACGTAAAATAACAACATTATTAAAATAAATTAGAAAAAGGAGTGATTTGATGGCTATTCCCGCTATCACACCATATGCAATGCCAGTTGAATCTGATTTACCAAAAAACAAGGTGGCATGGAAGGCGGAACCGAAGCGTTCGGTTCTTCTCATTCATGATATGCAACAATATTTTATCGATTTTTTCGAAAAAAATGATTCACCCATACCGGAACTATTGAAGAACATAACAACCATCAAGGATCGTTGTGTGGAATTAGGCATACCGGTAGTTTATACGGCGCAACCGGGAGATCAAAATCCTAAGGACCGTGCGCTCCTGACAGATTTTTGGGGAACGGGGCTCGATGATGACCCGAACCAGACAAGAATCGTGGGCGACGTTGCTCCGTCTGATGACGACATCATGCTGACTAAGTGGAGATACAGTGCATTCAAACGAACCAATCTTCTTGAATTAATGGAAGAACAGGGACGTGATCAACTTATCATTTGTGGAGTATATGCCCATATTGGATGCCTTTTAACGGCAAGCGAAGCGTTTATGCAAGATATACAACCATTCCTGGTGGCAGATGCGGTCGCTGATTTTTCGTTGGAAGAACATAAAATGGCCCTGAAATATGCCGCAGAGCGATGTGCGTTTACAACTTCAACGCTTCAGTTGCTTGACCAATTACAAGTCAGTGAACAATCATCACCTGCTAGTCAGGAAGGAGCCGATTGGACAATAGAGGAATTAAGGATGATGATTTTCGACCTTCTTGGCGAAGACCCTTCAGAAGGTCTTGAAGATCATGAGGATTTAATCGATAGAGGAATGGACTCCATTCGCATGATGAGCCTTGTGGAAATGTTGAGAGGAAAAGGGGCGGAAATCAATTTCATGCAAATGGCTGAGAAACCGACAATTGCTGATTGGTGGAACCTGCTATCTTCCCAGAAAGTTTTAGCTTGATCCGATGTGAAAAGGAGGTAAATGAGGTGAGTAATATGGAGAACCAAAAAACTCGCATGGCATTGTCCGGCGCACAGTCCGGCATATGGTTTGCGCAGCAACTAGAGCCGGATAACCCGATTTACAATACGGGTGAATACATAGAGATTAAAGGGAAAATAGAAGTAAGTAAGTTTGAAGCAGCGCTCATGCAGGCAGTAAGGGAGGCAGAAAGTTTACATATTCAATTTGGGGAGGACCAAAGCGGACCTTATCAAGTCCTGGTGGACTCCACTGAACTACCCTTTCAGTTCTTGGATGTAAGCGATCAAGATAATCCTGAAGAGAAGGCCTTGCAATGGATGAGAGAAGACCTGCTTCACCCCATTAACTTAAAAATGGACAGCCTTTACTCTCAAGCATTGTTTAAGGTTGGACCAGAACGGTATTTCTGGTATCAGCGGATTCATCATATAGTAATGGACGCCTTTGGATTTTCACTAATATCGCAGCGGGTCGCGAAGCTGTATACGGCACTTGTCCAAGGTCGACCATGTGAAGAGGCAGCCTTTAGTCCTTTCGTTAAGCTATTGGAGGAAGATGCTAGATACAGGGCGTCCGAGAAATTCGAAGCCGATCGTCAGTTTTGGCGGGAGCGCTTTGCTGATCAACCGGAAGTCATGAGCCTTGCTGAACGGGCTCCTAGGACATCTAACGGTTTTCTTAGCCAAACGGGTTATTTATCGACTGTTGCCACACAATCTTTTAAAAAAAATGCTCATAAATACTCGGGGACGTGGCATGAAGTGGCAATGGCTGTCGCTGCTGTATATATTCATCGTCTGACGGGAACGGAAGACGTCATCCTCTCCCTGCCGATGATGGGGCGTTTGGGCTCTGCTTCAATCAATATTCCGAGTATGGTGATGAACTTACTTCCATTGCGTGTAACCGTTCGACCGGATATGGCGTTGAAGGAAGTAGTGAAGCAAGTATCAAGCGAAGTGCGTACTATCCGCCGCCATCAAAACTATAGACATGAAGAACTTCGCCGTGACCTTAAGCTTCTTGGTGATAATCAAAGATTATTCGGTCCGCAAATCAATGTCATGCCTTTTGATTATGGATTGGACTTTGCGGGTAATCAAGCCATTACACATAAGCTGGCCACAGGCCCGGTCGATGACATATCGATAAACATATATGACAAGTCTGATGGAAATGGATTAAGAATCGATTTGGATGCTAACCCGGAAGTGTACGATTTGGAAGAGCTAGGCATTCACCATACCCGATTCTTAAGGTTGTTCGAGAAGGTGGCCACTGCAGAAGAGGTCCACATGATCGGGGAACTTGAAGTGCTTTTACCTGAAGAACGTGAGAGGGTCATGCACCAGTGGAATCAAACCGCCGAGGAGATTCCGTCTGCCAACTTGCCAAGCCTGTTTGAAAAACAAGTAGCTAAAAGCCCATACCTAACAGCCCTGGTAGATGAAAAGACGATCCTTAGTTATGAGGAATTGAATAAGCGTGCCAATCAATTTGCCCATCTTTTATTGGAAAAAGATCTAGGTCCGGAAAAATTCGTGGCGATTGCTTTACCGCGCTCTGCGAACATGGTCGTGGTCATGTTGGGCGTATTAAAGACAGGGGCTGCATATTTACCAATCGATCCCGATTATCCCATTGACCGCATTGAATACATATTGAACGACGCGAAGCCTATTTGTCTAATAACAAACCGTGAAATTGCTTCAAAACTACCAAGTGGTGGTGAAGCGGAACTCATCTTATTGGATGAGGCAGAGCATGCTCTTTCATCAGGAAAATATTCCGATGGAAATGTGGATGAGTCAAACAGGAATGGAGCCCTATCACCTCTTAACCCAGCTTATATGATCTATACATCCGGTTCCACAGGGAATCCAAAAGGTGTCGTCATTCAATCGGAAGGCCTGATTAATTTCCTTTCTTCCATGCAAAGCCAATTTTCCTTGAATCAAGAAGATAGGCTTCTGGCGGTCACCACCATCGCATTTGACATATCCGGTTTAGAAATGTACTTGCCACTTCTTAATGGAGCCAGCTGCGTCGTTGCAGCCAAGGAGAAGATACAAGAACCCAAGGCGTTGGCAGACATCATTACCGAACATGATATTACCATCATGCAGGCGACACCGACGCTTTGGCATGCCATGGTTTCCAATTATCCAGATGTAATCAAGGGGCTTAAGGTCCTTGTTGGTGGGGAGGCTCTTTCCATTAGTCTAGCCACAGCATTAAAGGATTTAGGGTGTGAAGTAACCAACTTATATGGTCCAACTGAAACGACGATATGGTCGACATCTAAAAAGCTGGATTCCAGTCAGACAGGCATGCCATCCATAGGATCACCCCTTTGGAATACACGGGTGTTTGTACTCGATGCAGGTTTACAACCAGTCCCTCCCGGAATCGTTGGCGAATTGTATATTGCAGGGAAAGGGCTAGCCCGGGGGTATCTAGGTCGCTCGGATTTAACAGCAGAGCGTTTTGTCGCCAACCCGAATGGTCCTAAGGGCAGCCGGATGTACCGTACAGGTGATTTGGTTCGTTGGAGAGTGGATGGTTCACTGGATTATATTAGTCGCGCTGACCATCAAATTAAAATACGTGGTTTCCGGATCGAGCTTGGAGAAATCGAGGCAAAGCTTGTCCAACATCCTGAGGTTTTACAAGCGGCCGTGATTGTTCGCGAGGAGATTCCGGGTGATAAACGAATTGTGGCTTATATTGTTCCTTCGCTGGATTCGAAAGTGGATCCAGGGGAACTTCGTGCATTTGTGGGCAGTAGTCTTCCGGATTATATGATTCCATCGGCAATCGTTGAGATGCAAGAGTTGCCGCTAACTCCAAATGGGAAGCTTAATCGTAAAGAATTGCCAGTGCCCGATCTCTACTCGCTGATTTCAGATCGAGCACCAAGAACACCGCAAGAGGAAATTTTGAGCGAGTTGTTTGCTGAAGTTCTAGGTCTATCTAGAGTAGGAATTGATGATAGCTTCTTTAATTTAGGTGGGCATTCACTCCTAGCATCAACTCTGATGGCACGAATACGCAATACATTCGGAGTGGAACTCGGCATAGGCAAGATTTTTGAGTCACCGACCGTGGCGGGTCTTGCAAAACAGCTCTCCAATGGAAAAAGTGCCCGATTGCCCGTGAAAAAAACGAGTAAGCCCAAAAAGATACCCCTTTCCTTTGCACAGAGGAGATTGTGGTTCCTACACAGTCTTGAAGGCCCTAGTCCAACCTATAATATTCCGTTGGTCATAGAATTATCAGGAAACCTTGATACGAATGCTCTCGAGGCAGCAATCAATGACCTGGTTGCTCATCATGATACGTTACGGACGATTTTTCCAGTAACGGAGGGGAATGCCCATCAAAGCATCATTGACCCTTCTGAGGCCCGGGTTGAATTGTTAATAACTAGAGTAAAAGCGGCGGACCTGGATGCGGAGATTGCAGTCGCTACGCGTTATAGCTTTAATCTCGCTGTGGAGCCATCCATTTATGCTCAGCTTTTCTCAGTGGAACCGGATCAGCATGTTTTAGTTTTACTTTTACATCACATTGTAGCCGATGGATGGTCCCTTACCCCTCTTACGCGAGATTTGTCTGCGGCTTATAAAGCCAGGGTTCTTGGAGAGGTACCTAACTTGACTCCTCTTCCTGTCCAATATGCGGATTATGCGCTTTGGCAGGAAGAATTGTTGGGAAAAGAGAACGATGAAGCTAGCTTAGTGAAAGAACAGCTTGATTATTGGAAGGAGACACTGGCGAATCTTCCCGATCAGTTGGAGTTGCCTATGGATTTCCCTCGGCCTATCGAACCAAGCTATAAGGGGGATACATTGAAGTTTATGATTTCACCTGTCCTGCATCGTAGATTAGTGGATGTGGCTCGTGAAAACGGAGTCAGCTTATTCATGGTATTGCAGGCGGGACTTGCGACCTTGCTTACTCGCCTTGGAGCGGGTACGGACATTCCGATTGGAAGTCCGATTGCAGGTCGAAGCGACGATGCTTTGAGCGAAATAGTCGGATTATTTATTAATACCTTGGTGCTCCGTACGGATACTTCTGGAGACCCAACTTTCCGTGAACTTCTTGAAAGGGTAAGGAATGTTGATTTACAGGCGTATGAACATCAAGACTTGCCTTTTGAACGCTTGGTAGAAGAACTGAATCCACCACGTTCACGATCTAGGCACCCATTATTCCAAATCATGCTTGCCCTGCAGAATACGCCTGAGCCAAAGCTAGAGCTTCCGAGCATTCACTCCAACCTAGAGCTATATAGTGTGGGGACTTCCAAATTCGATATGACGATTGAGATTCGGGAAATGCATGATGACACAGGAAAACCGGATGGAATGAGCGGGTTTCTTGAATATAGTGCAGATCTATATAAACCTGAAACCATCGAGAGGATGCTTAACCGATTCGTACGAGTATTAGAAGGGGTTGTAATGGAACCGGACCAGACAATCGGACGATTGGAAATATTGGAGCCAAAAGAACGTCAAGAAATTCTTGTTGATTGGAATCAGTATGGTGAAGAAATCCCTGATTCCTGTTTACCAGCTTTGTTTGAAGAACAAGTGAACAGGTATCCAGATAAAATCGCTGCTGTATATGAAGATGAATCCCTAACATATGAAGAGCTAAATCATAGGGCAAACCAGCTTGCCCGTCTGCTAATGGCTAAAGGGGTTGCATCGGAGCAATTTGTAGCATTGGCCACACCAAGATCATTGGATATGGTGGTTGGGATACTTGCTGTACTGAAGGCGGGGGCGGCTTATTTGCCTCTAGATCCTGAATATCCTATCGACAGATTGTCTTTCATGCTTCAGGATGCGAAGCCTAGCTACGTCCTTACAAGTTCCAGTGTGGCAACTAGCCTTCCGAATCTGCATGATATCCAACAAATTGTATTGGACGATCCGAGCACGTTAGTGGAAATGTCACGATATTCAACAGATAACCCACTAGATCGTGAACGGAAACAGCCTTTATCACCATTAAACGCAGCTTATATTATTTATACTTCAGGTTCAACGGGTGTACCGAAAGGGGTAGTCGTCCCCCATCAAAATGTAGTCCGGCTCTTTGGGTCGACAGAAGACTGGTACCAGTTCAATTCGGATGATGTTTGGACGATGTTCCACTCTTATGCTTTCGATTTTTCGGTATGGGAAATATGGGGGGCGCTTCTTCATGGCGGGAAGCTTATAGTTGTATCTCATTCAATCAGCCGGTCACCAGAAGAGTTTTTACAGCTCCTTGTGGATGAAGGAGTCACGGTTCTTAACCAGACCCCATCTGCCTTTTATCAATTAATGCAGGCGGATCGTAACAAGCCGGAACTTGGACAGAATCTAACGTTACGGTATGTGATTTATGGTGGGGAGGCACTTGAACTAAGCCGCTTGGAGGATTGGTATAGCCGTCATCCGGAAACTGCGCCACGATTGATTAATATGTATGGAATTACGGAAACGACCGTTCATGTAAGTTATCTGGAGCTTAACAGGGAAGTCACCGCCGTGAAGGCGAACAGTCTCATAGGCTGTGCCATACCGGATCTTGGGGTGTATATTTTGGATGCGAGCCTACAACCGGTACCTGCAGGAGTAACTGGGGAGATGTATGTCTCTGGTTCAGGTTTGGCCCGCGGGTATCTTGGGCGCCATGGTTTGACGGCAGAGCGTTTTGTTGCTAATCCATTCGGTCCATCAGGAACCAGGATGTATCGGACCGGAGATTTAGCCAGATGGCGTGCTGATGGCTCATTGGACTATATGGGACGGGCCGATCATCAAATCAAGATTCGCGGTTTCCGTATCGAGCTGGGAGAAATTGAATCATTACTTGCCCAGTGTCCTTATCTGGAGCAAGTTGCCGTCATCGTTCGTGAAGATCACCCAGGTGATAAGAGATTGGTGGCTTATGCTGTGCCAGCGGTAAATACGGTTTTCAATCCAGCCGAATTACGTCGGTTTGTTGCAGCCGGCCTTCCAGATTACATGATTCCATCTGCATTTGTCCAAATGGCCGATTTGCCTTTGACAGCAAATGGAAAGCTGGATCGAAAGGCGTTGCCAGTACCTGATTTCGGTTCAGCCGTTTCAGGGCGTGGACCAAGGACGCCACAGGAGGAAATCTTATGTAAACTGTTCATGGAAATTCTTGATCTTTCACACGTTGGAATCGATGATGGATTCTTTGATCTGGGAGGGCATTCCCTGCTTGCCGTCCAGCTGATGAGTAAGATACGTGAAGCGCTTGGCGTTGAGTTGAGCATCGGAAACTTATTTGAAGAGCCGACAGTTGCTGGCCTAGCAGAAAGGCTTGAAATGGGTTCGAGTCAGAGTGCTTTGGATGTCTTGTTGCCACTACGCAAAAGTGGCGAGGAACTTCCACTGTTCTGTATACACCCAGCGGGAGGATTGAGCTGGTGCTACGCCGGGCTAATGACGGCTCTTGGTCCAGATTACCCAATATATGGACTGCAAGCTCGGGGGATTTCTGAGCGTGAGCGCTATCCGGAAACACTGATAGAGATGGCAGCAGATTATATCGAACATCTCCGCAAAATCCAGCCAAAAGGCCCTTATCGTTTATTGGGTTGGTCACTGGGTGGAAATGTCGTGCATGCCATGGCTACCCAACTGCAAAACGAGGGGGAAGAAGTCCAACTTGTGGCCATTCTGGATGCATTTCCAAGTCAATTTTTGCCGACTACTAATGCTCCTGGTGATGAGGAAGCATTGATCGCCCTGCTTGCCTTGGGTGGGTATGATCCTGATAGTTTAGGAGACAAGCCATTGGATGATGCTGGTGCCATAGAGATTCTGCACCAAGATGGAAGTGCATTAGCTAGTTTGGAAGAAAAGACAATCCTTAACCTGAAGGAAACCTATGTGAATTCTGTTCGTATCATGGGTGAATATGAACCAGGAGTGTTCAATGGTAATGTTTTGTTCTTTAAATCAACACTCATACCAGAATGGTTCCCTAGCCTTTCAACGGATACATGGAAACCATATATAAATGGATTGATTGAACAACATGATATTGAGTGCCGTCATAAGGATATGTGTCAACCTGAGCCACTTGCGGAAATCGGACAGGTGATTGCAAACAAGCTTTCAAATATGAAAAAAAAAATTACGCATTAATTAATGAAGGTGGAGATGAAGAATGACTAACCCTTTTGAGAACGAGAATGGTACGTATAAAGTATTGATAAATGAAGAAGGTCAGCATTCCCTCTGGCCTGCCTTTTTGGACATACCAGATGGTTGGTCCACCATTTATGGAGAAGAAAGCAAAAAGAATTGCTTGGACTATATTAATGCCAACTGGACGGATCTTCAGCCTAAGAGCCTAAAGCTCGTATCGAGCCTTGATGGCGTAAAGTGAACGTGCGCATATACGAGAATCCTAAATTAGTCGTTTGCATGGTTTATGTGATTGCCATGTTCATGGTTTCGATGGACGGCACGATCGTCAATGTCATTCTTCCCGTCATCGGCCAGGAATTCAATGTCATCCCCTCAGCCACAAGCGGTATTAATATAGGCTACTTAGTAAGCCTCGCGGTCTTTCTCCCTATATCGGGGTGGCTTGGGGATCGATATGGTACCAAGAAAATTTTCCTATTGGCACTTGGGGTTTTCACACTCGCTTCCCTTCTATGCGGATTTGCGACAAACCTAGAGACCTTGACCCTATTTCGGGCCTTGCAGGGTGCAGGCGGTGGACTCCTTACTCCAGTAGGAATGGCAATCTTATTCAGGACATTTTCTCAGAAAGAACGAATGAAAGTGTCAAGGACCCTTGTCTTGCCCATTGCCTTTGCACCAGCCATTGGTCCGGTTGTCGGTGGTTTCTTTGCGGAACAGCTATCTTGGAGCTGGGCTTTTTATATCAACATTCCTTTTGGAATCATCGCTATCCTCATCGGTTTGCTGTTCTTGAAGGAACATAAAGAGCCATCGGCCGGCAGGCTTGACCTGACAGGGTTTCTGTTATCAGCTGCCGGTTTGTCGATGGTCATGTATGCACTGAGTACCGGTCCTTCAAAGGGATGGAGTTCTCCAGTCATTATGTATACGGGACTGATTGGCTTCATACTTGTCTGTTTGTTTGTATGGCGAGAATTACGGGTCAAGGAACCCATGCTGGATTTAAGCTTATTATCGGACAAATTGTTCCGTTCCCTTGGCCTTATTTCTCTATTATCGCAAGCAGCATTAATGGGCATGCTCTTTATATTCCCGTTAATGTATCAGAATGCCATGAATGCCTCTGCCCTGGATAGTGGATTGGCCACTTTTCCTGAGGCATTGGGGCTTATGGTAGCATCCAGGATGATTCCTTGGACTTTCAAGAAATTGAATGGCCAGCAGGTGATCTGCCTTGGGCTACTTGGGACGGCCTTAATCTTTGCCATCATTAGTATTGTTGGTCCGACAGCGAATCCTTGGTCTTTACGACTCTTATTATTTAGTGTCGGCATCTGCTTGGGACATGCAGTGATTGCTGTACAGTCTTCCATTTTCACGAATATTACTTCAGCATCGATGGGAAGGGCAACTACATTATTCAATGTCCAGAATCGATTCGGCTCAGCTGTTGGGGTAGCCGTACTAGCGAGTGTGTTGGGAGCCTTGGGGACAAGCGAGGTGGCAAGGAACGGAATAGAACAGAGTAACTTGGAATCCTATCAATATGCTCTCCTTGGCTCATCAGTCTTTCTTGTTATAGGTCTTACTATCTCGTTACGTCTGAAGAAAGAAGACTTTAAGAGTATCTTGCCAAGTCAGCAATCGACTGAAATTCCTAAGACAGAACCAGTCAGAATGAGTAAGTGACAAAATTCCAGATGGAGATGCTTGAAATAGAGGGTTGCTGTGATTCTAATCAGCGGCCCCTATTTATTTGTTTGAAGAGTATAAAAGGGGGGCTAGATGTGATTGAACTATATAGTTGTAAATTGCCTGCGAGCAGGGAAAATGCGGATATAGACAATTTGCTTGTTCATGTTTCAAAAGAAAGGCAGAGCCGATTGAAAAGGTTTGTGAAGACTGATGATGCATATCGTTCCCTGATTGGGGATTTGTTGGTGCGTTTCGCATTAAAAGAACGATACGGCTCGATGGATAGGGAACTGAGAATTCAAACGAATGAATATGGCAAGCCGTTTTTATGTGACTTTCCTTCCTTCCACTATAATATCTCCCACTCTGGTGAATATGTAGTGTGTGTGGTTCATGATGACGCAGTGGGTGTGGATATAGAATACATAGGACCATTTGATTTACCCCTCGCCAAAGAGCTTTTTACTAAAGAAGAGTATCAATACGTTTTGAATGATAGAGAAGTCGGCCTTGGTGCCTTTTATGACATCTGGACCTTGAAAGAGAGTTATGTGAAAGCGGTTGGTGAAGGCTTATCCATGCCATTACAGGGGTTTTCTATGAAAAAGTGTAGCAATGGATCCATCCAAATCACAGATATGGAAACAGAAAGACAGATTAGGGATTACATATGCAGACAGTACACAATAGACAATCACTACTGTTTATCTGTTTGCGCCCATCATGCCAATGCAGATCAATTTAGAAATGAACCGACATGTGTCACGTTTCAGGATGTATGCGAGAGTTTGAATGTTCCTTCCTGAATATGTACAGGGCCGTTGGCAAACGTAGCTTAGATAGGGACGAGATGAAAAGAAAATATCATGGCATTTGGCCTAAGTCTGGTATAGATCCTATTATTGATGGAGGAATGAAATGTGAAACAAATGAATGTTGCCCAGGTTATAGAAGGGAGTAAGTTTAACTCTTTTCATTTAACTGTTTTACTATGGTGTATTTTCCTCATCCTTTTCGATGGATATGATCTAGTCGTTTATGGAGCCGTCATTCCAACCTTAAGTCAAGAGTGGGGGACATCACCGGGCATCTTGGGATTGATAGGGAGTTTGACGTTGGTAGGCGGTTTAATAGGCTCACTTATTTGCGGGATCGTAGCGGATAAAGTAGGGAGAAAGAAAGTAATCATAGCTTGTGTTGCTATTTTTGGTTCGTTTACTCTATTGACAGGTTTAGCGAAGGGACCGGTAGATTTTGCGATATACCGTTTTCTTGCAGGGCTTGGTTTGGGCGGCATTCCGCCGTTATTGGTGGTGCTCACCTCTGAATATTCTCCCAAGCCGATTAAGAATATGATGGTGGGTATCATGTTCAGCGGATATTCGATTGGCGGTATATTAGTCTCTCTTTTTGGAATGAAGGTCATTCCGGAGTTGGGATGGGAATGGATGTTTTTCATAGGGGCCATTCCCTTATTGGCCATTCCCTTTTTAATTAAATCTTTACCTGAATCCCTTTATTATTATGTGGAAAAGGGAGACTATGAAAAAGCGAAGGGAATAGTGGCTCGTTTAAATTCCTCCTATGTTCCCCATGATGCAGATCGATTTATCATGAATTTATCAACTTCCGGTGTTCCAGTGGTAAAGCTCTTCGAGAATCGCCGTGGAAGATCCACCATCATGTTTTGGATCGCATGCTTTATGGGATTGTTGATGGTATATGGATTGGGTACGTGGTTGCCTCAACTGATGATTAAAGCGGGCTATCCGTTGAATTCCAGCCTGCTGTTTCTTTGTTGCTTGAACATTGGAGCAATCGTCGGTTCGGTATGCGGGGGTTGGCTAGCAGATCGAATTGGCTCAAAACGAGTGTTGATCAGTTACTTCAGTATAGGCGCGGTTTGCTTGCTCCTCCTTGGTTTTAAACCAGGGTCATTCTTTCTATATGTTTTGGTGGCAATAGCAGGGGCTGCGACAATTGGATCGCAAAATTTAAACAATGCTTATATCTCCATGTTCTATCCGACACAGATAAAGTCGACAGCACTGGGGTGGGCATTAGGTATAGGTAGGTTTGGGGCTATAGTGGGACCAACAATCGGTGGGCTGTTAATCGAGTGGGAGTTGCCTATTTATATAAACTTCCTCAGCTTTGCGATTCCCGCTTTTATTGCGGCGATCTCCATTAGTCTTGTCCAAAATAAATATAATAGCACCATGAATCTTGAACTCTCTTCTCCCAAACGATATCAAAAGATTATTTGAATACTTTATTGATCGCGTCAAAGGAGGGATGGGATTTTGGCTGAGTATACTTGCCAAGTATGTGACAAGACATTCAAAAGCTATAATGCAGATGCTAAGTATTGCTCTCAATCGTGTAAGGGAAAGGCTTATATAAAATATCCAATAAGACATTGTGAATCATGTAATCGACCCTTTAAACCAAGAACTGCATCAAATAAATATTGTTCAATGGGATGCAGTCATAAAAGTAGGAAAAACCCGGTCATTATTCATAGCTAGACCAAGGACCATCAAAAAAAAGAACCCAATTTGAACATTCAGATTGGGTTCTTTGCCTATATATTAAGACCTTATGAAAACGAAAGAACCTTTGGCTCTTGTACATCCACTATATTTTGGACCTCTGTGCCGTCAATCGTCTCTTTTTTCAACAGGACCTCTACAAGCTTTTCGTATTGTGGACGGTTTGATTCGATCAGTTTTTCCGTTTCTTGAATGGCCTGGGTGAAAAGGGCTTGCATTTTTTGTTCTTTCTCACCTTTATTGAATGTTAAGGTGAAGCCGTCTTGCAACATGCCCGTATCGACCATTTGTTCAAGTAAATGCTTTGCCTGTTGAACGTCACCACCAACTCCGACACTATGTTCACCAAGAAACATTCTTTCTGCGACACCGCCTGCTAAAATCATTTTCACTTGATCTAGCAACTCACTTGCCGTAGCTAAATGAAGTTCTTTAGGAATCGGCGCCACATACCCAAGGGCCTCGCCACGAGGGATGATGGTCGCTTTTCGAACAGAACCCGGTTTAGTGAGGGCAGCAATCAGGGCATGTCCACTTTCATGAATGGCCACCCGCCGCTTTGTATCCATATCGCTCAACGTTCGGGAAGTAGCCCCTAGAATGGTCCGGTCAATCGCGTAATCAAGATCTTGTTTGCGAATCATTTCCTGATCATGACGTAGCGCATGACGAGAAGCTGTTTCAAACAAGGAACGTAAATCCGCCCCGGAGAACCCGGATGTACTCTCAGCTAATTCATCCAAGGAAGAAAGGACATCGGCCGCCAGTTTCTTCCCTTTTGTATGAATGGCAATGATTTCTTTTCTTCCGTTTGTATCGGGAATCGGCACCTGGAACGAGAAATCGATTCTGCCTGGACGAAGAAATGCCTCATCAAGCATGTCCTTCCTGTTTGTGGCAGCCACGAATAAAATTCCTTCGTTTGAATGGCCTCCGTCTAACTGGACAAGAAGTTCCGTCAAGGTTTTTTCAGCTTCTTCCCCACCATGGGCTTTCCGTTTACCGGCCAATGCGTCCACTTCGTCGATGAAAATGACAGCAGGTGATTGTTTCCGGGCATTTTGGAAAAGGCTACGTACACGAGCTGCCCCCACTCCAACGAACATTTCATTGAAGGCCGAACCGCTAGTCGAAAAGAAGTTGGCGCCCAATTCTTTTGCAATGGCCTGTGCCAATAATGTTTTCCCGGTTCCTGGAGGACCGTATAGTAAGATGCCTTGTGGAGGCTTGATCCCAATTTTAGCTGAACGCTCCGGTTCTTTTAGAGTGGTGAGGGTTTGCAGGATCTCTTGTTTGATTTCGGGTTGCAAACCACCTATATCGGCTAAGGTTATATCGGGAAGTGCTCTAGGTGTAGAGATATTTTGTTTCTTGCTTTTTACGCGTAAACCGCCTTTTGATTTCTTCTGTATAATAATTGCGGTTGTGACTAGTGCCGCCAGCAATCCGCCTAAAATCCATAATGCAGACTTATTTGTCGATGAAAATGAATAGCGAACGTTATAAGTTTCGACTAGTTTGTTGACCATTTGACTGTTCGGAGGGATGTTAGAGACATATTTACCTTCTGGTGTAGTGATATGAAGTGTTCCATTTCGCTTTTCTTCAATAGAGACGAGGGCACCATTTTGGGCCTGAATGGTCTTTTCAACGGACGAGAAAGGAACGACCATTTCTTTTGACTGAGTCACAATGTACCAAGATATAACACCAATTATCACAATGAACACCGTTATGAACGGCAGCAACTTCGAAACTAATTTTGAGTTCGAGTTCAATATTTCATCTCCTTTAAGAATATATATTCAGTATAAAATTTTTAAACGCGTTAACCATAGGTCATAAGTCCTAAAAATAAAGGTAAATACTTCCATGTTTTGATTTATGTGATGGGTGCCGCTTTTCCCTAAGGACTGAGTCGGATAGTGGACATCCAGTTGTTAACCTGCATGATAGACTTTTTAAAAATGAAATGCTAAAGTGAAATGGTCTTAGTGATGAAAAAATATAAAGGTAGATGAGTTGAACATTTATGAATAAATTTATGAGGGATTATATGATTACGATGAAGGATATTGTTCGGGAAGGCGATCCAATTCTGCGTCAGGTGACTGATGAAGTTAGCCTGCCAATTTCTGACGAAGACCTAGAAACATTAGAATGCATGATGCAGTATTTAAAAAACAGCCAAGATCCTAAACTTCAAAAGAAGTACCACTTACGAGAAGGTGTAGGCTTGTCAGCCAACCAAATTGGCCTGAATAAACGAATGTTCGTTATGTATTTTCCAGATGAAAAAGGAAAGGTCTACGAATATGCTTTAGTGAATCCGAAAATTGTCAGCCATTCGGCATCCATGATTTACTTACCTCAAAGTGAAGGCTGCCTTTCTGTGGATCGTGATATCAAAGGATATGTGCCACGTTATGAACGGGTGAAAATTAAAGCATTGGACAGCAATGGAGAGAAAATCGAGATGCGATTGAAAGGATTTGCGGCGATTGTTTTTCAACATGAGCTGGACCATTTAAATGGAATGATGTTTTATGACCGAATCAATTCCGAGAATCCTTTCAAGCTTCCAGAAAATGTGGAAGTGAAGAGCTTATAATGGTAAAAAGGCAAAGCCCCCATGCTTTGCCTTTTTGATTGTTTAAGGTTGTGACAGTGTTTCCTTTGCCAAATGCTTTTTTAAATCACTGAATATGGCCTTGCTCATATGCTGGTATCCTTCTGACGTAAGGTGAATGCCATCGTCACTGATTAAATGTTCCAGATCACCGGCAGACTTTATATAAGAACGCACATCGATCAATGGAACCTTCAAATCCTCGGCCAGTTTTTTTAACTGGCGGTTATACATGCCATGCCAATGTTCAATCCCACCGACTTGAGAGACAAAATGTCCGATGGATGGTCCGAATCGATCGGCAATCGACCGATAATATCTGGCGGGATCCAGTGGGGGAAGAGTTAAAAGAAAGGGTGTGACATGCTTGTCCTGAACTTGTTTGACGAGTTGAGTGATATTTTCAAGGTACCGTTCAATCGGAACGATAGGCTCATGGTCTCCTTCAGGATTCTTTGCGACTTCCTCCCAATGGAAATTACAATCGTTACCACCGACTTCTATCAATACGATATCGGGATTTTCTGACATGACATCTTTCTGGACACGGCTAACTAGCAAGTCAGAATTGTCATTAAAGACGCCTTTATTCAAAACTTCAACGAATGGCAAGGACTCTGTCAACTTCGCTAAAGAGCTTGGGTAATTCTCTTTAATGATACGAAGCCGGCCTTTAACGTAGGAGATACCTCTTGTTAAACTATCTCCAAAACAGACAATTCTCAAAATTTTCACCTCGATCGGTTAATGTGTTACTTATCATTTTAGTGGCATAATTGTATTTCGGCAAACTAAAATTTTTCATTCTTGAAAGAATGTTGTTTTATTAAAAGGATACCCGATTTTCTTTAATGAAAACTTTAAAAAGCGCTGGAAATCCAGCGCTTAAACATTCAGTGTGACGGTTTTTCCTTTGGTGACGTTTCCACTCTTGCTTTTCCCATGAAGAAAACAACGATTGCTGCCAAACCAATAGGAATCAGGGCTAAAGTGAAGATTAATGATATCGAATCAGACATGGCATACACGATTTTATCCAGGATCATATCTGGAATTTGGGCACGCGCATCTGACTGGAATAGCTGACGTGGATCCTGCGTAAGAACGGACGTTTCCGGCCCGCCTTGCATTCCTTTAAAGGCATCCGCCATCTTACTTGTGAAGGCGTTGTTCTGTATCGCCCCATAAATGGTAACGCCTAATGTCATCCCAAACGAACGGAGGAATGAATTGGTTGAGTTGGCAGACCCACGATACCTCGGTTCCAAGTTGTGGATGGAAGCGATCGGTAGAAGGGAGAATGAGAAGCCCATACCGAATCCAGTAAGAATCATATAACACGTTAGTAGTGTCCTGCTGGTTTCCGGGGTTAACGTTCCTAATAATAGCATTCCTGCAAAATAACAAACGACGGAAATCGTCATTAAGTTGCGGAAGCTGGTCTTGGAATTGAATATTCCCCCGATAACACTACCGACAACGGACCCCAGCATCATTGGGGTTAGGATTAACCCTGCATTGGTAGCCGAACCTCCATAAACAGCCTGCACGAAAATCGGAATATACACAGTTAAAATGATGAACGTTCCGCCGTATAGGATTGCCAAGATCTGAGACGTTGCAAATAACCGCCTTTTAAATAACCATAATGAGATAATGGGATCTTTGGCCCTTTTTTCGAAAAAGAAAAATGAAACAAAAAACACGACAAAACTTGCAAACAAAGCAAGGATAGGAGATGAAGTCCATCCATACTCGCCACCAAGCTCGAGGGCGAACATTAAACTGACGACAGCGATAACGAGAGTCGCGGCCCCGCTATAATCGATTTTCTGTTCATGCGTATTGGCCTTTTCCTTGTAATAACGAAGAATGAAGAATAACGAGATGAAGCCGATTGGAACGTTGACGTAGAAAATCCAATGCCAGCTGGCATACTCCGTAATATAAGCTCCTAATAGAGGACCTAATACACTAGATGCCCCAAATACAGCCCCGAAAAGACCGGTAAGTTTCCCGCGTTTTTCAGGTGGGAAAATATCAAAGACGATGGTAAAGGCAATTGGCATCAAGGCACCTCCACCAATACCCTGAATGGCCCTGAAAATACTTAACTGGACAATGCTTTGAGCCATGCCGCATAGGGCAGACCCAATTAAAAAGACGACAAGCCCAAAAATGAAAAATCGCTTCCGACCGTACATATCGGAGAGTTTGCCGAATATCGGCATACTTGCCATCGTGGCGACCATATAGGCCGATGTCACCCAGACAAACTTATCGAACCCGCCTAAATCGGAAACAATCGTCCCCATGGCGGTTGCAACAATCGTATTATCCATTGCTGACATCAAAATTCCCAATAACAGTCCGGCAACTATAAACTTTTGATGTTTTGGTTGTTTCTCCAAAATGTTTTTTCCTCCCTTTTTATGAAACAATTCGTTTATTCATTTGCATGAATGAATGATAATCACTATTATGGAAACTAAATATTTATCTTGATTATCAAGATAAATTCAAGTGTAAAAGGGGTGGCATTTTATGTCAAGCGATAATGGGTTGAATTCAGACCTTTTAGAGAGTTTAACCCGGAGCCTGCAAAGGTACGGAATGAGGTCTGTATTGTTCCAACAGAATATGGCTCACAAAATAGGTGTGGCTCACACGGATTTAAAGACTGCTGAAATATTGAATGAAACGGGCCCTATTACAGCTGGAGAGCTGGCGAAGATTACAGGGTTGAGCACAGGCTCGGTCACGACGCTCATCGACCGTCTTGAAAAATCGGGCTATGTAAAAAGGGAAAGAGATCATATAGATGGTAGACGGGTAAAGATTGTCCCCATAGCATCAAGGCAAGAACAGATTAAATCACATTATCATTCACTATCTGCAGCCACAAAAGATCTTTGCACGTCCTATGAAGATAAAGAACTCACGATCATTCTTCGATTTATTGAAGATATTACGAAAATCATGGAAAAAGAAAATGAAATATTAATGAAAGAACGAAAAGAGTTCTTGAAATAAGTAATTATTTGTCCCCATAAGCTATTCACCAAATAAGGTTATAAAAGTATGGTCTACCTTGATAACTGAAATGTAAATTGGAACAAAATATATATTGATAATGATTCTCACTACTGCTAATATAAATCTAGAATTAATATATATTTTCAGGGGAGAGTTTAGAGTATGAAAACGAAAGCAACCTTAGCCGTTTTATTATCAACCAGCCTGTTATTTGGGTGTTCGCAGAAAAATGAAGAAACCAAGCCTGCAGAGGTGGATGCTAAGGAGACAAGTGCGAGTGCGCTGGATGGTGTATCCAACGACTATCGGGAATTTGCGATAGGTGAAATAGAAGAGTTTGTAAAAGCGACGGAAGAATTCACGACGGCAGTAACGTCTGGAGACATTGAAAAAGCGAAGCAGTTATATGCACCGGCTCGCATGCATTATGAGCGCGCTGAACCTATCGCTGAAATTTTTGGAGATCTTGATCCTAAAATCGATGCGCGTGAGGGTGATGTTGAGGAAAAAGAGTGGGGCGGATACCACCGAATTGAGATGGGGTTATGGGAAGAAAACACAACAAAGGGTTATGAAGAGTATGCTGAACAATTAATGAAGGACGTTAATTTGTTGCGTGCTAAAGTGGAAACAGTAGAAGTAACACCTGATGTGTTAATCACTGGGGCCGTTGACTTACTTAATGAAGTGTCAACATCCAAGGTGACTGGAGAAGAAGACCGCTATTCTCATACGGATTTGTATGATTTCGTTGCAAATGTAGAGGGCGCTGAAAAAATATATGAATTATTGACACCTGCCCTTAAGGAAAAAGACGAGGCGCTTACAACTGAAATCAAAGAGCGTTTTGCCGGAGTTTACAGCTTGCTTGAAAAACATAAAGATGGTGATGGATACGTTTCTTATACGGATTTAACAAAATCCGAGGTTAAATCATTAAGTCAGGCTATCGATGCTTTAGCTGAGCCACTTTCGCAAATAGGAATTGTAATGGAGGAGTCTTAATTGAAAGAACAAATATCAAATGACGAAACTTCACTTTTTTCCAAAAAGGTAAGCCGTCGTGATATGTTGAAAACAGCTGGCATCGGTGGGGTTGGAGTTGTAATAGGCGCATCGGGCCTAGGCGGGATGCTAGCTCTATCTGACTCAAAGGCAAAGGGACAAACGAATGATACTGTCCCTTTCTATGGGCCTCATCAAGCGGGAATCACTACAGAAGCTCAGGATAATCTTTATTTTGCTTCGTTAGAAGTGACATCCGAAAAAAGGTCAGACTTAATTCAATTATTTAAAGATTGGACAGAAGCGGCGGCCCAGATGACATCTGGCAAATCGGTAGGCGAAGCTTCCTCGAACAGGAGCATGCCACCAAAAGATACAGGGGAAGTAGAAGAATTATCCCCCTCTAACTTGACGATCACCTTTGGAGTAGGTCCTAGTCTATTTACGAAGAATGGGAAAGACCGCTTTGGCTTGAAGTCTAAACAACCTGCCGAATTGAAAGATCTTCCTTCATTTTCTTTAGATGCCTTAGAAGAATCATGGAGTGGAGGGGACATTTGCATTCAAGCCTGCGCAGACGATCTCCAGGTTGCGTTTCATGCCGTCCGGAATCTGGTGAGGATCGGTAGAGGAAAGACGATTATCCATTGGGCTCAAACAGGTTTTCAACGTACGAAAAAGGCTGATTCTCAAAAAACGACGCCTCGTAATTTGTTTGGTTTTAAAGATGGAACCGTGAATCCGGATACGAAGAAAAGCAGTGAGATGAACCAACATGTCTGGGTAAAGCCGGGGGATGGCCCTTCTTGGCTTGCAGGCGGTAGCTATATGGTCGTCCGCCGAATTCAAATGTACATTGAAGTGTGGGATCGGACTACGTTGAAAGAGCAGGAAAATACATTTGGTCGTCATCGTGACAGCGGTGCCCCATTAGGGATGAAGAATGAATTTGATACGGTTGATGAACATGTTAAGGATGAAAACGGAAATCGGATCATTCCTGAAAACTCCCATATGATCCTATCCCGTGGTGATGGAACAGCTAAGATTCTGCGACGTCCCTATTCATATGCTGATGGAATGGATCCTAAGACTGGAAGCTTCAATGCGGGGCTTCTGTTTATTTGTTTCCAACGAAGCCCAAGTAAACAATTTATCCCGATGCAAGAACGTCTTTCAAAGAATGATAAGTTAAATGAATATATAATCCACCGGGGGAGCGCTATATTTGCTTGCTTGCCGGGTGTAAAAAAAGGTGGCTATATCGGGGAGTCCCTTTTCGGATGAATTTAGTGAAATGAGAGACCATAAAATCGCCAGCATGGATGGGAATCCGGGTTGGCGGTTTTTATCATAAAAGGGGAGTTTGTCATGTCTGTTTTTAAATGGAGAACAGGGTTGTTCGTTTTATTAACTAGTTTCATATTTTTAATGTCTGCTATACCAGGTGTTTCAGCCGGGGAAAATCACGATCAGCTTTTCGTATATATTGGAGACAGCCTAATGAAAGTGAAGTCTGGAGATCTTGAATCGGTTTCCAGTAATCTCTCTCTTTTTGAAAAGGACTGGAATGTGATAAAAACGGACAGTGAGGATGCCAAAAAAGTTGACGAATCATTACTGTCTTTGAAAAACGCTGTGAATAATCAAGAAGACGCAGGAGAAATGAAAAAGAAGTTATCCGCTTTATCAAGTGCCCTTGTTCAGTATGATACGGCAGAAAATCCGGTTGATAAAACCGATTATAAAGATCGCCTAGAAGCGTTACTTCCATTAATCGATGATTTAGATGCGACGATTAGCGAAGAGGACTTCAGCAAAGCTAAAAGTCAGTATCTAAACCTCCTCAATCAATGGAATAATGCGGAACTTGTAGTACGGGAGGAAAGTGTTGCTTCGTACGGTAAGATGGAAACCTATATGGCCTTTGTTCGGATAGCCATCACGCAGGATCCTCCAGATCCAGAAAAGGCACGAACTAATCTTGACGAACTGAAAGGGCTAATTCAAGGCTTTCTGGAAGGCAAGGTAGAAAAAGAAGACCAGCAGACTTATACGTTGAGCGATGTAACAGACCTTCTACAAAGTAGTGTTAAGGATATGGAAGGAAACGATATCAATTCGGCAATTGACCAGTTGAATGAAGTATTAATGATTTGGCCAAATGTCGAAGGAGAAGTTTCTACGAGGGACAGTAAGCTGTACAGTGACATGGAGACTAAGGTACCAACCGCCATTAGCTTACTGCAATCGAAGAAGATACAAGCAAAGGAAGCGAAAGAAATCGTTTCCGATTTACATGCACGACTACTTCCTTTAATTGATGATACGAGCTATACGACATGGGATGCGGCCTTGATTCTTTTACGTGAGGGATTGGAAGCTCTCCTTATCGTGGCAACACTGTTGTCCTTCCTAAAGAAAATTGGACAGGCAGACAAACAAAAGTGGATTTGGTCTGGCGTCGGGGCTGGCTTGGCAGCAAGTGCAATCCTTGCCGTTATTATCAATATTGTATTTTCACAGATTACCGCTGCCTCAAGCCGGGAGTATATTGAAGGAATCACGGGCATAATCGCAGTGCTAATGATGCTGACCATCGGAATGTGGCTTCATAGTAAATCGAACATCCATGCATGGAACCGTTATATCGGCAAGCAAATGGACCATGCTATTGCAACAGGCAGTATCTTGTCTTTTGCGTTAATTAGTTTCCTATCGATTTTCCGAGAAGGAGCGGAGACGATCATCTTTTATGCCGGAATGGCTCCGTATATGGAACTGAAACAGCTATTGACCGGGATATTGATTGCCTGCTTGCTATTGATGGTCATTGGTTTCGTCATGCTCCGTTACAGCGTTAAGCTACCGATGACGGTCTTTTTCAAAGTGGCGACGATCTTCATCTATGCATTGGCATTTAAGATTCTTGGTGTCTCCATCCATGCACTTCAAGTTTCTCAAGTGATTAAGACGCATACACTTCACACGTTCCCGTTCATTGAATGGATCGGCCTTTATCCGACAGTGGAAACGATAGTACCTCAAATGGTATTGTTACTCCTGATTATAGTGGCTGCGATTTGGGTTAAAAAGAATAATTCTGCAGTTGCATAAAAAAGCAGGCCTGACATGATTAATGTCAGGCCTCCCTTTTTAATGAAGAGAACGGCGATAAGTATATTGTTTCCATTGATAAAGGATGAAGCAACCAATGCAGAATCCAAGGATGGCAATAAATGAGGCCATCCCGACCATTACGGTTAGCACATAGCCGATAACGTTGAAGCCCAGTAAGAAGGAGAGTAAGCCGAAACCTAGGCAAACCACTGCAATAACCTGGTTAAACTGTTGCTGTGCAGGATCTTCAGGAATGTATTTAGAGGGGTCCTTCTTCAGAAAGAGCTTTGCAAGGCGCATAACCGGATTAAAATGTAAAAGAAGACCAGATAGCCCCGCTACTAAAGGTATGGCCAGTATCCATTCTTGACCGGTTGCTAAAGCGAGGACTACGCTTAAAAATATGACCCACTGATTTGTTCGGACTAGAGGACGCGGAATGGGATGAATTTTATCTGACAAATTTAAAACCAACCTTTCTGATGAGTTTTATATTATTTTATCTGTTTATACATGATTTGGGAAGGGGAACTTTTTAGTTTATAATTATTTTAATTTAGTATTGATTATTATAAGAGAGGTAGTATAATACTAATATGAAATAAAAAGGAGGACGGTATGATGGTAGCAAAAGTTTGTGAAACATGCGGTACACCAATAAAAAGATTAAAACACTCTTCTTTATGCCAATGCGGTCCCAAAATACTGAGTAATCCATTCTCAACAAAAACAAAAAAATAATCGATTATCATAAAAATATAGTAAACCGACTATTGGCATGATAGTCGGTTTTTTGTCTATATAGAAGGGTATAGGTAAATACCTTTCTATATTTATTAGGTAATCCATAATAAATATTTTTCAAAAGAATAGAAATGTTGTAGGATTAGAGAATAGGTGAAAATGTCACGGTAGGATATGGAGTAGTCCTCCAGAAGGCCAAAACCATCACGTGACGGTTGGGAGGGGTTATATTGGGAACGAGACATTGAAAATCGGTGAGCTGGCAAGCATGGCAAATGTTACGAAGCGAACGGTGGACTATTACACGAATAAGGGTCTCCTAAAAGCAGAACGTTCCGCCTCTAACTACCGCTATTACTCAGTTGAGGAACTTGAGCGATTACGCCTTATTGAGAAATATAAAAGAAAAAACTTTTCTTTGGAAGAGATAAAAGAACTTGTAAAACCAAATGCGAAGCCCCTTACTGAAATCGAGGAAACGGGACTTCAACTAAAAAGTAAAATGGATGGCTTGAATGAGGAATTGCGGGAAGTGATTAGCCTGATTGAAAAGGATGGAAAAAATGAACTTCTTCTTAAAAAACAGGTTTCTCATGAAAGCATTGCGTTGATTCAATCATTATTAGTGTTGTTAATTTAAAGAAAATTATCCCGATAGTTTATTGCACGAAGGTGCATATTACTCTTAAGGGCATTTCACTAAATGGTTTAGGATACGACATTCATATTTCGTTTGACATAATAGAAATCACCATTTATACAGGAGGTGCTTGGGACTGAACTATTGATTCTTTTCATGTAACTAGGATAAGGAATCGGTGGTAAACCCGAACATATTGGAGATATTTATAAAATTATTAGCAGTAGCTGTATTAATAGCATTAACCGCATTTTTTGTTGCCTCGGAATTTGCAATCGTTAAAGTCAGAAGTTCCCGCATCAATCAATTGATTGAAGAGGGAAATAAAAGTGCACTGGCAGCAAAAAAAGTGATTTCACATATCGATGAGTATTTATCTGCATGTCAACTGGGGATAACAGTCACTGCATTAGGATTGGGTTGGTTGGGTGAACCCACAGTGGAGGCTATTCTTGAACCCCTCTTCCATAGATGGGGTGTCGAGGAATCGTTAAGTCACATTCTTTCTTTCGTGATTGCTTTTGCGTCCGTTACATTCTTACACGTTGTTATTGGTGAACTTGCGCCAAAAACGGTTGCGATTCAAAAGGCTGAGGAAATAACGTTACTGTTCTCTAAGCCATTGATTCTTTTTTACCGCATATTATACCCATTCATCTGGGTATTGAATGGTTCGGCACGTGTCCTTACAGGCATGTTTGGATTAAAGCCGGCTTCCGAGACTGAAATGGCTCACTCGGAAGAAGAACTGCGGATTATCTTATCGGAAAGCTACAAAAGTGGTGAGATCAATCAATCGGAATATAAATATGTAAATCAAATTTTTGAATTTGATGAGCGTAATGCCAATGAAATCATGGTTCCAAGAACGGAAATGACCGTTATTGAAATAGGAATGCCACTATTGGAAGTTGTGGAGCTCATTCAAGAAGAACAGTATACACGTTACCCTGTCATAGATGGTGATAAGGATAATGTAGTGGGAATGGTCAATATTAAACGTCTTTATACAGCGACCATCACCGAGAAGAATGTTTCGGAATTGACGGTGGATAGTTTCGTTACACCCGTGATACGGGTTCTGGAAACTATCCCTATCCATGACTTGCTTCTGAAAATGCAGAAGGAACGGATTCATATGGCTGTTTTGACTGATGAGTATGGTGGTACAGCTGGTCTAGTTACGGTGGAAGATATACTTGAAGAAATCGTCGGGGAAATCCGTGATGAATTTGACCAGGATGAACGACCACTTATCCAAAAAGTAGATGAGGGACATTATGTTTTTGATGCAAAGACGTTAATTGAAGATGTTAATGATACCCTTGCCATCCAATTACCTGAAGATGATATAGATACTTTGGGAGGATGGTTCCTGACAGGTAGATTTGAAATTGCCGTTGGTGACCAAATTGAATTTGAAGGATATAATTTTACCGTCACAGAGATGGATGGCCATCATGTTTTATATGTTGAGGTAAAAAAAATCAAATAATCATAGGTGGAAAATCGGGCGTGTGTAGCGTCCGGTTTTTTTGTTTGGGTTAGAAGATGGTATCCCAGTAAAAATGCCGGATTTTAGGATAGTTCAAAGGTAGGATTCTGGTTGAAATGGCCATTCAAATGTTGGAAAAGTGACGCTCAAGGTATCTATTTACTGTATAAGAATGATAAAATAGGGAGTGGACATTAAATCTTGCTGCATAACCAAATGCAAGTTAAATAGGATGGAATGTAAGGGATAGGCTCATATATTTGGAGTGGTAAATAATATTCGCTTACTATAAATAATGAAAAAAGGCGGGTGGGTAAAATGGGTTTTAAGAGAAAACAAATGCTGGGATTCGGTTTAATCCTGCTTTTTTTAGCTATACTCCTTTCTTTTATGGTGTTTACACTCAATAATCTAAAAGGCAGTATGACTGAAATCGTGGAGGACCGTTATTATAAAGTTTCTGCCGCGATGGAAATACGCCAGTTGTTTACACAGTCAGACCGTGAAATTTTATTTGCGGCAAATGAGGCCAACAAGGCAGAAAGAGCGGAAAGCCTTAAAGTCATCAATGAAAACCACAGCCTGATTGAGTCGCAAATCGCTGAATTGTCGGGTACGTTAAATAAAGCGAAGGCAAGGCAATTATTGAAAGAGTTTGAAACACAATATGCCACATACTCTATAACCGAGGCACAAATCATCCAAAACATACAATCGAAAAACCCAACGACGGACATTAGCGAGCTAATGGATGATCAAAGGGATAAGCGGACAAAGGTTATCAGTACGATGGGTGCTTTTAAAAATTATCAAGAAAGTGTTATGAATGATACGTTAAGTAATGCGAAGCAAACCTATGAAGATATGATTAATTTCACTATTTTCGCAGTCATCCTTAGTATTCTAGTCATTTCCTTGACTGTCGCATGGATGATACGCAGCACATCAAAAGATTTGCAATCCATTACGAAGGTCATCAACAATATTGATTTTAAAAATTTATCGGTTGTACCGAGAATTCCTATTCGCACAAATGATGAAATAGGCGATATCGCTCGTTCCTTCAATGAAATGGCCGTATCACTTGAAACGTATAATCGTAAGGAAAAAGAGTTCACTGAGAAAATTAGCGAGCGCAACTGGATACAAACCCGAGTTGCTGATATTGCGACCATGTACCAACGCATTGTTGATGTAGAAGTGCTTGCTGACAGGTTCATCACCAGACTTGCACCGATGATGGGGGCGTCTCTTGGGGCGTTTTATATCAGACGCGGTGATGGGGAAAATATGCGTTTTGTAAAAATATCCAGTTTCGCAGGCGATGGTGAAGGTGCGGGAAGACGTGAATTCCGTATGGGGGAAGGCTTGATTGGTCAATGCGCCCTTGAAAGAAAAATAGAATTCATTGAGAAGATTCCTGAAGACTTCCACTTGGTTACAACAGGGTTAGGTGAAGTAAACCCTAAAAGTATCGTTATTGCTCCCGTCATTTTTGAGGATGAAGTGGTAGCTATGGTCGAATTGGCAAGCTTGGAGAATTACTCTAAATTGCAGAAACATTTCTTGACTCAAGTCTTGGACACTTTGGGGATTACAATCAACAATGTCGAAGGCCGAATGGAAATTGAACGCCTATTGAAAGAGTCACAAGCACAGACTGAAGAGCTACAAGCTCAATCAGAAGAATTGCAATCCCAGTCAGAAGAAATGCAGGCCCAATCAGAGGAACTGCAGACACAGGCTGAGGAATTGCGGATGATTAACGAGCAATTAGAAGAGAGAAACCGTGAAACGGAAGACAAATCAAAAGAGCTTCAAATTGCCAAACTAAATCTTGAAAAACAAGCAGAAGAATTAAAACTAAGTTCAAAATACAAATCCGAATTCATGGCCAATATGTCCCATGAATTACGGACACCGCTTAATAGCATCTTGATTCTGTCGGAAATGCTATCTGACACGAATGACAGTAAATTGAATGAGGAACAGAAGGAATTCGCCCGTGTCATTAATTCGTCCGGTCAGGATTTATTAACGCTCATCAATGACATACTGGACTTATCAAAAGTCGAGGTTGGGAAGCTTGAAGTTGTCTTTGAGGAAATGAATATGAGTGAGTTACCGGAATTGTTACATCGAAACTTCGATCACGTAGCGAAGAAGAAGAATATCGATTTCATCGTTAGAAAAGATAAGGATGTACCTGATATTTTCTTCACTGATGAACAGCGGTTCCAACAAATTCTTAAAAACCTGTTGTCCAATGCTTTTAAATTCACCGAAAAAGGCTCAGTCTCTGTTCAGATTAAAAAGGCTGACGAAGAAAAAGTCGCACAATGGATTCAAACGAAAGGTGCGAGCAATTGGGTTGAAATCAATGTGAAGGACACGGGCATTGGAATTTCGAAAGAAAAGCAAAAATTAATATTCGAAGCGTTCCAACAAGGCGATGGAGCGACGATGAGGAAATATGGCGGTACCGGACTTGGACTTTCCATATGCCGCGAGTTTGCTAAATTACTAGGCGGATGGGTTATAGTGGATAGCCAAGAGGGTGAAGGCAGTACGTTCACCTTCTTCATTCCAAGCATGCCAGAAGGCTTTAAAAACATGGGAGAAGCGATTGCTGCTTCCCCGGAAGTGGCAGCGGCCAGCCATGAAGGAACTCCCGCTAGCGTAGTGGACGAGAAACCGGATGTGGTGATACTTGATGATGATTCACAAGAGAACGCTAATCCTTTCCGCGGCAAGTCGGTCTTGGTAGTGGACGATGATCGCCGTAATATCTTTGCTTTGACAAACGCTCTGAAAAATGAGGGCATGGAAATCCTTACAGCGGAAAATGGCTATGAATGTTTGGAAATCCTTGAAAAAGGAAAGAGTATAGATGCCATATTAATGGATATCATGATGCCAGGCATGGATGGTTATGAAACAATGACTAGAATCCGTGAACAAAATGAGTTTGATAATCTCCCAATCATTGCCTTAACCGCTAAGGCGATGAAAGGTGACAGGGAAAAATGTATAAGAGCCGGTGCATCTGACTATGTAAGTAAACCATTGAAATTGGAACAGTTACTTTCTGTTCTTCGCGTATGGCTAACGAATTAATAGTACGGGTAAGGAAGGTTTTAATGGAATGAAGGATACACTATCGATTGAAGAACGAGAAAATATAGAGATTGAGTTGCTCTTGCAAGCCGTTTATTCAGTCTCTGGCTTTGATTTCAGAAAGTATATGCGATCTTCCATACAACGGAGAGTCGAAAACCGGATGAGATTAGAGCATATAAGAAGAGCGAGTGGAATGATTGAAAAGGTTTTATATGAAAAAGGATTTGTTGAAAAACTTCTGAATGACTTTTCAATAAATGTTACGGAAATGTTTCGTGATCCTGACTTCTTTAAAGCTTTTCGAACGAACCTTGTTCCACTGCTTAAGGAACTTCCTGAAATCCGTATCTGGCATGCTGGTTGTTCAACTGGTGAGGAAGCCTTTTCGATGGCCATCATGCTAAAAGAAGAAGGGCTCTACGATAAAGCGAAAATCTATGCAACCGACATGAATGAAACGGTAATAGAACATGCTCAAAAGGGAATTTTACCCCTCAATCGCATGCAGTCTTATACAAAGAATTATCTACAAGCAGGCGGAAAACGGGAATTTTCGGAGTATTATACGACGGACTATCAAAATGCTTATCTTGATCCAAACCTGCTTAAAAATGTTGTGTTTTTCCAGCATAATCTCGTGACGGATGGTTCGTTCAATGAATTTCATATCATCATGTGCCGGAATGTAATGATTTACTTTACCGGAGAATTACAGACTTATGTAAATCAATTATTTTATGACAGTCTTTGTAAGGACGGCTTTCTTGCGGTCGGCAGTAAGGAATCCATTCGTACTTCTTCTTTTTCAGAAGTGTATAAGGACTTTGATGCAAGAGAGAAGATTTATAGGAAATTATAAAAAAAGGAGTTCGCTAAAAACCTGGCGAGCTCCTTTTTTCGTTATTAAAGTAAAACTCCTTAATTTTTTGAATGCAACTATATTTTAAGTTTAGGTGCCTGAAAAAACGGGTACATTTAATTAGTTAGATGTGTGTTTTTTTGTCATGCATGTTCTTATTTTTAAAAAGTAGCATAAGTAAGATATAATATAGTTCGGAATTCTTTTTTCAGGAAAGCCTTGCATTATATAGTACATGATAAAAGATAAAAGTGCCGCTCGATATAAGCCAAAAGGGGAATAAAGCAATGACGATTTTAATCGTAGATGATAACCAGGTTAATCTCTTCGTTATAGAGAAAATTCTTAAGCGAGCTGGCTATACGGATTTTCTATCATTGAAGTCAGCGCATGAAATGTTTGACTACCTACAAGTGGACAATCCTCAGCCAATCAAGACTTCTGTTGATATTATACTGCTTGATATTATGATGCCTGAAATTGATGGAATAGAGGCTTGTAGAAGACTCCAAAACATACCACACCTAAAAGACATACCGGTGATTTTTGTAACGGCACTTGAAGATTCAAACAAAGTGGCCGAGGCTCTGGATGTTGGTGGAATCGATTATATTATGAAGCCTATTAACAAAATTGATTTATTAGCCAGAATCCGTGTAGGGTTAAGGCTTAAATATGAAAAAGACTGGCATAAAATGCAGGAAGAAAAAATACGGAATGAATTAGACCTTTCGATGCAAGTGCAAAGCAGTCTATTGAGTGAGCCGGTGGTAGATAATCACTTAACAATAAAAGCATCTTACCTCCCTGCAAATAAATTAGCCGGAGATATGTACTATTGGCACCGGATTGATGAAAAACGGTACGGAATCATTATACTTGATATGATGGGCCATGGAATATCGGCTTCACTTGTTTGTATGTTTATTTCCTCTGTTCTAAGGGATGCCATCCGAAAACACACGGATCCCGTTGCGGTGATAAACGAAATGAATCATTGGATGAGTGTCCTTAATAAAAAGGAAAACCCGATTCATTATTATTTCACTGCCATTTATATGGTGATTGATACAGAACATAAAACTCTGGAATATGTAAATGCAGGTCATCCACCGGGTTTTGCCTTGATGGATGATGGGGAAGTGTTGTCCCTTTCAAAGGGGACATGTCCTGTTGGTTTCTTCACGGAGATGAAAGTGGAGAAAACGATTGTTCATTATGAAGATAGAATTCAAATTCTTGTATTTACCGATGGAGTCATGGAGGCAATCGATAGGGAAGGAACGGATGGACTGGATGAAATAAAAGAAGTCGTTTCACGGGATTGGTTGGATTGCGAGGGAAATGCTCCGATTGATCTGGTCATGCCTGCTGAACTCCATCTCGACCAACCTGATGATATGTGTGTGGTCGTAATCCAAGCTACTTGATAAAGAAAGAGGCTGCAGAATAATCTGCAGCCTCTTCTGTTTATAGGTGGGGGTTTACTTGTCGTGATCGTAAGGCATGTAATTGTGGTTTCTAAAACCTTATCTATGGGAATCTTTTACCTTGCCGATTCCTTCTTGGACATTACCTTTTAATTTATCAAGTTTTCCTTCAGCTTGTAAGTGAGGATCATTCTTAGCGTTTCCGACTTGGTCTTTTGTTTCACCTTTTGCTTTATTGACAGTACCTTTTATCTTGTCTGATAATCCGCTCATTATGAGTTACCTCCTTGTTTTTGTCTACTTTACTTATACCCGTGGGATATTTGAGTAAACCATAATGAGAGAAAAATCTTAAGAAGCAATCGTTATATCTTTGCTGTGTTTCTTAATGAAATGATAAGCACGCTCCACGATTAATTCTTTATCATAATCAAGCGAAGCAACATGATAGGAGTTAGTAAGGGAGATCAACTCCTTGCTATGAGAACTGACGGAATTATATATTCGGTCCGAACATTGAGATGGGACAACATGATCTTCGGGAGAATGGAAGATGAGGGCAGGGCAGCTGATGTCCTCGAGTTGTTCATTCGTATGTTCCATAATAGTAAGCAACTGATTAATAGCTGTGATAGGTACGCAATCATAAGTGATTTCTGTAGTATCTTTGTCTTTAATGTCAGGAGCCCCTTCTGTAATGAAACGCGGAGCAGTTTGGTTGCGATAGGTTTCATATTCAGGGACTTGAAGGGCAGCGTTGATTGTCATTATTCCATCACAAGCTACTTTTGTTGCCAAATCCAAAACAAGGGCACCACCCATAGATTGCCCCATTGCGAACACATGCGTACAGGTTTGCTTTAGCTTTTTATAGGCAGTCTCGATATCCTTGATCCACTCTTGGTAAGGGATCGTTTCCATTTCAAACTCATGTGTTCCGTGACCCTGTAAGCGAGGTGCGTAGACGGTGTAACCTTTGGCGGCCAAACTTTTACCTAAATACCCTACGCTTTGTGGGGTTCCGTTAAAGCCATGGCAAATGAGGATTCCGATAGAGTTCCCGGGATAGAAGAATGATTCTGCCCCTGGTATAACCTTTGCAACTGTCATGTGTCCATCTCCTTCACTATTCTTATCGTTCGTTTACTTGATATAAAAAATGACTATTCCGATTATATTACTTGGTTAAATGATAACATAAGAAAATTCACCAAGTCAATATTAGTTTGTACCTTTCATAGGGTGATGTCAGGAGATGCCAAGAATCGGCTGAATCTGAGTGTTAAAGGAGTTTAGGGCTCATAGAGAGTTGCCTTCCTTCTATATATAGTACTAATCAAAATCTCTTGTAGATTTCTTTGGAATCAGCAGAGGAAAGGGGATGCACAAGCTTCTAAGGAATTTATAAAATACCCGTTGACTTTTATGAAAAAAAGGATTAATATAAATAAGCACTAAGAAAACAAACGCAAAACTTCATCGCTTATAGCTGAATGGCTAGAAGAAATGACACAATAAAAACTATTGACTTCTTATAAAGAAAATGATAAGATGAAATGGTCGCTGAAAAACACAGCGATTAAAAATAAGTTAAAAACTTCGTAGAAGTTGACAACTAATCGACAGTGTGTTATGATGGATTAACAAGTTGTTCTAACGAACAGCGAGATAAATTGCTCTTTGAAAACTGAACAAAACAAAGCGCCAACGTAAATTTTGAGTGAGCACACACTATAAAAAAGCAAAATGAGCAAGTCAAACATTTC
>NZ_JBNNML010000013.1:0-63942 GCF_050272735.1 Peribacillus sp. NPDC046944
GGCGGATTCCCGTATATCACGGTCAATGACGGCGACTATATGCGAAATGGCGAGCTGTATTTGAAACACTGGTACGAAGATATTGAACTCGACCTGAAATATCTCGAAAAAGTCATGCCCTATATCCACCAGCTCTGGGGACGTCCCGTGCACATGGAATCGGTCATGGAGGGGAAAGAAGTCATGTTTTCCTACGACGGAAAAGGGATTCACCGGAAATATTTATAGGGAAGGAAGCAAGTATTTATAAAGAAACTTTGGTCGTAATAAATAAATTCTCTCATAAAAAAGAGCGAGCAATGTAATTCGAATTGAATTACATTGCTCGCTCTTCTAAAGGCTATGTTAAAGGTTAAGGTTGATCTAAAAATGCACCCATTAGTTAGTCGAAGAAAAATTACATTCAATCACAGTCAGTTTAAACACATATGTGTATTAGTTATTAAAATCCTTTGATTAAATCTTTTACAAGCTTAAGAAAAATAGTTTCCTGAAAATTAGATTTTCCAAACCCCACTTTCCATTATTAGTATATCTTCCTGATCTAATAATCCGTAGACACTCATGGAGCCATCGCCAATCATAATATCTTCATGAACGGCAGATCTATTCATACCTAGCTCAGTTAGTTCTTCTTCAGTTCTTATGGAACCGTCCAAAATATTATTAATGTAAGCTTGACCTAGTGCGATATGACAAGCTGCATTTTCATCCAATAGTGTACTTTTGAAAGTGACTCCCATTTTGGCAATACTCGAATTGACTGATACAAGTGCAACTTCTCCAAGCATTCCAGCACCATTATCTGTGTGAAGAAAATCGAGAACGACTTGGTGTTTCGGTTTAATTCGTATCACTTTCCCATTTTCAAAGAACAGCTTTAAAATTTGAATAGTTTGTCCTGCTAATATAAGGGGTTTTGTGATGGTAACATATCCATTCACTTGATACTTATTTGGCATTGTCCAAACTTCTTCAACAGGGATATTAGACATGAATTCTCTTCCATCTTTAGTCGTTTCAGATCCCCCTAACCAAACATGATTTTTGACTAAAGAAACAGTTAAATCTGTTTTTTTACTAACAAATCGCAAACCAGAAAACTTATAATTGTTCAACTTTTCCGCTATACTTTTCAAGGTAATATCATGTTGTTTCCAAGCTGAGATAGGGTTTGGCTCATTTGATTTTGATGCTTCAAAAATATATTTCCATAAAAGTTCAATAGCTTCATTTTCAGGATGGTCTGGAAACACTTGCAGTGCCCATTCTTTTGTTGGCGCGTTAACAAGTACCCATTTATTATGATTTTCCATACCATATGTTCGTATTGGGCTCATTGCGATTGATTTTGCTTTAGTTACTATTGATGTTCTTTCATCCCAATCAGAATCCATATCTGAAAACGTCGGTGCAACGATTGTGATTGTCGAATACCCAGACTTCGCATAATTTAATTCATTTTCAATTAATGATTTTGGAAAAACGTCTAAAAATTCGTCAGGAAGAAAACGCACTCGATCCTTTTCGATTGTCGAATCCCGTAAATCAAGTGATACATATTGCGCCCCACTCTTATAAGCCTCTTTTGAAATTTCGCGTACTAACGACAAATGTTCAGGAGAAAAAATGATTTTAATTAAATCTCCCTTTTCAACTGTCACTCCAATATTCACAATTACTTTTGCATAATTATTTAAAGACATATATTACTCCTTTTATTTTAATAGCATTAATCCTCTTCTTCATAAACTTCAACGGTTCATCAAGGCTATGTTAAAGCTATTGGTTGCTTTTGAATTTATAGGAAACAAAAATGAGCTGGGAAATGAAACTCCAGCTCAATGTATTTTTATGTCCGCTGTTTTTAATAAATTAATATTAGCTTAAGAAGGGTTATTTGTTCTGTTTCTTCCTATAAAGAAAACGCCAAATATAAAACGATATTAATGCTATTACTAGCAAAATCCATAGCACATAATTATAAATGTAGCCCCCGATAAACAGAAATAAGTTTCCTATAATAAAAGCTGGTACCATGATGTAAATCCACATTCTAACTTCCTTGTTTTTAAAACTTAGTTCGAATCGTTCACTCATCTACCACACCCCACTTGAATAAACAAAACTGTCCTTAGTGTAAGTGTAAACCCACACAGTCATATTTTATTTTAACATAAATATCCATTTCTGGTGAAAATGATTTAATCAGATGTAGGGTAGTTGTTACCACAACACTTAAATATAAATTAAGCTTTTCTTTTAATAACCAAGAAAAAAGATATTTGACGGTTATGTGAACAGGTAGGATTAGCAACTAGACATAAAGAATACCTAACTATAAAAAGGGGACGTCTATAATGGAAAAAAATGTACTATCTGTGAAATGTTCGTGCTGCAAAAAGGAATTGGACGCAATAGATTCGGTCATCATCAATGACTCACATCAGCTGACGCATATTCAATGCCCTGATAAAGGAGAAAAACCAATTATTGATGTAGGATATTTTAATGCCGTTTCTCGAAAATACCTGACCTTTACATGAAGGCTCTGTTAAATTTGAATGCTCTGTTAAATTTGAATGTTGATACTTATACAAAAACAAAGGGAAACCAGATTGTTAAGGTTTTCCTTTGTTTTTATGACTAATCTATTTAATTTCCATAACAAATGTGTAGGAAATTGTTCCGTTAGTCCATTCTGCTAATGCTTCATAGATATATTTACCTTTACTTGAAGGAAGGGTTATTTGATTATCATTATGTTTTATTTCTATTTCTCTTCCTTTTTCATTCCATAAATAAACTTCGATATTTGGATTTCCATCAATCTTAATATCAACTTTTTGATTTGGATTTGCGCTAATTGATTCTATATGCTCTGCCATTTGGTACGGAGACGCGTGGTCTGTTTGTACAACCTCAATTTCTACTCCTTTCTTTCTTTCCCATCTATAACTGCCGCTTTCAATCTGATATTCCGTATCATTAATAATGATTAGTCCTTTCTGAGATGGAGGGAACTCACTGTCTATGTCTTCGTTTTTTTTATCTACATTATTTGAACAACCCATAACCGAAAATATTGATAACACAAATATCATTATAAAGAAATATTTTAATCTCAAAATATCACCCCTTTACTGAATTGACGATATATTTTTCCAAAAGTTTCAATTATTGACTAATCGAAACAATTTAAAACTAAACAGTAATATTTGAAGTACGCAAACTATCACAAGTATCGGTCATTTCAAATACAAATGATGATAATAAAAATTCTTTAATATTGTGATTTGTACTTTCGTTACTACGGCTATCAACAAACAAAAACCAAGCAAGATAATTATCAAGATATTTCGTAGCCACACCTTTAAAGCGGACTATCCATTGCTTCAAACGAGAATGGAGAGCGTTGACATTTTGAATGTGATACAAGCCCTTGTCCTTAGACAGCTTTGAGTCAATTAAAATATCGACTTTTGTTTTCACAATACGCCCCATACAAGCAACTTTTGAGACGGTTGCTTTTGTACGGTCTCTGGCAACAAGAACACAGACCTGTTCGTGGCTTATTCCTCTATGTTTGGACTTTCCGCCACTTTACGAGGTTTACGTTGCCCCGTTGCCCTCTTTGAGAGTATAGAAAATAGGTTTCGTCAATTTCAACGATACCTTCCAAATGTTCAACATTCATTTGTTTTAAGGTGTTTAACAGCTTGTGCCTCCAATAAAAAAGCATAACCCAAGTAACCCATCAACATTAACTAATAACAGAGCCTACATGAAAAAGCTTCTATTAAGTAGGTATGACAGCAACTTTATTCAACCCTTTAGCTAAATAGTACCGTTTGGATGCTGTATGAAGTTCGCTTAGTTGAAGAAGGGATTTTTGTGGGAATTATAGAATAGGTTACCTAATGATGTTTCGCTTATTTTCACAAACCCTATATGAGGTGAATTTAATTGAGGATAGGTAATAAAATAGTTATTGAATGGATCATTGCGAGAGTTTACGAGGATTTTTCTTTTGCAAAGGCAGTAGATAATGCCCTAAAGCAAGTAACTTTAAATGAAAGAGAAAAGGTCGAACTTCACCAAATTGTAAATGTAGGCGAATTTAATAATGAAAAAATATTTTTAATTATTTTAAATGTTATTTCCAGTAAAGAATAGATCTATCGAGTAAATGGATATTTTCTACTCAACTAAAGGGGGCTTTAGTAAAAAATAAACATCAAAATAGAATGAGCTTGGAGATACATTTTCCAGCCCATTTTTTTATGAGCATTTTTAAATCAACTTTTCCCTTTAACATAGCCTTTTTATTTTAATTTGTTTGGATTGAACCGCTTTATTGGAATCTTGGCTGGGCATCGTACTGGCATCAAAGGATCATGCGTGAACTGGATTTGACCTCTGGCGAATCGATTGAATTTGCAAAACTGAATGCCGGAGTCGTGCAGCCATCACGAACGAGCATCAATCCTTATTATCTAGGGCTGAAGGTGTTTGAAGATATCGAAGAACGCTATGATAACCCGACAGAGGAAATGCTCAAGCTCGGCATCAAGCCAGGAACGGGCCGGGAAAAATGTTCGAAGTCAGGGAAATAGAATCGGATATTTCCTTCCTCCGTAACTATTTGACCAAAGATCTCGTCATGCGGGAGGATATGTATTTATTCCAAAAGCAAGGCAAAGACTACAAAATCGTTGATAAGGCATGGGAACAGGTGCGCGATCAGCTCGTCAGCATGCGAGTGAATGGCGGATTCCCGTATATCACGGTCAATGACGGCGACTATATGCGAAATGGCGAGCTGTATTTGAAACACTGGTACGAAGATATTGAACTCGACCTGAAATATCTTGAAAAAGTCCTGCCTTATATCCACCAGCTCTGGGGACGTCCCGTGCACATGGAATCGGTCATGGAAGGCAAAGAAGTCATGTTTTCTTATGACGGAAAAGGGATTCACCGCAAATATTTATAAGGAATGGAGGCTGCCGGGAGATCGGCAGTTTTTTTTCATGAAGGCAATTCGAGAAGTACTCTGATAAAATCTCTCCAAGCCAAAACCCTTGCAACGGTCAAACCTATCGTGATAACATAAGCATTATATTATATAAGCATTTAATTATGTATAGTGGGAGGACACTAGATGAACCAAATCGAGGAGATGTCTCGTCTGTTAAAAGCCGTGAGTGACCCGAACCGGTTAAAGTTGCTGGCATGTCTGAAACAAGGTGAAGTTTGTGTATGTGATTTTGTGAATATCCTGCAGATTTCCCAGCCAGCAGTCAGTCAACAAGTGAAAAAATTAAAAGACGCAGGAATCATTTTAGAAAGAAAAAAGGGAACATGGAAACATTTCCGATTAAATGATGTTCAACAGCCTTATATTCAAGCCATCATCGATTCTTTAGAACCTGTCCAGGCTCCATGTTGTTCAACGGAATGCTAATTCTTCATCATGTTAGGGGAGAAAAGGATGGAAAATAAAAGTGTAACAAAGCGATTATCCTTCTTGGATCGCTATCTTACTCTATGGATTTTTGTGGCGATGTTTGTCGGAGTCATAATTGCGGTATGGGTACCCAATTTCAAAAATGTATTAGATACCTTTTCGGTAGGGACTACTTCGATACCAATCGCAATTGGGTTAATCGTCATGATGTATCCCCCACTTGCAAAAGTGAAATACGAAGAAATGTGGCGCGTGTTCAAGGATTGGAAAGTGCTTCTGCTATCCTTGTTTCAAAACTGGCTGTTAGGGCCGGTGTTGATGTTTTTCCTTGCAATTATCTTTTTACGTGATTATCCGGAGTATATGGCCGGGTTGATCATGATTGGCTTGGCCCGTTGCATTGCGATGGTCATTGTATGGAATGATCTGGCGCGAGGAGATAGGGAGTATGTCGCGGGACTCGTGGCGTTCAACTCGATATTCCAGATCCTATTCTATTCCGTATTCGCCTACTTTTTCTTGAATGTGTTGCCTGGTGTATTCGGCATGGAAAACCTATCTGTCGTGATATCGATGTGGGAAATCACGAAAAGCGTCATGATATATCTTGGTATTCCATTCGTAGCAGGGATGTTGACTCGATTCATTGGGTTGAAAATTAAGGGGAATGAGTGGTATGAAAATAAGTTCTTACCCAAGATTTCGCCGTTAACTTTGTTTGCTTTATTGTTTACGATCGTCATGATGTTCTCTTTAAAAGGGGACACCATCATTGCCTTGCCCCTTGATGCAGTGCGGATTGCGATACCGCTTTTCATCTATTTTTTAATCATGTTTGCCGTATCGTTTTTTGCATCAAGAAAGGCGGGTGCATCCTATCCGGTTACGGCTTCCCTTTCCTTTACGGCAGCAAGCAATAACTTTGAACTGGCGATTGCCGTGGCTGTTTCCGTATTCGGAATCAACAGCGGTGCGGCGTTTGCGGCGGTCATTGGACCACTCGTGGAAGTGCCGGTACTGATTGCTCTCGTCCATGTCGCTCTACGCTGGGAAAAGAAATATTTTAGAACCATTAAATTATAATTTCTTTTTTTCTACAGGAGGAAACCTTCATGACACATAAAAAAACCATCTACTTCTTATGCACAGGCAATTCATGCCGCAGCCAAATGGCTGAAGGCTGGGCGAAAAGGCTCTTACCGGATTGGATTGTGAAAAGCGCAGGCCTTGAAGCTCACGGATTGAATCCCAATGCTGTTAAGGCGATGAGGGAAGTAACCATCGATATTTCCGATCAAACATCGGATGTGATTGATAGGGGAACCTTGAATCATGCAGATTTAGTGGTTACATTGTGTGGGCATGCAGACGAGCATTGCCCAACCACGCCTCCACAAGTAAAGCGAGTCCACTGGGGTTTTGATGATCCAGCCAAAGCGGAAGGAACCGATGAGGAAAAGTGGTCCTTCTTTCAACGCGTGCGTGATGAAATTGGCGAACGGATCGAAGAATTCGCTGAAATGGGAGAATGAGCCTGCAAATAGCCAAGGCAAATTACTTGGCTATTGATTTATCCATAATATAGGCATCTGCTTATTTATATGAAAAAAGGAGTGACTTCAATGAAAGAAATACAGATTTTTGACCCTGCCATGTGTTGCCCTACAGGTGTATGCGGTCCTTCAATCGACCCTGAGCTATTAAGGATGTCTTTTGTGACAAGTAATCTGAAGAAAAAGGATTATCCGATCGAACGATATAATTTAACCAATGATACCGAACAGTTCATGCAATATGAACAAGTGAGCACGTTATTGAACGAAAAGGGTCCGGATGTCTTACCGATTGTTTTCGTTGATGGAAACGTGGTACGAACAGGGAGCTATCCAAGTAATGAGGAGTTGGGAAGGTGGACGGGGTTCTCTGTTGAGGAACTGATCCAAAAGCCGAAAGTGCGATTGTCACTGAAGACGCAAAAAGATGGGGAGAGCTGACATGAAGTTATTCACTGATGAATTCTTCCCACAAACGCGATTTATATTTTTCACAGGCAAAGGTGGAGTGGGGAAAACATCCGTGGCAAGTTCGCTTTCCCTTTCTTTATCGAAGCAAGGAAAAAAAGTTCTGTTGATCAGTACAGATCCCGCTTCGAACTTACAAGATGTATTCGGGCAACCGTTAACCAATCATCCCCAATTGATCAAGGGCACATCGAACCTGTATGCCCTGAACTTGGACCCTGTCCAAGCGGCAACCGAATACAAGGAACGGATGGTTGCCCCGTATAGAGGAAAGTTACCAGATGCGGTGCTTGCAACGATGGAAGAGCAAATGTCAGGGGCTTGCACCGTCGAAATTGCGGCATTCAACCAATTCTCGACCCTTTTGACGGATACAAAAATAACGGAGGAATATGACCGGATTGTATTTGATACCGCACCAACTGGTCATACGCTGAGGTTATTGCAACTACCAACTGCATGGTCCGGTTTTTTAGATGTAAATACAAACGGGGCATCTTGCCTGGGTCCGTTAGCGGGATTGGAAAGTCAGAAGCAGATGTATCAGAAGGCCGTCAATGTGTTGGCGGACAAAGGGCAGACTACACTAGTCCTTGTGAGCCGACCTGAAGAGGGGCCATTGAGGGAAGCGGCACGTGCGTCGGATGAGTTGAAGGAAATCGGGATTGCCAATCAACTCTTGATCGTGAACGGTGTCTTCGAACAGACGGATCGAGGTGATCGTTATGCAAATGCCTTGCATGACCGACAACAGCGGGCATTGGAAGACATTCCGAATCCATTGAAAAAACATCCGACTTTTTATTTGCCTCTTGTTTCATTTGCCATCACAGGAATCAATCACATGGAGAAATGGTTCACTCAAACATATGTGGAGTCTGAAAACTTATTAGATGAAATAGAAACGATCCCTCATCACTCTATTAAAGATTTGGTGGATTATTATGAATCAAACTCCCATCGGGTCATCCTTACGATGGGAAAAGGCGGGGTAGGAAAAACGACAGTAGCGTCACTTGTCGCCTTGGGACTCGCCGAAAAAGGGAAAAAGGTCCACTTAACGACCACGGATCCAGCCGCTCACATTGCTTGGACTTTTGATGATAACACCTTATATGACAATCTAACGATAAGCAGCATCGATCCGAAGAAAGTCGTGGAAGAGTATAAAGATGAAGTGCTTTCTAAAGCAAGTGAAACGATGGATGAAGAAGGCTTGGCCTTTATAAAAGAAGACCTGGAATCTCCTTGTACCGAGGAAATCGCCGTTTTCCGGGCACTCGCCAATGTTGTGGCGCAATCCGAAGATAGCATGGTCGTAATTGATACGGCACCAACAGGTCATACCCTTCTATTATTGGATGCATCCGAAGCCTATCATAAAGAAATTTCCCGTTCTTCTGGTGATATACCAGAGCCGGTACGCGATTTGTTGCCAAAATTAAGAGACGGGTCCTATACGAGCATCATCATTACGACACTTCCTGAGATGACACCTGTTTTGGAAGCAAAACGATTGGCAGAAGATTTGAAACGGGCGAATATATCCATCCATTGGTGGCTCATCAACCAAAGTTTTTTCGTCACGGATACAATGGAACCGATGCTTACCAGGAAAGCAAAGGGAGAGAAGAAATGGATCGAGAAAGTGAAAGAGCTATCCGGCAACCAAACTGTCATCCTTCCTTGGAGCCGGGAAGAGCCAAAGGGAATCAAGCAATTGCATCAAATTCTGGACATGTAAAAATGACATGCGAAACCTATTGGAGGAATAGAACATGAAAATGACCAATCAAGCAAAAGAGTATTTACAAGAAGCGATGAAGGCAAATGACGTATCCACTCTACGATTTTATGGAATTGCAGGGTGTTGCGGAATGAACCTTGGCGTTGCCTTACAAGAAGCAGAAACAAATGATATGGTGGTAGAAATGAATGGGGTGAACATTGCCATTCAATCTGAGATGAAGGAACAGTTATCAGATGTAACCATAGATGTAGAAGAGGAAAATGGTGAAATGGGCATAGTGCTTACAGGATATAATGAAAACTCTTGCTGCTAAATATGAATAGGAAGGATATGGAGAGAATGAGTGAAATGAAAAAAGATGAAATCCGCGAAAGCGTACGAAGCAATTATAAAAAAATCGCCCTTAAAGTCGTTAATTCTGACAGCTGTTGTGCGCCAAGCTGCTGTACACCCGAAGAAAACCAAAATATTTCCGTCGAAGAGATTTCTAAAAAGATGGGATATACCACAGCAGAGCTTCAAAATATCCCGAATGGCGCAAACATGGGATTAGGTTGTGGAAACCCTCAGGCGATCGCGGACTTAAAAGAGGGGGAGACCGTCCTTGACCTTGGGAGCGGGGGAGGGTTCGATGCTTTCTTGTCTTCTCCTAAAGTGGGGGAAAAAGGAAAAGTCATAGGCGTTGACATGACACCGGAAATGATTAGCAAAGCTCGGAGCAATGCCGAAAGAAATCAATTCGTAAATGTCGAATTTCGTTTAGGGGAAATCGAACATCTGCCTATTGCCGATCAATTCGTTGATGTAATTATGTCGAATTGCGTCATCAACCTATCCCCGGATAAAAAAAGAGTCTTTCAGGAAGCGTATCGTGTTCTGAAAAAGGGCGGGAGATTAGCGATTTCCGATATCGTGTTGACTGCGAATCTGCCTGAAGCATTGCAAACGGATATGAACCTCTACTCCGGATGCATCGCCGGGGCATCTTCAATTGAAGAATTGTCCGAGACGATGAAACAAGCTGGATTTAAGAACATCTCCATTATCCCTAAAGATGAATCCAAAGAATTCATCAAGGAATGGGCACCGGAACATAAGGTAGAAGAATATATTGTCTCAGCGATTATCCAGGCGGAGAAGTAGAGTGGCTGAATACTAGAAGTTAGTTAAATGTAAGCAGTTAAGAAGAACATGACCAACTGCATATAGTCTATTATTGTCGAGGAAGGAACTGATATGCAGTTCCTTGGGCATGAGTTCGGTATTGTACCGGGCTCATGCCTTTTATTTTTCCCGGTTCGTTCAAGAAATGGTATTCTATCTATTTGAATCTCTAATATCCGTAACCTCATCGCATTTGTAGCAATCTAGCCCACAGACTTCCATGAAGATACTTGGTTTTTTTGAACGCGTTTCTACTATTATATGGTAATTGATTTCACCCATTCATCAGATTCGAAAAACGCCCCACTGAATGAATTTCAATCATCGGAGCGTCTTATCCATAGGTATATAGATTTTAACATGAACCATGATCGGTACTTTACTACATGGCTCTTTTGATGCTAGGCAATTTCTTTTTTCCTTGCCAACGATAATACATTTTCATCAAAGGCATAATTAAAATAAAAATGAACAGGAGCCTGAACGTTTGGAACATTGAAACAAGCGAGACATCTGCATGCACTGCATTCGCTAATAACACCATTTGATCTAAGCCCCCTGGGGCGGTGCTTAGGAAACTTGTAGCGAAGGTTGTATCCAATGCAAAGGACATGAAGAAGCTTGATCCAAATGTTAGCGCAATTAGTGCGAAGGCACTGAAAATGCCCCCTACAAGTATGCGTACCGGCAGTTTGATCATATGCGGCTTGAGCATGAGTCCGATATGGGCACCGATTAGTAACTGAGCAACATCCATGATTATACCAGGTATTTGAGGCATTGCCAGTGGTGTTGTGAGTTGCAATGTAATGAATAAAAGAATGGGTGTAATGAAAAATGCGACTGGCAAATGGATGCGTTTCATTAAATGAGAGCAACCCCAAGCAAGTGCAATTAGAAGTACTAAACTGATTGTTAGCTTAGCGTCAGTTGGTGGCTTGCTCATTACTTGGCCAGCGACGATAAATGGTACGAAAACAACGACCAGTAAAAGTCGAATTACTTGAAAATAAGAAATAACGCCGATTTCTTTAACTTTTTCTTCCTCGGCAAAGACGACAATTTGTCCTAAACCGCCTGGGATGGCGCCTAATATGGCAGCTTTCACCGGAATTTTTGTCCATTTGCTCGTTAAGTAGGCGATGCCGATTGAACCGCCGATCAAAATGACGTTTAGGGTTATCATGTAAAGTAAAATGGAGCTCATCATGCCGAATAAATCGGTGTTGAATTGTACACCAATCGCGGTCCCGACCATGACGACACCTAAATCACGCATTTGGCTGGACCATCTAAGCGGTCCTTTATAAACGAATTGAGCTAACATGACGACAACAATTGGGCCAAGCATCCAGGGAATAGGGATGTGCAGCAAGCTAAAAATATAACCGCCAATGAAAGATAAGATTAACACTTTTAACATTGCCTTCAATAGAGACACCCCTTCCTATATAACATTCATCGCATAAGAACCACCAGCATCCTTCATCATGAATGGCTGGTGGTCAATTTATTATGAATTCGCTAATTCCTTAACTTGTGCTTCACGATCTACGTCATCGCGGCGACGGTCGCCCCAGTAGGCAGATCCGTTTTTCAAGTATTCTTCATACGTCCATTTCACTGGCTCCCAGTCTGGCTCGAAGATTAAATAGCTGTTTGTAAAGATTTCAAGACGTAAGCCACTTCCTGGATCTTTTACGTAAATGTACATGGCTTGAGAAATACCGTGTTTACCAGGGCCTACGAATTGTACATCAGCTTCGCATAAAATATCAGCAGCACGTAGTAAGTCTTGGGAGTTGTCTAACCAATAAGCGATATGATGCATTTCGTTTGGTTCTTTTGAACGGGATGTAGACATGATTGCCACGTCATGAACTAAGTTTGTTACGGATAACCAGCTTGCGACTTGTACATCGTCTGGATTTACGAAATATTCACGTAGCTTGAAGCCTAATGCTTGTTGTAAGTAATTTACGATCACAGCGTTATCTTGTGAAGTTTGTAAGTTAACATGGTCGATGCGACGTGGTGATACACCTTTGGCCCAAGATTTATACGTTTGGTTTTTAAGCACTGATTTACGAGATTCATCAGCAGGTGTTTTTTCCATATCGTAATACAGTTCAAAGCGGTGACCACTTGGTAATTCGAAGCGGACTGCTTCCCCTTGGGCTACTTCTTCGCCTGCTTCTATCCAACGTACTTCTGTACCAGCATCTTCTAATAATTTAGCGAAAGTTGCTACGTCCTCACGACGTTTTGTACGCCAGCCAATGTGATCGATGTAAGAAGTTTCACCAGCTGTAATGGATAATGTATGGTGTTCGAAATCGCCCCAAGCACGCAAGTAGTGTACACCATCTATCACTTCGGTTTCTTCTAACCCGATTGTGTCGCGGAAGAACCATAAAGATTTTTCAAGATCTGCTGATACTAAAGCTACGTGTCCTAATTTTGCAATTTCCGGTGCGTAAAGAAATTTTTCCATTTATATTCACCTCATAGTCATGTTTTTTTAATAAGAGGACAAGGAAAATATGATTTCAATCATTATCCATCATACTTTCCGATGCTGAAATTACCCTTGAATGTTTGTTTGAACGCCGAATAAATTTCTACCGTATCCTAATATGCCGTCTTCATATAAAGAAGTAATGTGTGTGGCGATTGCCATCAGGTCACGAGTGTGCATTTCTACCGGATGACCTTTTAATAATGCGTGCCCACCTAAAGTCAGTAGGGCCTTAACACCGATTTGTGTACACTTATCGATGATTTTTGCACGAATCGCTTTATATTTTGCTCCTTCGTATGGACCACCTTTATCTTCTTCCATCATCCGGATGTATTCGTTCAATAAGCTTTTTGCAGAAATCATTTCTAGCTTTAACTCCGAAAGCACGCGTTGGCTTGTGGGAGAATCCTTTTCGTTTATGCCAGAGAAGCGGACGCGGCCGGCTGTATGCTTTTCGAACTCGTCAACTACACGCTCTGCACCACCAACAGCCATTGCGGCGAACCCTACATAGAAGCCAGGATAGAATGGTGTATTGTAATATAAATAGTCTTGATCGAAATCTTCATATGGCGGTTGGCTCTTTTCGATTATTTTGCTGAAGCGTAAAATGGCATCAGGCTTAACGAAAACATTATCAATGATCAATGTATTACTGCCTGATCCACGAAGACCAAGGGAATCCCAAGTTTTTACCACTTCCAAGTCAGAAACCTTCAATAAAATGCCGACACGTTCGGGCTTGTCATTGTCTTCGAATTTCATCATGGCGCCAACGCCAACCCAATCACAGTAATTGATACCGCTTACAAAATTGTACTTTCCGGAAACGACATAGCCATCTTCAACTGGTTCCACTTTACCGATGGGGGCAAATACGTCAGCTACAAAGCCACCTTGGTTAATGACTTCATCACGAATGTGCTTAGGATAGTAGCAAACCCAAGAGTTATGCACGGAGAAGAAGTAGGTTAACCATGAAGCTGATAAGTTATGGTAACCAACTGTGCTTACCATATCAACGAATGTATGCCAATCGAGTTGTGGATAACCAAACTCTTTCGGTAAAATCAAACGGTGAATGCCTTCCTCACGGATAATTTCCGCGATGCGTGGGGACACGGTCGAATTTCGATCAGCTTCGATTGCTTCTAACTCTGCGGCTTCACCGATGCGCTTTGCCTTTTGCATAATTTCTTCATACAGCCCTTTACTTTCAACTACTGTTACCATTTGATCATTCCTTTCAAAAATAGTTTATTGTGCTGTAACGGCTTGATCTTTTTCCACTGCCAAAAAGTCAATGACAAGTTTGTTCACGATTTCCGGTTGGTCCGTTTGAGCTTGATGACCGCAGTTTTCTATATATTCAAATGATATGTTCGGTAATAATTTCTCGAGTTTATAACCTGTCTCCACTGGTGCAACGGCGTCTTGCTTACCCCAAATGAATAGGCCTGGAATTTTCAATTTTGGTAAGGTATCTTTCATGCAGTAACGATCCCAAAGCTTAGGCTCTTCGTTCATCCTCGCTAAGTAGGCATCGAACGCCTGATTGGATTCTTTAACGCCTGGGCGGGTTGCCGCTTGATGACGTAGTTGAATCAGTTCTTCAGGAATGACCGTGTCTTCGCTTGAATTACGGTACATGAATTTACGTAAGGATTCTTCTGTATAGTCATAACCAATCACTTCTAAGAATGACCGCAGCTTTCTTTCAGGTACTTCATGCATCGCTTGATAGATGGTATTACTACCGATGTAAACAATTTTATTTACTTTTTCGGGGTGGTCTATGGCATATTTAGCTGCAACGTAAGCACCTTGTGAATTGCCGACAAGTGATACTTCGTCGAGGCATAATGCTTCAATGAAATCATGTACATGATCCACTAGGCTTTGATGACCATTTACAGGCCATGCGTGAGGGCGGGCGTCGGTGAAGCCCATTGAAAGTTGGTCTACTGCATATGCTCGGAAGCCAGCTTTAGCTAATGCAGGTAACATAAAACGCCAACCTGCTGCGCCGCATGCTCCAGGTCCTGCACCGTGCAGTAAAATTACAGCTGGTCCTTCTGTTCCAGCCCAGGAATAATGTGTACGTACACCGTTTGCCAATATGTAACTATTATGAAACCCTTCAAGAATTGTCATCGCTTTGCCTCCTCATACTGATGTGCTTTTATTTTCTGTTTTGAGTATACCTGTTAATAATTTCAAACGTTATACTGATTTTTATTGAAAGAATAGTGTTAATCTTTAAAATTTATTGAAAAATCAATTTCACTTTTGTAATATGAGGAATAGATAGTCAAAGGGGATGTGATTTTAATGAGCGAAATTGCATTTGATTCCAGCGAAACGAAAAATATTTTAATGTCGGCAAATGCCTTCCATACATTAAAGAACAGCTTGTTTAACAACATTGGTTCTCATAAAACAAAAGGCTTTTTATTTCGATTTGGGAAAGAGTTCGGGATGGAATCAGCAAGAAAGATGCTTCAAAATAAAGACTCGATAGATCCAGTCGGTAAGAGACATTCACGCTTAGGTCACGTGAAGGATGTAATTTTCATGGGGGAAATTGTGCGACATCCAGATGGCACGGTTGAATGCATCGATACGTGGGGACAATGGGTAGAATCATTCGAAGCCGCGTTACACCTAAAAAATTATGGTGTAGCAAACGAATGTGTTTGTCATATGTTATGTGGGTTTGCAAGTGGTGCATTGACCTATGAGTATGGTGAATCGATTATTGCCGTTGAGTACAAGTGCGTCGCAAAAGGTGATCCGTGCTGTGAGTTTAAAGTGCGCTTGGAGAGCGATTGGCTCGAAGATGAGGAAGAGCTTATCCACCTTTATCAAAACGACAACATTTTATCTGAACTTGAAATGACTTATGATGCACTTTTACACCATAAGCAAGTGCTCGAGAAAATTTCATTGTTTAATAGTCAGCTCACACAAAAAGTAACAGATAAACATTCGATGGATGAAATTGTTCAGGTTGCGTCCGAGCTGTTGAACATCTCGATTTTGATTGAGGATATCCATGGCAATGCGTTAAGCCATTTTGGTTTAACGGAAGAACAGCAACTAGCAATAAAAAAAGATAAGGTGAAATTATCGCATTTCGACGATACGCATAACGTTTCGCATTACAAAGGCGAAACATTCAGGAAGTTGACGGCACCTGTTCTTATTAACAAAAGGAATTATGCCACTTGTTCATTTTTCTACTTTGATGAAAAGGATATGGATGAAAACGACCACTTATTTTTAGAGCGGATTTCTACGGTCGTGGCCTTATGTATTTTATATGAGGAGGCGCAGTTTGAAGAGCAACAAAGGATGCGTAGCTCACTATTGGAGCGCTTAATTCATAATCGGAAAATTAAAGATATCGAATCTTACTATAAATTTTTACCATTTAAATTTCAGCCGCCGTTCTCTACAGGTATTATCAGTGTCAAAAAGAAAAAGAAAAATAAAGAAATCATCGACATTCATGACCAGTTGACACAGCTGTCCAAGTTGGCAAAAGAGTGGGATTTGCCTTGTATTTTTGCAGTGCTTGGTGAGGAAATTGCGCTCCTCAATTCGCTAAATAGTGATAAGCAAGGCTGGAATAAGAAAATCACGAAAATTTTTCAAAAGATGGAGAAGCAAAATGCCAATTATAAATATTCAATCGGGCTTAGCGGAACATTTAGTAACTTCAAAGATTTCGAGCGTTCGCTACAAGAGGCTCGTGTTGCACAGCGCTTTCCCAACGATAAGCTGCTAACGGATTACGAAGATTTAGGAATGCTTGGGGATATCGTAAAGAACATGAGCATGGAGCATCTTCACGAAATGGCGAAGAAGACGTTAAAAGACTTATACAATTTTGATGATCCCCGTAAAAAGGAATTATTGCATACGCTTTACGTCTATTTATTAAATAGTCAGCGCTTGAAAGAAACGATGGACGAGTTGACGTTATCTATCGGCGGTATCCAATATCGTATCAAGCAAATCGAAGAGCAACTACAAATTTCACTGAAAGACGCATCGACTGCAGCGTATACCTTATTAGTCATTCAGGTACTGATCTTGTCGGATAGCTTAAGCTTCGAGGAATTTGCAAGATAAGAGCGGAGTCTATCAACCATTAGGCTCGAGATGAATGGAAGAGTTACGTAAACCGCTTTTATAAACAAAACAGACTGAAGACAAACTCATTCTTTGAGTTTGTCTTCAGTCTGTTTACATGTGATGAACCCATGGTTGAGTATTATCGCCCTGGGGCGATGTCAAGGTTTATCTGCTCTTCTTCTGTAGCACGACGAGCATCTTCTTTTTCAGTTGCGGTGATTTTCAATTTACGTGTGGCTACTAACACGATGGCCGTAACAACATATAAACTAACGATGACCAACACACCTAAGTTGAAGCCTGACCGCACGTTATCGCCTGCTTGTGTAATCAAGTACCCGGTAATCCATGGCCCGATTACTCCAGCCATACTTGAAATGGATAATGAGACACCCGTTACGCTACCTACTAGATTTTTCGGAATGATCAATGTTTTAATCGCTGTATTTAACGGTAATAAGCAAGTGTTTATGATTAAGCCCATCCCTAGGAACAAACAGGCTAGAACCGGTGAAGCGACAATCGTGGTCATCGCATAAGAAGCAGCGCCGACCAGCAATACTGTAATTAATACACGATCATAAGATTTGATAAGGCTTTTATTTTTCTTGAATAAGTAGTCTGTGAATTTACCTATACAAATTGCGAACACTGTTCCTGAAATGCCCATTGCAGCGAAGATTAAGCCCATACGCTGTGGCTCAAGACCCACGATTTGTGTTAGGTAAGTTGGTGCCCATGTAAGGACCCAAGTTGTAATCCACATGGATACGAAACCTACAACTAAAATCGATAATACATAAGGGTTGATGAATACTTTAAAGATATGTTTGAACGGTACTTCCTTGTTGGAGGCTAAACTTTTTACGTCTTCGATGAGGGGTTGCTTTGGCTCGTCTCTCATGAAGAAGAAGAGGATCGCCCATGCAAAGCTTGCTATCCCTAATAATGCGAAAGTGTGCTGCCAACCAAAATTCGTGATGCCTTTAACTAAAAGTGGTGCAGCCAAGTACGTTCCAACTGTTGTACCAGAAGTCATGATAGCTGCAGCGACGCCACGTTGTGAACTAGTGAACCATCGTGCTAAGTGCACGATGCACAGACCGAGCGTACCACCTTCGAAGAAACCTAAGACAACACGCAGTAAAATTAAGTGTGTTAACGTTTCTACAAAATAAGCGCTTGCTAATGAAATGGTCCATCCAGTAGCAATCATCATTAATAAGTATTTTGTGTTGAAGCGATACGTTAAGGTACCTAAAACGATACTTCCGACAGCGTAAGCAGCGAAGAAACTACTTCCTACTAAACCAAACTGATCATAAGATAGATTCAGTTCAGTCATGATTGGCTCTGCGGCTAATCCTAAAACCGATTTATCCGTATAATTTAAAACAGATAGTAAGAATAGAAAAGCTAATACAACCCAACGCATGAAAATCCCCCTTGTATTACCGTATTTTCCCCATCCACAATTGTTTTTCAAAAAAGTATTGGTGGTCTGATACTTCTGTCTTTTTCTGAAAATTGGTGATAGCGCTTTCAATTTGGCATTGGAATCATCAAACACCTCCATTATTGTAAGTAAAGGCACACATTTCACCATTATTTTCACTTTTCTCTACAAGAATAATAGTGAATGGTGGGAAAATTCGGAAATTTTTCTTCCATGAACAGAATTCTATTTGAAAAAAAAGAGATTTACAAGCAAAAAAATAAGGATACTAATTTGTGTTTTGAAAGAGAACAAAAATGAAAAAGAAAAATTCCCGATTTACAATGTGGGATTTTTAATGGAAGGATATATGATACAGCTGATTTTTTGTAAAAATAATTCACAAAGAATTCAAATTTATTTTCATGTGCAATTTTATTGTTTTTATCTGAATTTTCAATAAAAAATACAATGATAATTTTAAATGGACTGATTTATGATTGAATTATTCAGTTACGAATGGAGGAGTTAGGATGGATGATCGTTTATTTAGAGATGCAATGGGAAAGTTTGCGACAGGTGTAACCGTTCTTTTAACAGAAAACGAAGGTGAAACACATGGAATGACGGCAAATGGTTTCGTGTCAATATCATTGGATCCTAAGCTTGTCTTAATTTCCGTTGGACATAAAGCAAAATTCTTAGAGAAAGTTTCACAATCCAAAAAATACACAGTTAATATTTTAGCCGAAGACCAAGAGCATTATTCACGTCATTTCGCTGGGAGACCTGGTGATGCAGTAGAATTCGAAGCATTGGCTGAACAACCTGTATTAAGAGGGGCCATCGCCCAAATTGCATGTGAAGTCGTATCGGAACATGTAGAAGGTGACCATACATTATTCATTGGTAAAGTAATCGACTTACATCTTGAAGATAAAAATCCGTTATTGTTCTTCAGTGGTAAATATCATCAGTTGAATGCGGTAGAAACAGTCAATTCATAAAAGGAGAATGGTCTATGAATACACAAATAATGGCGGAAGCATTGCTTGAAGCGGAACGTACGAAACAGCCCATTGCACCATTAACTGAAACTTATGAAAAGATTACCCCTGCTGATGCCTATGCCGTGCAATTGGCGCAAATTCGTCAAAAGACGGACAACGGGGCGTCTGTAAAAGGGCTGAAAATTGGGTTGACGAGTAAAGCGATGCAAGAAATGTTGAATGTCTATACACCGGATTACGGCTTCATTTTAGATACGATGGTTTACGACGAGGCTGATGGTTTAAGGACTGAGTCCTTCATTCAACCAAAGGTGGAATTTGAAATCGCATTTGTTTTCAATAAAGAGTTAAAAGGACCTGACGTGACGGTGCAGGATGTAATCGATGCCACGGCATATGTTGTGCCAGCAGTGGAAGTGATCGATAGCCGGATTGCGAATTGGGAAATAAAGTTCGAGGATACAGTGGCGGACAATGGCTCTTCGGCAGGTGCCATTTTAGGAGAAAAGCGGACCCTGCTTGAAGAGATTGAAGACATCACGAATATACCAATGACCGTGCATAAAAATGGTGAATTCTTAGATGAAGCAACGAGCGCGGCCGTGTTAGGCAACCCGCTCCAAGCGGTGGTCTGGTTAGCAAATGAAGTGAGTACATATGGGATCTCCATCGAGCCTGGCATGTTTGTTTTATCAGGAGCCCTATCAAAAGCCGTGACCTTTGAAACAGGCGATAAATTCGAAGTGGACTTCGGTCAGCTCGGAAAAGTAAGCGTTAACATTTCTAAGGAAGTGGTGAAAAAATGACGAAGCTTAAAGTGGGAATCATCGGGTCAGGAAATATAGGAACCGACTTAATGTACAAAATCGAGCGCAGTCCCGTATTGGAAATGAGTGTGATGGTAGGCATCGACCCGAATTCCGATGGTTTAAAACGTGCAAAGAAGCGCGGATATGAAATAATTTCAAACGGGATTGACGGACTCATGGAACGTGTTGAATTAGTGGATATCGTATATGACGCGACAAGTGCGTATGCACATAAGCATAATAGCGATCGATTAACGGCTGCCAATAAAAAAGTAATTGATTTAACACCAGCTGCAATCGGACCATTTACAGTTCCACCAGTAAATTTAAAAGAGCATATCGATAAACCGAATGTGAATATGGTTACGTGTGGCGGTCAGGCGACAATTCCCATCATTCATGCCATAAATCGGATTGTGTCCGTAGAGTATGCTGAAATTGTCGCAACCATTTCAAGCCTTTCTGCCGGTCCTGGTACACGCGCAAATATCGATGAATTCACAAGTACAACTTCTAAAGCGATCGAAGTGGTAGGAGGTGCGAAAAAAGGGAAAGCCATTATCATTTTGAATCCTGCGGACCCACCAGTTATTATGCGTGATACCATCCATGCTTTGGTCGAAGAAGAAGGTCATGAAGAAGCGATCACCAAGTCGATTCACGACATGGTAGCGGAAGTGCAAGCTTACGTACCAGGTTATACATTAAAAGTGTCGCCGATTTTTGAAGGTAGGAAAGTATCCGTATTTGTCGAAGTGAATGGGGCAGCAGACTATCTACCGGCTTACGCTGGTAACTTGGATATTATGACGGCAGCTGCCGTGCAAGTCGGCAATGAAATGGCACGTCATTTACAAAGAGGGAAGGAGGAGGTCATCTCATGACATTAAATATTTTGGATGTATCGTTACGTGATGGAAGTCACTCTGTCCGCCATATGTTTACAGAGGAACAAGTACGTGCTGCAGCAAAAGGTTTAAATGCGGCGGGTGTTCGCTATTTTGAAGTATCACATGGAGATGGCTTGGGTGGTTCTTCCTTACAATATGGTTTGTCAGCAACCGATGAACTGAAACTGATTGAAGTGGCTGTATCAGAATGTACGACTTCAGAAGTCGCTGTATTATTGATTCCTGGAATCGGTACAAAACATGACTTGGAAAATGCAGCGAACTTAGGGGCGAAAATGGTTCGTGTAGCAACGCACGTAACAGAAGCCGATGTAGCTGCCCAACATATTGAATTAGCACGCAAACTCGACTTGAAAACAGCTGGATTCTTAATGATGAGCCATATGGCACCTGTTGAAAAAATCGTGGAGCAGGCAAAATTATTTGAAAGTTACGGAGCAGAGATCGTATATGTAACAGATTCGGCTGGAGCCATGTTACCAAAAGATGTAACCGAGCGAATTACAGCGCTTAAACAAACTTTACAATGTGATATTGGTTTTCATGCCCATAACAATTTATCGATGGCCATGGCTAATACAGTTGCAGCGGTGGAGGCTGGAGCCACTTATATTGATGGAAGCATGCGTGCATTAGGTGCAGGGGCCGGTAATACACAAACAGAAGTAATGGTCGCTGTTTTAGAAAAACTAGGTTTTGAAACGGGCATCGATTTATATACATTAATGGACACGGCGAATGATGTAATTGCGCCCATCATGCAACAATCACAAGAAATAACTGGCGGTAGCTTAACCTTAGGGTATGCTGGCGTGTACTCAAGCTTCTTATTGCATGCACAAAAGGCCGCAAAACAATTTGGTGTCGACGAACGGGACCTTTTAATGAAAATCGGCCAAATGAAAGCGGTTGGTGGGCAAGAAGATTTAATTTATGAAGTGGCACAAAATCTAGCAAGATAAAGAAAAAGGAGAGAATCGCAATGAAGGTAATCTATGTGAATGCGAATAATTTACAAGAGATTAAGCAAACCGCTCCCCATGTAGCGATGGCCCTTGGTTATTTTGATGGTGTGCATTTAGGGCATCAAAAAGTTATTCGAACCGCTAAAGAAAAAGCAAAAGCACAAAACTTATCACTAGCGGTTCTCTCTTTTTTTCCGCATCCTAAAAGTGTGCTATTTTCGGATAAAGAAGTTTCCTATCTTGAGCCGCTAGAACAAAAGGTTGAGAAACTAGAAAGGCTTGAAGTGGATATTTTTTATATCGTGGAATTCACAAAGGAATTAGCTAAAGTAGAAGCGAACGATTTTTTAGATGATTATATTATTGGGTTGAATGCTAAGGAAATCATTTGCGGTTTCGATTACACATATGGGGCAAAAGCGAGTGGAACTGTTCATACCCTGGCAACTTATGCAGCAATCCAGCAAGTAGGCCTCTCAGTTGTCGAAGAGCTAAAGTGGAATGATCAAAAAATCAGTTCGACCTTGATTCGGAGGTATTTATCAGAACGAAAGCTTAGTGAATTACCGAGGCTATTGGGACGCTTTTATAAAACGAAATATTGTCAGAAAAATGGTCTACTACCTAATTATTCGTTACCGAATGTAGGTAGCTATAAAGTATTGATAGAAGATCAACATTCTATTATTGAGTGTGTTGCGACTGTGAAGTGCAAAAAATATATTCAGATTCATCATGAACTGTCGACTCTGCCGAATTTATTAACGATACAATGGGTTGATCAAGTTGATCGACTAGAAACAATACCTAGCTAGCTGAATACTCTTTGAATCATGTGGCAGAACCATTACTGAAATTGTTCTGCTTTTAGTTTTTTTGAATGCAGATCCCCTAAAAACACTTATTTCAAATCTCTCCTCATGGACGGCTTTCTTCTATTATATATTAACTGCAAACGCTTCCGATTTTCCCATATGAACTTTCCCTTTCAAGAATTCAGCAGACTCTAACCATCTCGGAATAGGGGCTGGAAACTATTGAGATTGCTATAAACAAACGAATCAATTTTAGTCCGAACAATCGGGTTAAGGAATCAATATAAAGAGATAGTGTTGTTCATCATGTCATATAATCCATGTTTATGGTGATTCTAATGGGGTAAAAATATAAGAGAGACAGGATACTTACACATGTAGTAAGGGTGAGCAGAGTACATACATATATTTTAGGCTAGCATTCTGTTTCGACTTATTAAATAATCTATTAGGAGTGACTACAACTATGAAAAGCAAAAAATTAGCAATTGGTTTGGTTTCTTTGGCATCAGCTTTCGCATTATCCGCATGTAATGATGATAATGAGGAGAAAAGCACGGATCAAACACCGAAAACGGAACAAAGTACGGATACAGATACGACTAAAGAGGAAACGAATCATATGGACCATGCTAAAGATACTTCCAATGAGGCAGAGGTTCCTGATGGTTTGAAAGCTGCAGAGAATCCAAAGTATGAAGTGGGAAGTAAAGCAACGATTAAATCAGATCATATGGAAGGCATGGATGGAGCCGAAGCAACAATTGTCGGAGCCTATGATACGACAGCTTATTCCGTTACGTATACACCTACAACAGAGGATAAAAAAGTTGAAAATCATAAATGGGTGATTCATGAAGAAATCGAGGATGCTGGGGAAGTTCCGTTAGAACCAGGTACTGAAGTGACTCTTGATATCGATCATATGGAGGGTATGGAAGGCGCAAAAGGTGTCATTGAGGAAGCCGATACCACTACCGTTTATATGGTTGATTACAAACCTACCGATGGTGGGATTGAAGTGAAAAATCATCAATGGGTAACAGAAAGTGAACTATCATCTAAATAATGATGATGAGCTGTCAAAAGACCTTATCCCTTTATCGATAAGGTCTTTTTGGCGTTGAAATTCATATAGTCATTCATGACCTCTAAAAAACATGTCCTGCTAATGGAGGACATGTTTTTTTATTTTATCTCATTCATGATCAGTATTCGCTGCTTTCTGTAGTTATTTCGAAAATTTCGCCTTGTGAAGGGGTAGGGTGATTGTCTGATTCTGTAGAATGCCAGCGAAATTCAGCGGTTTATTTCCCTGTTTTTATAATAGTTAAGGGGATTCTGTCGATATAAGTAGAGGCGTCTTTTAGGAGAGTAGAATCTTCTTAAAAGCTCTCTAAAAGACCGAGGACTAGTAAAAGGATGATCCTTGTATTTTCAAAAGATATCAGCATATGTAGGGGGACAAACGTAAATGGTGCAAATAAAATCCGCTTATAGTAGTAAAAAAACTGCATTAGAAGCCTTTCGCGAATTGAAGAGCGGTATACATAGTGAACCAAAATTACTTCTTTTTTTTGCAAGTACCACTCAAAACTTCGAGGAATTAACGGGGCTTTTTCATGAGTCGTTCCCACACTCCGAGATATTGGGATTAACCACTGTTGGTGAAATAGGTCCCAATGGGATTACGGAACATGGGGTTTCGGCCATGAGTTTTAATGGAAGTAATTTCTCGGCAAAAGGTGTGATGATCAAAGATATCATCAAATATCCGATTTTTTATCGCGATCATTTAATTCAAGGGTTATGTGAGGTTGGGATTGATCGAAATAGTAGGAATATCGAGACGGAAGGCATCGGCCTTGTCTTTCCCAATGGGTTAGTGGGGGCGGAGGAAAAGATGCTTTCCGTTGTGAACTCGGTATTTAAATAAGAAGGGTTTCCACTGTTTGGCGGTACGGCAGGGGATGATGAAAAGTTTCTAGAGACAATGGTTTCTTATAACGGGGAAACTTCGAATACGGCCGGTCTGGTTGCTTTCATTAAAACGGATGATGAGTTTGTCATTCGTAAGGAGAATATCTTTCAGACGACTGGCAAGGAAATGAAGATTACTAAGTCAGATACGGAAAGTCGCACGGTTTATGAAATGAATGGAAAAAGGGCAACGAGTGAATATGCCCGATTATTGGGAGTTCCTGAGAATCAGCTCTCCAAATATTTTATGTCCAATCCTTTAGGTCGTGCGGTCAACGAGGAAATCTATATAGCATCTCCTTTCCAAACACAGCCGGACGGATCCATACAGTTCTACTGCCAAATATTCCAGGACTCGGTTGTAGAGATATTGGAGCCGAAAAATCCAGTGGAAACGCTGAAAAGTACAGTGGCTGATTTCAAAGAAGAGTTTTCTCAATTGGATGGCGTACTGGGCATCAATTGCATATTACGAAAACTACAATTTAAAAGTCAAGGAATCGTCGCCACGTTAAATAAGGAATTAGAGAAACTTCCTCATTTGGGTGGGTTTTGCAGTTACGGGGAGCAATTAAATAACATGCAATTAAATCAGACCCTTATATTACTGGGGTTCGGGAAACGCAAACGAGGAGATAGAAAATGAGTATTCTAGATTTGCTTCGTAAGGGCAACGTCGAGAAAGTGACGAAGAAAGAAATCATCGAGCTTGCGACCACGATGGATAAACAAGACTTCGATCAAGTTGTAAAGGGATTAGACGACTTGGTCGGACTGTTACGAGATACCAGTAGCGACAATTCCAAGCAGGATAGCCAGTTGAATCATTTCGTCCATGATTTGAAATCTAGTATCGAAGTTCAGAATCTGGCCTTGGGAGAGACGGTTTCTAATATTCGTCATGTAGTAGGCAGTACGGAAAACATCGAGACGATTACGGATGAAGTATCTATACAAACAAAAGAAAGTATGGAAATGGTCTTGGCTGGTAGTGATAATATCGATAACTTGGTCAACCAAATGACGAATGTTAATGCGATGTTCCAACAATTCGAAGAAACCATCATGAGTTTACAAGAAGAAATCAAAGAGATTTCAAGCTTTGTCGTGGTGATTGAATCGATCGCCGATCAAACGAATCTTCTCGCCTTGAATGCTTCGATTGAGGCAGCTAGAGCCGGGGAGCACGGACGAGGTTTTGCTTTAGTGGCACAGGAAGTAAGGAAATTGGCAGATAAAAGCAAAGCCTCCCTGACTGAAATCAATCTGAAGGTAAATAGTATCGTGAAGAATGTGGATACTTTTTCAAGTAGTGTTTCAGAGAAAACGAAAGAAATTGAAGCGGTTATCCTGACCACTGAAAATACGAAAAATTACTTTAATGATATTTCCAGCAATGAGAAGAAATTATCCGAGAAAATGAACGAAATCAAAAAGGCCACGGGTATTACCCTTCATGAAATGATCGGTTTCTCAGAGGGACTGGATGACGTGCTGAATGGTTTTATCGACAATGACGATAAAATCAAGGCACTCCATGCTTTATCACAGGAAAAGTTCATTTTTTCTACAGAAGCTTTTTCCTATATTACACAAATGAAAGACTTGGTTCATTCTTTGAAGCAGGGGAAGCTGTAGACCCTGCAACTAATTTTGAAAGATAGAGGAAAACTGCCATTCCAAGGGCAGTTTTTTTATTTTAGTTATACAAATTATTTTGCCTCAAGGAAACATTTTGTCGGAATTGCATAGATTATAAAAAAGGAGAGGATTCATATGAATTTTACGAACCGTACCCAAAAGAAAATCATTGGATATTCCACCTTGTTCAAGAAGTTGGGAATTATCAATGATAAGGAATATAAAAATATAATGAATACTGTTCAATCGAAGGATTAAGCTGTGGATACCTATAACCGCGGTTTTCAATAAAAGGTAAGACCCCATCTTTATTACTAAGTAAGGTGGGGGAGGCTGCGGTTACAAAAGAGATGGGATATGGTAGAGTGATTATATTACATTTAATAGGTAAACATCCGTTTAGTGGTGGGAGGATGAGTTGAAAATGAAGCAGAACGTGTTTGTACATATGCCCTCTTTTATTCTATTAGTCTTCAGTTATTTACTTATTGCCCTACTATTCTTTGTTGTTTACAAAAAACAACAGAATCCGCCAAAGGTATGGAAAGGGCTCCTAGTTATGTTCATCGGGATTTTTTCTTTTAGTATTCATTTTAATTTATCAAGTGAAGTGGCAAAGATACCAATATTGCCATTAGGAGTCGTCTTTTTATATTGGTTTTTGAGAAGAAAGGGAAATACAGAGCGTTGGTCGCGGTACCGTCGTTATGCTTGGTTAGGGTTTTGGGTGAACTTCATTTTTTTGTCTTCTTCATTCTTAAACTCGCCGCTTGAACATCTAATGTTCCCAAAAGATCAACCCTCGACATATATGCAGGACGTTGAAAAAGCTTCCCTGATTATCACTCACCCGGCTGGCAAGGATGTCACATTGAATAATGAAGTGTTGCAAAAACAGGTGGACAAGATGACAAAAAAGCAAATCAAAAGTGAGTCTTGGTATTATAAGATTAATGAAAAGAATGGATATGAGGAACGTTTCCCTTATTTTCTGACAGGAACGGTTCCTAAAAAGGGCAGCGGACTTGAAACAGTCATTTATGTAGAAGATGATGGAAAGGGTTTCCTCATTACACCGAATAAAGGAGGACAGGTTTACTTCCGGTCGGAAGAATCTGTGTTGACCGGAGGTGCTGAAAAAAGTGAATAAAAAAACGAAAACCATCATTTTAGTGATGGTGATTGTCCTTATAGTGGGAGTCCTTTTGATCATTCGAGCTCCAAGAGAACCTGAAGCATTTCTTACAGATAAACAAGTGATTAAACGAATCAATTCTTTTTTTCCTGAATCAGAGCCTAAAATCATTCAAGACGTTCTTTATTTAGATGAAACCCATGTTTTTGTCCCTTTCATCAATGAAAGCAAAGAATACGGGATGAGTTTCTGGGTATGGAAGGACAATAAATGGAGAGCAGCTTCCGTAGATAATGGGGGTGAGCCAAAAGCCTGGAATGGAGAAGGAGATTCATTTTTTATGTGGAATCTGGATCCAAAGGATGAAGTGTCTGAAATTAAGGCGTTTATGAAAAAAGATAGGAATTTCACTGTATCAGGGGATGAAGCGACCTACGAACCTGGTTTAGAAATGATGCACAGTATCACGGTTGAGGATAAATCATATGGAGTGGAAAAATATCCGGATAGCTGGCGGACTCTTATGGATCAGTATGCAGAAGTACAGAAAGAATCCAGTTTTGATGAATTCTTTGAGGATAGACAAACATTTAAAATAGGTAATAGATTCTATGACAAGGACGGCAAGGAAGTTTTTCCGACGGTGCCTACCGATGGAATCGGGTATTCAACAGGGAATGATTATGTGGATGTGCCTTATCTAATGGATTTGGTAGATGATGAATTGGAAGGCTCATATTAACAGGGGGCTGCCAAGAAATTGGTGGCCTTTGTGCGTTGTGTAAAAACTAGTATTCTTATATAGTTAAGGGAAGAAAGTTTTATAGAAGGAGTGGCTTAGAGGTGCTGGCATCATGAGTTCGACGTTTTTAGCTCTACTTATTTTTATGATTACATTAGTGTTGGTCATCTGGCAGCCAAAGGGTCTGGGAATTGGCTGGAGTGCCTGCGGAGGGGCGATCATCGCTCTTTTGTTCGGTGTTGTTTCATTCCAGGATGTAAGTGATGTGACGCAGATTGTTTGGAATGCGACATTGACGTTCGTGGCCCTGATTATCATTTCGTTAATTTTAGATGAAATTGGATTTTTTGAATGGGCTGCGCTTCACATGGCCCGATATGCAGATGGTAAAGGCTTCCGTCTCTTCATTTTGGTGATGATTCTAGGAGCCATCGTTTCGGCGCTTTTTGCAAACGATGGGGCGGCATTGATCTTGACGCCGATTGTGCTAGCGATGGTGCGAGCATTGAAGTTCGATGATAAGATGGTGCTCCCATTCATCATGGCGAGCGGATTCATTGCCGATACGACTTCCTTGCCATTCGTCATCAGTAATCTGGTGAATATTGTGTCAGCGGACTTTTTCGGGATCGGTTTTGGCGAATATGCCAGCCGGATGATCGTTCCGACTTTATTCAGTTTAGGAGCTAGCATTCTCGTATTGTATTTGTTTTTCAAAAAGGATCTACCTGTAACCTATGATTCCTCTCATTTGAAGCGTCCTGCCGAAGCGGTTAAGGATCCGCGGATGTTCAAGATTTCCTGGTTCGTCCTGGCTGTTCTTCTAGCCGGTTATTTTTCAAGTGAGTTTGTAGGTGTACCCGTTTCGTTTGTGGCTGGTGTAATCGCCATTGTCCTTTTGATTTTGGCAAGAAGAAGTCCAGCCGTGAAAATCCGTACCGTCCTAAACGGTGCCCCATGGAATATCGTATTCTTCTCGATTGGGATGTATGTGGTCGTATATGGACTGCGAAATGTAGGACTGACTAGTTTGTTAGCTGACGTCATTAAGGCAACGGCCAATCAAGGTTTGTTTTCGGCGACGATTATCATGGGATTCATTGCGGCTATTCTATCTTCATTCATGAATAATCTGCCAACGGTCATGATTAATGCCTTGGCCATTGCAGAAGTTCAAACAACGGCGCCTATTAAGGATGCTCTGATTTATGCCAACGTCATCGGTTCCGATTTAGGACCAAAGATCACGCCAATCGGCTCTTTGGCCACACTTTTGTGGCTCCATGTATTAAAGCTAAAAGGTGTCCGGATCACATGGGGATATTATTTTAAAGTAGGAATCATCCTGACTGTTCCAACACTATTCATCACTCTGTTTGGACTATATATCTGGCTATTGATCCTTCATTAACGAGACTGCCGGTTTTCTGGCAGTTTTTCTTTTGCATGAAAATAATTGGTGAAGGGCCCTATCCTTTGAGATAATAGAATAAATGATTCGAAAAGGAGTTACATAGATGGCAGAGGACTTTAGCATTCCAAGCACCAAGGTGGATGAAATCGATAAGAAAATCATTTCGATCTTGCATGAAGATGCGCGGATTTCGTATACGGATTTAGCAAAGCAAGTGGAACTGTCGAGAGTGGCGGTTCAAACAAGAATCAATCATTTAGTGGAAAAAGGGGTGATTGAACGTTTTACCGCTGTCATCAATCCGGCTAAGATAGGCATTCATGTTTCTGCATTTTTCAATGTCGAGGTGGAGCCTAAATATTTGGAATCGGTGGCACAACAACTGGAGGATGAGCCTGCAGTAACGAGTTTGTATCATATGACGGGGCCTAGTAAGCTGCATATGCATGGAATCTTCACGGATAATCAGGAGATGGAACGCTTCCTCAATGAAAAGTTATATCCGGTCGTCGGGGTTGTCAGCGTCGATTGCCAACTCCTTATTAAACGCTATAAGAGCCGGATGGGAATGAAGCTCTAGGAAAAGCTACATGTAGAGATAAAAAAGATTGTCGAGAAGATATAGTTATCTCGGCAATCTTTTTTTGGGGCGCATAATGCCTACAATTCTATTACTATTCCATTTCTTCCACAATTCCTTTGACCAATCCAACGAATTGCGTTCTAACTTTACTTGCAACTTCAATCACTTCATCATGACTTAATGGTTGATCTAAAATCCCGCAAGCCATATTCGTTAAGCAGGAAATCCCTAGCACTTTCATCTTGCCATGGACGGCTACAATGGCTTCCGGAACGGTTGACATCCCTACAGCGTCTGCCCCCAGCGTACGAATCATTCGAATTTCCGCTGGTGTTTCATATGCGGGACCACTCCACCAAGCATAGACGCCCTGTTGCAAGGAAATGTTCTTTTCCTTAGCTACTTTGGACGCAATGTTTCGCAAGTCAGGATGATAAGTTTGGGAAAGGTCAGGGAAGCGAGTACCCAATTCATCATTATTAGGTCCTATGAGAGGATTTGTACCAACTAAATTGATATGGTCGGTAATGAGCATTAAATCACCTGGATTAAAGTCTGTATTAACTGCGCCACAAGCATTGGTAATGATCAATTGCTCCACCCCTAATGCCTTCATGACACGTACGGGAAATGTCACTTCATCTAGTGTATATCCTTCATAATAATGAAAGCGTCCTTTCATAGCCACTACAGTCTTACCTTTCAATTGCCCGATTACTAGTTCGTTTGCGTGTCCAATTGCTTCGGATTTTGCAAAGTGAGGAATTTCACTATATGGGATTTTGAATGGGTTCTCAATTTCATCAGCAAGAGATCCTAACCCCGATCCTAAAATCATACCGATTTTTGGCTGATTGTCCGTTTTGCTCATAATAAAATCTCTAGTCTCTAAAATTTCTTGTAATTTTTGCATACAAAATTCCTCCTCGATAATTGAAAATCCAAGTACTCTATTTGAATATGGATGGTAACCAAAAGTTTAAGGGCTTTACTGGCTAATGTAAATAAAATATTTAGATAAATGGTAATATTAAAATAACTTTTTTTAAAATGAACGGGGGAGTTGTTGATCATAATTGCTAAAGAATAACTAGAAATTATTAGTGAAATTAAAACTGAACAAGCAGATCAAATCTAAAACTCAATGGCTATCAACTAATTTATAAGGAGACAATTTAATGTTTGGATTTTTCCGTATGTATCGATTTACATTATCAATTTTACTATTATCAATTATTGTATTAAGTGGTTGTGGAACCACTAATAAAATGGATTTCTATGAAAATACTGATAGCACAAGTTTGTCAGAGGAAGTAAATACAATTTCTTTAAATTCAACAGAAGATAAGATTAAAGAAGTTTTAGGAGAACCAGACTTTGTTGAAGAGGTAGAAAAGTCAAAATCCACCTATTTAATATATGGGAAAGATAGAGATAATAGTGATATAGAATTTCAAATAGTTAATGGGCAAGTTGCTAGTTATTTTTTTTCAAGCAATACATATAAAACATCAAAGAAAATAACAAAGGGCAGTTCAAAGGAAGATGTTATACAAGAATATGGAGAAAATTACTACGAAAGAGATGATTCTGGTGCGAAAATAATGGGGTACTTTGATAAAAACCAAAAGGTTAATATGGAATTTTCTTTTAATGAAACGATAGAGGGTATAATCATATCAAAAATTAATTAATTTAGCCGTTTAGTTATAGTATCCTTTTCAAATAGTTTTCTTGCTACCCTAATAAAAAAACCACCTTTAAGGTGGATTTTTTTTATGTGATCGGGAGGATGAACCCTCCATAGGCAAAGGCAAAAATGATGACGAAGGCAGGGTGAATCTTGAATTTCCCCAATGCTAGGAAGGCAATTCCGGCAATGATTAAGGAATGAATATACCCGATGGAGCCGACAGCGTCAGCAGCCATATGCCATGTAAGCAATAGCATCATGATGGCGATCACGGGCTGAACGAGTAAGGACATGCCTTTTACGATGGGCGACTGCTTGTATTTTCGCAAGATTTTCAATAAATAAATCAAGGCCACGGCAGAAGGAATGATCGTCCCCGCCAAAGCGACGAAGAACCCGGGCCATCCGTAAACATCGTAACCGACATAGGCGGCGATTTTTGTGGCAATCGGTCCTGGGAGGGAGTTTCCAAGCGCAAGCATTTGTGAGAATTCCGTATTAGAAAGCCAACCATAGCGGGTGACAATTTGGTCGTACATAAGCGGAATCGAAGCTGGACCTCCTCCATAGCCAAGGATATTCGCTATGAAAAATGCCAAGAACACAGCTACACCAATCGGGATGAAAATGGCACCCATTATGCTGATTCCTCCTTCTTATCCTGTTTCTTATTTTTCAATCTGTTCTTCAATTTAAAATGAAAGGCACCATATAAAAGGAAAATCATGATGACGATACCAGGATGCAGGGAAACGACCTGAAGAAGTAAGAAGGAGATGGAAAAAAATAAGATGCCAAGCACTTTCCCTAACCCTTTAACGGCCTTTTCACCAAACTCATACGCCATTTGTCCAAGCATGACAGCAACGACTGGCATCACGGCAGCAATCATATTGGTAATCATCGCCGAATTACTGAGGACGTTTATGAAGGCGATCAAGAATACCATGGCAAAGGCAGATGGTAAGATATGCGCCGCCACACTTACGATGGCACCAGGCCATCCTTTCAGTTTGTACCCCAGATAGGCGGCCATCTTTGTGGCAATCGGACCAGGGAGTGTATTGGCAATGGCCAATGTATCACCGAATTCGTCATCATCTAGCCAATGATAACGGGAAACTGCTTCATGCCGGATGAGTGGAATGACCGAGGGACCACCACCGAACCCTAAAATCCCCGTCCGCATCATTCCCACGGTTAATTCGCCATATGGATTGTTCATATTGGTTCCTCCTGTTCGAATAATAATTTCCATGATTATCTATTAATCATAACAAAATAGGTTTCGAAATGCTCATAAAATTTTAATAAAAGTATCGAATTGTATGTAATTATATAACTTATTAGTTCAATAGATGATTTAAAGATGAAAATGATTTCTATTTGTTAATAAAAACAAAAAAGTGGATTACGTATTGTGAGTTAATGGTTTATAATACAAATATAGTTAATTTTCAGAAAAAATAAAATAAATGAAAGGAGCAACTGTATGACACAATCGATTATCGGAACGAAGAGCATGGTAGTGAGCCCCCACTATTTAGCATCGATGGCGGGAAATCATATTCTCGAAAAAGGAGGCAATGCTTTTGATGCAGCGGTGGCTGTCAGCGCCTGCCTGGGTGTTGTTTATCCGCATATGACGGGACTTGGCGGTGATATGTTCTGGCTGAATTATGAAAACAGTGACGGGAAAATAAGTGTTTATAATGGTAGCGGACGATCTGGGGCAAATGTCAGCCGTGAAACGTATGCAGGGGAAGCGGCCATTCCCTTTCGTGGCATAAGGAGTGCCATCACCGTTCCGGGAATGGTAGATAGCTGGGATGCTATATTAAAAGAATTAGGTACCTTATCATTGGCTGAAGTTCTTGTACCGGCAATCGAGTATGCGGAAAATGGTTTTCCCATTACGAAGAACCAAGTGGACTATACAAAGCAGAACTGGGACTGGCTTTCAAAGATGCCGATCACAGCCGATATTTATGCGCCAGGAGGAAGAATTCCGGAAGTGGGGGAACGTTTTTTTCAAAAAGACTTGGCCCGTAGTTTAACCTTGATTGCTGAACGGGGGAGGGATGTTTTTTATCATGGCGAACTTGGTCAATCCATCGTTACTTATTTGCAGGAACAGGGTGGACTGTTAACCGCTGCTGACTTTGCCAACCATGAAGGTAACTGGGTCGAACCTATATCCACTACCTACCGCGACTATACCATTTATCAAGTCCCACCCAACTCTCAAGGGTTCGTCGGTTTGCTGGCGTTGAATATTCTAGAGAACTTTGACTTGGAAAACATGGAGCATGGATCTGCCGATTATTATCATCTATTGGCGGAGGCGTTAAAAGCAGGGTTTCGTGATAGAAACGAGGTATTAACGGATCCTGAATTCTTTGAGATTCCCCTGGGTAAGCTCCTTGATAAGCGATATGCTGCCAAGATCGGGGCAGCCATTCAACGAACGAAGGCAGAAAAGGTGGCTAGCCCGCCGATGGGCAGTGACACCGCTTATGCCGCCGTTGTAGATAAGGATGGGAATTCCGTATCATTCATTCAGAGCCTGTACTTCGAGTTCGGATCGGGTGTCGTTGCCGGGGATACAGGAGTGATTCTTCAAAACCGGGGGTCCTTTTTCTCGCTAGATTCCAACCATGTCAATACTTTGGAACCTAACAAGCGTTCCTTCCATACCCTGATGCCGGCAATGGCCTGTAAGGATGGAAAACCTAGCATTATTTACGGAACGCAAGGTGGGGAAGGTCAACCGCAGACGCAAACCGCGATCATTACCCGGATGATCGATTATGGGATGGATCCCCAAACGGCCATCAATGAGCCTCGTTTTGTCTGGGGCAGGACCTGGGGAGAATCTAGTGAGGCGTTACGCATCGAAAGTCGTGTCGAGAAAGATACCATTAAGGAACTCCAAGAAAAAGGGCATCTTGTCGAAGTCGTGGATGAGTTTGATGGGGCAATGGGACATGCGCAGGCCATCCGGATCGATGAGCATGGATTCCTTAAAGGTGGAGTCGACCCACGGGGAGACGGTGCAGCCGTCGGATCTTGAAAGAGTACGAACGTAACCTCGATATAACCTGATTTTATTTCATAAAAAACGTAGGGCCCAGGATTTTAAGCCGGGGCCCTACGTTTTTTACTATTACTTTTTTAAAGTTATCAACTTTTTAGTATTCACTCTCACTATATATATTTTAAATGAATAAGATGTTAGTTAGTTCCTACAGAAAATACTACTTTAGTCTAGTGATATATTAAATATAGGAAAATAATACCATTTTAACCATTGCTGACTATCATTAAATATACGGACCTAGCAATTCCAGCGTCATTTTAAGATGGCAGTCGGAAGCTCTTTCTCGCTATTTTCCTACTTCTATACAAGGATTAACCTTGGGAAAGTGTCGAAGACTAAGGGTAAAGTGGATAATTTAAAAGATAATATTTTTTGAAATCCTAAAAAGATTATAAACATATAAGACTATATACAATAATATGTAAAATTAGGTAATATTATGTAAATACATTCTTTATTGAGAACAAATAAATCTTAATAAGGAATATTATGGAGTGAATGTACTCCTAGATTAGTATTGTAAGGTTGCTTCAAGGGTACTCATACGAGTTAAAAAATAAAAGGGAGGAGATAATTTACTTTATATTCCATATTATATAACTTGCAACATGAAGAAGGCTACTAAAGATTTTTAGAAGTAAAAATAGAAATGCGGGGGGAATTGAAGTGGGTATGAAGAAAAAGTTAGGTTTAGGTATTGCATCAGCAGCATTAGGACTATCACTGATTGGTGGGGGTACATATGCTTATTTCAGCGATCAAGAAGTAACCAATAATACGTTCGCAGCCGGTACATTGGATTTGTCCATTAATCCACAAACAATCGTCAATCTTGAGAATATGAAACCTGGTGACTCGAAAACAACTGAATTTAAATTAGCGAATAATGGTTCGTTGAAAATTAAAAACGTCAATCTAAAAACAGCGTATTCGGTTGTCGATGCGAAGGGTGACAATGGTTCTGAGGATTTCGGGAAGCATATCCGAGTGAACTTCTTATGGAATTGGGACAAAGAGAATGAACCTATTTTTGAGACAACACTGCAAGAATTGAAAAATATGGATCCAGACCTTGTTAAAAAGAGTGTTCTAGACCCTTTCTTTGCAAAAAATGGTGGGCTTGAACCGGGTGCTGAAAACGATCTTTGGGTACAGTTTGAATTTATCGATAATGGTGAAGATCAAAATGTATTACAAGGCGATCAACTTAAACTTGACTGGACATTTATCGCCAATCAAACGGCTGGTGAAGCTAAGTAAAATTTCTCATATACCTATGAGAAGTAATTTAAAAACTATTTATCAGGGAGATGAGATAATTGAAAGTAAATAAGAAAATGGTTTCTACTACTTTAGCTCTATCCGTTTTTTTAGGGACGTTCGGTACAGCTGGATCACTTGTAGGTGCTCAGGATACTATTAAATATAATGATGAATATAAAACTCCTTCTTTTATTGGTGAAACCTGGTCCCCAAAAGGGAAAAGTGGCTTAAGTAAGAAGGAAATCGCCTATTCTTTCCTTAATGAAAATAGTAAGAAGTTTAAACTAAAAGGTGATATGAAAAAAAACTTTAAAGTAATAGACGAACAAGCTGATAAAGAGGTCGGAACCCATCACTTTAGACTGATTGAACAGTATAAAGGAGTTCCTATATACGGATCGGATTCGACGATAGCGATTGACGAGAATAATAATGTTACGTCGTTCTTCGGTGAAGTAGTACCTGATCTAGAGAATGAAAATATCAAGACAGAGGTTGCCATTTCTGAAACAGAGGCGATTGAAGTAGCAAAACAGGATCTTGAAAAGAAAATTGGCAAGGTAGATCAGTATGATGGTGACATTGCCGTTGAACAGTATATTTATGAATTCGATGGAGCATTCCATAATACTTTTCTAGTTAAAGCTTCTACTATTGAACCCGAGGTTGGATACTGGCATTATTTCATTGATTCTACCAATGGAAAAATTGTAGATAACTATAATGCTTCCCATGAAGTTACGGCATTTGGTAATGGCGTATTTAATAACAAGCAGATGTTTGAAGCGCAATATGCTAACGGGGTGTATGGTCTCACTGATGTGACGCGAGGTAAAGGTGTAGTCACCAATGATGCAAAGAATGGCAATCGACTAGTCACAAGTCTTATTAAAATGTTTAAAGACGGTGCTGCTGTAGATGCACATGCAAATGCACAAAAGACCTATGATTATTTCAAAGGCACATTTGGGCGTAATTCGGTTGATGATAAGGGTCAACAGTTAATTTCTTCGGTCCATGTGAATAATAATTGGAATAATGCATCCTGGAATGGAAGAACGATGTCATATGGTGATGGTGATGGCATCGCCTATCATAATTTCGCGGGAGGTTTGGATGTTGCTGCGCATGAGATGGCGCATGGTGTGACTGAACATACGGCAAATCTAATCTATCGAAATGAATCCGGGGCCTTAAACGAATCCATGTCAGATATATTTGCTGCCATGGTAGACAGAAGTGATGAAGAATGGCTAATTGGAGAAACAATCGTTAAGGATGGAAGAAAGGGATTGCGTTCCATGAGTAATCCGGCAGAAATCGTTGACGTCAGAACGGATAGCGGCTATTCTCCAGATCATTGGAGTAAAAGGTATACAGGTACTTTAGATAGTGGTGGCGTTCATATCAACAGTAGTATCAATAACAAGGCAGCTTACCTGATCTCAGAGGGTGGAACTCATTATGGAGTTACCGTGAGTGGGGTTGGTCGTGAAGCGACAGAACAAATTTATTACCGCGCCCTTTCTAAATACCTGACAGCCAGTTCAAACTTTACAATGATGAAAGAAGCAGCTATTCAGGCTGCAACGGATTTATATGGAGCTAGCTCAAAAGAAGTAAGAGCTGTAAAAGCTGCATATATCGCTGTTGGTGTGAACTAAGAGTTTAAAAAGTGGAGGTGTCCCAAAAGTGTTCTTTTGGGCACTTCTTTTATATCGAATACTTGAAGTACATTCTATACATAGGAGTTCCAGAGCATTAGTCTAGGAATCGTAAATCTGAAAGGCAGCAAGCACTATAAAGAATGAAGCCTAGGAAGAAGGGGTTTCCAATACTAAATAAAAAGGGAATTTGGAAGAGAAAAAAACTATTATGGACATTAACCAAGCTGGTGGCTATATGGTATTTATTTTTAGGAACAGTGGTGGCTGTTACGGGGCAAACGAATGCCTATTACACCGACATGGAACTAGTAAACCAAGAGATTCAAATTGGGACTTGGGAGATAGCCGAGGACATGGATTGCTCTAACGCAAAAGAGAATGAAAATCATGAAGAATGTGAAGAAGTGAAGGAACCGATCGACGATGAGCCAGATCCAAATGAAAATCAGGAGAATGAGAGTGCTGAGCCCGAAACTGAGGAGAATGAAGAAGCAAAGGACTCTGATGAAAAAGTAGAGGATTCCACTAAAGACGAAATTGAAAATAAGCCTAAAGAAAACGAGGCTATCGATAAAGAAAAAGAAGAAAGTGAGTTACCGATTAAAAAGGACCCTATTACAGAGGATGAGAACACAGATGGTAAGGTAGATAATAAGTCAGGAGGCGAAGAGTTTGAAAAGAACGCTGAAAGTAATAAGTAATTTGATTACAGTGGTACTATTTTTAAACTTAATGGTAATGGTATTTCTTGTCATATCTTCAAAAGCATCTGGGGGGGAACCCCAGGTTATGGGGTATCAGCTTAAAACTGTTTTGTCCGGGTCGATGGAACCTACCTTTCAAACCGGGTCAGTTATAGCTGTCAAGCCACTAAGTTCAGACGAGAAACTAGCCCTTAAAAAAGGGGATATCATCACCTTCCAAACAAGTGAGGAAATACTCATAACGCATAGGATCACCAAGGTGAACAGTAGCGGAGAGCATGTTCTTTATGATACGAAAGGTGATAATAATAAAACTGCAGATGCTGACCCGGTTCTATCCGATAATATTGTAGCTCTATACTCTGGATTCACCATCCCTTATGTAGGATATTTCATCGATTTCACCCAATCAAAAGAAGGTGCTGCCCTTTTACTGATTGGTCCGGGTTTATTGCTCTTAGCTTACTCAGGTTTTTGCATCTATCAAGGGTTAAGAGAAGTGGAATCAACCGAAAAACTAACACCCAAGAAAAAAATAGTGTGATGGTGTATGGGCTTAAAAAGACTAATGAATCAATAAGCAGGAAACCCCCGGCAAAGGGACAATGTATATGCCTCTTTGCCGGGGGTTTGTTTGTAGTATTCCTAAATTCATTAACTTCCCCGGTATACCTGATAGCCCCATGGGGAGACGAGTAAAGGCACATGATAGTGGGAAGCGGGGGACGCTAGACCGAAGCGGATAGGAACTTGGTCCAAAAAGGGAGGGTCAGGTAGCTCAATTGATTGACCGCGGAAGTAATCGCCGATATGAAAGACGATTTCGTACTGTCCGGTTTTTGCCTCTTCCCCGGTGAGGAGAGGGGCATCGAGCCGCCCATCCGCGTTCGTGACAGCTGTTTGGAGTAGCTGCCAGGTAGAGGATGATGATTCGGAGTAATATAATTCAATCGTGACGTTTGCAGCGGGTTTCCCGTGCGTTAAGTCCAAGATATGCGTTGTTAAACCAGACATATATGTCTCCTTATCCCTTGCATTCTTCGGCCAAGGCCGAGACTATTTAGCTTTTGATTTTTTCTTGTAAACGAAAGAACGCTATTTGATAAATCTCTGCTAAGGCTATTTCAAACTCGGTTTCTTCTGTATGATGAATCCTTAATTCCATTGCTTCATATATGTCATGCTTATCCTTGCCGCGTACTGCGAGGATGAAGGGGAAGCCGAACTTTTTTTGATAACGCCTATTTAATGAAAGGAAATTTTCGTATTCCAAAACGGTAAGGTCCTTTAATCCCGCTCCTCGTTGTTCCTTGGTCGAGTCAGCTGTCATTTCGACTTTTTCACCCAGGTTTGGGTGCTTCCTTATTAAATCCATTTGCATTTCCTTAGGTGCGTGGTTCACGATATCGACCATGCATTGATGAAGGCTTAATAAGGAAGAAAACGGCCTGGACGCTGAGGCTTGCTCTGGAATCCAAGGTGAGTGCTCGAAAATATCCCCGAGAATCTCCGTGAATTCCTTATCGCTTTTTTTCTGTAACATCTCCAATGTGATCATGTTCTAGGCTCCTTTTATACGCTTTTGGCTAAGAGCTGGTCCGTTTTAGGCACCACTCTAGGATCTGATTTTTTATTCCGGGGAGTTAAAATTAAGTTCAGGATGATGGCTGTCAGGCTACCGGTAATGATTCCATCGCCGACAACAATACGAATCGCTTCCGGCAGGCTCGAGAACAATTCGGGAACGACCGTTGCGCCGAGACCCAATGATACCGAACATGCGATGACCAATAAATTCGAGTTATCGGAAAAGTCTACATCGCCTAACATCTTGATTCCTGAGGATACAACCATCCCGAACATGACGACGGTAGCTCCACCAAGAACGGCTGTAGGAATCAATGTAGCGAGTGCTGCAATTTTTGGAACCAGTCCAAGCCCGATTAAAATGAAACCTGCCGCGATGGTGATGGATCGTTTTTTCACGCCGGACAATTGAACCAGTCCGACATTTTGTGCGAATGTGCTATAGGGAAAGGCGTTGAAGATTCCTCCTAAAGTGAAGGCAAGCCCTTCTGCACGATAGCCCCGTACAATATCCCGTTCCTTCAAGGCACGCCCGGTTATTTTTCCAAGGGCAAGGAAGGCACCGGTCGATTCGATTAGGATGACCGTTCCGACTAGCATCATCGTCAGGATAGGCGCGATTTCAAAGGTGGGTACGCCGAAGTAGAATGGAGCTGGGACATGAAACCACGAGGCTTCCATGACGGTGGAAAAATCCATTTTTCCTGTAAATGCGGAAACGACCGTTCCTGCGATGATGCCGACCAATACGGAAATGGCACGGATGAATCCAGTGAAATACCGATTCATCAGTAAAATGATGGAAAGGACACCGAATGAGAGCATGAGGTTTTCAGCTGAACCAAAGTCTTTGCTTCCTGCACCGCCAGCCATGTTTTTAATGCCGGTGGGAACTAAGGATAATCCAATGATGATGACGACTGTCCCAGTCACGACAGGAGGAAATAACTTTAGTAGCTTGCCAAAGATATTGGAGAAAAAAATGATGAACAGACCTGCTGCGATGATCGATCCATATATGGCGGAAATGCCATAGTTACTTCCTATGGAAATCATGGGAGTGACCGCTACGAAGGAAGTCCCTAAAACAATCGGGAGCCCAATGCCGAAGAATTTGTTTTTCCATGCTTGGAGTAACGTCGCGATTCCACAGGTTAATAAGTCAATGGCAATGAGGTAAGCAAGCTGTTGAGGAGTGAAGCCTAAGGCGCCTCCGACGATGATGGGCACCAGGATTGCCCCTGCATACATGGCGAGGACATGCTGTAGGCCTAAGGAGAAAACCTTGGACTTGCCAACTTTTTCATTCATATAAGTAAAACTCCCTTCTTGAAAAAAATGTCATATAATATAACGCATACTTGTTATGATTAATATCATCATAATAAATATTCTGATAATTGTCATTGGGTATTGTAACTAATTTTCAGAGGGGATTATGGACAAACTATATAAAGAGAGAACAAGGTAGTCCAAAGGATGATAGAGTATTTTCCTGCTGGCTTACTTGAAAAGTGGGGATTTGTCGTAATATGCGAAATATATTGACAGATTCATAATGAACATATTAGTATATATGTAATCATTTGGTTGGAATTTAGATATCTCCATATATACCTGTTGGATGTCTGTAATGACAGGAGGCCACTAAGGATGTTTCAGGAAAATACAGTGTACATAGTGGGCGAGTCAAAGGCGGCGTCCAATAATCCGATTACTCAGCAGTTTAACTGCTTTTTTATTGGATTGGTCATTGATAGTGATACACATGAGATCGTGGATGTGGAATGTTCGACTACAATATCGCTTACATCCAAGTTCATTCGCTCCATGTTGAATGGACATTCCATTCTTCAACCTGATGTGTTGGAGAAGGAAATTGAGAAACGGTATTTTGGTTCTTCTCAGAAAGCTCTGACCGTTGCCATAAGGAATGCAAGTATTAAATATCTTCAACTTAATAAGATATAGCTGCTTCTTTTGTTAGACGCAATTGAAATCCAGCTGTTAAAGAGTGTATTCGTGCGCTCTTTGGCAGCTGGATTTTTTTATTAGGGACATGTTGACTAAATCGTAGTTTAGTAGAACGGAATCCCTTGACTATAAGGAGGTATGGGAAATGATTCAAGATGGTGTGATGTTTGTCTGTTTTTTATTGGCATTTACTGCTGCGATTGCCGTAGTGGAGAAGAAAGTAGGAGGAAAGTTCTTCAAGTATGTACCTGGCATTGTCCTCATTTATATTGGAGCGGCCTTGATGAAGACATTTGGGCTCTTTTCAGACAGTGAATCAGTCGAAAATGCATATGGTACTGTCAGGGGTCTCCTGCTTCCAGCCATGCTGATGCTCATGTTGTTGCAATGTGATATGCGTAAAATAATGAGACTTGGACCGAAGATGCTTTTAACTTTTTTGCGGCATCTATCAGTATCATAGGAGGGTTCACTCTAACTTACGTCTTGATGAATGGTTTTTATGCGGAAGGAACTTGGAAGGCATTTTCGGCTTTGAGTGCAAGTTGGACTGGGGGATCGGCCAACATGGTGATCCTGCAAGGGATATTGGATGTACCTGAAAATATCTTTGGTTATGCGTTAATCATGGATACAGTCAATTACTCCATTTGGGTTATGTTTTTGTTCTGGTTGGTACCTCTAGCCGGGAAATTCAATTTTTGGACCAAAGCGGATACTTCTTTCATTGAACAAATGACCTCCGAGCTTGAAGCGGGAGAAACGACAAAGACGGAATTTGGCTTCGTGGAATTGATCGGTTTCTTGGCGCTCGCTTTAATCGTATCAGCAGGGGCAACGAAAATCGGGGAAAATCTGCCAGTGTTGGGTGCTGCAGTGAATGGGACGACGTGGACCATCATCATCGCGTCGACTGTAGGGTTGCTTCTGGCCGTCACGAAGGTTGGGCGCATCGCGGGCTCCATGGAAATTTCCAAAGTCATGCTGTATATAGTCATTGGTTTAATTGCCTCCCATGCCGATTTTTCACAGCTGTTTCAAGCACCTGTGTATATTCTATCCGGTTTCATGATTCTATTCTTCCATGGATTGATCATGGTCATTTTGGCAAAAGTCTTCAAGTTGGATCTATTTACAATGGGAGTTGCCTCATTGGCTAATATAGGAGGGGTTGCTTCAGCTCCGATATTGGCGGGCGCATTTAACCGGGCTCTAATACCTGTCGGAATCCTGATGGCTGTTTTGGGTAGTCTTCTGGGTACCTATTTTGGAATATTTACGTCATATATACTATCAAGCTTTTAAGGAAGGAATGTTACGATGAAGATTGAAAGTTTACAAGTATCAGTGGAAACTCTACCACTCATCAAACCATTCAAGACTGCCTTGCGCACTGCAATGGAAATTGAGAACATCATGGTTTCCGTGAAGTTGGAGGATGGTACGGAAGGATTGGGTGCAGCAGCCCCGACGGTTGCCATCACAGGAGATTCCACTAATGGAATCATGACGGTCATTGAAGAAGTGATCGCGCCACATCTCATTGGCCGTGACATTGAGAGTATTCATGTATTGTCTCAGGTAATCCAACAATCCTGTGTAGGCAATACAAGTGCAAAAGCTGCTGTTGAAATCGCTTTGTATGATGCAGTCAGCAAAAGGTGGCAGCTCCCTTTATATCAATATCTGGGTGGGAAATCGAATGAGCTGAAAAACGATATGACAATCAGTATTGATACACCTGATGAAATGGCAAAGGCGGCCTTGTCTCTAATAGAAGGTGGATTTTCAACGATGAAAATCAAGCTGGGGAAGGATTGGAAGAGTGATGTGGAACGGGTCTCCCGCATTCGAGAAGCTGTGGGGGATCAAGTCATCATCCGGGTCGACGCGAATCAAGGATGGACAACAAAACAAGCAATCTCCATCATTCGTGAAATCGAGGAGAGGAAGCTGAACGTTGATTTGGTGGAACAGCCTGTGCAAGCACATGACATCGATGGTTTGAAAGAAATAAAGAGGTCGGTGAACGTGCCGATCATGGCCGACGAAAGCCTGTTTTCCCCTCGTGATGCCTTGAGACTTTTAAGTGAACGGGCTGTTGATTTACTGAATATTAAATTAATGAAAACCGGAGGAATTCGGCGTGCACTTCAGATCGCGGATATGGCAGAAGTAGCCGGGGTTGAATGCATGATCGGAAGTATGATGGAATCAACCATAAGTGTAGCGGCCGCAGCTCATTTGGCAACCGCGCATCCAAACATCACGAAGATTGATCTGGATGCACCATTATGGATTAAGGATGAACCATTTGAAGGACTTCAATTTAAGAAAGACCACCTCTTCATTACCGATAAACCTGGACTAGGGGTCAAGAGGAAATCCTCTTTTACTCAATAAAAATTTTTGGAAGGGTGATTATGTAGATGGAAAGAAAAAAGGTATTGGTTTTAGTGCTATCTTTCTTTGCACTTAGTATTTTACTATTCAGTTCAAGTGAAGCAAGCGCAAAAGAAAAAGTGAGAAGTGCCTATGTAGATGTAGCGGTTGCCACTCTGTGGACGGAGCCGGACCTATTAAGACAATTGGATGCTCCTTCTGCGTCGAACCCCGTTGATTTGAATGCCTGGATCAAGTCCATGAAGTATGAGGACAAGCTGTGGCTTGTGGGTAACCTGGAAACACAGGCGTTATATGGGTCAAAAGTGACCATACTCGAAGAACGAGGAAATTGGGTGAAAGTAGCAGTAGCCAATCAGTTGACACCCCGAAATGAAGCGGGTTATCCAGGATGGATGCCAAAAGGGCAATTGAAGACAGAAAAGGCCTTTGAAAAACAACTCTCTAAAGGGTTAGTCCTTGTGGATGCTCCCAAGACTTGGCTTTATTCGGATTCGAAACAGCGGTCGAAATTCATGGAAGTCAGCTTTGATACACGCCTTCCACTTTTACAGGTGAAAAAAGATAAGGTAAAAGTTATGACACCAAGTGATGGAGCCAAATGGATAGATAAGAAAGACGTAGAGATCTATCAAAATGAAAATCAAATTCCAAAACCGACGGGTACGGACATCGTGCAATCGGGCAAAGGATTTTTAGGTCTTCCTTATCTATGGGCCGGAATGTCCGGTTTTGGATTTGACTGTTCCGGGTTTACCTATACGATGTACCACGCTAATGGAATAACGATTCCAAGGGACTCTTCCGTTCAGGCGCAACAAGGGGAAATGGTGAAACGGGAAAACCTTGAACCAGGCGATTTACTCTTTTTTGCCTATGATAAAGGAAAAGGGAAGGTCCACCATGTAGGGATGTATATAGGAAAAGGGAAGATGATTCATTCGCCAAACACCTCTACACATGTAAGGATAGATGAAATCGATACATCGGGTTACGGTGAAGAATATGCTGGGGCAAGAAGATATCTAGATTAACTTTAGGCGTTATGATAGTCAAAAGGGGTTCGAAATCTTCATTTCGAACCCCTTTTATTTTGATATTCAGTTCGTCATCCTGGGCATTATTTTATAATGGCAACGGCAGGATCTTTTTTATCTTGATTAGCATGTATTTTTACCATGGCCATTCTTGCAAGGGGTTGAATGACTAAACTCTCAGCAATAAGAACGATGAAGAAGTTTCTTGGCCAATATGAAATAAAGTTGCTAAAGGTATCCGAATTAAAACCGTTACCGATGATTCCGCCAATGAAAGTCATGCACATGGACATGCCGAATACAGTGAATACGATACGGAATAAAATCTTTGCGTTAAAGCTATCTGTTGGTTGAGTGAACTTTTTTACCATGTTTTCTGCAATGCGTCCTACAAGGACTGGCTCAATGACCATGGCGATAATAAACATGATTGGCCAAATTTTGATAATATCTATTGCAATTTCCCCGTTAAATTCACCAGTTACTGTAATGATACTGAATGACGACATGAATAAAGAGGTAAGAAAACAGATGATACCTCCGTATAATGCGCCCTCTTTGCCGTTTCTTGGTAATCTAGTTTCGTTTTTCAATGTTTTCTTCCTTCCGAAAATACATATTTAGACGTTGTGGCTACGTGATCAATACACGTAAAAGGTATTTACACTAACTGATTTCTAAGGCGTAATGAAAATCCCTCAACAAGCAAGTCGAGGGGCTTTGTATGGACGTAATTATATTACATTAATACGCCTTTAATAAATTGGGCAATCCCTTTGAAATCGTTCTTAATGGTTCGCTCGAGTTTTTTGTTAAACAAAGCATGATCCCACCTTCGATGGTAGCGGTCAGCATTAATGCCAGTGCCTGAGCTGCTTCTTTGGAAAAGCCATCTTCTATTAATTTGATTGAATAAATATCTTGAATCTTTGTGAAAGTGAGAGCACATGTGGTTCTCACTGGTTCGCTTAGCGATCCCATTTCGCTTACGATACTACTGAATGTATAACCAGTAATCATCCCATCACGATCATACTGAACGGCCAGTTTTTCAATCATCGATTGAGTAGCCATTTGTGTAGTTGGATGTTTTTGGAAAATTTCTTTCATATCCGAAGTGATAATAGTATTCAAAGATTGAAGACAAGCGATGAGTAATTCTTCTTTTCCGTTGGGGAAATGGTGATAAAGTGAGCCTTTTGAAATGTTACATTTCTTTAAGATTTCATTTAATCCTACGCCTAAATATCCTTTTTTCTGAAAAAGGTTTGTAGCGATGTCAATGATTAGTGATTTTGTATCCAATCGCAGTAAACCTCCTCTAAACCAACCGGTCTGTTTTTAAATATATCAAAATAATGTTTTATAAGTCAAGATAATTATAAATTCTAATTTTTAATTATCTTGAAGTTTATCCCGATTCCAATCCTACTTGGATACCGCATATGTGGATGGTGGATACAACGATATATTCTGTGCTTCCATAAAAAAGAGAGCCCTTAACAGGCTCCTGAATACTCCCAATCATTCTTATTCTTTGTAAGTTCTGTCTGGTCTTGGACGGTATTTAGCTTTTGAACCGTTCAAGCAATTCCATGCGGTTACCGAAAGGGTCGGAAATGAAGAATCTTTTAACACCTGGGATTCTATCGTCCTCCATGACATCGATTCCATTTGTTACTAAATGCTGTTTTAAAGCTTCTATATTCTCTACTTCAAAAGCGGGATGAGCTTTTTTTGCCGGATAAAATGGTTCTTCGATTCCGATATGTATTTGGTGATTGGCGAATTCAAACCAAACGCCACCGCGTTTCTTTAGGGCTTCAGGTTTCTCGACTTCATCAAAGCCTAGCAGGTCCTTGAAAAATGTTCTTGCCTTGTCCTCACTGCCTTTAGGGGCGGCGAGCTGAATATGGTCAATGGACTTAAAAGTAAATGGCATGTAAATCAATCCCCTCTGGATCCAAATGGATAGTATGTTCTTGATTCAAATCTTACACCTATTGTAATAATAAGGAAATTATAAAGTTGTTATTTAAGTTGATAAGTCTTGCTTATGGTTAACGATCCTAACGTGTTTGTAATGGAAGGATATAATTGGAAAGTCGAAATCTAAGTGGTTAGCAGGGTGTTGATCCTTAGGGCAAGTCGTATTTGCAGTGTGGTTTCAGGGTCTTTCAGGCTCTTCCCAAGTAGTTCCTCGCATTTCTCGAGTCTGTATACAACGGTGTTCCGATGAACAAATAATCTCTTGGCTGTTTCGGAAATTTGGCAATGGGTCTCCAGGTAGACGGATAGTGTCTGCAATAATGGTTCTTGCTCTTCGTTCTTTATTTTCGAAAATCCTTGTAGGGCGAAGTGGTTAAAGTTCTTTAGGTCTTCCTCAGGGATGATTCGTAGCAATTCCATGATGTCTTTTGTCCGGAATGTCTGGATATATCCAGCCCTTTTTGATAGACCGCCTTCCTTGAGGGAGTCATTCGCTTCCTTGAAGGCGTGTTTGATCTGAAGAAATTTCGGGGCCATATGGCTGACTCCGAACGACATGGTACAGTCAAATTGTTTATTCACTGTTCTTTGCAAGGCATGTAAGGAGGATTCTACATATTGAAGGGAATGGTTTGAATCTTCGTTTACCTCATATAAAAGAATGCACTTCTTTCCTTTTGTAAAGAGGTGGATAGGGAGGGTTGAGTCGAGAAGTTCCTCTTCTAAAAATGCATAAACCGAATCGGCTTTTTCCTGTTGCTGTGTATAGTTTTTACTTTCATGGGTTTCGTCCATTTTCCCAACGACGCATATATATGTTTGTTCGTTATGTAAAGAGAACTCTTTTGCCCGGTTTATGATTTCCTCCTGTGAGGAGAAGCTGCCATCAAGGACATGGAGGAAGAATTCATTTCGTATATTTCGATCATGCTGTTTGAGTGCGTGCTCTTTCATTAATGCGAAGGAGATGACGTTTGTGGCCTGTTCGATTGTTAAGGTAATCAAATTGTCGCTAGACTTGATTTCTCCTGAAATGGTCAAATATCCAAATATTTTTCCATCCAGATAGATGGGGAAAACAGTATAGGTTTGCTGATTGGATAGGACTGAAAATGAGAAAAAAGGAGACTTGGTTAGTTGAAAATTGTTTCCTTCACTGATCATTTTTTTGATTATTGAAAAAACTGAAGAGATGCGATATGGATGAATCATCGGTTTAAGGTATTGATCAACCAATGTGATGGGAAATTCAATCATATTGGATAAATGATCAAGTAATTTCTGAATTCCTTTTCCACGCATAATGAGATTGGTGAATTGTTTATGTGTCTCCATCGCGTGCGTTAATTCATTGGCGCGTTGATCTAGAATTTGCCGGAGTATGAGATTGGTGATTTCACCGAGAGACAAGTCTGCGGGAAGATCGATTATAGGAAGAGAGAGTTCGTTGGCAAGTTGAAGTATCTCCTCAGGTACTTCCTTCAAGTACCGTCGAGTCTTGATGCCGAGTGCGGCACAACCTTGTTTGGCCATGCCTTCGATGAGAGTCTTGAATAAGAGTGGCTGGTCCTTCAGGTGGTACGCGGTCGTTACGAGAAATTCATTCGGTTTTAGAAAATGGATGATATCCGGGGCATCCATCATGTTGACCGTTTGTACTTCCCCATCCAAACCTAATTCTCCAGCGATAACGTGCATGCCGGGTAAAAACGGCAAATGTAAAAGTTCGGCTACCTTCATCTAAACACACCTCATTCATTAAGATTTTGATTATCTAGGGGTGCGCGAGTGTAATAGTCTTTTCCTATAGAACGTGCTGTGGACTATTTCCTTATCGCCTTCATGATGTGAGTTTTTTTCTATCATATCATACAATTCCTTTGACAATCCTTACAAATTTTCCATTTTATTTTGTTGAGATAGCCAAAATTATATTTTAATGTAAGGTTTTATAACATTGGTGGTGACATAATGTCTGAATATTGGTACTATTTATAAAAAGCTATGAATGAAAAAGGGGAGATGAAGGAATGAAGGAAACCAATGTTGCTACGAAGAAGAAAAAAAGAGTGACACCCTATCCAAAAGAATGCACGTTCAGTAAAGAGGATTGGGATGTATTGACGCAGTATTGGTTTCCGGTGGCGGCGGTCGAGGAAGTGACGGAAAAGCCCCTCGGCATTAAATTGCTGGATGTCCATCTTGTGCTTTACCGTGCGAGCGGAAAAATCATTGTGGCTAGGGATCTTTGTCTGCACCGGGGGGTTCCGCTAAGCATGGGGTGGGTGGAAGAAGACAATATCGTTTGTCCTTATCATGGATTTAGATACGGGCCAGAGGGGAACTGCACGGGAATTCCCGCACACCCTAATGCGAAAATATCTCCTCGTCTTTGCATTACCATCTATCCGACGGTAGAACGTTATGGATTGGTCTGGACTTCGATAGCAAGTGATATAGAGGATATCCCGCCATTGCCGGCATGGGACGATCAGGCATACCTGAATATTCTGCCTCCGTTCATCGACATTGCTGGTTCTGCAGGAAGACAGATGGAAGGGTTTTTGGATGTATCTCATTTTGCCTGGGTTCACTCAGAAAGCTTCGCTGATCGTGATAACCCCGTTGTGCCAAGTTATAAAGTGGATAAAACGGAATACGGCTTACATGTCGAGTATAGAAGTTCGGTCAGCAATTACGGAAAAGACCTGAAACATTTGGAACCGCCGAATTTTGAGTGGCTACGCGTGTTTGACATTTATCCTCCATTAGCGGCGAGGTTGACGGTCCATTTTCCGGAAGGTGGGAAATTATTTATCCTGAATTGCGCTAGTCCGGTCTCGGCTAGGAAAACAAGAATGTTTTCCCCGATGGCGCGAAATTTTGATTTAGATGCACCTCTTGAAGACACATACGAATTCAATTTACAGATATTTAATGAAGATAAGGAAATGGTCGAAAATCAAAAGCCGGAGGAGTTGCCGCTCGATCTTCAGGCAGAAGCCCATATCGCGGCGGATAAGACTTCGATTGCTTACCGTGAGCTATTGAGGGAATTGGGGTTAGGCTCAAATTATACAAGTTGATGTGTGAGGGTGTCCTTTTTGTGGACGCTCTCGCTTTTTTTTCTACATCACACTCATTATGAATGCCTCAAATAAGTTTGACGTTTAGTGATTGTGTACAAAAATATCTTTGATTTCTAACAGAATTGTCAATGAAGTTCATCATGTAAGCAAGTAAAATAATCTATATAACATAATTTTGTGAAGATTCATAACATATAATAGGACAGAATAAGAGGAGGTTTATGCTATGGCCATGCAAATCAAGGAATCTCTTTATGAAAAAGATAATGTTGCTTCTATGATTGAATGGTTGGCTTCTTTCGGGTTAACGAAGAAGCAGGGAGTAACTCGGTTATTATATTCCAAGGCATGGGTGCAGGCCCAGCGAGCATTGAAAATGGAAATGGAAAAAGTGGGTTTACAGACGCATTTTGATAGCGTAGGTAACTTGTTTGGAAGATTGGAAGGGACGAATCCCGGAAGTAAAACAATCCTGACGGGGTCGCATATTGATACGGTTGTCGAAGGAGGGAAGTATGATGGTGCATTTGGGGTCATCGCTAGTTTTCTAGCGGTACAAAGGTTGCATCAAACCTATGGGCCTCCCCGGAAAACGATCGAAGTCGTTTCCTTTTGTGAAGAAGAAGGGAGCCGTTTCCCCTTGACATTCTGGGGATCGAGGAATATCCAAGGGGTGTATGGTCTGGACCAAGTGAAAGGGCTGATGGATTCAGAGGGGTATCCATTTTTGAAAGCCATGAAGGAAGCAGGTTTTGACCCTGATACATATATAACGCCAGTCCGTGATGATATTGAGGGATTCGTCGAGATTCATATTGAACAGGGAAGTATCTTGGAAAAAAATCAAAAGACGATCGGGGTCGTCAGTCATATTGTTGGGCAGCGTCGCTATACGATTAGGGTTCTTGGTGAAAGTAATCATGCAGGCACCACTCCGATGCATGATCGAAGGGATGCAGTCAGTGCAGCTTCGGAATACATTTCTTTTTTAACGAGTAAGGCCAAGGAAATGGACCCTCATTTAGTGGCGACGGTCGGTAAAGTGGATGTGTTTCCAAACGTTCCGAACGTCGTGGCTGGTGAAGTGGCATTTAGTTTAGATATCAGGCATCATCAAGAAGATGTCCTTGATTCGTTTTGTCGGGAGATTTTCTCCACCTTCCAATCTCATGCTGATGGTAACGAGATACAGTTGGAAGTTGCACAGTGGATGGATGTCGTGCCGGTTGAATTAAGTACAGAGATGAATTCCTTGGTTCGGGAAATTACCGAAAATCATAAGATTCCTTATCAAGATATCATTAGCGGTGCGGGGCATGATGCACAGGTGTTTGGTTCGATTTGTCCGACATGCTTGCTCTTCGTTCCAAGTCGGGATGGAATCAGCCATTCGCCGAGAGAATTTACGAACATTCAGGACTTAGAAAAGGGAATCGATGTGTTAAGCGACCTATTATATAAATTAGCCTATTAAAGGGGGAAGATTAAATGGCATATAAAGAATTATGCACACCGGTCAGGACCATCATGACTCCAGGGCCCGTGGAGGTGGACCCCCGGGTTTTACGGGCGATGAGCACTCCGATATTAGGGCAGTTTGATCCTGCATTTACGAATATTATGAATGAAGTAATGGAAATGCTTCGTCTCGTATTCCAGACGAGCAATCACTGGGCTTTTCCAATCGACGGGACATCCCGATCTGGAAATGAAGCGATACTATGCAGCATTATTGAGCCTGGCGATAAGGTCTTGGTTCCCATTTTTGGGCGGTTCGGTCATTTGCTGGTTGAAATTTGTGAGCGATATGGAGCGGAAGTGCATACGATTGAATGTCCATGGGGGGAGGTTTTTGATCCAGCGGATGTCATTGCGGAAATCAAGAAAGTATCCCCGAAAATAACGGCAATAGTTCACGGGGAAACGTCTACAGGATGCATGCAGCCGTTAGCGGAAATCGGTAAGGCCTGTCGGGAGCAAGATGTTTTGCTTGTCGTCGATGCGGTTGCGTCGATTGGAGGAACGGAGGTAAAGGTGGATGAATGGTATATTGATGGGTTGATAGGAGGTACGCAAAAATGCTTGTCCGTTCCTTCGGGTATGGCGCCGATCACATATAATGAAAGAATCGAAAAAATCATTCAGTCCCGTAAAAAGGTGGAACGGGGGATTGAAACAGAAGAAGATCGTCAACGTATTTCTAGCCATCGTCCCATTCCCTCCAATTATTTCGATTTGGGCATGCTGCAGGATTATTGGGGGCCACGTCGTTTGAACCACCATACAGAAGCAACTTCGATGATTTATGCATTACGTGAAGGACTACGCCTTGTGCTCGAAGAAGGATTGGAACAGCGATTTGCCCGCCATAGGCATCATGAGGCTGCACTTGTTGCTGGCATCGAGGCGATGGGACTTACGTTATTTGGGGATGGGAAAAATAAATTACCATGCGTAACTTGTGTTGAAATTCCAGAAGGGGTGGATGGAGAGCAAGTCCGGTCGATGCTATTGAATGAATTTAGTATCGAAATCGCATCCTCGTTCGGTCCCCTTCACGGTAAGATTTGGAGAATTGGAACGATGGGATTCAGTTGTCGGAAAGAGAATATTCTCTTTGTGCTGGCTTCTTTGGAAGCGGTCCTTTTACGCCAAGGGTTCGAAGTAAATCGGGGAGAAGCTTTGCAGGCTGCACTCGACATATACGTAGGGGAATCGGGAAAACCGATCGGGGTGAAATCATAACGGGGAGGTGACTTCCTGTATCTTTTGCCAAACGATTTGAAGGAGTGAACATGATGTCCACATACGAACTCATTATCCGTAATGGCTACGTGGTATTACCTGAAGAAGTGAAAAAAGCCGATGTTGCCATCGAGGATGGCATGATTGCCAAGATTGGCAATCTGATCGATGATAAAGGGCTGGAAGAATATGAAGCATCGGAACACTATGTTTTTCCTGGAATGATTGATGTTCATGTCCATTTCAGTGAGCCGGGACGTGCCCATTGGGAAGGGTTTGAAACCGGTTCGCAGATGATGGCAGCAGGCGGATGCACGACCTATTTTGACATGCCATTGAATGGGATCCCTTCCACGATTGATCAACTGGCGCTTCTTGAGAAGGCGAAAATCGGTGAAGCGAAGTCGGTTGTCGATTTCGGTTTATGGGGTGGTTTGGTACCCGGAAATATAGATGAATTGGAAGGGCTAGCTAAATCAGGGGTCATTGGCTTTAAAGCCTTTCTTTCTGCGACGGGCAATGATGAGTTTGAACGGGCGGATGATTTAACTCTTCTTCATGGTATGAGGGAAATCGCCAAGTTGGACAAGGTTTTGGCACTACATGCCGAAAGTGAATCAATTACTCGCTGGTTGAAGCAAGGGAAAGAGGCGCAAGGATTATACAGCGCTGACGACTATGCGGCGACTCGTCCCATATTAGCAGAAGCAGAGGCAGTCGAACGAGCCATTACATACGCAGAATTGACAGGATGCCGACTGCATTTTGTCCACATCAGTAGTGCATTGGCGGTAGAAAAGATAGAACAGGCCAAGCAACGTGGCCTGGATGTAACGGTCGAGACCTGTCCTCACTATCTACTATTCAATCAAGATACACTCATCGAGAAAGGTTCAGTCGCAAAATGTGCACCTCCACTCCGTGAGAGGGACGAACAGGAAAAGTTGATTGCTTTATTAATAGAAGGAAGGTTTGACATGATTTCATCAGATCACTCCCCAAGTCCTTATGAAATGAAGGATCCAGCGGTGCATAACTTATTTGAGGCATGGGGTGGAATAAGTGGCGGGCAGTTTTCCCTGCTATCGATGGTTGAACTGGCCATTACATACCATATTCCTTTTCCGAAAGTGGCTGATTGGATAGCCGCAGCACCTGCTGAACGATTTGGACTTTCTTCAAGGAAGGGACAAATTAAAGAAGGAATGGATGCGGATCTTGCTGTTATTTCCCTGAGTGAAAACTATACAGTCAGAAGGGACAATTTTTATGCCAAGCATAAGCAAAGTGTCTATATGGACCACACCTTCCCCTGTCAAATAACCGCCACCTTCAACAAGGGGAAGCTAGTTTATGATAAGGGCGAAATCAGGAAACAGGAGCGGGGAACGTGGCTAAAATAGTAGGGAAACCGAATTGCACATCTAATATTACAATATTATATGAAGTGGAAAGAAGGTGATTCTCCTATATTTGGATCGCCTTCTTTCGTTGTTTTTGCGGAAAGGGTGAAATGAAAAATCTATATAGTGTAGACTAGTATAGGTATAAGTAGCGATGAATGCAGGGAAGAGACTATCCTCCAACGGTACTAGAAAAATATCCCGGTAATAAAACGTTGACTCTTTATGAACCGTTGTTATAGGATTACGGTATGAAAAAATGTGTAATAGGTATAAAATCCACACGATAGATATCGGTAACTGTCCTTTTAGCAAACAAAGGGTGCCCGTGAACAGCGGGGGCATCCTTTTTTATATGTAATTGTCAGAAAGGGGGAAACCTCTATGGAATCTTTGATCATGGATATGATTGAAGCGTTTAAATCTTTATCTTATTTCGGGGTGTTGCTTGCGTTAACATTTGAATTCATCCCAGCTGAAGTCGTTCTGCCGCTTGCCGGCTATTGGGTATATCAAGGTGAATGGAATTTAGTCTTGACGATACTGGCTGGTTCAATTGGTGGGGTAACGGGTCCATTGACACTTTACGCCCTAGGAAAGTATGGGGGAAGGCCGCTAGTAATGAAGTTTGGGAAGTACTTCTTGGTGAAAGAGGAACAGCTGAACAAGGCTGAGTACTTCTTCGATAAGTATGGAGCGGGAATTGCCTTTTTCGGAAGATTTGTTCCCGGAATCCGTACGGCCATTTCATTACCTTGTGGTATTTTGAAAATGAATATCTGGAAATTCATGCTTTATACATACTTGGCGATGCTTCCCGTGACCACGATTTATGTATATCTAGGATATAAGTTAGGGCCGCAATGGGAGCAAGCTGGAGCGATTTTCGCGCAATACGCGAACTTCTTGCTCATCCCAATCGTCCTGATCGTCATTTGGCTGTTCTTCAAAGCAAAGAAAAAAACGAATCAATAACAAAGAAGGCGCCGTTTCAGGCGCCTTGTTTTTATTTAACCTGTTAGCAGCATCCGCCGTAGCCGCCACCGTAGCCGCCACCGTAGCCGCCACCATAGCCGCCGCCGAAGCCCCAGCTACAACCAATGATGACTAGTAGGATAAACAGTACGATTAATAAGGCAAAGCCGTTATCGAAACCGCCACCGCATCCATCGTTACAACTTTCGTTACATCCATTATGATTATGACCACCCATTAAATTTCCTCCTCATAACATTTATGATTTACATACCTAGCAAAACATCTTTACTGGGAATACTCCATACTATGTATTCTAGGCCGAAGTGTTTGCTTATTCATTAAAAATGGGCGTGGGTAGACAGGGGGAGATGAGCCCGAATAATTTTTCCTGGATTTTAAAGATGTTATAATATACCACATATATAGAAGGGGGCTGGTCTTCTCCGTGAAAGTTGCGATTATGACAGATATACATGGCAATGCTTCGGCATTGAAAGCCGTTCTTAAGGAAATTGATGAAAGAAATGAAGTGGAGCGAATCTATTGTTTGGGGGATATGATCGCAATAGGACCCGATACCAATGACGTCTTGGATTTGTTATTTTCGAGAGATGACCTAACGATGATCAGTGGAAATCATGATGAAGCCGTATTGGCCATTGTTAAAGGGGAGGAACATCCAACGGGACATGTCCATGTTAAAGAGCACCATGAATGGATTGCGAAAAGGATGGACCCCCTATTCGTGCCGCTCCTGGAAAAACTGCCTCGCACCCTGGAGGTTCCGGTTCATGACCGCACTCTTTTCTTCACCCATTATCATGTGGAAAAGGAAAAGGGGAATGCACACATCAGTGAAAATCCCTTCAGCAAGATCGTTGAACCCAATTTAGCTAACTTGGAGGCCCTTTTTAGAAATCGGTCAGAAGATTTGATAGGATTTGGGCATCATCATCCTCTTCATCACTTTCAAAACGACCAAACGATTTTCCTGAATCCCGGATCGCTTGGGTGCAATAGTGAACCAATTGCACGGTATGCCGTGGTTATCATCGAGGACAACGGCATTCAGGTTCATCTGGGAAATGCGTCGTATGATAATGCTGCCTTTCTTTCGTCCTACAAAAAGTTACAGGTCCCGGAGCATGAATTCATTATACGTGCCTTTCATGGAAATCAGATGATATAGATCCAAGCATAAAACATGTTCCTGAGGATATGATAAAAGTCAAACTGTTACATATTCGAGGAGGAGAGTCCCATGAAGGATTCGGAACAGAACCGTCATCTTCAAGATCCCGAAAATGCAGAGCAGCAACATAGCCTCGTCTGCAATGATGAATTATTCAATAAGGACCTGCGTGCAATCGTCGATGATACCATGCAAAATGAAGGATAGCTTGTTAGGACACTGTAGGACATCGCCTGCAGTGTTTATTTTTGCCCTCCCGTACCTTTTACGCTTTAAATGGGTAAGTCAATCATTTGAAACCATTCTGAAATTATCCCATACTATATATATGGTTATAGATACGAGAGGAGGGGAAATCATGGGACATCATGAGGGTCACTCCCATGACCACGGACACCACCATCATCATTCAGATAATAAAAAAGCTCTGTTGGCGTCGTTTGTGCTGATCTCGACATTCATGGTAATCGAAGTGATTGGAGGGTTCATGACGAATAGTCTGGCCTTGCTATCGGATGCAGGGCATATGCTGAGCGATGCAGCGGCTTTGGGGCTCAGTTATGCAGCAATTACGCTAGGCGAGCGAAAGGCGACCCAATCCAATTCCTTTGGATACAAGCGTTTCGAAATCATTGCCGCCTGTTTAAATGGTTTGACGTTAATCGTAATCTCGGTATTCATTTTCGTAGAGGCGATTCGAAGGTTTGTAGATCCGCCTGAGGTTCAAAGTTTGGGAATGCTAATGATTTCAATCATTGGCTTGTTTGTGAATATCATTGCCGCATGGATTCTAATGAGTGGCGATAAAGAAGAGAACCTGAATGTACGGAGTGCTTTCTTACATGTAATCGGCGATATGCTCGGTTCAGTGGGCGCCATTGTGGCAGCACTATTGATTTACTTTTTCGATTGGGGAATGGCGGACCCCATCGCGAGTATGATTGTCGCCATTCTAATAGTTATAAGTGGGTATAGAGTGGTGCGCGATTCTTTCCATATTCTAATGGAAGGCACACCAGAACGAATCGACATGGAAGAAGTGAAAGAGAATTTGAAGGAATTGCCGCATGTATCGGATGTCCATGACCTCCATATCTGGACGATTACCTCCGGATTTCTCTCGTTAAGCTGTCATGTCGTCATTGATGCTGGTGGAGACCACGATTCAACCCTTGCTGTTGCCCAAAAACTGCTTCATGACCGACATGGGATTGAACATAGCACGATCCAAGTGGAAAAACAGGATGTGGGGTGCCCGAACCCGCATGAGACATGTAATTGAAACAAGGCCGGCTCATCGATGAAGCCGGCTTTTTTGATGTGTCGTATTTCGGATGAAACCGAGAAGTGTCCAAAAATGTCGAGGAATGATTAGATGAACATATTCCTGACACATTAAGGGGATATGATGGGGGATAAAAGACTGATGCACAGTTAGGTTGGATAATGCAATATGATTCAACTATAATTTAAGAAGGAGGAATTCCTTTATGAAAAAAATTCTAGTCGTTGAAGATGAAATTGCCATTTCGATGGTGTTGAAAGCATATTTACAGCGTGAAGGGATGGAAGTCGTACAAGTTTTCGATGGACTCAAGGCTATTCCGACCTTCGAAGAAACGAACCCTGATCTGGTTCTACTTGATGTGATGCTGCCTGGTAAAGAGGGCTGGGACATCTTGAAAGAAATCAGGGAGAAGGATATGTGTCCTGTGATCATGCTGACGGCATTGAATGATGTGGATTACCGCCTATCCGGCTTTAAGTCGGGAGCGGATGATTATATTTCCAAGCCCTTTGTGGCGGAAGAAGTGATGGCCCGGGTGCATGCCGTTTTAAGGAGGAGCTCGACACCTGTAGTCGAAGAAAAACATGTACATCAATTTGGCAGCTTGTCCATTGATAACAAGGCCTATGCGGTGCACTTAAAAGGGGAGGAAATCAGTTTGACGCCCCGTGATTTGTCATTGCTCATTTTTTTTGCAAAGCACCCCAATCATATTTTCACGAGAGAGCAACTCCTCGATCAGGTGTGGGGCATAGACTATGACGGAAGTGACCGTGCCGTGGATTTGGCCATCAAACGAATCAGGAAAGCTCTCGATGCCTGGCCATCATCTGAAGGGGAAATTAAAACGTTGCGTGGATTGGGGTATCAATTGAGTGTCTATGAAAACTAGGAAACGGACTACCTTGCAGCTCTATTGGACAAAAAGATATGTATTGACGTTGATTTCGGGCTTATTGCTATTATCTGTCTTTTCCTTATGGTGGATGGAAAAAACGGCCCTGGAATATAGGCTAAGCCTTCTTAAGTATTTAGCGGATGAAACGTCCGACCGGGCAATGAAGGAGAATGGCCAAATTGTCGTTGGTCCCATCCTTTCCGAAATCGTGGAAGAAAGGGAAAAAATCCTTCAGCTCAATAAGCAACCGATCATTTATATCGTTGATCCTGATGGCAGTATCATCTATACGATGCCTCAATTATATCTTAATGAAGATAATAGTAAGCTTCCTCACGCCATCATGGATAGTCAGGAATTGATCCAGAAGGTCAAGATTTCCGAAAACAAGGTATTTGTCGTCAAGTCGCCGATCACATTTGAAGGTGAGACAAAGGGGTGGGTCGTCATTGCCCAGGAAGAAGGGGCATTAAAGGAAGTCAACCAGGATCACGGTTTGCTTGCATTCCTGATAGGAGGTTTGCTATGCCTTGGGACGGGCGTCATTTATTTTCTTTCAAGAAAGATATCGAGACCCATCCAAGATGTGGCTAACGCTGCTGTCCAAGTGCGGGAAGGCAACTATGATATCCATTTTAAAGAAGAAGAGGAGATACGCGAAGAAGAGATATACGAACTCGTGGAATCCTTTAAGGAAATGACAAACCGGTTGAAACTCATGGAGAAATTACGGGCCGAATTGCTTGCTGGTGTCACCCATGACCTGAAAACACCGGTCACATCCATTAGCGGGTTGATTCAAGCGGTAAGGGATGACGTGGTTACTGGCGAGCAAAGTAAGGAATTTCTTGATATATCCTTGAAGGAAACTCAACGCCTACAGGTGATGATCGAGGATTTGCTGGATTATAATGCAATGTCGGCCGGTGCCTTTAAAATTCGATTGGAAAGAGAAAATCTAAATACATTCATTCAGGAGATCGCTTATCGTTGGCAGATTACCCAGGAGGATCAGAACTTCACCCTGAATGTGCAGGTTCCGGATGAACCGATTCATGGGCAGATTGATTCACTGCGGATGCAGCAAATTATCATAAATCTGTTGAACAATGCGAAGCATTCCCTGGATGGCAATGGTCAAATCGAGATAGGTCTCTATGATCTGGAAGATTCCCGAATAGGAATCGACGTGAAGGATAGTGGACGCGGCATTCCGCAACATGAACAACAGTATGTGTTCGAACCCTTTTATCGGGGCGAAAACAAAAAACTGAAAGTGCGTGGATTAGGATTGGGCCTTCCCTTCAGCAAGATGCTTGCTAAAGCACAAAAGGGAGACCTCGTGTTGAAAGAAAGCAATGAACAAGGGACGATTTTTACCATTACAGTAGAGAAATCAGCGCGGGTATAACAAAAAAAGGGTTGTCCATTTCTAGTGGACAACCCTTTTGTCAGGTATAGTTGATTAGGCGAGTTGGCTGATGGCACGCCACAATTGAATGTGACGGACTTTTCTTGGAAGAAAGCGGCCCATTTCTTCTTCATTATAGCCAGCATGCAAATTCTTATGATCAAAAATGATCGGGCGACGTAATAAATCTGGATTTGCTTGAATGAGCGTACAAAGGTCGTTAAGTGGTGTATTGTTTATATCGATATTCAAGCTTTTGAATTTTTTGGAACGGGTTGAGATGATTTCATCTGTACCGCCTTCCGTTTTACGTAAAATCGCTTTGATTTCTTCTATAGATAAAGGTTGAGAATATAAGTTCCGTTCATTGTAGGAAATTTCATTTTTTTGAAGCCAAGCTTTTGCCTTACGACATGCTAAACTGCTTGGTGTAGTATAAATTGTAACCATTAAAATCGACTCCCTTAAGGTTTCATATTTTTTATAGGTTTTTTTGGGTTTTTGCTTTTTCGGTTTATGGGTTAAAATTATTTTGTATTTGTTATACTCTTACTTTAACGTTTGTATGTGTCAGCAATATGTCAAGAAAAATAAACTTAAAAGTTTTTTTGGAAAAGGGAGAATTCGAATGTGGATGTTTAAAATATCGGGAGTGCCTGCATCTGAAGGAAATCCGGGGAATAGGATGAGGGTGGCTGAGCCGTTTTTAGCTAAGGAAAACTATTTCTTAGAAGAGCAACTGTTGCGTTTTCCTTCATTGATGATGTCGACTGTGGGGCAAGGATCATGACCGCGGACTTTTGGTCACCTGTTAGACTGTCCGTTCAGATAGCCGGAATCTCGGGAATCCTCGTCTTTATTATAGGAATCATGCTTGCCCGCATCATGGCCAAAAAGCGCTTCAGAGGAAGGGTCATCCTGGAAACCGTGTTTTTGTTGCCCCTTGTATTGCCGCCTTCCGTCGTCGGGTTTTTACTGATCGTGTTTTTCGGTAAAAACGGAACGCTAGGTCAAGTCATCGAGAAGGTGTTTAGCCAACCAATCATGTTCACCTGGTGGGCGGCGGTTATTGCTTCTACCGTTGTAGCCTTCCCGCTTATGTACCAATCGGCCAAAACGGGTTTTGAGGGCATAGATGAAGAAATAGAAAATGCCGCGAGAGTGGATGGAGCGGGTGAATGGAAGTTATTCTGGTATGTATCCCTTCCATTAGCCGGCAAATCCATCCTGACCGGAGCGATATTGAGTTCAGCACGAGCCTTGGGGGAATTTGGGGCGACACTCATGTTTGCTGGTAACATCCCGGGACAGACCCAGACGATACCGACCGCGATATATATAGCCATGGATTCAGGGAATATGACTCTAGCTTGGCTATGGGTCGGTGTGATCATCGCCATCTCTTTCATCATGCTTTTCATCGTGACGTACATAAAATGATTATTTTTCGTATAAACTAATGAAAAATTGAGTTGCGACTTCCACGTCTTTCTTATGTGTAAAGCCATTTTTTTCATACAGTTTACGTGCAGGCATGTCAAGGTACCGGTCGAAACGGATAGCTTCTTCCATGGAATCGTCAGTTGTAGGTGGGTAAGAAGGGCCTGTGCAATGCCTTTTCGGAAATGATCCGGGTGTACGACCAATCGGCAGATCTCTATCAGTCCATTTTCACTTTTATAGGAAATGGCCCCGGCAACCGTATCGTCAACAAAAAAACCGATAAATGTTTCTTTGCAGCGTAAGAATTGATTAAACGTTTCTACCAATGGAGGTATTTCGTCAAACCCAACCAATTCCGCTTCCACTGCATAGGCTTTTTTTTGAAGGGAAAACAGTTGTTGTCCATGGATGGAGCGTAATTCTGGAATATTCATCATCATGCGTAAATCATCTCCTTAAAATCCATTATAATAGAAGTAGGTAAACAGAATGATGGTTTCTTGTGTTATAATCGACAAACAAGATGAACTAATGAAATGAGGAAGAAATTTGTTAACATTTGAAGAAAAATTAAGTATCATTGAAACTTTCCCGGAATTAGAACGGAAAGATGTTTCACTAGGACGCGTCAATTTCCATTTTCCCGGCAGTGTTCAGGAGAAGAAAATTGTCGTACAGCACCTGCATCCGAATGGCAATGGCTTCGTATACGCAGGGCATTTGAAAAAGAAGGAAACAGACCGCAAAGGATTCATCAATATACGTGACTATTCCGAAGAGGAATTAAAAGCATTGATCAAAACTGCCCTATCCTATTTATCCGAACCTCCTGTTATGCAAGAAGAGGAGGCGGACGATGAGTTCGCTAGGTTGGAGGGAACTTGGATTGGCCGTGAAAAGCAGGAGCTTTCGCTTGTTAGAGAAGATCAGCTTTGGAACGTATACTCAGGACCGAACTTAGAGGAGTGTTTCGAAAGTCCAATCGAAGCGGAGCGCTACTTATTGGATGAAGGATTCCGTCAAAGCAAAAAAAGAAAAATGTAGAATTTTAGGATAATTTGTCGGCAAAATTACTCCCATTAATATTGTTTTCAGTTAATTACCCATGATATAATATGGGTAATTATTTTTGTTCGGAATAAGTTGTTTGATAGAAGGATTTACCGTTTTAGGGTTCCTCTTGAGACATTATCCAGAACCAAAAATAGTATAAAAATGGATTTTTTCCAAACACAGGAGGAACTAACATGGTACAAGGTAAAGTAAAATGGTTCAACGCAGAAAAAGGTTTCGGTTTCATCGAAGTTGAAGGACAAGACGACGTATTCGTACATTTCTCAGCTATTCAAGGTGAAGGTTTCAAAACACTTGAAGAAGGCCAAGAAGTTTCTTTCGAAATCGAGCAAGGCGCTCGTGGACCACAAGCTGCTAACGTTCAAAAATAATTGAATGTTAATAAAGACCCCAATTTGGGGTCTTTCAGTTTGTAGACAAAAGGGGTTCGGAATGGTTTCATTCCGAACCCCTTTTGATATTTTCTTGGAATTTTGCTCAAGATTAAGAGCTTGGGTC
>NZ_JBNNML010000014.1:0-129 GCF_050272735.1 Peribacillus sp. NPDC046944
GTCACACCCGTTCCCATTCCGAACACGGCAGTTAAGCTCTTCAGCGCCGATGGTAGTTGGGGGTTTCCCCCTGTGAGAGTAGGACGCCGCCAAGCTATACTTTATAATAAATGTACCATTCATACCGTA
>NZ_JBNNML010000014.1:224-63596 GCF_050272735.1 Peribacillus sp. NPDC046944
CCGTCGCGGGGTAGAGCAGTCCGGTAGCTCGTCGGGCTCATAACCCGGAGGTCGCAGGTTCAAATCCTGTCCCCGCAATCATGAAAAAAACGAAACGATGTTTCGTTTTTTTATTTTTACGAATCAATTGAATATTTTTTTGTGAAATAAGCCATACTATAATTAATGTTATGTTTTATTAATCCATCTCTTTAAAAAAGGAAAAGAAATTCCTTGCTTATCAGAACGATTTGTATTATAATAATATAAGTCTTAAAGAAAAAGTATAATGTTTGGTGGCGATAGCGAAGAGGTCACACCCGTTCCCATTCCGAACACGGCAGTTAAGCTCTTCAGCGCCAATGGTAGTTGGGGGTTTCCCCCTGTGAGAGTAGGACGTCGCCAAGCTGTACTTTTTATATAAATGTATCATTCATACCGTCGCGGGGTAGAGCAGTCCGGTAGCTCGTCGGGCTCATAACCCGGAGGTCGCAGGTTCAAATCCTGTCCCCGCAATCATGAAAAAAACGAAACCTTTGTTTCGTTTTTTTTGTTTTACCGGATTTTCATCTTATAATATCCATAACTTATTTGTTTCTTCTTTTGAAACAAGGTACACTACATATAGAATCTTTTTTTGAATCAATGGTGAATGAATGCGTTTTTTATAGGTAGAATTTAGCCCTTTTTTAACTGGGGATCAATTACTTAATTGAATGATAAAGGTGACGGATATATGCAACATTTCGAATGGATTTCTGAAAATGAGGAAGAGACGGCACAGTTTGCGCAGGAATTGGCTAAGAGGCTTCGCAGTGGCGATGTACTGGCTTTAGAGGGAGATTTAGGGGCAGGGAAAACTGCATTTACTAAAGGCCTTGCTAAGGGATTAGGGGTCTCACGTACGGTGAATAGCCCTACCTTTACGATTATAAAGGAATACAACGGTCGCTTACCCTTATATCATATGGATGTATATCGGGTAGGAGAGTCAGAAGAGGATTTAGGTTTTGATGAATATTTTGATGGCGATGGTGTGACAGTCGTGGAATGGGCCCATTTAATAAAAGACCAACTCCCCGAGGACATTCTGACCATTAATATTTATCGTCTTGGTGATACGAGTCGCCGATTTGTTTTGGAAGCTCATGGCGAACGGTATGTTATGTTATGTAAGGAGATAATTTCATGAAGGTTTTAGCGATAGATACATCGAACTTTACTTTAGGGGTTGCTTTAATAAATGGTACCCAAGTGATCGGAGAGTACACGACGAATTTAAAGAAGAACCATTCCGTTCGGGTGATGCCTGCAATCGAGTCTTTATTGAAGGACTGTGATACGTCTCCTAAAGAGCTGACGAAAATCGTTGTCGCTCAGGGTCCTGGATCTTATACAGGAGTTAGAATTGGCGTAACGATAGCAAAAACATTGGCCTGGACACTGAATGTTCCATTATCCGCTGTTTCTAGTTTAGAAGTGCTAGCAGCGAATGGCCGTTATTTTGATGGTTTGGTTTCCCCATTGTTCGATGCTAGACGTGGCCAGGTATATACAGGTTTATATGAATTTGATCATGGCACGTTAAAAACGGTCACGGAAGATTGTAATATTCTAAGCTCTGAATGGGCGATGAAGGTAAAGGAATACAATCGACCAGTATTGTTTGTTGGCCAGGACGTGGAGATTCATCGTGAGGCCATTACAGAAGTACTGGGGGATTTAGCTGTCTTTGCTCCTGTACAGTTGTATAATGCGAGACCAAGCGAACTTGCTTTTATTGGTTTGAATAAGGATGAAGTCGATATACACCACTTCGTTCCCAACTATATTCGTATGGCTGAAGCCGAAGCAAAGTGGCTTGAACAGCAGGGTAAATAAAATAAAAGGAAAGCGACCGATTATGATGAGCAAAACAATGACGTTTCGTAAGATGAAAACGGAAGATATCGAGCAAGTGTTGAACGTGGAAAAACAGTCCTTCACTTTGCCTTGGAGCCGGGAAGCTTTCTTTAATGAACTGAATCATAATGAATATGCTGTTTATATGGTTATTGAAGATGAGGGGAAAATTGCCGGTTATTGCGGGGCCTGGATTGTCATTGATGAATCGCATATTACCAATATCGCCATTTTACCCGAGTATCGAGGGCAAAAGCTTGGTGAAGCCCTGCTAAGAAAAATGATAGAAATCTCGATCAGCATGGGGGTGGTCCGGATGACGCTAGAAGTTCGGGTCAGCAATGCTGTAGCCATTTCCCTCTATGAAAAACTGGGCTTTCAAAAGGGCGGAATAAGGAAAAGATATTATACAGATAATCAAGAAGATGCTTATGTTATGTGGGTGAATTTTAGATGAAAAAAGATCAATTGATATTGGGTATTGAAACGAGCTGCGATGAGACAGCTGCAGCCGTCATTAAGAATGGAACAGAGATAGTAAGCAATGTTGTGGCTTCACAAATAGAAAGCCATAAACGGTTTGGTGGTGTCGTTCCGGAAATAGCGTCTCGTCATCATGTTGAGCAGATCACCATCGTATTGGAGGAGGCCCTGCTTCAAGCTGGTGTGACATATGAGGATTTGGATGCCATAGCTGTCACTGAAGGCCCAGGGTTAGTAGGAGCCTTGTTAATAGGTGTTAATGCAGCCAAAGCCATTGCTTTCGCGCATGGAATCCCTCTTGTGGGAACGCACCATATTGCAGGACATATATATGCGAATAGACTGGTACAAGAAATACAGTATCCTGCCCTTTCTTTAGTCGTATCAGGTGGACATACCGAATTGGTGTTATTGACTGAGCCTGGTTCCTTTAAAGTAATTGGGGAAACAAGAGATGACGCGGCAGGCGAGGCTTACGATAAAGTCGCAAGAACACTGGGGCTTCCGTATCCTGGGGGTCCACATATCGATAGACTTGCTCATGAGGGGACACCATCTTTGAAACTGCCAAGGGCTTGGTTAGAAGAAGGAAGCTATGACTTTTCTTTCAGCGGCTTGAAATCAGCTGTCATTAATACCTTGCATAATGCAGAACAACGTGGCGAAAATATTGAGCCGCAGGACTTAGCGGCAAGCTTCCAGGCGAGTGTTATTGAGGTTCTTGTGAAGAAGGCCGTCAAGGCTGCCAAGGAATATGAAGTGAAACAGGTATTACTTGCTGGAGGAGTTGCTGCCAATAAAGGGCTCAGAAATGCTCTTACGGATGCTTTTTCAGGTTTGTCAATGGACCTGGTCATTCCTCCCTTACATCTTTGTACGGATAACGCGGCGATGATCGGTGCTGCAGGCAGCATCATGTTTGAAAAGGGAAAACGCTCAGGACTAGATTTGAACGGAAATCCTGGGTTGGATATAGAAGTTTTCTAATGAAGGCAGGATACCGAACTTTGGTATCTTGTTTTTCTGTTTTTTACAAATCATGCTTATTTTGTGGATAAAATTTTTTCACTATTCAAAACACCTGTGTATAAATAGTAATTTTGTGGATAAGTGGATAAATTTTTGTGGATAGTGTGGGTAAACTAAAATAATGTTGATTCAGTCGTGCTTGTTATGTGCATAAGACTGTGGATAACTTATTGCTTCATAAGAAAAAGACTGAGTCACATGACCCAGCCTTCATCTTACTCTTCTAATTCGGCCCATTCTTCCAGATACTGATCTAATGTTTCTTGTGCCTTGTCCAGTTTCGTCTGTATGTCCATCACTTTTTCATGGTCTTGGAAAACCGCTGGGTCACATAGAAGCTCATTATACTCGGTAATTTCTGTTTCCAGCAATTCCATAGCCGATTCAATCTCTTCGATTCGACGTTTGCGTTGCCGTTCTGCTTTTTTCGTTTCTTTATCCAGTTTATAATTTGTTTTTTCGACCTTTATTTCTACTGTATTTGCCTTACCCTGTTGTTCAAGGGCTTCAATTTCAGCTTGCTCTTGTTTTTTCTCAACATAGTAATCATAATCCCCAAGGAATTCTTCATTGCCGTCCTTGGATAGCTCTATGATTTTTGTAGCGATTCGATTAATGAAGTAACGGTCATGCGAGACAACAAGAATGGTTCCAGGATAATCGATCAAAGCATTTTCAAGGACTAACTTACTCTCCAGGTCCAAATGGTTAGTCGGTTCATCCAGAATCAAAAAGTTTCCCTTTTCCATCATCATTTTCGCTAAAGCAAGGCGAGCCTTTTCCCCACCGCTCAAAGTTGAAACGGTTTTCAACACATCGTCCCCGCTAAAAAGGAAATTGCCGAGCACTGTCCGGATATCTTTCTCCGGTTTAGTCGGGTAATCATCCCATAGTTCATTCAGGACGCGTTTATTAGAAATGAGATTGGCTTGTTCTTGATCGTAATAACTGACCTCGACATTGGTTCCAAAGCGAAATTCCCCGGAAATCGGAGGGAGCTTTGAAATGACGGTTTTCAATAATGTAGATTTACCGACACCATTCGGTCCGACGAGGGCAATGCTTTCGCCTTTTGTCATCCGGGAGTTAATGTTTTGAGACACTGCTTCCCCCGCATAGCCGATGGCCAAGTTTTGAAGATGAAGCACTTCATTGCCACTTTGTTTTTCTATTTGAAAGGAAAAATTGGCGGATTTCTCATCACCCTGAGGCTTGTCCAATACGTCCATCTTTTCCAGCTGTTTACGACGGCTTTGGGCTCTTTTGGTCGTCGATGCCCTCGTTATATTACGTTGGACAAAATCTCGCAGTTTTTCTATTTCCCCTTGCTGTTTCTCGAATTGTTTCATTTCACGTTCATAGTCTTCTGCTCTTCTTTCCAAGTAGGAGCTGTAATTTCCATAGTACTTTTTCATGTTATTCCTTGAAATTTCATAGACCTGATTGACAACTTTATCAAGAAAATAGCGATCATGGGACACAATAAGTACTGCACCCTGATAGCTTTGCAAATATTGTTCAAGCCAAGAGAGTGTCTCGATATCCAGATGGTTTGTAGGCTCATCCAGTATTAAAATATCAGGTTTCTTTAAAAGTAATTTCCCCAAGGCAAGGCGTGTCTTTTGACCACCGCTCAATGTGGAAATTAAAGTGGAATGATCAAAATCTCCAAATTGGAGACCATGTAAGACAGAGCGGATATCCGCTTCATATTGATACCCGCCCTGTTCTTTGAATGTTACCTGGAGGGCATCATATTCACTTAACACCTTTTGGTAACGTATTTCATTTTCAAATGTTGCGGGATCGGCCATGGCAGCCTCGAGTCGCCGTAGTTCTTTTTCTTGTGCGATCAGTTTTTCGAATACAGTCAGCATTTCGTCCCAAATGGATAGTTCGGATTCCAATCCAGTATCCTGGGCCATATAACCGATTGTAATGTCTTTTGGCTTGATGATTTCGCCACCATCATGAGAAATTTGACCGGCTATAATTTTTAGCAAGGTTGACTTCCCTGCTCCATTTCGACCGACTAGGGCAATCCGGTCTTTATTTTGAACTTCAAGCTTCATATTTGATAAGATTAGCTCAGCACCATAATATTTAGATAGTTGATTGATTTGTAATAGAATCATGGATTTCACCTCAATTGATTATTGTTAGTGTAACGTATTATAGTATTTAACGGCAACAGCTTTGGTTTTAAAGGTGAAAAACAAGCTGTTACATAATGTAGGATAATAGTGTATGATTTAGGAGGGGTAATTTTATGAGCGATTTAACGCATTTTAATGAACAAGGCAGAGCCAAAATGGTTGATGTGAGCACGAAGCCAGAGACAATCCGGACGGCAACAGCTCAATCCAGCATCTTATTGAACGAAGAAATATATGAAAAAATCACGAATCAACAAATGAAAAAAGGTGATGTATTGGCGGTAGCACAGGTTGCAGGCATCATGGCCAGCAAAAATACATCCAATATCATTCCGATGTGTCACCCCATTTCCCTACAAGGGGTCAATATAGCTTTTGATTGGGAAAAAGAAGAAAAAGGGTACCGGCTTAAAATTGAAACACAGGTTAAGACAAAGGGTAGTACAGGTGTTGAAATGGAAGCGTTAACAGCAGCATCTGCAACCGCATTAACGGTTTACGACATGTGTAAGGCACTGGATAAAGGAATGATTATCGGGCCTACATTTTTAGTGGAGAAAACAGGTGGCGTGTCCAGCAGTGATTACAAAAGGCAGCTAAATCAAATGTAATCGTTTTAAAAGCATGTATAAAGGCGGGGAAGAACAATGAACCATGACCCAAAGATACCGCAAGCAACGGCTAAAAGGTTGCCCTTGTATTATCGATTTTTAAAAAACTTACATTCCTCAGGTAAACAAAGAGTTTCCTCAGCTGAGCTGAGTGAAGCTGTAAAGGTAGATTCAGCAACGATCCGCCGCGATTTTTCCTACTTTGGAGCACTTGGAAAGAAGGGCTACGGCTATAATGTCAATTATTTATTGTCTTTCTTCAGAAAAACATTGGATCAAGATGAACTGACAAAAGTAGCCTTAATTGGAGTGGGGAATTTAGGAACTGCCTTTTTAAATTACAATTTCATGAAAAACAATAATACAAAAATTGAAATGGCATTTGAAGTTTCTGAAGACAAGGTCGGAAAGACCATCGCTGATGTGCCGATCTATCATATGAACGAAATAGACACACTTTTGCAGGAAAACAATATTACGGTAGCGATTTTGACGGTCCCTGCCCAAGAGGCCCAGACGATAACCGATCGTTTGGTTCAGGCCGATATAAAAGGGATACTGAATTTCACTCCAGCCAGGCTGACTGTACCCCCATCCATAAGGGTTCATCATATTGATCTGGCGGTTGAGCTTCAATCGCTGATCTACTTTTTAAAGCACTATCCTGTAGTAGAAGAAGCTGTTCTAGAAGAATAAAAACACGCTGCGATTATGCAGCGTGTTTTTTATTTTTTGTTATTCTTTTGTATGGACTTAATTTTAAAGTGGATGAGAATCATACGGATCCCAGATCCCAAATCAAGAGTCGCAATCAATACAAGGATATAGGCGAAAAATCCCCATCCGGAAGAATTGACTGTCTGGACGGCAATCGTTGTAAAGAGAATGCCCAAGCCTGCGTATACGATTCCGATGAATAAAGGTGACTGACGTTTCATAATAAACCTCCGATAAAGGCTTGTGCAGTATCTGACAATTTCTCGATATCTTCTCTATATACCACCTGAATAATGACAACAAGGGTATTCATAGCGACATGTGCGGCTATGGATACGAGAATACGGCCCGTTTTGGCATATAGGAAGGCAAAAGTGAAGCCCATTGCTGCATATAAAAGAAGATGTTCGAGTTCACCGTGTGCCAAGCCGAAAATAACCGAGCTGAGTAAAGCCGAAATGAAGAAATTAAAGCGTTTATAAAGCGATCCGAAAATAATTTTCCTGAAAATGATTTCTTCCAAAATAGGACCGATCACAGAGGTAACGAATATGACCATCGGAACTTTATAAATGAGTGAAACCAGATTTTGAGTATTTTCAGATTCAGTCTCCACCCCAAGCATTTGTTCGATGTTCCCAGCTATATTTTGAGCGAAAAAGGCTAGGAAGACACCCGCTATTGCCCATAGGAAGGACACGGGAACCGAAGTCTGTGTAAGCTCAGTATTTTCCTTCATATCTTTTCGCAACAAGAATAGAATCACTATTAGTGCTGCAAGAAAACTGAAGACGATCCAGTAAGCGGCCGATTTAACTTCGAGCTCATCACTTGGTATGCCCATTGCAGAACCAATCACCGTGAAAATCGGCATTCCGACAATACCCGATAATTGCATGGCAATGTAAGTAATGATGACGAACCAATATTCTTTTTTCAAAAATGAAAACTCCTTTAATTAAGTCCGCCATTTTTTTAGAGTCCTGACATGGGGACAATCTATAAACGTATATAAAAAGGGTATCAAAAAACAGCCCATAACACCACTTATAGGTATATAAAAAGAGAACATTTCCAAAAAACATTTTAGGAATCATTATCCTAGAGTAGTATACCCGAAATTTATCAGAAATTAATAAAAAAAATTCAACAAGATACTTGCAAAAAGGGCTCGATTTATTTAATATTATAAATGTGTTAGCACTCGGTGTTGATGAGTGCTAATAAATCAGGCAATTGATTTAAGAGAAAATGAGGAGGTTGTTTCACTTGTTAAAACCATTAGGTGATCGCGTTATTATTGAATTAGTTCAATCTGAAGAAAAAACGGCAAGCGGTATTGTTCTTCCTGATACTGCAAAAGAAAAGCCACAAGAAGGTAAAGTCGTAGCGGTTGGTACAGGCCGTGTCCTTGAAAATGGCGAACGTGTTGCTTTAGAGGTTGCCCAAGGCGATCTAATTATCTTCTCAAAATATGCTGGTACTGAAGTTAAATACGAAAATAATGAATACTTAATCTTACGTGAAAGCGATATCTTAGCTATCATTGGCTAATTATACATCATACTTAACTGAACGAAAATTTTTCTTAAAATGATTAGGGAGGTACTTATACATGGCTAAAGAAATTAAATTTAGTGAAGAAGCTCGCCGTTCAATGCTTCGTGGCGTTGACGCTCTTGCAGATGCAGTAAAAGTAACGCTTGGACCAAAAGGACGTAACGTGGTTCTGGAGAAAAAATTCGGTTCACCGCTTATTACCAATGACGGTGTAACAATCGCTAAAGAAATCGAATTAGAAGATGCTTTCGAAAACATGGGTGCGAAATTGGTTGCTGAAGTAGCAAGCAAAACAAATGACGTAGCTGGTGACGGAACGACTACTGCAACGGTTCTTGCGCAAGCAATGATCCGTGAAGGTCTTAAGAACGTAACAGCTGGTGCTAACCCAATGGGTATCCGTAAAGGGATGGAAAAAGCGGTTAATACTGCGATTGCAGAATTAAAAGCCATTTCTCAACCTGTTGAAAACAAAGAATCGATTGCACAAGTTGCTGCTATCTCTTCAGCTGATGAAGAAGTAGGACAATTGATTGCAGAAGCTATGGAACGTGTAGGTAACGACGGCGTTATCACAATCGAAGAATCTAAAGGTTTCACAACTGAATTGGACGTTGTAGAAGGTATGCAATTCGATCGCGGATATGCGTCTCCTTACATGGTTACTGATTCAGATAAAATGGAAGCGATTCTTGAAAATCCATACATCTTAATTACAGATAAAAAAATCACGAACCTTCAAGAAATCCTTCCTGTACTTGAGCAAGTTGTACAACAAGGAAAACCACTATTATTGATTTCTGAAGACGTGGAAGGCGAAGCACTTGCAACTCTTGTTGTGAACAAACTTCGTGGAACATTCAATGCAGTGGCAGTTAAAGCTCCTGGATTCGGTGACCGTCGTAAAGCTATGCTTGAAGACATCGCAGCTCTAACAGGCGGCGAATTGATCACGGAAGAAATCGGCCTTGACCTTAAATCTGCAACAATCGATTCTTTAGGACGCGCTTCTAAAGTCGTTGTTACAAAAGAGAACACAACAATCGTTGAAGGTGCTGGAGACACAGCTCAAATTCAAGCTCGTGTAAACCAAATCCGTGTTCAATTAGAAGAAACAACTTCTGAATTCGACCGCGAAAAACTACAAGAACGCCTTGCTAAATTAGCTGGTGGAGTAGCAGTAATCAAAGTCGGAGCAGCTACTGAAACAGAACTTAAAGAACGTAAACTTCGTATTGAAGATGCATTGAACTCTACTCGTGCTGCTGTTGAAGAAGGAATCGTAGCCGGTGGTGGTACAGCTCTTCTAAACGTATACAATAAAGTGGCAGAAATCGAAGCAGAAGGCGACGTAGCAACAGGCGTGAAAATCGTTCTTCGTGCAATCGAAGAGCCGATTCGCCAAATCGCTCACAATGCTGGACTTGAAGGATCTGTAATCGTAGAACGCCTTAAAGGCGAAGCAATCGGTACTGGCTTCAATGCCGCTACTGGAGAATGGGTGAACATGATCGAAGCGGGTATCGTCGATCCTACTAAAGTAACTCGTTCAGCTCTACAAAACGCTGGATCCGTGGCTGCTATGTTCTTAACAACTGAAGCAGTTGTTGCTGACAAACCAGAACCTGCTGGCGCTGGCGGCGGAATGGGAATGCCTGACATGGGCGGAATGGGCGGCATGATGTAATAAACTCTTACCATCCTTGATATGTAAGGGTTTGTGAGAAGGTTATTCATGAAATGCTAACTTTCGGGTTCCGAAACAACTAAATTAAGCTTTTGGGGAGACCTTTTGTAAGTTCTTTGAACTTATAGGAGGTCTTCTTTTTCGTGCATTTTCCAATATTTCAGTTGAGTGAAATTAAAGGACACCTTTTGTCAATTGACTAAATCTCTTAGAAGTCTATTCTTCGACATTTTTCGTCATGTTAGCGTAGATATTCACTTTTCTTTTTAATGCTACTGCTTCTGATTATCTAAAAAGAGTTCGTAAAAGTGTACTTTTATGAACGCTATTCTCCGGTACATTAAGTTTTTTCTATCTCATATTTTCTTTGTTATTTCTAGTGAAAAACAAATACAGCAAAATTTTGTAATAAAAGGTAAAGTTTATTGAGAAGCTGGAGATAGAATTGAGATAAGCAAGAAAAATTAATTATTAAGGAGGAAATACATGTTTATCGTAAATATAGAAGGTGCTGTTAGGAAAATGATAAGTGGCTAATATCATTGAAAGAAGCAAAGAAGAAGAACATGCTGTGGGAATGCTTTCTCTCGTTGGCGGTAAAGTCAATCAGGAAGGAAATTCTCCTGACATAATGGAAAGGACAGTATAACGTGAAGCTTTGGTAAAGTAAAAAGACGCTTTGAATTATGTACATAGTAAATCTTTTGTGGCTGATACAGATGTAGATGTGGTAAATATCGTATTTCTTTGCGAACATGATTTTGGAGAAGCATATCGTAAAGTTCCTAATGAGGTAGAAAGGGTATTATGGTTGACTACCTCAGAGATATTATCCCATCCTCACGCACCTATTTATTTAAAAGAAAGTATTAAATATGCAGAATTATTGATTAAGGCTTCTGCCATCGAATAACCTCTTGATAATTTTAACAATACGAGTAATAGAGTAAGCTTTTTAAAAAAATTATCTTATAAGATATTGTGAGGCTATCGGTCAGTCATCACAAGCACATCTTACAAAAGAGGTGTTAAACAAGGAATTGATATATTAGCAGTTTTTTTAGCATTAAAATTGATTGGATTATTTCTGGTCAGCATGTGTGGGTTTAAAACTTTGAAAGTAGGAAAAGACAATTTGAAGTTAATTTTCATATGAGAGATTATAGATAATTTGATAAAAAGAAATTGAACAACTTCATTGTAACTATACATCAGACTATATATTATTTATTATATATTGTAGGGAAAATAAATAAATCAAATAACCTAAGAATTTTATATCTTTTACTTTCTACTGCTGTATATGGGTATGAACAATTTCTAATTCAAAAAGATAGGGGAATACTAGAATGGTGAATATAAAGTATCTATACTCTATAAAATCTGATTATGGTATAGAGAAAGATTTAGCGATTGTTCCTGTTAAAAATTTTAATGTTTCAAGCAGGTACAAAGTAGAGGAAACAACAATATATCCCTCAGGAAGCTTTGATCCAAAGGAATTGATGGGAATGAAGACTGATTTAAATTTTTTAGAAATTAAAGAGGATTTCTTTAATTCAGCTATTGTAGTATTTCCTGTAGAAATTAAAAAAAACCATCCTTTTAAGAATTTTACAGTAGAAGAAAGGCAACAAATTTTGAATTCCAACATTAGTAAAACGGAAGAATTCTTAAATGTTTTTAAATATATTTATTGTAATTTGGATAAAACGTCTTTACTGATGCAAAGAGCCGGATACATAAATAACATATATAGTGGAATACTAATCTATTATCCTCAATTCGAGTCATATGATTTCATTAAAGATAAATATAAAATTAATACTGAGTTTATTGGAAAGGGATTAATTGTTGATTTAAAAGAAATTGAAGAGGTTTTAAACGAACATACGGTCATTTTAAAAAATGATTGTGGGGAGCTTGGAAATATAGCCAAACATGCTTTACAGTTATATTCAAATATAGTAGAAGCAAATAGTCTAACTAATAAATTTGTACAAGCGTTAAGTTTGATAGAGTACCTCTCGAATCCATTTGAATTTGAGAAGATGCAAAAATTGAAGGGACCCATAATATCTTTCACTGTGGACAATAGTAAAGACTATCATAAATTATCAGATAGATTTAAGTGGCTGACCGGTTTAAAGAATGAAAGCAATGAACAAATAGGACTTAGGACAAATATAGTACATAATGGACAAATACTTGAAGATCTATTAGCGAAACCTCACGAAGCAGAATTATTAATTAAAGAAATGCAATTATATATATGTAATTATATGAGGGAGCTTTTCATTAATTATAAAGAAAGCTGGGAATTTTTTGAGAATATAAGAAGTCAAAGATATGAAAGTATAATGAAGTCATCAAGTGGTTTTGAAGGGAAATATTACACTGATACACTAGTATTGATAGATTTCAAGTTCTTTAATGATGCGTTAAGAGAAGTTTATCAAATGTATCCTCACCATATTGAAAAAAAATTTAATATGCCTAACTTTTTAATTAGTTGCATGGTTCAAGCGGGGATAGAAAGAAAAGGGTATAAAATCCCATTTCAGTTTGTTATAGAATCTAATCAAAAAATCTATAATGATAGCACATCTATGAATATACTAGACTATGAAAAATTGGGTATGAATTCAGACTACGGAGAGTTTGACATTCATATCACCCAGATAGATAAAGATTATCATAAAGAATTCGAGAGCATTTTAGAAGAATACACTCTAGAAAGAAATCATGTATTATTTCCATCAAGTAGATTTGATAATATTATTTTACTTTCTGATAGGAATGATATTCCGCAGAAGTTCTTTGAAAATATAGAGCAATCAGTTAAGGAAGTATATTTAGGCAGATTAGATAATAATAGAACAACGGCATATCCTAATTTTATTTGGTTTGATATACAATATTTAATTTGTATAATATTGGAAATTGATTTAACCGAAGATGCATACCCCAATCTAATATTTGATATAATTTAATAATTTGTTTATACAACTTTTTGCACTTTAGACAGAAGTTTTCAAGGATATATTTTATAAATTACTTTACTTAAAATAGCTTACTTTAAAAATTATAAAGAACAAAATGAAAGAGACCGTCGAGAGTCAGGTGTAAATGAATAAAAAGAGAATACCTTTCAAGTACTTAGGTGACATATGAGGGATTATCGGTAGTGGTTCACAGCCCATAAATCGTAGAAAAAGGACATAGGATTATTATAAGGGAAATTTGAGGTTCACTTGCCTGTACTATAGAAAAAGAAACAGCATTTATAGAAAGGAAAGAATTTGTGCTAGCTACTATTTAATTTGACTGAAATAGTATTAAAAATGAAGAGTGTCCATCCGGATGCTCTTTTTACTATGTAAGTAATCTCTTTTATAAGGAGATTTACATAGCCACTATTTAATCTACTACTAATTTTAAATTTATATAATTGATTATAAATAAATGGTAAAATTAGCATGTTAAAGTATTAGCTCCTATCTCTCATAATTTCCGTATATCTATAAATTCAACAAAAAAATAAAGTACAAGAGGAAGTAATAAAAGAAATGTTAATCTGACAGTAGATTCTGAATGAATTTTCGAGATAAATTATTATATATCTACTTTTTAGAGTATTTTGATTAAATTAATTTTTCTATTTAGATAAAAGATAAATGAAAAATTAGTATTAGAAAATGTCTAGCATAAAGTAAGGAGCGAATACATATGTCGGAGGAAGAAATAAACCTTGAATCTTTGGAAACGTTATTACCTGATACCAAAGAGACAGAAAGCAAGAAGGTATACTTGAAAACGCTCGAATGGGCTCTAGAAAATACAGATATAAAGAATTTAGCCATTACTGGCACATATGGATCGGGGAAAAGTAGTATATTAAAAACTTTTTGGGAAAACTACGATAAAAAAGAAAAAGTTTTAGAAATTTCAGCAGCAACCTTTAGTGAAGAAAAAGAATTTTCTAGAGAACTAAAAGGGAAGGAAGAAATGGAAGGTGACTCAGAAGGATATTCAGAAGAAAATATTAATGTTGAAAATGTTTTAGAACAACATATTATGCAGCAAATGTTTTATAAAGTTAAGCCAGAAAAGATTCCTCTATCTAGATTTACTCGAATACATAAAAAGGATATTTGGGAAACATTTTGGGATACATTATTATTTTTATTTTCAGCTCTATTAGTATACTTTTCTATTAAATATGAATGGATAAAGAAGCTATTCACATTTAGTAAGAGTGAAAACTATGATTCTACGAATCTATTTATATTTATAGTACTTTTAATAATCGGTATTTTAATTATTTCATTCACTATATTTAGAGCAGTCAAAGCAGCAAAAAACTTTCGTTTAAGTACTTTTGGGATAGGGAAAGCAACTTTTGAATTAAAGGCCGACAAGGATAATACAATATTTAATAAATACTTAGATGAAATAATATACTTCTTCTCTCAAACAGGTATTAATACAGTAGTATTTGAAGATTTAGATAGATTTAATAACTTAAATATTTTTGAAAGATTAAGAGGACTTAATCATATTTTAAACCAATCAGAAGAGTTGCAAGGAGAGAATATCGTTTTTGTCTATGCTTTAAAAGATGATATATTCTCAGAAACGGATAATTTTCAAGAAGTTCAAAATCGTACAAAGTTTTTTGATTTTATAATTCCAACAGTCAAAATAATGCACTCTTCAAATTCTGAGAGTGTACTTTTAAATAAACTAAAAAACTATATTAAAAATGAAGATACATCAATACAAAAAGATGGTCTTTCGAAAAAAATAATAACAGATGTTTCCTTATTTATAAGTGATATGAGAATTCTGAAAAATATTTGTAATGAGTATATTATTTATCGATCGGCATTAAAACAATCTGGAATTCAGCAAGATAAGTTATTCGCGATAATAGTTTATAAAAATATTTATCCTAAAGATTTTTCGGACTTACTAAATGGTGATGGACATTTAAATGATCTTTTCAGTTTGAAGGAGCAATTAAATAGCATCCACATATTAGATTATGAGAGAGAATTACAGGAACTAGAAGAAGTACTTGCATTTGTTGAAAAAGACACAATAGACTCTTTGGATGGTTTAGTCATAACATATCTCAGAAAAATGGGCTACTTAGATTTTGATTATTCTATTGAACTGGCTGGAGGGACTTATAACATCAGTGATAGCAATAGCATGACTAACTTAGTGTATAAGCTTATGGAACTATCTTCTACTGAACCGAAATTGATAATTAATACAAGAAGTTACCATCGCCCATCTATTAGCCTTAAAGATTTTTGTACAGCTAATGGTACGAGTCCGGACATTTTAACAAGAGCAAAAGCAATTCTAGTCAAAGAAGAAAATAAGATACTTTCATCAAAAAGAAAAATAAAAGAATTAAATAAAGATATTGTAGAGTTAAAAACTAGTAGCTTTTCAGAAGTGGTTAGAAAACCAAATGTTTTAATAGAAGAACATCTAAAGGAGATGGACCTATTAAGGGTACTGATACTTCAAGGCTGGATTGATGAAGATTATGATGAGTATATTACTTATTTCTATGAAGGCTCTATGTTTAAGGAAGATATTAATTTTTTAAAGAGTGTAAGGCTTAATATTCCGTTGGGATTTAATTACAAATTAAAAAATAAAAACGAAGTTCAAAAGAAATTAAGTAAAGAACATTTTTATAGCTCAGCCATATTGAATTATGATTTATTTAGTTTTTTATTAAACGCTGTGGAAGATGAGTTAAAGCAAAAAGGAAAGTATTTAATAGATTATGTTAGTGAAAATCTAACAGAGAATTTCAGTTTTATATCAGGTTTTTTAGAGAAAAGCGATGAGAAAATGTCTGAAGAAGTAAAAGTGTTTATCCAAGAATTATCCGAAAAAAATGAAGACTTATGGGATAAGATTCAGGGGAATTTTAATGATAGAGGGCAGGAAGTATACTTCTTTTTGCTGTTATTTTTAACAAATACGCCTTCGAGGCTGAATAGATTAAATGAATCTGGTAGCCTCACACTCTTTATTGAGCAAAGTCGAGAATTTTTATCTTGGTGGAGCGAAATTGAGTTAGATACTGATGGTCTAGAGAAATTGAAATTAACTTTGGAAACTTTAGGAGTATGCTTCTCTGATCTAGAGTATGTAGAAGACTCATCGGATATTATCGATATTATTATCGATAATAATTTTTATGATATAAAGGAAAGTATTCTATCTACACTATTGAATTTTAACATTATAAATTACGAAGTAATTCTTAACCACCCTTCAGATACATTAAAAATTAGGATTGAAGATGAAATAGAAAAGTTTGTTTCAGAAATATTGTTAATAAAATCGTACTATTCAGAAGAAGAAAATAACTTTTTAAGTTTATTGAATCATGAAAACATAGATAAAGAACTTAAAATAGAATTACTAGAAATATGGAATGGTACACTTAACGATTTAAATAAAGTTGATAGTGCAGATTTATACGCAAATATTTTAGGGCTAAATAAAATTAAACTAAGTTGGCCAAACATTGAAAGTTACTATGAAAATCTAAATGGTGAAGAAGAGTTAGCAGTGCTTGAAAAATTTATCACCATTCCATCCCACTTTAATAATCTGATAGAAGATACAAAGGAACTTGAAGTTTATGAAGTTGAAGATGGATGTTTTCAAAAGGTTATCGAACTAGTGATTAATTCAAATAATATTAGTTATAGTAAGTTTAACGAATTGCTTTCAAATATTAATAGAGAAATAACTATCCAAAACCCTAACAAAATATCTGTAAATAAATTTGAGATGTTAATTAATACTGAATTACTAGCATGGCAAGAATCAACAGCTGAACATCTAAATGAAGAATGTCCGGAACTAGCTATCAAGTATTTTAAGTTAAAAAAAGATAGTTTGACAGATGAAGAAATAGAACATTTAATTAACAACTTTTCATTACCTTGGGAAAAGAATATCTATTTTTATTTGAATGAAAAAGAAAATCAGGATTTAGCTATTAATTATTTGATTTCATTTGAAGAAAACCAATTCTTAGAAAAATTAGAGGAAATAGAATGTAATTCTCAACTCTTTATAGAGATTTTAAAAGATGAACAGTTGTTATTGGAAACTAAGTTTAAAATGATTAATGCAATTAAAAAGTTCGGAATTCGTTTTAATCCAAAGATAAGTGATTGGATCTTAACTAAGTTTAAAGAAGAAGGTTTTGAAAACATTATCAATCATTTAGACAAAAAGATAGTTGAAGAAGGCCTAATGAAATCTTTAGAAGAACAAGAAGATATATCATTTGTGTTATCCGGATGTTTAGAGAGATACGATTATGATAAGAGAAAAGTCTACTCTATATTGGCGGCTCTTCCAGAGCCATTTTCGCTCTTAATTATTCCTGGCAAACGAAATATCGAGTTTAAGTATTCGACAATTACAATGAAGTTCTTAAATCAATTACTGAGTGAGGAAATAATTGCTAGAGTATCACCGAAAGAAGAAAGTTTATTAGTAAATAACAAATTGAAAATTAGACAATAACTTTCTAATATTTAATCATCAAAACCAAGGACATCCATTTTTAGTAGGATGTCCTTGAATTATTAAATAGGCATCTTATATGATTAATTCTTTCGGAATTTCTACCTATGCATCGAACTCTTCAGATGCTTTCTGCAGATATTCACTTGTTGTAACTGCTTATCATATGATTTTTCCTTATTGGCAATCATTGCATTGCAAAACTTTCAAGATTTTCCTTTAAATATACTTGTCTGGAAACACCGTACCTATGTACCAATTCATCAATTTTTTTCAAAGCATAAGAATCGAATTTCTAATGTGTTAGTCCATTTTAAAACAAGAATAGTGAAATAGAGTGGTTTTTTCGGTCACCTAAGAAAATTAGAGAAAGATCATAAGGAACACGTGCTTGCAATTTCATTGCGAGACTAGGCAGGGCATAGTGACCGCGTGACGATGTCTATATCAGGAAAATTCGTCAACGATCCTAGCACACCTGCAGGGGCTAAGTATAAAGAGTATGCAGATAACTTTAAATATGATTTCTCCCGTCAGTTAACTTTTACTGCCTATAATGCATTGCAAGCAAAAGGGAATTCTGTGTTTACGAATATTTCACTGTACGATCAAACCGTTGATTTGCCAGGAACTGCTTTAGGGGCATTTGCGTTAAATGGAAGTGGTACGGGTCTATTTGAAGTGAGTGGACAAACACAAAACTTTGGGCAAAAACAAAAAGGTCAGTTAGTGAAAACAGTTGAAACTGGTCTGATGGGAATATTCTCTGGTGTAACGGATGGATCGGTTCATACTCTTAATCCAACAGACTATGAAAAAATCCCTAAAAGTTCATCTAAACCGGGAATCTAATTATATGGAAGACGGCCTTATCGTTCAGGAACAAGTAGTTCCGTCATAAGCAATCCGTTTAAGAAGTGAGAGGCAGAAATGTTGTTATAACGACATTTCTGCCTTTTTTTTCTTGCGTCCAGTTCAAAATCCATATTTACATTACTCTCCACAACTCGGGACCGATGGAAGTTAAGTTTCGTATATAACAGGTGATGCAGATAACCCCTTTAATTCATGCCGCGACAGAACGATTTTTAGATGGTAGGATTAATAACAAGATAGAAAGTCTGGAGCATTAATAAGAAGGTAATGAGATTTTTTTATAATGCAACAGGATCAATAACACTACTAGGAGACAACATTTATGAGAACAATTAAAATTTATGATCGTGATGATTTGATTGAGATTTCCTTCGACGACATCAAAAAATACCATGGCTATGCAGCCTATATGGCACTTGGGGTAGGATTTCGTGTGGTAGAAGCGGCATTTGAAGCATTATACGGAGATGAAATTCCAAACCGCAAAGATCTTTCGGTTCTTTCCGGTCATGGTGGCCCGGGATTCCGTGATGTCTTTGAATTTGTCACACGTGCAAAGACCCGCGGGGCATATACTGTTGATGTCAACTATCCAAAAGCACAATATGACCCACATCGTCCAACGGGGTATGCATATGTATTCACAAAAGAAAATGGCGAAGCGGTAGAAGTATTATTGAAAGAAGACTTCTTACCACCAATTTTCTATGATTACTTGAAAAAAGGTCGTGAAGATGACTTTTCACCCGAAGAGTATGAAGATAATGAACGTTTAAAGCATGAACTTGGTAATCGTGCCTACGAAATGCCGGTTGAAGATTTATTAATTGTTACTCGCTTAAAATAAGATTATAAAGGTCACCGATTACCATAACTCCATACTATCAAAAGGCAAGTGAATCTTGATTCGCTTGCCTTTTTTTATATCCCGATGATGGATCAACGGTCTAGAGTCAGCGGTTAGCCCACCCTGAGTGAATGGAAGAAGTCATTCTACCTTGAATAAAATAAGCCTCCATTTTGCAAAATAAAAATATGCATACATATAGGAGGGGACAATCATGAGGGTGTGTACTCGAACAGCCACTATAGGTTTTCTAACACTAATACTCTGCATGTTTAGTATTCAGGCACATGCAGAGGTAGGTTTAGAGGAAAAAGCGTATTATGATAATTATCAACGGATCCTGCAAGTCATGAAAAAAGGAATGGAGCAAGCACCTAAGACAGGTGACCCTAGTCTTGATTTTCTATATGAAATGATTCCCCATCACGAAGCAGCGATATCGATGGCTGAAAATGTCTTGAAATATGGCCATGATGAACAGGTCAAGCTGATAGCTGCAAACATTATAAGAGACCAGCTTGCCGGTATAGGAAAAATGGAAGCTCTTAGAAATAAAATAAAAATGAATCCGCAAGTAAACCAGAAGGCAGAAGCAGCCTACTTAAAAGCTTATCAAACGATCTATAAAACGATGATTGCCTCAATGGAAGATGCCAAACCAACGGGTAATATCGATAAAGACTTCCTGGAAGAAATGATTCCGCATCATGAAGGTGCCATCAAAATGTCCCAAAATATCTTGAAATATACGCAAAATGCTGAACTCAAAACCATTCTCCAAAACATCATCACGACTCAACAAAAACAACTTTTAGAAATGAAAGATCTATTAAAGACGATTCACTAAAAGTACAAGAAGCTGACCTTTTTTGGTCAGCTTCTCTTTTATGCTTCATCACCGGTCCATATGGTAAATGGAAGGGGATAAGATGAAATTGGAAAACATTTTTGTATGTTTTTAAAACTTAAAGAACTAATAGATATGGAGATTCGATATATTTAATCAGTATCGTTAAGAATTCTGCGGCGCTTGCACCGTCTAGAATTTGATGGTCAAAGGTTATACTGAATGGAATTTTCTTAACCGATTTGACTGTGCCATTTTCTGTTAGGGTTAGTTCATCCTGGAATGCTCCTACCCCTAAAATGCCTGTTTCTGGCGTATTCAAAATAGGTGTAAAGTATTCGATTCCACTGGCTCCTAAGTTGGTAATGGTGAATGTAGAGCCGGAAAGCAAGTCTCCGCCCGCTTCTCCATTTTTGGCTTTTTCCGATAATTCCTTTATTTCTTTCGCTAGGCTGCCGATTGTTTTTTGATGGGCATCCTTAATAACAGGGACTAACAAGCCATCTTTTAGCGAAGTGGCGATTCCTAGGTGAACCTCATCGAACTCTGTCAATTGACCATCATGATAGAGAGAGTTCATTTTCTTCAACTCTTGTAAAGCAAGTACAGTTGCTCTTGCAATTAACACGGTTAAAGTGAGTTTGACATCTAATTCACTTGACTCAATTTCTTTCCTCAACACTTTCTGGAAATCGATCAAGTGATCTGCATTGGCTTTACGATGTAAAGTCAATTGTGCCGTCTGTGCCAAACTTCTCCGCATATTCCGAGCAATTGCTTTTCGCATTGGAGGAAGTCCTTCCCCTACATTTTCCGCAATTGCCGGTGTAGGTGAAGGTGGGGCAGGGGGAGTATCGTCCACTCGGCTTGCTAATGCATGCTGAATATCCCGTTTGGTAATTCTACCATTGCCACCGGTACCTTTAATTAAATCAATATCCAAATTCTCAGCGTTGGCCATCTTTTTAGCTAGTGGAGTAATGAAAGTCCGGTCGCCTTTACTTGTCTTTTCTTCGTTTTTCACTAATACGGCTGTATTACCACTAGCCTCCGAACTTTCAGGGGTAGCAGGGGAATCCGATTGAACGGCCTGTAAATCATCCGTTACAATCGTTTCTCCCTCGTCTCCGATCACGGCGATCGTGGCACCGACTTCCAGTTCATCTTCCACTTCACCATTCTTAGTTAACAAAACGCCCGTTATCGGGGCTTCAACGTCTTGGTTTAATTTTTCCGAACTGATCATTAAAATGGGTTCGCCTTTATTAACTGAGTCTCCCACTTCTTTATACCATTCCACAATTGTGCCTTCTGTCATGGTCATTCCTAATTTAGGCATTACGATCGCTTCACTCATAGTAGGTTCACCTCCTAGTTCGTTACGTATTTTTTCAAATCAGCTATTAATTCTTCGGCAACTGTTAACACTTTTTTTGCATCTGGAATGTAGGCTTTCTCTAGGTTAGAAGCAAATGGAACTGGTGTATTTGGTGCACAAACGGTTTTGATTGGGCCATCAAGATAATCGAAAGCTTTATCTGCAACTACCGAGGCAATATCCGTAGCCGTGTTGTTATGTGGGTTGGATTCATCAATGACAATGAGCCGTCCCGTTTTTTTGACAGACTTCAAAACGGTCTCCTGATCCCATGGTGCCACCGTTCTTAAATCAATTACTTCAACTGAGATTCTGTCTTTATTTAATGTTTCTGCAACTTCAAGAGCTACCTGAACCATTTTGCCGATGGCTACAATGGTAAGGTCCGTTCCTTCTCTAGTCACATTCGCTTTACCAATTTCAATCGTGTAGTATTCTTCAGGCACATCGCCTTTCATGCCATATAGCAATTTATCTTCTGAGAAAATGACTAAATTATCTTCTTCAATTGCTGCTAACATCAAACCCTTGGCATCATAGGGATTGGAAGGAACGACCACTTTAACGCCTGGAATAGAACCGAACATTCCATATAATGTTTGGGAGTGTTGAGCCGCAGCACCTGCTCCCGCACCGTGTACGGTCCGGACAGTAAGCGGGATTTTTGCCTTTCCGCCAAACATATACCGCATCTTGGCCCCCTGGTTTAAAATGGGATCCAAAGCAAACCCGATAAAGTCGTTAAACATCAATTCAGAAATAGGGCGCAAACCTGTAGCGGCAGCACCGACCGCTGCACTAAAATAACCATGTTCCGCAATAGGCGTGTCAATGATACGTCCACGGCCGAACTCTGAAACCAGTCCTTTAGATAAACCGAAAACACCGCCAAATGCATCATCATGACGACCATCATCTTGAACTAAGTGGTCTACTTTAGCACCCCCGGCAACGTCAGTACCGATTAATATAACCGTTTCATCTTTTCGCATCGCTTGTGCCATCGCTTCTGTAATAGCGGACATAAAAGTAATTTGTCTATTCGTCATTATAATTCCTCCTATTCTTATGCAAATATATCCGTATATAGAGTGGATTCATCCGGTAATGGACTCGCTTCCGCAAAAGCAGCTGCCTCTTTGATTGTTTTTTCTGCCGCTGCTTCAATGGAATCCGCTTCTTCTGCAGTCATCCAACAATTTTTAATCGCTTTTTCACGGAATTCAGGAATGGGATCACGGTCTTTATTGGGATCTTCATCCGTCTTGTATTTTTGTTCGTCCCCTTCAAAGTGACCATATTGCCGGTATGTGTCGCATTCAATTAATGTAGGACCTTTACCGGATTTGGCCCGTTCAATCGCTTCTTTTGTTGCGTTGTATACGGCTTCGACATCCATGCCATCCACACGTACACCTGGCATATTATAAGCTGGAGCCCTTTCGACCACTGTTTTAGAGGCACTTGCATATCGGAAAGGTGTGCCTTCGCCGAATTGGTTATTTTCACACACAAAGATAACAGGTAGATCTAAGATGGAAGCAAGATTTAGCCCTTCGTGGAACGTACCCTCATTTGAAGCACCATCGCCGAAGAAGCAAACAGCTACATTGTCCCGACCTAATGTCTTAATGCTAAGAGCTGCACCGGCAGCTAGTCCAAACCCACCACCAACAATCCCGTTGGCGCCTAGCATTCCTTTATCAACGTCGGCAACATGCATGGAGCCGCCTTTTCCTCCACCCAGGCCATCTTTTTTCCCCATGATTTCAGCCATCATGCCATTGATATCGCAACCTTTTGCAATGGCATGTCCATGTCCACGGTGAGTACTTGTAATATAATCCTCGTCATCCAATAAACTCATCACTCCGGTTGCAACGGCTTCTTCACCCGCGTATAAATGGACAAATCCTGGTATTAAACCTTTTCCAAAGGTGCGGTGTACATCATCTTCAAAAAATCTAATTTCATTCATCTTTTGATAAATCCAAAGTGCTTCATTCTTTTCCATTCGTAATTCCTCCTTGTTTGGTGTTTACATATGAATCGCTTGTTTGAATAATGCATTTGCGCTTTCTCCAATTGCTTCAGCCACTGCAGGATGTGCATGTATAAGGCTTGCAAGCTCATTCATCGTTCCTTCTGAGTGTTTCACAGCCAAAATTTCCCCGATTAACTCGGTTGCGTGGGCACCGACAATAACCGCCCCCAAAATTTCCTGATATGTACGATCGGAGATGATTTTAACAAAACCTTCTGTTTCTCCCATGGCAATGGCTTTTCCATTTCCAGAAAGGGGAGAGGTGGTGACGCTTACATCATAATTGGCATTCTTGGCTTGCTCTTCACTTAGCCCAAATGAAGCAATTTCGGGATGAGTATATACGCATCTAGGGATTTCAGTCTGATCTATGGGTTGGGGAGCTTCGCCATTCATTGCATGTACTGCAACTAGACCTTCTGCACTCGCCGCATGAGCCAACTGATAGCCTCCGATTAAATCTCCTACTGCATAAACATGTTTCTTACTAGTTTCATAGTATTCATTGACTGCCACAAACTTGTTGGTATCATCCATTTTTATTTTTAGGTCTTGTACCAACTCAATATTAGGGGTTCTACCGGTTGCGACTAGCAGGGTATCATAGGAGATTTCTTGGTCTGCTAATATAACCTGATCTTTTTTCACTTCCCGGATATCGGCCTTAACGATGGTTTGGATGTTTTTCCTTTTCAATTCCTTTTTGATGATTTTTCGTGCGTCCACATCTTCGGTTAATAGAATGTCAGGAGCAACTTCGACAATTGTCACTTTCGTTCCCAATGGCGCCATGGCAAAAGCCAGTTCTACCGAAATGACTCCACCACCAATGATCACCATGGCTTTCGGCAATTCCTTCAGGTCAAAAAATGAATCGGTAGTAAGGTAATCCACTTGATCCAGCCCTTTGATTGGAGGGATGAAGGGCTTGCTTCCGGTTGCCAATAAAATATCTTGGCCTTTTATTTTGTCATCACCGATTGAAACGATTAAGTTTTCCGTTATGGATGCTTCTCCTTGAAGTAAAGTGATTTTGTTTGTCTTTAACAAATGTTCCACACCACTCGTCAATGATTGCACTACTTGATCTTTACGCTTCATCAGTTTTGAGAAATTAATGGATAATTCACCCGTTTCAATTCCCCAGCTGTTTGCCTTTTTTATTTCTTCAATCATTTCTCCATGCTTTAAAAGTGTCTTGGAAGGGATACAGCCAACATTAAGACAGGCCCCGCCAATTTTCTTTTTTTCGACGATGGCGACTTTTTTTCCTAACTGTGCAGCCCGAATGGCAGAAACATATCCTCCAGGACCTGCGCCAATTATAATCACGTCAAATTCCTTCATCTTTACATCACCTGGCTTTCATCTTGAAGTGGAATTTTTCCTACACTAATACATTATGCAAGTGGCGTGCCAACATAGAGCAGGGGGGTGGAATTTCGTTCATCTCCATGAATATCAATGGTTATCACCCATTATTTTGATCATCATCTCCTATATAGAACTGTTCCAATGAAACAAGTAAATGTATCAATGTCTCACAGAAAAAGCCCAAACTGTATCACTCTATCAGTGAGTGGATAAGTTTGGGCTTTTGTCGTTGCATGTTATTTAATTATCCAAGCCAATCTTCTGGTTTCAGTTGATACTGCTTGATTTTTCGATAGATGGTAGAGCGGGAAATGCAAAGGGTCTTTGCAACGTTGGTAATGTTTCCGTTTTCTCTGATCATGGCTTCAATAAGCGCTTCTTTCTCGTTTTCCCCTATATTTTTAACCAATTCAGGAGGAAGGTCGAATGGGAATACTATATTTCCTTCCGTATTGAATAGGGCTTGCTGGATAACATTTTTTAATTCTCTTATGTTTCCTGGCCATGTGTATTGTGTCAGGCAGTCCATGGTATCGGGGTGTACCAGAATGTCTGGTTTTCCGAATTGACCACCCATGGTCTCCATGAATTGGGTGACTAACTCAGGAACATCGTCGATTCTTTCCCGCAAAGAAGGAATTCTCATTTGGATCACGCAAAGTCGATAATATAAGTCCTCACGAAACTCGCCTTTTTTGACCGCTTCCGCTAAATTTTTATGAGTAGCAGCGATGACACGAACATCGAGAGGTATTGGTTTATCTCCGCCAATTCTTGTGACGACTCTCTCTTCGAGTATTCGAAGTAAATGAACTTGTAAATCAAGCGGCATATCTCCAATTTCATCAAGAAAGATTGTGCCTTTTTGGGCCAGCTCGAACTTCCCGGGATTGCCTTTCGCCTTAGCTCCGGTAAAGGCCCCAGATTCATAACCGAATAGTTCACTTTCAAATAATCCATGAGGGATGGCACCACAGTTTATCGCTACGAAAGGCTGATCACGGCGGTTGCTTGCCTGATGGATTGCCTGCGCGAAAACTTCTTTTCCCGTCCCGGTTTCTCCTGTTAAGAAAAGTGTGGCATCGATTAACGATGCCTTTCGCGCCTTTTTCACGACTTCTACAAAATCGTTGGAGGAACCGACCATATCATCAAAGCTATAGCGTGTAGATTTAGTATGTAAGGAACGGCCTGATGAAGGCGTATGTCCGATGGAAGATGGATAGGCTGAATTCTCTCTTAGAAATATGACTGCACCTAGCCGTTCGTCTTGGAAAGTAACGGGATAGATGGAGCAAATGAATTTTTGCTTGTTTTCATCATGACTTACTTTTTCTTCTCTTATTCTCAGTCCGTAGAGTAAGACAGAATCAACAAGTCTATCTAATTCAGGGAGATGCTTGATTGATTGAACATCTTTTAGGATGGAATGCGATTTGGCCACTCTATTTTTTTCTATAATGCTTTTTCCGGTATTCACTACAAATACGGCATCTTCCACACCTTCTAGTGCTGTATTCAAAAATAAATTATTACGCAGAATATACTCATGATATTGCCGATCAATAGATTTCGATATATTGTTCACTTCTGAAATGACGAGCCCAATCGTGTGTTGGTGCACTTGATTAGAGCAACCTGCAATATTGATGATTCCTATTAGCTCGTTTGTAAAAGGATCCAAAATGGGGGAGGCGACACAATACCAATCATGATTTTTTTCACAGAAGTGTTCAGAAAACAAAACTCGAGAAGGTTGTTTCGTCTTCAACACCATTCCTACCGCGTTTGTTCCTGCAGATGTTTCACTCCAGGTGCCCCCCGTGAAAATACTAATCCGCTCAGCATTTTCCAAGACACCCTTTTCACCGGAGGAATGCAGAATAGTACCATGTTTATCCGTAATGGAAAGCATCGTTTTAGAGTCATGTAGGATATCTGACAAACTGTTTATTTTCGGGGTAGCGAATGAAAGCAATTGCTCGTTTTTATCGAGCCGAGTCTTCAAAGTGTTTGGGCTAATGATCTCATTAATTTTATTCTGGAATGGGCTGATGCCTAGTTTCTTGGAATTTTCCCATGAATCGAAAATCTCAGCCCGGATGCTTTTATCAGGATACTGTCCTTTTTCTTGGTAAAGGTTCCAAGCGCTTTTCGTGGAAAGGTTGTATTCTTGGGATTCAACAATAGCTCTTCTAAGTGTCTGATTCATTGAATGTCCTCCATCATATAGTTACTTAGGTGTATCTCGTTAATTTAAAACAACTTGTTCCAGCCATTTAAATTAACGATAGCTAGAAGATATTATCAAAAAGGACCAAACTAAAGCGGGTTTAGATCTATAGAAGATGAAGAATTGGTATTGAATGAAGTAGACAAGCGTTTAGCTTCTTTTGGTCCATCGTAAACTTGGTGAAGTGTTCAATAACGAAGAAGTTAAGCAATTACATATAGATAAAACAGGAAGGAATGAATAAAGATCATGTTGCTGGATAGTCATTAGACTATCCAGTTCATCTATCCGAACATTCTTTAACGGATTTTCATCTCATTTAGCTTGGACTAATATTTTTATTTGGTTTCTTTCTTTTAATAGACCTTCGAAGCCATCTTCGATTACATTATCAAGCGTGATACGCTTAGTTACTAGTTTGTCGGCCGGGAAGTATCCTTGTGCCATTAAGCTTATGACAGCTGGAAATACATCACGATAGCCAATGATACCCGTTACTGTACGTTCTTTCAGAACGATATTTTGCGGATGAATGGGGGCCTCTTTTTCAAAAATACTTACAATCATCGTCTCACCATTGAATGTAGTGGAGTTGATGGCTTGTGTTAAGACTGGTGGGATTCCTGTGACTTCATAAGAAACATCCACTCCACCATTTGAAAGGTTTTGAATTTGTTCTACAACATCTCCGTTATTTGGGTCAATTACGATGGCTCCAAGTTCTTCTGCTTTCTGTCTACGTTGTTCCGATAACTCGACCGCATAGATTTCCGCCGCTCCGGCTGCTTTAAGGGCTTCAATAACCAATAAACCGATTGGGCCAGTTCCAAAGACGGCAGCTTTATCGCCAACTTGTAGTTTGCTTTGTTTTACAGCATGAAGAGCCACAGCTGAGGGCTCGACAAGTGCTCCTTGCTCATATGAAACAGTTTCAGGAAGTTTATGTAACATATGTTCTGGAACAGAAGTGTATTCGGAAAATCCGCCTCCGCCTCCAGCAAGTCCGTAGAACCCCATTTTGTTGCAAAGGTTGTATTTCCCTTGTTTGCATGCATCACATTCACCGCATGAATAGATGGGTTCCACAACAACGCGATCCCCAGCCTTTACTTTAGTGACGCCTTCACCAATTTCAATGACTTTTCCAGAGAACTCATGCCCCATAACAATCGGAGCTTTATCCCCGCTTAAAGGATGTGGTTCTTCCGCTGGGATGAATATGGGTCCTGCCGTATACTCATGCAAGTCACTCCCACAAATTCCACACCACTCGACTTTAAGTTTAACTTCGCCTTTTTTTGCATGTGGCTCTTCGATATTGTCTAATCTTAAATCTTTAGTATTATGCCATCTGAGCGCTTTCATATTGACACTTCCTTTTGTAGTATGGATTTTATTACCACTGAATCTCAAAATCAGTATACTATTATTGTAATTTTCTTTCAATTCTCAGTAGAGTCTAGTAAACGAGAAGTTTTGGATGATAGGGTAGTAGTCTTAAGCACTTCGAAAGTGATCTTACGAGAGTTATTGAACGGGTTCAATCAAATTGCTGGATAGGGGTATGTTGAGAAAAAATATGGGAGAGGCGTTTTCGAATTAGATACATGGAGAGGGGAGAGGCTTTTGAGGCCTTTCCCTTTTTCACTGAGACATTGCGGTCCTTATTTATTCCGTAACCGATAACGTAACGGAGCCGATTCCTTCGAATTGACCAGTATACATCCCGATTTCTAGTGTTTTTGGTAGGATGAATGTGCCAGATGATACGAACATGCCTGGTTCGAGTGTTAAATTATGTTGCCCGAGTTTTTCAAGTAGCCACATGATGGCCTTGAGCGGATGCCCCATTACAACCGAAGATGTACCTTCATCAATGGTTTGTCCATTGAAGAGCAACTTGCCATTGATATTGTCTATATCAGTGTAGGTGTAGTCTTTTGCTTCCCCGATGGTTACTTTTCCGCCAACTGCCCCATCTGCGCAAACCTGTTCTTTTGGCATTTTAGGAAACCAATCCTCAAAGCGGGAATCAGGAACTTCTAATCCTGGAGCAATTTGTGTTTTGTTGATTATTTCTTCTTCAGTAGAAGTGGCAGTCAAGGGCTCTTTGACAATAAAGACTAACTCCAGTTCGATCAGCGGACTTAGCATTTGCTTACTTAAAGAAATCTTATTGGTTATTTGTTTATCGGTTAACTGTCCATACAACGGTTCCTTGGCGTTAAACAAGGCTTGTGTTTCGGGACTAGTCATACTGATTTTATACCCTTTCAGGCATTCATCATTTGCTCTTTTTGCGGCAGTGAAAGCATGTTGAATTCGATAGGCTTCTTCCAAACTGATATGTGATGAAAAAACGTCCTTTTTCAATGCCTTTACGTGTATGTAGGAGTCAGACAATTTGTTCAAAAAGACTTCCTTAATCATTCTATCTCATCCCTTCTAATTGAATATTAATACTATTCTAACATTTTTTTAAAAGGAAGAGTTTATTCTTTCTGCCAGAAAACCAGTGAAATAGAAATCATGGAATGCCTTAAACGTTTTTGTTTGAAAAACCTGGTTAGATGGGTTGTAGAATTCATCTAATTGCCTACTAATTTTATCCAAATCAACCCGTAGGATTTACCCAAAAATGTGAAACAATTTCATTTTTTTAAAAAAACTTTTTACGTCTTCGGTACGGAACCAATTACGCGGTTTTTCGGTAAGGGCTTACACCGTTGGTACGTCAAAGTTAACCGAGGGTAATCGAAGCAAATTATCCGCGTGAGAATAGTGGGATCTTATCATGCAATTAATCCAGGTATCATCACGGTTTACACTCCGCTTCATTTGAATCTTATTTCAATCTTTGTTAAGGTTATTAAGTACTTTAGGGATAAACGTTTAGTCCTAGGGATGGGACGAACAAAAAAATCCAAGTAAAAAACCATTTAAATGTCAGTCGGTATACACCGTTTCTGCAACTATCCTCAGTTGTGATTACTCCTTTTTTTTCTACTTGAAATGCTCAAATAATCACACGTAAATGATCAAGCGATGAATCATGGTCATTGTAAACGTGTTTTTCTTAATGTGTTGTGGTTTAGGACAACCACCGCTTAATTTGGCCACTTCTGTCTTTATTAGGGACACATACTTGATTGTGGTCTAAGGAAAACTCTAAATGATATCCATGTATTCTACTATCGCACCTCTTTTTTCTACTAAAAAAACTCAATTATTTTACACATATGACCAGGACTAATTATGTGAATGTTAAGTATTTTTCAGTGCGTTCGTTTTGGTATACAGTGTAACGTTTTACCCATTATGTTACGTCATTCCCCCTTTTGACGTTCGTGTGAAAGTGCAGGTTGGACTAGCTTAAGAGAGTAGAATTATACAATCATGATGACTCATCACAAGATGAGGAAAACAGCAGAACTGAACATCATATGGTCAACAAACTAACGAGGTGACTGAATGAAGCCATATGTAGAGGTCAGAAATGTTTCGAAAATTTTTGGGAAATCCCCAAAAGCAGCTACGGATTTATTGAAGCAAGGCAAGTCAAAGAAGGAAATTTTGAAAGAAACGGGTCAAACGGTTGGTGTGAATAACGTCAATTTTGAAATTTATCCCGGTGAAATTTTCGTGATCATGGGGTTATCCGGAAGTGGAAAATCGACTTTGATCCGTATGTTCAATCGATTGATTGATCCAACTTTAGGCGAAATCCTAATCGAAAATGAAGATATTGTAAAGATGAATGCGGCCCGCTTAAGAAAAGTAAGGCAACAGAAAATTAGCATGGTTTTTCAAAACTTTGCTTTATTCCCTCATAAAACGATACTGGAAAATGCCGAGTACGGGCTGGAAATTCAAAAGGTGGATGTGAAAATCCGACGTGAAAAAGCCATGAGTGCGCTTGAAGCGGTTGGGTTAAAGGGATATGAAGAACAGATGCCTTCACAACTTAGCGGCGGGATGCAACAAAGGGTCGGTCTTGCACGTGCGCTTGCAAGCGATACGGATGTCTTGTTGATGGATGAGGCTTTTAGTGCGCTTGATCCGTTGATCCGTAAAGACATGCAGGATGAATTGCTAGAAATTCAAGAGCAATACAAAAAGACGATCATTTTCATTACCCATGATCTTGATGAGGCATTAAGAATCGGGGATAGGATTGCGCTTATGAAAGACGGAAGCGTCATCCAACTGGGAACACCAGAACAAATCATGATGAACCCGGCTAATGAGTTTGTCGAGAAGTTTGTTGAAGATGTGGACTTATCCAAGGTGCTTACCGCATCTCACGTGATGAAGCGGCCTGAGAAAATCGCAGTGGACCGTGGTCCAAGGGTTGCCCTTGAGATCATGCGCAAACAAGGTTATTCCAGCATATTCGTCGTAGATCGTAAGCAAGTCTTATTAGGGGCTTTGTCGGCAGAGCAAGCACGCCAGGCATTGAGAAATGACCAATCTATTTCTGAGGTGATGTCAACGGATATCCCGACGGTTCCTGAGGAAGAATTACTTGTAAACCTTATGGACGTGATGGCAACTTCCAGTCTGCCGATTTCGGTCATTGATGATAAGAGAAGAATAAAAGGAATCATTGTCCGTGGTGCCGTCATTGGGGCATTGGCAGGTAATAAAGATTCATTGAATGAACTGATAGAAATGGAGAGTGAAGTTCAATGAATATACCAAAAATCCCATTAGGCGCTTGGGTCGACTCTTTAGTGGACTGGATAACGATTGCATTTGCCGGATTATTTACTCTTATAACGAATGCGATCGAAGGGTTATTGAACCTCTTAGTAGATGTGATGAGTGTTGGACCTTCCATCGTATTGATTATTGTTTTAACTCTTTTAGTTGCCTATACAAGCAAATGGCCGTTAGGAATATTTACGTTCGTTAGCTTATTATTAATTGATAATCTAGGGTATTGGGACTCAAGCATACAAACGATTGCTATCGTTTTATTATCAGGGTTCCTCACCATTCTGATAGGGATCCCAGTCGGTATCTGGAGTGCACAGAGTAAGACGGTAAGAAGAATCGTGACACCCGTTCTAGATTTCATGCAAACGATGCCTGCATTCGTTTACTTGATTCCGGCCATCCTGTTTTTTGGAATAGGGGTCGTGCCAGGGATCATCGCGTCGTTCATTTTTGCCATCGCACCAACGATTCGAATGACGAGTCTTGGCATTCAGGAAGTGCCCAATGATTTGATTGAAGCAACGGATGCTTTCGGTTCAACGAGTAGCCAAAAGCTATTCAAGGTACAATTGCCATTGGCGATGCCAACGATTATGGCGGGAGTTAACCAAAGCATCATGCTTGCCCTTTCTATGGTCGTTACGGCTTCCTTGGTCGGTGCACCTGGCCTTGGGGCAGATGTTTACCGGGCAGTAAGCCAAATTAACGTCGGACAAGGCTTTGAAGCGGGCTTGTCGATTGTTATCATTGCCATCATTCTCGATCGCATCACGCAAAACCTGCGTAAACCAGCGTATGGCAAGCTTCTTAGCAAGAAAGTATTTTTCTCAGTTCTAGCGATCCTTGTGGTCGGTACGGCGTTATTTACAATCTTGAAAAAAGAAGAAGTCATGCAAGGCGGTACAAATAACTTTGGTGAACAGACCAATTATGAAATCATCGGTATCGAGCCGGGAGCCGGTTTGATGAAGTTAACCAAAACGGCTATCGAAGATTACGATTTGGACAACTGGAATCTTGTCGAAGGTTCTTCAGCCGCGATGGTTGCGGAATTGAAGAAAGCGATTGATAAGAAAGAACCGATTATCGTTACGGGTTGGTCACCGCATTGGATGTTCTCAACATACGATTTGAAGTATCTTGACGATCCGAATGAATCCTTTGGCGGTGCTGAAAACATTAATACCATTGCTCGACAAGGACTCGAAAAGGATGCGCCTGGGGCGTATAAAATCCTAGATCAATTCTTCTGGGAAACGGGCGATATGGAAGATGTGATGGTCGAAGTTGCTGGGGGCAAGTCTCCATCTGAAGCAGCGGAAAAATGGATCAGTGCAAATCCTGATAAAGTGTCTGAATGGACAAAAGGTGCAAAAGCAGGAAATGGTGAAAGTATCAATCTTGTGTATGTGGCCTGGGATACGGAAATAGCCAGTACAAATGTGATTGGCAAGGTTCTCGAAAAGAATGGCTATGATGTAACACTAAGCCAAGTTGAAGTGGGACCAATGTTTGCTGGCGTTGCAAATGGAAGTGCGGATGCATTTGTTGCGGCATGGCTTCCAGGAACGCATCTTGAATATTACAATAAATATAAAGAAGATATCATCGATTTAGGACCAAACCTTAAAGGAACGAAGAATGGATTGGTTGTGCCAGATTACGTCGATATTGATTCTGTTGAAGACTTGAAATAAAGGAAAGAGGGATTTTCATTGATGAAAATCCCTCTTTTTTTTGTTTTATAAACTAGTGAGGCTTCCCTTTAATGGAAACAAATTTATTCTTCAACTCATCGTCCGTTACTTCAATTTTGCCCCTCAAGTCTTCGGATAGCAATACATAGCTTTTGACACCGATAAACTCCGAGTCAGAAACGACGAAGAATCTTGCTCCTTTTTTATAAAGTGAGGAAAAGTCTTCCGTTAACTTATACATTTTCATCTTTTTTCCACCTTGGCTGTTGTTGAATGGTCATTATTAGGATGGAGAACAGGATGCTTTCATTATAAAGAGATTTCCTTCTTTAAAATAGGGGGAAATGCAAAACGTGGATAAAACTCGAATGAGGAGTAAGCAATCCCAACGGTTGAATGATAGAGTAGTAGAGGCAGTGGGATTGTATCCTTGTCAATCTCATGGATTATAGTGTTCCCCGATTGACTTGTTCTTTTAAGAGCTGGATGTTTCCTAATACGTTCTTCGATATTTCCAAGGTGGCTTCAATTGCCATTGCTTTTTGACCTGATAGTTGAAAGGTAATATCCTCGAATAAAACTTCCATGTCATCCAGAACGGCTAGAGCAGAAACATTGTATAGACGAACATCACTAAATTTTCCAGGTTCGAAAATCGCTGTATCGATATATGGTTTAAAATTACTAAGCATTTCAGGAAGATTGATGATCATACGGTCCATTCCTAGACGAATGCCTTCTATGGATGTTTCCATTTCTATGATAGGCTCCAATACTTCTTGGACGGCGTTCTTTATTTTCTGTTCATAATCCGTAAATAAACTTATAAGCAAGCTCACAGGATTACCGTAAATTCCTACTGTCAAAACGGCATTAATAGCTAGAATGATGGCGTCTAATGCTGCCTCGATCAGAGTCAGTACTGTTTTTACGCTTATGAGGATCGGCATTAATACCGTCATCCCTAAAGTGTTGATTTGATTATGTGCCATTTGGACTTGAATCTCTTTGATTTTCATGCCGACCTTTAGGTAGGGGGAGGGCTCTAAAGTGATAAGAGCTGTTTTCTGGACAGGGCCTATTCCATCTGTCGGGGATGCGCTGGTTTGTATGGCTCCTGCTATACTGGCGTCCTTATCGTGAAACGTATCGGCAATGTCCTGAACTTGGCGCTCGTAATCCTGTAATTGTTTATAGACGCTTTCCTTATTTCTTTCGAGTATGTCATAGTGCGCGTCAAGTTCTCCTACAACTGCATCTACAAAAAGGTCTTTTCCGCCTTTAAATAACTCCGGGATTTCATTCGAAATAATAGTCCCGGCACTTGTCACTAAGTCATCGATATCCGCTTTCAATTGCTTCAAGTACTCTTTTGGAGCATAGAAAAGAGTCTCGACGCTTAGATTCACGGATGTGATATATTCGACTATCTCAACAGGCTTAGAGTTCAGGACATTATTTAGAATCCTGCATTTGTCTTCTGCCTTATCGAGGAGCCTAATTAGTTCGTCTATGCATGCCTTCATGACAAACCCCGTTGTGGTGATACCCATAAAGACAGGTTCCCCGGCAGTTTCCTCGAACTTTTGTTGAAAGGCATCCTGAAGTGCTGTTACCCGTTGATTGAATTTTTCATTTTCGGTATGGACGATACGGACTGAGTTACCGACATATTCCCTGACCTTGCCAAGACGGCCTTTCACATTATCACGTATTCCATGGGACAGTAGCATCATGTTTTCTTGGTTCATTTCGATTCGCTCACTCTGGCCCCCATACAAAGGGGCGCCTGTCCAGAGACTTGTGACGATATGATCGTCAGCTCCAATATGGACAAAGCCGTGACCTGGTTCTCCTTCTATTCCTATCTCTAATGTAAATTCTCCATTTGCATCTTGCTTGATATATCCAGTATGGTTGGAGCCAAGCATGGAAAAGGAGGGGACGCCGTTATTTATTCCGTACTTCTTACCAGGAATGCGGTTGCCCATCTTAATGGTCTCTTCCGTCCCCGTCAGAAAGTCAAACTTACTATAGTAATTTGTAATATTAGCATATTCTTTATCCGGATCAACCATACCAGCAGGAAGGATCGCTGGATTTAGGGTAACGGCTTTTACTCCTGGATTATCGATTCCGACCGCATTGGTTAAAGCACCAGCAAGGGAATTTCCAGAGACGGAAGATACCTCACCCACTTCATCATTTATATGCTCAAAATAGGCTACGGCTTCTCGGACCTGGGCAGGGGGGGCATCGCTAAGCAGTTTTGTATTCGTTCCAATCCAATCCGTATCCATTTGCTCACTGCCAACGAATACCACGGTCAGCTCTCTTGTTTTAACATTTTGAACAGTAAGTGCATCAAGACCGGTATCCGTGTTATAGATGGTATCTATCACCCTGAATTTCTTTTCATTCACCTTGAACACTTCATCTATATCATAGTGAACATAAGAATGGTATCCGGCAAGCTCGACTAAATCATTATCATCGGTGGCGTGGCTTGATAGGGTATTAACAACAGCCATAGAAGATCCTCCCTAATCTTTCATGATTTCATTTGGTGCTGTTCTTTTTAACGAGTTTTCCTTCGTCCCAATTGCTCGTCTTCGGTCGATTAAGTTATCATTCAATATGATGGAATATGAACCACGTGGGATGCCTTCCATCTTTTCGATATCAGAGACGATTTTATTGAAAATGGCTTCATCAGGGGCCTTATCTTTGTCTTTCATGTATAAATAAATGGTGAAAATGATATCCTCTGGTCCAAATGCGTCTTTCTGAAGAAAATCCCTCAATTCATCCTTACTGATATCCGGGTTTTTTAGATACATTTTATAGAGGGAATCAAATGTATCTCCTACTGGATTTACATAGTAGTGAGAGGTTGCGTATCCTTTAGCGCCTACTTTTTCAATGGCCTTTATTGGTGTTCCCACTATAGGGTAACTGGCTGTGGTTTCTTTTAAGTAGCGATCTAAGTTTGTGAAATCCTCATCAAAAGCCATGGCGTATAGTGCACCAGAAAGGGCGTTTTCCACTTGTCCCTCTTGAGACCAAACTTCATCTGTTTTTACTTTTTTCCTATCGAGATCAATGGGGACGATGGCAAAGGTATAAAAATGAGGTTCGCCGATTGACTCAACAAAAACAGATGCCCCATCAACCGCACCGATTATGTTATGGACCATAACTTCCGTCTTATATGTATCGAGGAAGAATGCCTTTACTGCCTTTTGAATCTCTTCCCGGTGACTTGCAGCGAGGTGACGGATTTCCTTTCCACTATTGCGTAGGGTGTACCCAGCCCCATGATAGTCTTGAATTCGTACAAAGTGATCTTTTTCATAAGCATTTCTTTCACCACTCGTGGCGACTATTTCCTTTTCTACTTCTTTATCTTTTGAAAGATTCATATTTAAGCATCCTCCCAGCAATACGGTTACACCTATTCCTAGCGCCATGACTTTTTTGCCCTTCATTTAAATATCCCCCCTTCAAAGATGCTGTACGATTTGAATATCCAATCATCTATTTTGCGTTCCACCTATACTCGTTTTTTACACATTACCCAACTAATGTAAATAATTCTATCATAATGGGAAATGTTACTTCTGATATCATCAAATGTTTTCAAAAAATAGGTAGAAAGGAATGGGATATTCGTAAGTTTGAAGTCCTTTGGTCTATTTGTGAGCAGAAGCTTACAACCATGATCATGATATCCGGGTTGTTTATAGTGAACATCGTTCAAAGAAGCATATTACATTTCCTCCCAAGTTAGTGTGGGCCGGACCTAAAGTCTTTAATCAAACGATTGATTAAAACAATGATGGGGGTGCAAAAGTCACCTTTTATAATGGAAAGGACGAATTAATCCTATTAAAGGAAAAAATAGTAGGTATATAGAGCGGTTTGTTTGAAAATATGGAAAAAAATGATATATATTTCGCCCAAAGTGGTTTAGAAATGTATGGAAACAGGTACTTAGACTTCTATGATGGTAGATTTAGGATTATTTATATAATCATAATTTACCATTTTATGACCCGTTTGTTAATTTTTATGGCAGAATTTGTATAGTTCTATTAAAATGTAACTAAACACATTAAAGGAGGAATTGTTATGTCACAAATTCGCGTAACCCCATCGGAACTTAAGGATGTAGCTAGACAATATGATAATGAAAGCCAGCAGGTCGTTGATATTATTGGCCGTTTGGATAAAATGAGGGATCACTTAACAGGAATTTGGGAAGGTTCTTCTAGTCAAGCCTTCGTTGGACAATATGAAGAATTAAAACCTTCATTTAATGATATGGCTCGTTTATTAAATGAAGTATCTCAACAATTGACGAAATCTGCTCAAATCCTTGAAGATACAGATAATCAAATTGCTAGCCAAATTCGCGGATAAATTAGATAAAAACGAGATAGAAGCTTTAGGGAAAAGCGCCGTGAATCTGATTGTAGATCGTGGCGTTTTTTTCTTTTAATGAGGTGATTGGCATTTATATTCAATTAACCATTGATTTAAAAAGATATACGGACGAGGTCTTTGATCTCCAAGTGTCCAATTACCGCTCCGTCAAAAAGGTTGTGGAAATTGTCTGGGAGGTAAAGGGGATTGCACAAGTGCCACGTGAAGGATATTGGGTGCGGGTTCAAAATAAGGAGTTTGTTTGTTCCGGTTATGACACATTATTGGATAGTGGCATCACGACGGGGGATCGGCTCGAGATTCTTTAATGGTAGAGGTATGTCTTACATATAGGAAAAAAGTCTAAAGCCCTTTAGCAGGGGTAAAGGAGTACATAGAATGGGTGAGAAAAAATCATCATATTTGGAAAAGCAAATGGAAGCGGTAATGAAGAAGAATGATGATGGATATATATTCGTTTTCCAACGTGCTAAATTGCTGATGCAAAATCCCTTGGAATTACAGCTGATTCAGGAAGTGGATTCGGTTCTTCATAAAACTATAGAGGTTTCAGAGGATGAGGTGCAGATCAGCATTGTACCGCCCACCTCTTTTTTTGCTTTTAACAAGGCACGCAATAAAAGTTCTTTGAATCGATGGATGGCTTCCCATCAAATGATTAACAAGATCAGGAGACATGAGTTAACTCGGTTACGGGTAATCGTCTGCCCGGAGAATCTGGTTTTCGATCGAAGTTTTACTCCCTATTTTCTTCATTATGGCGTAAAAGAAAGCCTGCCGCCGTATGAGGAGAACGCCAACCAGCTGTTTCAGGAAACCAAGGCGACGATTGCAGCTCTTGTTGATAGTCAGTATACATTTGATCAGTACCTTCTTTACCATAAAACTCTTAAACTATCGAAAGAAACCCAAAGTATCTTAGCGGAAGAGACTTGGGAAGGGCTGATCTTGTATGTCCAGAATCAAATAGAGTTTCTGGAAAAAGAACATAAAACATTTGTGCATATTCCAGAAAAAAAGTGGAAAATGGAGCGTTACACATTATGGGGAATAGGCATAATCTTAGTCCCTCTCTTATTCTTTACGATTTATACACTATTCTTTTCCCAACCAAGGCAAGAGGCTTATGTGGAAAGCGGGGAGAATTTCCTGAAACAGGAATATAGCCAAGTCATTGATCGATTGGAACATTTCAATCCTGAGAAAATGCCATATGTTGTTCAGTATGAGCTTTCTAAATCTTATGTCACTACCCATGGGTCATTGATGGACTTTCAGAAGGAAAATATCTTAAAGGCCATTACGCTACAGACCGATAGTCAGTATCTTCTCTATTGGATATACATTGGCCGGGGCATAAGCGAGGATGCAATCAACTTAGCGAGGATCATGGAAGATCGAGAATTGATTATGTATGGCCTTTTGACACAAAAGGAACAAATTAAATCTAATGAGGATTTGTCCGGTGAAGAAAAGGAGACACAAGTGAAAGAAGTGGATACGGAGCTTAAGGAGTATAAAAAGGAAATGGATGAATATCAAAAACAGCTTGAAGAGGCCACGCAATTGGAAGAACAGGAGCAGCCTACTACAGAGCCAAATAGAGAAAGCGTAGTGGAACCGGAAGCCAAACCAGCTGTAAAAGAAGAGGAAAAGAAAAAGGAACCTGCTTCTAAAGAAGAACCTGATAGCAAGGAAGCCTCGGGAAAATCAGCTGAAGAAAAAGAGAAAGAGAATAGCAAAGATTGAGTACGTATGTGCCCTTTGCGGAGGTGAGAAAGAATGAGTTCACTATGGATTTTCTGTAAGAAGACATACCAATCTTATACGATTAGGGAGAAGCAACTGGACCCAATTACGATTGGATCATCACAAAAGGATACAATCACGATTTATTCGCTTCCCTTTAACGAGGGACACATTGAGTTGAGGAAAGATGAAGAGCTTGATGAATATATGGTATTCAGGGGCGAAGAGAAGATTGGGGAGGTAAAGCCTTTCCAGTCCTATATTTTTCACGAAAATCAAGAAGCTGTGGAAATCTTTTATGCTCCCGGAGAACTGAATGAAAGCCTTTATTATATAGATAGTTTGAAAGAAATATCGATATCCGCCCAATCAGGAGCGACGATATGCAAGCAGGAACCAAGTGGAAATGGCTTTTCCCTTGTTCGTCGTCAGGGACAATGGTTGCTCGAACCTACAGCGGACCGGCTTTTTTTAAATGGTGAAAAGGTGGAAGAAATGACGGCACTGGAAAATGGCGATTTGATCTGTTGCCCATATATGGTACTGAGGTTACTAGAAGGCGACATATTAATGGTCAAAAGTGCGGATCATTATGAAACGTCCTTATCCGAAATCATGCAGCCTATATCCGAAATGAAAAAAAGTTATCCCGAGTACCGCAGGACTCCACGGATGATCTATGAATTGCCGGATGAGAAAGTGACCATCTCATTCCCAAGTCAGGAATCGGAAGACCAGAATCGTGGGCTATGGCTGATCCTAATGCCCCCATTAATGATGTTGATCGTCATGGGAGTCGTCATGATTGTTCAGCCGCGTGGAATATTCATCCTCATATCGATTGTGATGTTCACCACCACCATGGTGACTTCCACGGTTCAATACTTTAAAGATAAAAAGAAACAGAAGCTAAGAGCTGAAAGACGGTTACGCGTCTATACAAGGTATCTAGAACAAAAGCGAGAAGAGTTGGGCGAGTTATCGGCACAGCAAAAGAAAGTATTACTCTACCATTACCCTTCTTTTGAGAAAATGAAGCAACTGACGAATCAGATTAGCGATCGAATATGGGAGCGCACAATGGAAAGTGAAGACTTTCTCCACTTCAGGGTCGGTACGGCGTCCATTCCCTCCAGTTATGAGGTCAAGGTGAACAGCAGTGATATGTCAAATCGGGATATTGATGATCTACTTGAACAGTCCCAGGAACTTGTCGATGTTTACAAAAGCCTTGACGATCTACCCTTAACGATTGATTTGTCTAGCGGCTCCATGGGCCTAGTCGGAAAGGAAACAGTCGTCAAACGCGAGCTGCAGCAGATGATTGGCCAGTTGTCTTTCTTCCATAGCTATCATGATGTCCGGTTTGTGGCGATTTTCCCAGAAAAGGATTATGAGGAATGGGAATGGATGAAATGGTTGCCTCATTTCCAGCTGCCACATGCATACGCGAAAGGCTTCATCTATAATGAACAATCTCGTGATCAACTATTATCTTCCATTTACCAGTTACTCAGAGAAAGGGATCTTGACGAGAATAAAGGAAAAGTGAGATTCACCCCTCATTTCGTATTTATTGTCACCGACCGTACATTGATTGCGGAACATGTCATTCTTGAGTATTTGGAAGGGAAGACCGAAGAGCTGGGCATATCAACCATCTTTGCAGCCGATGCCAAGGAGAGCTTATCGGAAAATGTCCATACATTAGTGAAGTATATCAATGATCATGAGGGAGAAATCTTGATTCAGCAAACAAAAGCCGTTCATACGCCTTTCCGGCTAGATGAGCACGGTAAGGAAGGAAATGAGCGGTACGCCCGGTTATTACGGTCGCTTGACCATCAAAAAGGGATGAATAATTCCATCCCTGAAACCGTTTCGTTCCTGGAACTTTTAAAAGCCCGTGAAGTGGAGGAGCTGCCAATCAGCCAGAATTGGCTGACGAATCAGTCTTCCAAGTCGTTAGCGGTGCCAATTGGATTGAAAGGAAAGACAGATAGGGTGGAGCTGAACTTACATGAAAAGGCACATGGTCCCCATGGTCTGGTTGCCGGTACGACGGGTTCAGGGAAGAGTGAATTGTTGCAGACCTATATTCTTTCATTGGCTGTTCACTATCATCCCCATGAAGTTGCCTTCCTGCTCATTGACTATAAAGGGGGAGGAATGGCACAGCCTTTCAAGCAAATTCCCCATTTACTTGGAGTGATTACGAATATTGAGGGAAGCAAGAACTTCAGTGCCCGGGCACTTGCCTCGATCAATAGCGAGCTGAAGAAACGCCAGCGCCTGTTTGATCGCTATGAGATCAATCATATCAATGATTACACGGATTTATATAAAGAAGGAAAAGCCGATAAGCCATTGCCACACTTATTCCTGATTTCGGATGAGTTTGCCGAGCTTAAGAATGAAGAACCTGATTTCATTCGGGAATTGGTCAGTACGGCACGGATCGGCCGGAGCTTGGGTGTTCACTTGATTCTGGCCACGCAAAAGCCAGGTGGTGTGATTGATAACCAGATTTGGAGTAATGCCCGTTTTAAGATTTCCTTAAAGGTGCAGGATGCCAATGATAGTAAGGAAATCTTGAAAAATAGCGATGCTGCGAACATCACCGTCACCGGTCGCGGCTATTTACAAGTAGGCAATAATGAGGTGTACGAACTGTTTCAGTCGGCATGGAGCGGCGCCCCTTATATGGAGGATACAGTGGGATCCGAGGATGAAGTAGCACTCGTCACGGATCTAGGGCTTGTCCAAATATCCAATGTAACGGAGCAAGTCTCTCGCACACGTAAAGAGAAAATCAGTGAAATTGAAGCGGTGGCAGATCAGATTGTAGCGACGCAGAAAGAAATGAAAATTTCCAAACTGGCTAGTCCTTGGCTGCCTCCTCTTTCAAATCGACTATCACGAATTGATCAAAGAAGCCAAACGGAAAACCAGTTCTATCTAGGAATGAAAGACGAGCCCGAATTGCAGAGCCAGACGGATTATGTTTACAACTGGATAGAAGACGGAAACATCGGGATTTTCGGATCTTCCGGCTATGGCAAGTCAACGACGGTATTAACGCTTCTATTCAATTTCATCGATCAATTTTCACCTGAAGAACTGCATTATTACATTTTTGATTTTGGAAATAGTGCACTGCTGCCACTTCGACAGCTGCCACACACAGGAGATTACTTCAGATTGGATGAGATGAGGAAAATTGAGAAATTCATGTTGTTCATGAGGACGGAGATGGAAAGGCGGAAACAGCTTTTCTCTGAACGGGAACTTAGCAATATCAAGCTTTATAACGCCCTAGTAGAAGATAAGTTGCCGATTATATACATCGTCATCGACAATTTTGACTTGGTGAAGGATGAAATGCCAGACCAGGAAGCGCAATTCATCCAGTTTGCCCGTGATGGACAATCACTTGGAATCTTTATGATCTTGACCGCTACAAGAATCAATGCCATCCGTCAGCCATTGATGAATAGTTTAAAAACGAAGGTCGTTCATTACCTAATGGACAGTTCGGAACAATATTCCGTTTTAGGCAGGACGCCTTATGAAAATGAACCAGTACCTGGGCGGGCATTGGTGAAGACAGACCAGACCTATCTGATGCAGGTGTATCTGCCAGCAGATGGAGAAAATGATGTAGCCGTTTTGGAAGAAATGAAACAGGTCGTGGCCGAAAACAAGACTCGTTACAAGAATCTGGCTAAGCCACCAGCTATTCCAATGTTGCCAAATCGCCTAGACTTGGCGTCATTCAAGACGTACTATTCACCATCTACCAAGACAGGGCTCATACCAATCGGGCTTTCAGAAGAGAGCGTATCTCCTGTATGGGTAGACTTGCATGCCAACCCATTCTTACTAATTGTCGGTCAGTCACGTAAAGGGAAAACGAACATGCTTAAAGTGGTCTTAGAAACGCTTCTTACCCAGACGGTCGGGGAAGTTGGCGTATTTGATGGAGTGGATCGCGGTCTATCCCCTTATGCAAGCAGGGAGACCGTACGTTACGTAGAAACGAAAGATCAAATTACCGAATGGCTCGATCACATCACGGAAATATTCGAGGCTCGTGAACGCCAGTATTTAGAGGCATTGGAACAGAAGCCAATGAAACAGATTGATTTTTCATCCGTCATCTTTGCTATCGACAGCATTTCAAGATTCCAGCAAGCGATTGATGGAAGAATTCAGGACAAGATAAGCGGTTTAATGAAACAATACAGCCACTTAGGTTTTTCCATGCTCGTGGCTGGAAATGCGAATGACTTCACGAAGGGGTATGATTCCCTGACAACGGAATTGAAACAGATCAGGCAGGCAATCTTGCTTCTGAAAAAATCGGATCAGAGTTTATATACGCTCTCGTATTCAAGAAAAGAAGAAGAAATTCAGCCAGGGTACGGCTATTTTGTTCTAAATGGCAGGGAAAGTAAAATCCAGATTCCACTAAGTGAATAAGAAGGAGGGAGAAAGACGTTGAATAAGACAATAAAGCCGTTGTTATTAATTGGGAAGATACTTGTAATCATTGCTCTGCCCATCTTGTTTTTTTCTTATATCGGTCAAAACCCAATGAAGAAAACAGAAACGGCTTCTCGTGAGATTGCTATTGTCAATGAAGATAATGGGGCGGAATATGATAAGAACCAGATTCAAGTCGGATCAGAACTTGTCACGACATTGGACAAGGATTCTGAATATGATTGGGTCGTCGTCAACAGAAGTGCCGCGGAAAGTGGATTGGCTAATAAAAAGTATGATGCGATCATTTATTTCCCATCGGACTTTTCCAAGAACATTTATACCTTTAATGAAGAACAACCAGTCAAAGCGGGGGTTAAATACAAGGTCCAGACAAGCTTAAATGCGGAAAATATGGAAAAGGTCCAAAAAGAGTTAGAGAAGACCAAGAATAAAATGAATAAGCATATTTCCACGCAATACTGGAGCTATGTATCTCAATCGGTAGAAGATATCCGCAAAAAATTCGATAAAGTTTTGACGAAGGAAATCGCTTTCCAAAACACGATGTATGAATTTTATACCCCAAGTTCCGAAAGCCTGGCTGGGGAAATCAAGCAACATAAAGATATGCTCAAAGGGGTTTTCGCTTCCACGAAGAGTGCAGGGGAAACCACCAATGAAACATTAGGTGAAATGGGAAAAACAAAAGCACAAATGGCCTCTTTCGTGGAGGAAGTTGTGACGTTTGAGGAATACCAGAAAGCGCAAAGTGCTCTTTTTGCTTTGACATCCACCCAAAATCAACAGCTGATCATGGATAGCATCCAAGCGTATGATGGGGTGCTGAATGAGGGAGTCCAGACGATACCGAATATCCAAAAGGATACCAAACCGGGATTTAGTCTGAATGAACAAGGCATGAATGAGAACGTGGTGATGATGCAAGAAAAAATCGAGAGCAGCACTAGTAACCTGGAGGATTTCTCCAGCAACATGAAAGAAAAACAGGTGGAACAAATCTCGAAAATAAAGGATGAACAACAAAGTTCGATTGATCAATTTAAACAATCGGAAGAGGACGGACTAAACAAGCTTCAGACAACTTTATTGGAGCAACGTGGAAGTTTGGCCAACAGCTCGGGGGATAAAGATGAAATCGGTGGAGGCGATACACCGATAGAAGATGTTGATACAGGAGGAAAAGGGGATTCAGAGGCAGCGCCTTCAAAAAAGGAAGCAATCGATGATATCTCACTTCAAGTGTTACTGGATAAAATTAATGGTATGAATACGACCCTTGAAAGTTTGGTGCCGGCAGAAGGCAGTGAAGGGGCAAAAGATCAAATTAGCTCTCTTGCAGGCAGTCTGCAAGAGGAAATCAATGGTCTGAGCGGGACCTTGAATAAAAGAACGGAAAACTATAATCAAGTTGTCGTACAATTCAATGCATTGATAGATTCATATAATACGTTACTAACAAATTATAAGAAACTACAAACTGAATATGAAAAGCTGGGAAAAGATTATAAGGATTTGGGTAATCAATGGGAGCAATCACAGGAGGATATTCAAAAATTACAGGATATCCAAAGTATGACCATCAATGAGACCCTTACGGAAATCAAGAAAACAGAAGACGAGCTACTTAAAAAAGTGGGAGGAGAAAGACGGGCGGCATTAGTGGATGTCTTTAATCGATCCATCCTGAGCCGTGACTCAAATGCACTTCTAGCTTATTATGGTTCGCTTTCTTCCTATGGGGAACTTGTTCAACGAGTCAATGAAACGAAAGAAAGTTTGGACGAAGTGTTTACCGCCAATATGAACGAATTAGAAAATATGAAAAATGGCGTTTCTGGTATCGTCGATGAAGAGGCGAAACTTGTCCAATCAAGCCTTTTGGGAGTGGAAGAAGACTTTGGGGCTTTATCTAGCTCGATGCTCGACTTTATATCAGAATATGACGAAAATGTTGAAGTGGAACATGCAGCCACGCTGGAGGAATTAGCAGCCATATCAGCGAGGGCTCAAGAAGTAACGGCAAATCTGACCGGTAATATGGAGACTCCCGAGATGGAGGAGGCCCCTGTTGGAAGTCTTAACGGAGAAATGTTTGTATCTCTTCAGGATTCTACGGCAACCACTGTCGGTTATATTTCGGAGCTAGTCCATTCTGTCGCAGAGCGTCAAGATACCGTTACGAAAGATACATCAGACCTTCAAGCAAAAGTGGGATCCGTTCAGGAAAGAGCAGATCAGCTTAATGAAAATTGGGCTCAAAACGTGGATTCCACGAAGAAAATCAAAACCGATGTTTACAGTGTTTTGAATAATACGTTAGTGGATGATCAGTCGAACGGGTATGTGTACGAGTATTTGGCGAATCCCGTTCAAATCAGCGGGGAAGTATTGCAACAAGAAAAGGTTAATATCCCACCAATCGTGATGTTAGTGATCATCCTTATCTCAGGATTATTGATTGGTTTCTTCCTGCACCATTATGCATCCGTTCCGATGCTGGTGCATGCAGCCTTATTCGCATTACTGAACTTGATCGTCGGCTTGATCATTAGCATGTATGGGCTGAAGATTTATCCGCTTGGCGATATGCAGGCGATTAAATGGACCGTTTTCACTGTCCTGCTTCTATTCTTCTGCTCAGCGTTCACACAGCTTGCCTTTGCGATAGGACCATTTGTCGGGGCAATTCTGGTCATTGGTTTAATCAGTTTCTTTACGATTCCATTATTAGACCTGATCATGCCTAACTTCAATGTCGAACATCCGGTAGCCAATGTCTATATGTCCATTCAATTCGGGAATCAGTTGGCCTTTATCCCGGCCACTACCATTCTGATTATACTCACGCTGGTTGCTGCGCTCCTTCCTTATGTTATGAAGCGTCTTGCAGGTAAAAGAGAGATGGCCCATGAAGCGGAGTAAACAGGTAATTCTCGTGTTGTTCTTCATCCTCTTCAGCCAGCCTATTGATGGGCAAGCTGAAGAGGAACCCATCGTGGAGCCGAATGTGTATCAGGAAAAGGATATCAATATCCAAACTGAATATTTTCATGATGAGGAGTTATTGAAACAGAAGGAGAAAATTCCGGAAGAAGTAAAAGGACTTACTTTTGAAAGAGGAAAGTATGATGTCATAGATTCGATAGAAGATTCCCTTTTTCTTTCTCCTATGACGGAGGATAATAATATCATTGCTTCCAAAGCGGAAGAAATGGGGTTGTTTTCTTCAGAAGTCCCCATTCGAAAGAGAGATAGGGAAGAAGAGAACTCTTTTCTGAACTTTGATCTATCATTGTTACTGGCGATTGTTTTAGGAGTTGCCGTAGTGTGTCTGTTTGTTATCCTTATCCCAAGAATGGGTAAGTTGAATCAAGAAGGAAATAAGAAATGAAGAAGCCCGACTCCAGATTTAGGAGTCGGGTTTTTCTTTTTCCTTATTTTGAAAGGGTGATCAGGAGACCTAAAAGAAGGGCTATGGTAAAGACCCATATAAAGAATTTTTTATACATATTCATTACCTCGAATCGTCAAAATGTGATAATTCATTTTAGCATATGTATGGGGAAAGAACCGAAGTTGGATAGAAGCAAAAGATTTTTAGTGTTAAAAGAGAATGGGTTTTTTAATGAAAAAATAGGGTAATGGATGTTGTGGATAAAAATGTAAAATTGGAGGTGCGATGGTGGAGAAAAAACAGTGGAAGCTAGGGATGATATGTCTGGCCACTCTCTTCGTTTTGCTTGCTCTTTCTGGTTGTAATACGAAAGATGAAAAGATGAACGGAGAAGAAAAGGAAGAAGTACGTGGTGAGAATACCGAAAAAAAAGGGCGTTCAGAAGAAGATGAAGAGCTGGAAGAAGATTTCGAGATTGCTACCACCGTTGAAGAAATGACTAAAGAAAACCCTGGGAAGTACACAGGGAATAAATACAATAAAGCCATTATACATAGAGCATTAGACAATCAGGACTTTCAGGAAAAGGATAGCTTCGAAGTTTATCAGAGCTTATTAAAACTAATGGGCGAAGGTGCAAACTACAAAGAAAAGTATCAGTTTTTCGAAGCATTCGACCCTTCCATTGAAACGGCGGTAACAGAGATGCCAGGTGGAATCACCATCGACGGCAGTGGTGAATTGGGAATCGACGTGAATATTGCAATTTTGCTTGACGCAAGTGGGAGCATGAACCAAAAAGTAGGCGAGAAAACAAAAATGGAGCTGGCGAAAAAAGCGATTAATGAATTTGTAGCTTCCCTTCCGGAAGAGGCAAATGTCATGCTCCGTGTCTATGGGCATAAAGGAAGCAACGATGATAAAGATAAGAAGATATCCTGTGATAGTACGGAAGTGGTTTATGATTTGGCCCCATATAATAAAGGGGACTTCAGGAAAGCATTAGATAAATTTAAACCGACAGGATGGACACCGATTGCCAAGACCATTTCGGAAACAAAGAAAGATTTTGAAAAAGCGGGTTCAGAAGGTCAAAATATCATTTATGTCGTCAGCGATGGAATCGAAACCTGCGACGGTGATCCAGTGAAAGCAGCTAAAGACTTGCATGATTCCAATATTGAACCAGTGATTAACATCATAGGGTTCGATATGGATAGTGAGGGGCAAAAACAATTACGTGAAGTTGCTGAAGCTGGCGGAGGGAAATTCGAAATGGTCAATAATGCCGATGATTTCAATAAGATGTGGGATGAAGAGCGTAGAGATCTGTGGAACCAATGGTGGAATTGGGGCAATGAAAATTGGAGTACCGTTCGGGATGAACAAAATAAGAAGACATCGTCTTTACTTGATGAAAAAAACAGTTTTTCTAGGCTTTCCTCTGATGAAAGCAATCGCATGTATGAGGCTACGAGTTATTTAAAGTATAAGAAACAAATAAATTATGAGACTTGGGAGGAAGCTCGCAGTTTAGTCAAACAACGCCGTGAAATAATAAAAGAGTATTATGACGAAAAATATGAAGAATTGAACACGACAGTGAAAAATGAAGGGGAGGGTTTAAAAGAATCAATTAAAAAGAAAGAAGAAGAAATGAAAGAGAAATATAAAGATTAATAATCAAAGGGGCTGTCTAATAGCCCTCTTTCAAGAGGATTCATGCACAAAATAAAAGGCGGAAATGTTGTTAAATCAACCTTTCCGCCTTTTATTATATATACGATTTCGGCGTAATTACCCCTTTTGGGTGTGTCTTTATTTGAATAATTGCGGATATATGGTCTTTGCAGTTAGTTCTACGGCTTCTCCGATACGCGGTCCGGGACGTGACATGACGTCTTCGCTAAGCTGATATACTTGGTCTTCCTTCACGGCGCTGACATCTTTCCAACCTTTACGGGATTTGATTTCATCCACAGCATTGTCCACATAGCCTACGGTTGTGATGATGGCATCCGGGTTGCGCTTGACGACTTCTTCATCTGCTATTTTCGCCCAGCCCTTTTGGTCGGCAAAGATATTTTCGATACCGGCAGACGCCAAGATCTCTTGTTGGAAGGTTTCAGCTCCCGCTGTATAAATTTCTGGAGAAGGGCTGATTTCGAAATATGTTTTTTCTTTAGAATCGACACTCGCCACTTTTTCTTCAACATCTTTGATTTGTTTTTTTATGTTTTTGACTAGGTCTTCCCCTTTGTCCGTTACGCCCATGACTTTGGAAATTTGATTAATATCGCTATATACATCATCAAAGGTCACGGCTGATTTAATAATGAAAATGGGAATTCCCGCATCTTCAAGCGGCTTTAATGCTGCTTCATCGCCAATTGTGTAGGCAATGATGACATCCGGTTTCAAAGAGATGATTTTTTCGGAATTGATCGTCATCGAATCAGAGACACGCTCGACATCTTTAGCTTCCTCAGGATAGTTATCGAAATCCGTCGCTCCAATCACCTTATTCCCTACACCAAGGGCATATAAAATCTCCGTATTACTGGGTTGAAGTGAAATGACCGTTTCCGGAACCTTATCAAATGTGATTTCTTTTCCGCTATCATCGGTGACGGTATAGGATTTGACTTCTTCAGTTGTTGCAGGATCTTTTTTCTCTAGCGATTTCTGATCATCATTCGAGGTACATCCTGTAAGGAAAAGGGCGACCATCAGAAGGGCAATCCAACTGGATCTTACTGTTCTTATCATGTTTTATTCCTCCATTTTCTTTTTCATCGTTTTGGTTGGATAGGATTTGCTGATAAAGGGAATCTCTTCGACACCCAGTTGTTTATTGACATAGACAGCCATCACGAATAGAACATTGGCAAGCAAATGAGCATAATCAAAAAGGATCGCGGGCACATCTTTTTCCGTACTGACTTTATGCAAGGCACGGACGGATTTCTTGGCTTCACTACGGCAAGTATGCAAAATACAGGCTGCCGTCGATCCTTGGGGTAGTACAAATGTTTCGATGCGTTCTTTCACTTCAGCGACATAATAGTCATAGATTTCACTTAGGCGGTTTAGACCGTCTTCGGTTATGGCCAATTTCCCCCGGGCAGAACCATTTAAATGATAAGCCATCGGCAACAGTTCCATTAAATCCCTGTAGACTTCAGGAATCTCTTTCGTGAACGACGCTGCCAGTCCCATTTGAGTCGTCAATGAATCGGTGCGAATTTCATAATCAACGTTTGAAACTGATTCGCGCATGAATGGGTAGCATAAAAAGCGGGCATCCTTCTTTTCCATAATTTTTCCTCCTTTTTAATAATGTGAATGACCTTCGTATTGCTTTTCGGCGCAAAAGAAAAAGCCGACCAAAGGTATTGGTCGGCAAACAATCATCTATGTATCTCGAACGGAAAAAAAGATGGAAGATTGCCGTACAATCCTCCTAACTTCCGAAGAGCAAAATACGATAAAAAAAAGGCAGGTCTCCTGGCTCGTGCATCATTTTACTCTAAGAACCTTCCCATTTGGATTGAATGAATGGTATCGTGCGTGCGGATTCATTCACAAACAGTGGCATATTTCTTATTTCATTAGCACTTACAGTTGCGGAAACAGCTTCGGTTTTACACCGAATTCCCTATTAAGCTGACAAGTCAGCACCTATTTTTTGCAAGGTTTTTATTCACTTAGTACCAGTCTATCATAATTAATTACTTAAATAGTGAAAAAATTTCAAGAAATCTCTTTTATAGGGGTATTATTCTAGTAAACTCACTTTGTAAGGATAAATTGGAGGTTAATGTAAAATGGATGTCGAATAAATAAGGGTTAAGCATGAGTGATTTACATAATCATGGGAGGTAGAGAATGGTTTATAAACAAGTGAATCAGAAACTGGATATGATTTTGGAAAACATTGAAAAGGTCATTATTGGAAAAAGAGATATAGCAGAACTAAGTCTTGTGGCCCTCCTTTCTGGTGGACATGTCTTATTGGAAGATGTCCCGGGCGTGGGGAAGACCGTCTTGGTCAGGGCGCTAGCGAAGTCCATCGGGGCGGATTTCAAACGGATTCAATTCACGCCTGACTTGCTACCTTCCGATGTAACGGGGGTATCGATTTTCAATCCGAAGGAACAAGAGTTCATCTTTAGACCGGGGCCAATCATGGGCCATATCATTTTGGCCGATGAAATCAATCGGACATCACCGAAAACGCAATCCGCCCTACTTGAAGGAATGGAAGAGGCAAGCGTGACGGTGGATGGTGTGACAAGGAAACTGGAACAACCGTTTTTCGTCATGGCCACTCAAAATCCAATTGATTACGAAGGCACATACCCACTTCCAGAAGCACAGCTAGATCGTTTTTTATTGAAAATGAAGATGGGGTATCCGGAAGTGGCAGAAGAGATAGAAGTGTTGCATCGGGCCCAATATACGGCTCCGATTGAAGAATTGGAATCCGTGATTTCGTTAGAGGAACTGATAGATTTGCAGATAGAGGCAAAGGCCGTGATCGTGGATGATACGATAAAGACGTATATCGTCGAGTTAGCCAATCAATCACGTAAGCATGAAAGTGTATATCTTGGGGTGAGCCCACGTGGATCGATTGCCCTAATGAAGGCAGCCCAAGCCTATGCGCTCCTAAAGGGAAGGGATTACGTTTTACCTGATGATGTGCAGCATTTGGTTCCGTTCGTTTTTACCCATCGGCTAATCCTTAATCCAGAAGCGAATTACTCGGGGGTGAATGCTGACATGGTGATACATGAGGTAGTGGCTACGACGCAGGTACCCGTGAAGAGGGCCGTGACCTAATGCGGAATGTGCTTACCATACTGAAGAAAAACAGGAATGTCTGTGGGATCATAGTGCTTATGCTCATTTCCTTTTGTTTTGCGATGTTTCAAGGCGGGTTTATCAGTTGGTTCATTTTCTATACCTTTTTGCCGTTCGGTGCGTACTCTATGATTCTGCTGTTTTATCCACTTCAGGCTTTTGAAGTGGAGAGAAGAATTAGTAAACACGAATGCCAGGCCGGAGAGTCGGTAGATATGACATTGGTATTCTCCCGGAAAAACAGACTGCCTCTTTTATATATGGTGGTAGAAGAGGATTTGCCGATGGAACTGGAAAAGAAAACATTGGTTTTTCCAGGATTTAAACAATCCTTCCAATTGACATATACCCTGGAGAATCTGCCAAGAGGAGAACATGTCATCCAATCGGTTCGCTTCAAAATAGGGGACTTCTTTGGACTCTATGAAAAAGAAGCGACAGTGCATGCCCCTTTGAAACTCACCGTTTTCCCGGCTTATCAGGAGTTGAATTATAAACAGTTGGAGCATGTCTTCGATCAAGGACAAGTTGGTACGACGAAAAAAATACAGCGGGAACATTCGGTCGTGTCCGGAATCAGGGAGTATCAGCCGGGTGATCAATTATCCTGGATAAATTGGAAGGCAACGGCCCGAACAAGTGAAATCATGACGAAGGAATTTGAAGTGCAGAAAAACCGCGATGTATTTATTATGCTTGATGAGTACGCCTCTCCCTTCTTCGAAGAAGCTATCGTACTTGCGGCCTCTTTGGTGCATGCCTTGATAAAGAAGGGTATGGATGTTGGGTTAACCAGTACGGGATCAATGGAGGTCGTACCGGCTAAAGGAGGCAGTAAACAGAGGAGAAGACTCTTTTACCGTCTTGCAAAATCAAGGGCCACACATACAAGCGTCTGGAATGGAAAGAAGAACAAGGGAGTTGTACCATCAAACGCTTCTGTAATATTCATTGTGTCCGAATTAACGATGGAAAAGATAGAAGGTTGGAATGCATTTACCGGAAATAAAGCGATGACGGTATTTTGCGTGAAAAGTCAGGGAGACTTCACGGGTGAGGAAATACGTGCGAAGTCGGTGGCGTTGGCTCGTGGAATAAAGTTGGTCTTCTTTGAACAGGGTCACCTTCAAAATGAACGAACCGAGGTGAAGGCAAATGAACGCTGATTCTACCAAATCGGAAAGGTGGATGCATGTTCTCTTATATATATTTGGTCTTCTATTGATTACCGAATGGTTACGACCCGTAGAGAAGCTTACGGATACAGGAAATATCTTGATTTTCATTATCTTTGTGTTATTTTCCTTGCTCCTACACTATTTCGGTATCCACTGGTTTGTGCGTTTCATCCTCGTAAGTGCCTTTATATTAATTGCGGTCCATTTCTTGTATTCGTCAGATCCTTTCCTGACCTTCAAATGGCTTACTGGTGATTTGCTGGATATAACGGCTAACGTTTCGAATATGTATGAGGGGAAGTGGGAGCTGCTTTCCAACCCCTTTAGAACGCTGTTGTTTTTCGTGCTTCTTTGGCTTGTGACATACTTGATTCATTACTGGGTGACGGTGAGACGAAACATATTTTTACTTTATATATTAACGATCATTTTCCTATCGATTCTCGATACATTCACACCATATGATGGGGATATGGCCATGATTAGGATCATCATCATCGGGTTTTCGATGCTTGGTGTGTTGGCCATGCTACGCTTGTCCATACAAGAGAGATTGGTGTTTTCAGGAGGTCCATTCAGTAAATGGTCCATCATGCTAGCGGGGATGCTGTTAGTAAGCGTCTTCGTTGGTTTCACTGCTCCGAAGTTCGCGTCACAATGGCCGGACCCTGTACCGTTCATTGTTTCTTATTCCGATAAGGTGACAGGAAGTGATGAAAGCTCCGTTGAAAAACGGGTGGGGTATGACGAAGATGATTCATCACTTGGTGGGTCGATAGAGCCGGACAATACGGTCATTTTTTATAATACGGCCAATACCGGACACTATTGGAAAGTCGAGAACAAAGATATCTATACCGGAAAAGGGTGGGTTTCCGTTGAGGGAATGGAAGACTATATCAGTTTCTCTAATGGTCAGGATTTGAAGGATATAAAAGAATTTGAGATTCCTGAAGTGTTGAAAACGGAAGACATGAATACAAGGGTAACCATGATGGAAAGTTACTCTCACCTTCTTCATCCCCAATCAGGGTACCTGAAGAAGGTAGAGGCTGAGAATGGAGATTGGTTTAAATATTATACAAATATGGACAAGTACATTTCGGTAGACGAAGGCAGTGAGCCCCTTACCACGAAAGAATATGAACTGGTTTATGAAATGCCTAGCTATGATCTGGCTGACTTACGGAAAGTTACGGAACAGGATGAAACGATGGATGTCCTCATGGAAAGCAATACACAGCTTCCGGAGGGATTGCCAACCCGTATCTATGAACTGGCCAACGAACTTACGGTGAATGAGGATAATTGGTACGATAAGGCAAAGGCCATAGAAAATCACTTCGACGGTCCTGAATTCAGCTATTCTAAAGAAGACATTCCGTATCCAGGCGATAATCAGGATTATGTGGATCAATTCTTGTTCGAGACCCAAATTGGGTATTGCGATAATTATTCAACGGCGATGGTCATTTTATTACGTGCCGCCAACCTTCCGGCAAGATGGGTTAAGGGGTATACGGAAGGGGAGAAATCAATTTATAAAGGTGAATCCGCCTATAAAGTGACGAATAATAATGCCCATTCATGGGTGGAGGTTTATTTTTCAGGATTGGGATGGGTACCATTTGAGCCTACGAAGGGATTCAATGGGCAAATGGATTTTTACAATTCGAATTTGAATTCGGAAAATACGGAGGAAACCGAGCAGGAAGACAAAAAACTAGTGGAGCAAGATGAGACACAGACTAGAGAGCGCCCGGATACACCCGAAAATGAACCTGGATCAACTAAGAAAAGTGTCCTTTTAAGCCAAAATACTTTATTAATGTGGAGTGCCGGTATTATTTTATGCATAGCTTTACTTCTTGCCGTAGGGTATTTGTATAGAAGGAAATGGCTCCCTTTTGTACAAATCCTTCGGTTAAAAAAGAAAACCGGTCCATACTTTATACAGGCGTACCAATTATTATTGAAACAGTTGGTCCGGGCAGGGTTAGAGCGGCCTGAAGGACAAACCTTGCGGGAATATGCAGCCTATGTAGATGCGGTTTATGAGACGAATTTAATGCAGGAAATGACAGCTCGATACGAAGTAATGACCTACCGTGGTGATCCAGAAGAAGAGGAGTGGGAGCGTTTTCGCAGTGACTGGGAAACGCTTATGAAAAAAACTAGCTCTTGACCATGTTTTTATTATATTGATACAATAACTTAAACTAATACTGTCCTTCATATATCCTCGATAATATGGATCGAAAGTTTCTACCGAATCACCGTAAATGATTTGACTATGAAGGCAGATTTACAGGAAAGCTGAAAATCTGCCTTCGTATATACTTTTTCCGTATATCGTTGTGGGTGGATTTTTAGTTTTCCTTTTTTTATGATACTATTTTTTTATATGAAAAATCACTCGTTTTTGGGTGAATTACATTGATAGAGGTGACGTTTGTGCCGGGGAAAACAGAATTGCAGAAAAACCAAGAAATGATTGTAGTACTTGATTTCGGAAGCCAATATAATCAATTGATTACGCGACGTATTCGTGAATTCGGTGTGTACAGTGAGCTTCATCCTCATACCATTACAGTGGAGGAACTACAGGAAATGAATCCTACAGGGATCATTTTTTCAGGTGGCCCTAACAGTGTATATGATGCAAGTGCATTTGGCTGCGATGAACGTATTTTCGATTTAGGTCTTCCAATTTTCGGAATTTGTTATGGCATGCAGCTGATGACAAAACATTTTGGCGGAAAAGTGGAACGCGCCAAAAACCGTGAATATGGAAAAGCGACTCTTACGATTCAAAATGAATCTAAATTATTCAGTGATCTTCCAAAAGAACAAATCGTCTGGATGAGTCACGGTGACTTGGTCGTCGAAACACCTGAAGGTTTCACGGTCGATGGAACGAATCCGTCTTGTCCGATTTCGGCAATGAGTGATGAGTCACGTAAATTATATGCCGTTCAATTCCATCCAGAAGTACGTCACTCCGTACACGGCAATGAAATCCTGAAGAACTTCGTATTCGGAGTTTGTGGATGTAAAGGTGACTGGTCCATGGAAAATTTCGTTGAAATTGAAATGGAAAAAATCCGTCAAACAGTCGGCGATAAAAAAGTACTTTGCGCATTGAGCGGTGGAGTGGATTCATCCGTAGTGGCTGTGTTGATCCATAAAGCGATTGGCGATCAGCTGACATGTATCTTCGTTGATCATGGCTTACTTCGTAAAGGTGAAGCGGAAAGTGTTATGAAAACTTTCAGTGATGGCTTTAATATGAACGTCATTAAAGTGGATGCAAAAGAACGTTTCTTATCGAAACTTGCTGGCGTTTCCGATCCTGAACAGAAACGTAAAATCATCGGTAACGAGTTCATCTACGTGTTCGATGATGAAGCAACGAAACTAGAAGGCATCGATTTCCTTGCACAAGGTACGCTTTACACAGATATCATTGAAAGCGGTACGGCAACGGCACAAACGATTAAATCACATCATAATGTCGGCGGTCTACCGGAAGATATGCAATTCAAATTGATTGAACCATTGAATACTTTGTTCAAGGACGAAGTACGGGCATTAGGAAGCGAAATGGGCATTCCTGATGAAATCGTTTGGCGTCAGCCGTTCCCAGGTCCTGGTTTGGGAATTCGTGTATTAGGAGAAATTTCAGATGAAAAGCTTGAAATCGTCCGTGAGTCTGATTATATCTTACGCGAGGAAATCAGGAAGAATGGTTTAGAACGTGAAATTTGGCAATACTTCACAGTCCTTCCTAACATTCGTAGTGTAGGGGTAATGGGAGATGCCCGTACGTATGATTACACAATCGGTATCCGTGCTGTCACATCAATTGATGGAATGACTTCCGACTGGGCTCGAATTCCTTGGGAAGTACTTGAAATCATCTCCACAAGAATCGTCAATGAAGTGGATCATGTTAACCGCGTTGTGTATGACATAACGTCCAAGCCACCTGCAACGATTGAGTGGGAATAGTATATACATCGAACCAGTGAGGGTTTTACCTTCGCTGGTTTTTTTTGGTATTTATCTTTTTGGGTTATTTGTGGATGATAGAGGGTGGATATTCTTCGTGAAATGGAAATGATAACTAAAAGGCGAACGTTCTATATTTTTTAATTAAAATTATTCGCTTTTTATATTGACGGCTGTTTTACGCACTGGTACACTATACCTATAATAATAAATTGAACATAATCGTCGTATAATATCGGGAATATGGCCCGAAAGTTTCTACCAAGCTGCCGTTAACAGCTTGACTACGATGTGAATGAATGGGTGGGGTAGGTCACGCGCGCATTCTTTACATATTAGTAGTTGAGCCCCGTTCGGAAGCGAATGGGGTATTTTCATTTTGTGTTATACGAACTTATGATAGGGGAGACTCATTATGAAAAATTACTTTCGTTTTAATGAACTGGGTACTAGCTATCGTCGGGAAATACTCGGCGGTTTAACTACATTCCTCTCAATGGCTTATATACTGGTTGTGAATCCAGTGATGTTAACGTTACAGGGCATAGAGGATTACCCTGATGAATTGAGAATGGATTATGGAGCAGTGTTTGCCGCAACGGCATTGGCTGCCGCAATTGGTTCCATATTGATGGGTCTCATAGCCAGGTATCCAATCTCGCTTGCACCAGGAATGGGATTGAATGCATTTTTTGCCTTTACGGTTGTACTCGGTTTCGGAATCCCGTGGCAAACGGCTTTAACCGGTGTTTTAATTTCAGGGCTCATATTTGTCCTTCTATCCTTATCTGGTATTCGGGAAAAAATCATTAATGCCATTCCAGTCGAATTGAAATATGCGGTCGGAGCTGGTATTGGACTATTTATAACATTTGTAGGGTTTCAAAATGCAGGGATCATCAAGAATGATGATAGTGTACTGGTCGGACTTGGTGATTTAACGAACGGAAGTACATTGCTCGCGGTATTCGGGATAATCGTCACCGTCATTCTAATGACCAAAGGCGTGAAAAGCGGTGTATTCATCGGAATGGTGATCACTGCCATAGCTGGCATGATTTTTGGGCAAGTGCCAGTGCCGGAGAAAATCGTTGGAGCGATTCCAAGTATCGCACCAACATTCGGAGTTGCGTTCGATGCTTTCGGAAATCCTGGTGAGCTCTTTACAGGCCAAATGCTGATCGTGATTTTGACCTTCTTGTTCGTAGCGTTTTTCGATACAGCCGGTACGTTGGTGGCTGTCGCTCAACAAGCAGGTTTAATGAAGGATAATGTTCTTCCGAGAGTTGGAAAAGGGTTGCTTGCTGACTCTCTATCCATTGTCTCAGGTGCGATCCTTGGTACATCGACGACGACATCTTATGTGGAGTCGACAGCGGGTGTCGCTGCCGGTGCTCGTAGCGGTTTTGCCGCAGTGGTTACAGGTTTACTGTTCGTCCTATCTCTTTTCTTTTTCCCGCTACTTTCCGTCGTGACGTCAGCGGTAACTGCACCAGCTTTAGTCATTGTAGGTGTACTAATGGCCTCATCGCTTAAAAACATTGACTGGCATAAATTTGAAGTAGCGGTGCCTGCCTTCTTCACAGTTATCATGATGCCCATGACATATTCGATTGCAACAGGGATTGCCTGTGGATTTATCTTTTATCCTATTACGATGACAATGAAAGGGAGAGCGAAAGAAGTTCACCCAATCATGTGGGGACTTGGAGTGGTCTTCCTTCTATACTTCATATTTTTAAAGTGAAACAACACGAGAAAAGAGGCCTATTATAGGCCTCTTTTCTCGTGTTGTAAGAAGAAGGACTTTACGTGTATAGTATAGATATAAATGTTTTGTAATGGATGGGATAATTCTTTCAAAAAAGAGGGAAAAAAATGAGCGGTTTTATCGTTGAAAAGGTATTGAACAATAATGTTGTAATTGCTAATCACCCATCATATGGTGAGGTCGTTTCTATTGGAAAGGGCCTGGGATTTAATCGAAAAAAAGGCGATGAACTAAGTCCGGAACTCGCAGAGAAAACGTTTGTTTTGAAAAGCGAGAAGGAACAGGAAAATTACAAGAAGTTATTGCCGAAAATCGATCAAAATCTTCAAGCGGCCATAATTGAATCCATTCATTTGATAAACAAAAGGGTCCCTGGAAAACTTAATGAGCATATACATGTGGGCTTAACTGATCATTTACTATTCGCCCTTCAACGGGTTTCCCAAGGGATGACCATAAAAAACCCATTTTTAAAAGAGACGATCACCCTCTATCCTTTTGAGCATAATATCGCAGTCGAGGTTGTTGACCTCATTCAAGATAAGACCGGGATAGGACTGCCTCATGGAGAGATTGGCTTCATCACGCTTCATATCCATAGTGCCATAGCAAATAAGGATTTATCTGACGTCAATCAGTATTCCCAGGTGATTTTTCAACTGATTTCCATTATAGAAGAGCAGTTGAACGTTGAGATAAATAAAGAAAGCATCGATTATTCGCGGCTGATTCGTCATTTAAGGTTTATGATCGATCGCGTATTGGCAGGGGAAACGGTGGATGAACCTGAAAAAATCACTTTGCTATTGAAAGAAGAATATCCTGTATGCTACAATTTGTCTTGGAAACTAATAAAAATTATGCAACAGAAATTAGGCAAACCGGTTTGTGATGCGGAAGCTGTCTACTTAACGATGCATATTCAACGATTGCAAAATAAAATTAAATAAAACATTAACCTACGTGTTACTGATTCGATCAGGCATAAGTAAGGAGAATGATTGAGAGTGGAACAGGGTAATCTATACCCACATGTTCTTTTTCGGTCCTACCTTTACTTATGCCTTTTTTGCATACAAAACAGCTTAGAAGTGTATTAGCAGTTTAATGAAATGTAACCGTTTTATTAGTGTGAAAACAAAATGAGGAGGAAACCTAATGTTTAAGAAGTTGTTTGGTATCTTGCAAAAAATTGGAAAATCTTTAATGCTTCCTGTAGCGATCTTGCCTGCTGCCGGTATTTTACTCGCACTGGGTAATGCTTTACAAAACCCTGCCCTCTTGGATATCGCTCCGTTTCTAGAAAATGGCGGAGTGGAAATGGTAGCGTCTGTCATGGAAAACGCTGGGAATATTATTTTTGGAAATCTTCCGCTATTATTTGCGGTAGGTGTAGCGATTGGACTGGCAGGTGGAGATGGGGTTGCTGGTTTGGCAGCAATCATCGGATTCCTGATCATGAATGTAACGATGGGAACGGTCTTAGGAATTGATTTGACTGATGTCGAGAAAAATAGTGCCGTTTACAGCAATGTTCTTGGAATTCCTACGTTAGGTACAGGAGTATTCGGCGGAATCATCGTCGGGGTCATGGCTGCCATTTTGTATAATAAGTTCTATGAAATTGAGATGCCTTCGTATTTAGGGTTCTTTGCGGGAAAACGTTTCGTGCCTATTATTACAGCGGTAAGCGCGGTTGTTTTGGGACTGGTCATGATTGTAATTTGGCCGACCGTTCAATCTGGATTAAATTCCTTCTCAGAAAACATGCTTGGAGCTAATTTGACGCTTAGTGCATTTGTCTTTGGGGTAGTGGAACGGGCGTTAATTCCGTTCGGCTTGCATCATATCTTCTATTCACCATTCTGGTTTGAATTTGGTAGCTACATCGATTCGTCGGGTGAACCTATCAGAGGTGACCAAGCAATCTTCATGGCGCAAATTAAAGATGGAGTGGAGAATTTAACGGCTGGTACGTTCATGACAGGAAAATATCCATTCATGATGTTCGGGTTACCGGCTGCAGCATTGGCCATCTATCACGAAGCTCGTCCAGAACGCAAGAAAATTGTCGGTGGTTTAATGGCATCGGCTGCTCTTACAGCTTTCTTGACAGGTATAACAGAGCCAATTGAATTCTCATTCTTATTTGTAGCGCCGATTCTTTTCGCTATTCACTGTGTGTTTGCAGGTCTATCATTCATGACGATGCATTTGCTTGATGTAAAAATTGGGATGACCTTCTCCGGCGGGTTAATCGACTATACATTATTCGGTTTAATCAATCCGCAAACAAATGCTTGGATCGTAATTCCGGTTGGTTTAGTATTTGCGCTTATCTATTATTTCGGATTCCGATTTGCAATCAGGAAATTCAACTTGAAAACTCCTGGTCGCGAGGTAGAAGAAGATGATGACGAAGTTGGAGTATCTTCCAAGAAATCAGGTAACCTTCCTGGAGATATTTTGGAAGCGATGGGCGGAAAAGAAAACATCGCGCATTTGGACGCTTGTATCACGCGCCTTCGTGTGTCAGTTAATGATATTAAAGAAGTTGATAAAAATAGATTGAAGAAACTCGGTGCGGCAGGAGTGCTTGAAGTCGGTAACAATATCCAAGCCATCTTTGGCCCACGTTCCGAAACGATTAAAGGGCAAATGAAAGAAATCATGGATGGGAAAAGACCTAGTAGGGTTGAAGCCTCACCAGAAAAAGGCGTAGAAAATCAAATAGAAGATGTGATTCCGAAACCATTACGGACGGAAGGGTCTTCTGACTCTGAAAAATTCGTTTCTCCTATTAAAGGAGAAATCAAGCCGATTACTGAAGTGCCTGATCCAGTATTTGCTGAAAAAATGATGGGCGATGGCTTTGCTATTGTGCCGGAGGATGGTCTGGTTGTTTCTCCGGTTGACGGGACGATTGTCAATCTCTTTCCAACTAAACACGCCATTGGTATCGTTTCGGAAACAGGGCGAGAAGTCCTGATTCACGTCGGAATCGATACAGTTAAATTAGAAGGTAAAGGGTTTGAAGCGCTCGTCGCTCAAGATGACAAGGTGAAAATCGGCCAACCACTACTTAAAGTAGATATTGACTATGTTAAAAATAATGCGACTTCTATTATTACTCCGATTGTCTTTACGAACCTCGCTGAAGGGGAAAGCGTTAAGATAGAAAAGAGCGGAAAAGTCGATATTAAAGAAGCAAACATTATTTCTTTTAATAAATAAGCGTTATAGAAGCAGGGGGTGACTATTGAAGTTGCCCCCTGCTTCTATTTATAGATTTATGTTAACGACATGTCTTTGAAGTAGAAAGGATAAAGTGGGTATACTAGTGGAAGTTGTACTCTATAGATAGGATTTAAAAAAACAAAGAAATATCACAATTTTAATTGACTTGTATTTCTACTGGTGATATTATATTAACTACACCGAAACACGACATCAACACGACATCATAACGAGAAAAGAAACATTCGAAACTTGTTGACAAGTTGGTTGAGAGGTGTTAAGATAATAAAGTCGCTAAGATAACGGCAAACAAATTGCTCTTTGAAAACTGAACAAAACAAAGCGCCAACGTAAATTTTGAGTGAGCACACACTATAAAAAAGCAAAATGAGCAAGTCGAACATTTCTTCGGAGAGTTTGATCCTGGCTCAGGACGAACGCTGGCGGCGTGCCTAATACATGCAAGTCGAGCGAATCGATGGGAGCTTGCTCCC
>NZ_JBNNML010000015.1:0-58940 GCF_050272735.1 Peribacillus sp. NPDC046944
AAATGTTTGACTTGCTCATTTTGCTTTTTTATAGTGTGTGCTCACTCAAAATTTACGTTGGCGCTTTGTTTTGTTCAGTTTTCAAAGAGCAATTTGTGTCACTCTGTTTCAGCGACTTTAATATCTTATCATGCTATTACTGTTTCGTCAATAACTTTTTTTAAAAAGTTTTTTAAACTCTTTTTAAAAGCTAATGTCTTGCAGCAACTTTTATAATATACCAGCGAATAAATTAATAGTCAATAGATTTTCAAAATATTATTCTTAATTTTTTTCTGTGTTTTGTTTTTCTCTCACATACGCTAGACATTCTCTTTCCGTCCCCATTCTTTTAAACAGATTGAATAGGATCTTATACTTCTCATTGATAGCCCTTTTCACTACATGGTCAATCCTCCCATCCTGTAAATCGAATAAAATTTCATCCATCTCTCTTTTAAGGAGATACATCAATTCCTCCTTTTCCTTTTCATTGATTAGAAGACCCAGCATATATCTAACACCTCCACAAACCATCTTTCCCCACTCTCCCCGTTTATATAAAGTTTCATATTATATTTTTTTGCATATCTCTACAATGCGCGCATAAATATGTGACAAGAGCATTTGGACAAGGGGATGGGTGAATGAAATTCTTCATGGTGCTTCAGGCAAAAAACATTAAACAGTATTCGTTAATTATACTTACGGCTTTATTCACCGCTTGGTTTCTTTTCGTGCAAAATATCATACATGCCCCTGTTTTCTCTACAGAGGATGGGCCAAAAGCCGTTTATAAAGGGGATAAGAATATTGCTATCACATTCAATATTGGCTGGGGGGATGAGAAAGCCGCTCCTATATTAGAAACGTTAAAGAGGGAAAAAATTAAATCGGCCACCTTTTTTCTTTCAGGTTCTTGGGCTGAGCGCCACCCAGACATGGTAGCCACCATTGAAAAAGAAGGATATGAAATAGGAATCCTAGGTTATGACTATAAAGATTACTCCGATCTCAAAGATCAGGAAATCATCCGGGATATTTCCAAAGCGCAGGAAGTATTCAAAAAGCTAAATGTTAAAAATATCGAGCTTTTACGTGCGCCCACCGGTCACTTCGATAAGCGACTTCTTAAAATCAGTGAGAATTTCGGTTATACCGTGGTCCATTGGAGCATAGATTCAAAAGATTGGACCAATCCAGGCGTTGAACAGATCGTCCAAAATGTTAACAAAGCCCATAAAGGGGATATCATCTTATTGCATGCCTCGGATTCTGCAAAACAAACGAATAAGGCATTGCCTGATTTAATAAAGGAACTTCGTGCAAAAGACCTGAACTTCGTTAATGTTTCAGAGATGATTTCTAATTCTTCAGCAAGAAGTGAGGAAATTAAGTAATCGACTAAGCACAATTTAAGAACATAAAAAACCTGACCATAGGATAGTCAGGTTTTTTTATGTCGGCAAGCATCTCCGCTTTCAGCGATTTTACTTACCTCCTATTCCATCAGTATTAAAATTCTTCTTAGGGACTTGCATCCTCGCTTTTTTGCCTGCCAACTCCTTTTGGGATTGATTGATCAATTTGTTTAAAATCATTAATTGATAGGCATTACAGACAAGCAGGGGAAACAACATAAAATAGAGCCATCCGTCATCATTGGTCCTTAAGACTGGCACCCACTCCAATACTGTCGCCACCACCATGAAGAACAATGCAGGAATAAAAGCTTGTCTATTCGTTTGCTTCATTTTAAAGTAGGCCGTCACCAACCCGATCAACAGCACTACCACAGCTGATGAGATATATGAGCCAAGCCCCTCACCGGATTCAAACTTAATATACCGTAAATAGACTAAATCAAATAAAACAAAGATAATCAGTACAATTTGCACCGCATTCCACAAGTACACACTTTTAAAAATTCCCAGACCGAAACGATGTATCGTTAAATAAGCAAAAAAGCCAGCTTGGCTTATTACACTGAAAATCAATCCCACTCCAAACAACCAAACAAACGTTGAAAGTATGGATGTAATTTCTAACGATGTGAAATACGATTCAAACTCACTCCACCGGGCTATAAATCCCACAACTCCGCCCGTTACTCCACCTATAAGTAATGTTGTCATAAACAATCGAACTAAATTACGGCTGTTCATCATTTTCCTCCATACATTTCTATTTCTTTCATTAATTGTACCAACCATATTTGGAAAAATCCACTTATTATACCAATGGATAATATCCTGCAAAGAAACCATATTAACAGTATGGAAGATTAAAGAGGGGGGCTCTACGTATGAAAATGGGGTTTACTTTGTTCCTTGCTTCATTCTTGTTCTTTTGTACGGGCTGTTCGCAGAATGGAACGAGTGAAGGAAAAATGGATTATGAGGAAACAAAGAAGATGGTCGTCGATATCTTGAAAACAGATGAGGGAAAAAAAGCCATCCAGGATACCATTGCTGATGATAAAACAAAAACTGAACTTATTATGAACTCGGATATCATAAAAAAATCCATTGAAGAGACTGTTACCTCTGATAAAGGAAAGGAGTTCTGGAAAAAGGCCTTTAAAGATCCTGAATTCACCGCAGCCTATGCCAAAGCTCTAAAAGAAGAACACAAAAGGCTATTAAAAGACTTGATGAAAGACCCACAGTATCGGGGAATGCTAATAGAGGTCTTACAAGAACCCGATTTAGAAAAAGAAATGAACAAGTTACTGAAAACGAAAGAAATGAGAGCCGTATATAAAAAGACGATCATCGAGACGATGGAAAGCCCTCTCGTTCAAGCTAAAATGCAAGAAAGCTTAGACAAGGCCGCTACTAAGGCTACAGAAAAGGCGGAGAAATCCAAAACCGAGGATAAGTCAAAGGAATAAAAAAATAAAGGCTACTTCCAAATACGATGGGAAGTAGCCTTTATTTTTATTTCAATTTTTCAATGACTTTATTCGCAATATCTTCATAAATCTTACCTAATCTATGGTCAGCCGCATATATAGAAGGTGCGAAATCTTCTTCATTCCAATCTGGTTGTTGAAGAGGTAGTTGTCCTAAGACCTCTGTACGAAGTTCTTCTGCAAGCTTCGCCCCTCCACCTTTACCAAATACGAATTCCTTCTCACCAGTGGTCTTGCTTTCGAAATAAGACATATTTTCGATTACACCGATAACCTCATGTTCGGTTTTAATGGCCATGGCTCCTGCCCTTGCTGCCACAAAAGCCGCAGTCGGATGTGGAGTTGTGACGATGATTTCTTTACATGAAGGAAGCATCGTATGAACATCTAATGCGACATCTCCTGTACCAGGTGGTAAATCCAGTACCAAATAGTCCAATTCGCCCCATTCCACTTCATTAAAGAAACTGTTTAACATTTTTCCGAGCATTGGCCCTCTCCATATAATAGGCGCGTTATCTTCCACAAAGAAGCCCATCGAAATAACCTGAACGCCAAAACGCTCGACAGGGATGATTCTCTCCCCGCGTACGACGGGTCTTTTTGTGATCCCCATCATATCCGGTACACTGAACCCATATATATCAGCATCAACCAGTCCAACCTTTTTACCAAGACGAGCAAGGGATGTGGCTAAGTTAACCGAAATCGTGGATTTACCCACTCCACCTTTACCACTTGCGATGGCGATGAATTGTGTTTTGTTATTTGGTCCAAGCAACCCTAAGTCTTTCTCTTCCTCAGGCATACTGTCACGATGTTTAGCCAATTCTTCTTCCGATAGTTCTGCGAAACGTATTCCTACCGAATCCGCCCCGTTCCCTTTCAAGAGACCGACAACTTCTGTTTGCATTTCCATTTGCTCGGCAGTTCCTGTCTTTGCGATAGCAAGCTTAACGCTCACATGACTTTTCTCAGGCTTTATTTTTACTTCTAAAATTCCATTTGTTTCTTCAAGGCTTTTATGTAGAAAAGGGTCCTTAAGATCCTTTAATAAATTTAGTACTTTCTCTTCAGTTAACAAGTCGAGCACCCCTTTGTATTCGTTTTCTTTTCCCAATTGTAGTATAACATAATCCGGAAATAAAGCTTATTATCTGCACCAGGGGGTTAACCCTTTTTCACCATAACAAAAAGGCCTTGTACACCCACCAAGACCTTACAAGGTGTCAATCCGGTTCCGATAGCTTCTCCTCAGTGAAATACCGCAGAATACCCATATATATCGAACTTGCAATCTTCTCTTGGTATTTGTCACTCATTAACCTTTCGCGCTCCTCGGTATTAGAGAGGAACCCAATCTCCACCAACGCCCCAGGTTTCTTGGCATAATTCATCAAATATACATGGTTGATCGTTTTTGCATCCCGTGTTGTATTTTCTAAGTTTCTTATAATTTCGGTCTGGATAAACTTGGCCACCTGTTTATTTTCCTCGAACCGGTTTGTATAAAAAGTTTGAGCCCCTTTTGAGGAGGCAGATGGAAATGCGTTCAGGTGGATGGTTAAAAATAAGTCCGCTTCCGAATCATTGATCATTTCAACCCGGTTCCTGAGATCTTCCTGTTTTCGTTTACGGATCCCTTGTGTATCTTCCGTTGCCAAATCCACATCTTTTTCCCGTGTCAACATAACAAGGGCACCTTGTTCCTGCAAATAGTCCCTTACCTTTAGCGTAACCGAAAGCGCAATTTCTTTTTCCATTACATCCTGAACATTCGCCCCTCCGTCCATCCCCCCATGACCCGCATCCAGAATGATGACCTTACCCGTCAACGGAAGGTTCCAAGACTCCCAAGAATCATCTTCAACGAATTTGAAAGTCACAATCAAAAAAAGGACAAACAATCCGATAGAGATCCCTGTATATTTCAGTTTTCTACGCATCACCGTTCTCCTCCCACAAGTCCCTTTATCTATAAAATATGGGACAACCCACGGAAAAAGAACTGATACTTTTCAGGGATCTCCTTCAGCTTAATGAAGCTTCATCTTATAACGCTTTTCACCCGTCTTAAACCCATCCTTCCACCATTCTCCTACAAACCCTTCACAGCAATAAAATACCCCTTCATCAATAGCATTGCTTACCGTGACTTCACGCCAATATAGGATAAAATTGAAGAGAGTATCGATCAAAAACTTTTCTTCCCTTCTGCACCGGGCCCTCACATCATCTTCCGACTCTCCATAATACCCAAACTTGCTATAGTTTGCCCCTAATAAATACGCCTCTATAGCCACATCAAAATACCCCTCTTCCAGAACGTCCTGGTATTCCTCTCCAAAGTACCGTTTTATCCTCCCCCTCATATCCTCGATTGATAGCTCCCTAAGTAACCTACGTTCAAACTTCAACTGCCGTTCTCGTTGCATCTCCTGCAAACCTATAACCACACTCATCCATTCACCTCCGGGGTCAGACCCCATTTCCCAAATTATTTCCCATGATGCCATTAGTTTTTGACGTAACACCCTGAACGATTCATTGATTCCTTTGGAAATATTTAATGAGAGTAATCCTTAGTCGGCAAGATAACAAAAAAAGCTCCAGCCACATAAGAGTGGCTGGAGCTTTTTGAAGTTCCAAACGATTAACGTTTTGAGAACTGAGGTGCACGACGTGCGCCTTTAAGACCGTATTTTTTACGTTCTTTCATACGTGGGTCACGTGTTAGTAATCCAGCAGTTTTAAGAGCTGGACGGAATTCTGGGTCTACATGAAGCAATGCACGAGCGATACCGTGACGGATTGCTCCAGCTTGTCCAGTGTATCCACCACCGCTAACGTTTACAAGAACGTCGTAATTTCCAGTAGTTTCTGTAGCAACTAGTGGTTGGTTTACAACTTCACGTAATGCTGCGAAAGGAATATATTCATTAATGTCACGACCGTTGATAACGATGCGACCTTCGCCTGGTACTAAACGTACACGAGCTACTGAGCTCTTACGGCGACCAGTACCATAATATTGAACTTGTGCCAAGATAGTAACCTCCTTAGTAATTATCCGCGTAATTCGTAAACTTCTGGTTGTTGAGCAGCGTGTGGGTGCTCAGCTCCAGCGTATACGTGTAATTTTTTGTAGATTTGACGACCAAGAGAATTCTTTGGAAGCATACCTTTGATAGCAAGTTCAAGCATTCTCTCAGGGTAGTTTGTACGCATCTCAAGAGCAGTTCTAGTTTTAAGACCGCCTGGGTGCATAGTGTGACGGTAATAAATTTTGTCAGTCAATTTTTTACCAGTCAAGTGGATTTTTTCTACATTGATTAAGATTACATGATCACCAGTGTCGATGTTCGGTGTAAAAGTTGGTTTATGTTTACCACGTAAGATGGATGCTACTTCAGTAGAAAGGCGACCTAAAGTTTTGCCTTCAGCGTCAATCACATACCATTTACGTTCTACTTCATTAGCTTTCGCCATAAATGTCGTACGCATGGTTAACCTCCTAAAAAACTTTTAATTTTTTATATTTATTTTCAATCACAATAAACTTCCGGGGCTTATCGTGGGATTAAAATACATACCATATTATATTAACTTCTCCCAGTTTCATTGTCAAGCGAATGTTACACTAGGATAAGTTGTCTTAAAAAAAGAATCGATCACTCCACGAAAAGATTCTACATGGCGTTAGGCCATAACCATAGCGCCATTCACGGATTCAAGTCTTTTCATTACTTGTAAAAAACTTGGTCTGGCACGAAAAAATTATTTGTAAAATACTTTCCATAAATACAATCCATGTCCGGGTGCTGTTTTACCTGCGAAGCTGCGATCCTTTTTGTTCAAAATATCTATCATTTCCCGAGGTGCTATTTTCCCGCTGCCGACTTCAAGCAGCGTTCCGACCAAGATACGAACCATATTATACAAGAATCCTTCTCCAACGAAGCGAAAAACTAAAAATCCATCAGTCTCTTGGAAATCAATCTCCTGAATGGTCCTTACTTTATCCACCACTTCCGTCTTCGCCGAACAAAAACTTGTAAAATCATGGGTTCCCACTAAATACGAAATGGCTTCGGTCATTGCACCCTCATCTATTGGATAAGGGTAATGATAGGCGTAATTGCGCTGAAATGGATTTCTTAGGGTAGAGCGGTCAATGATATACCGGTATTCCTTGCCTGTTGTGTGGAATCGTGCATGGAAATCATCAGGAACGACCTCAACTTCCAACACAATGATATCATCTGGAAGAAGGGCACTGAATGCCTTCACCCAATTATCCGTAGGAAAGACAAGAGGCGAATCGAAGTGAAGAACCTGCCCCTTGGCATGAACCCCTGAATCTGTCCTTCCCGAAGCAGTCACTTTGACAACTGTCCCCTTGTGGATTTGGGCTAATACCGCCTCGAATTCACGTTGTATCGTTCTTTTCTCTGGCTGTACCTGATAACCAGCAAATTCCGTACCATCATAGGCGATTACACATTTATACTTTGGCATTTACTCTTACCTCTTATGAACGTAATATGAATAACATGACTGTAAGTACAGCCATTGATACCATTAACAGGCTATCACTGATTTTCCAATTTAATTGCCGGTATTTCGTACGGCCCTCCCCGCCACGGTATCCCCTGGATTCCATGGCAGTTGCTAACTCTTCCGCCCGTTTGAAGGAACTGACAAACAAAGGGACCAGTAATGGCACAATGGATTTAACTCGATCCTTAATGGGACCTGAAGAGAAATCCACCCCTCTTGCTGTTTGTGCCTTCATGATCTTGTCCGTTTCTTCCATAAGTGTCGGGATAAACCGAAGAGCAATCGACATCATCAATGCCAACTCATGAACGGGCATTTTCCACTTCTTAAGAGGTCCTAAAAGTTCCTCCATTCCATCCGTTATGGAGATAGGGGTAGTTGTCAAAGTTAGGAGCGACGTAACCAATATCAATAACGTGAATCTTACAGATATGAATAAGCCCTGAATTAAACCGCCTTCGTATATCTCTATCCACCCAAATTCGTAGAGTAATTCCCCTTCCTTCGTAAAAAAGATATGGAGAAGGAAGGTGAAGATGATTAAGAATAGAATAGGTTTTAAACCATTATAAAGATAACGAAGCGGAATCTTGGATAAGGCAATCAGCAATACTGTGAATGCTGCAAGAAGGGCGTAAGAAACTACATTATTCGCCAAAAAAATCACGCAGACAAAAAGGAACACCAGCAATAGCTTTGCCCTCGGATCCATTTTATGCACCACAGAGTCAGCAGGGACATATCGCCCGATAATCATTTTATCAAGCATCAGCGGTTCCCCCGTTTCATGGCTTTATCGATTTCTATCGCCAAATCCTCGATGTTGAGACAGGGATGATCAAAGCGAACACCCAACTCTTTCTGAAGTTTAAGTTGAAAGCGAACCGTGTCCGGCACATCTAATCCCAACTCAATCAATTGTTCCGGTTGAGAAAAGATCTCTTGAGGCGTTCCTTTCCGAAAAACGGTCCCCTGATGCATAATGATGATATCGTCCGCGTACTTAGCGGCATCTTCCATACTATGGGTCACCAATATAGTCGATAAGCCTCTCACTTTATGCAATTGATAGAACATATCCATGATTTCTTTCCTACCACGCGGGTCAAGCCCAGCCGTCGGCTCATCTAATACTAATACTTCAGGTTCCATCGCTAAGACACCAGCAATCGCCACTCGACGCATTTGTCCACCGGATAAATCGAAAGGAGACTTATCAAGGATATCTTCACTAAGGCCTACCTGAACGATGGCCTTTTTGGCCAGTTCTTTAGCCTCTGCTTCAGAGACTCCAAAATTCATCGGCCCAAAACATATATCCTTCTCGACCGTTTCATCAAAAAGTTGATGTTCGGGAAACTGAAAGACTATCCCTACTTTTTTTCTAATTGGTCTCAAAAGCTTTTCTTTTCTTCCAGCTTCTATCGTACGGTCGCCAATGATGACCTGCCCCTTAGTCGGTTTCAGGAGAGCATTTAGATGCTGCAGTAGCGTGGATTTACCTGAACCCGTATGACCGATGATTGCTGTATACGTCCCCGATTCCATCGATATATTGACATCATGAAGGGCCAAATGTTCAAATGGAGTATTCACCTGGTAGCGGTACTCTACATCATCGAGTGTAATTCGCATAAATCCTTCACCAACTCTTCCTCTGTCAAATGCCCATTCACGACACGGATGCCATTTTTCTGCAGTTCTTTGCTTAGTTTCACAGAAAAAGGTATATCCAGTCCAAGCGCAATCAATTCATCCTCTAGTTTAAAGATGTCCTCTGGAGTCCCTTCACGGAATAACCGGCCTTGATTCATGACTATCATCCTGTCAGCTTTCGCAGCTTCCTCAAGGTCATGGGTAATGGATATGACGGTAATCTCATTTTCTTGCTTTAATTGTCTAACCGTTTCAAGCACTTCTTCACGGCCTCTTGGGTCAAGCATGGAAGTTGCCTCATCTAAAATGATTATATCTGGTTGCAAGGCAATAACACCGGCTATAGCCACTCTCTGCTTTTGACCGCCGGATAGATGGTGCGGCTCTTGATTAAGAAAGGCATTCATTTTAACCTTATTTAGTGCACCATGAACACGCTCCACCATAACCTGCTGAGAAACACCGGCGTTTTCTAAACCAAAAGCCACATCATCCTGAACTGTAGTGCCTACAAACTGATTATCGGGATTTTGAAAAACCATACCAATCTTTTTTCGTACGTCCCAAACTGTTTCTTCTGTCAATGTTTGATCATTAATCAAAATTGCACCTGAGTGGGCGAACTGAAGTCCATTCAACAATTTCGCTAAAGTCGACTTGCCGGAACCGTTATGACCAACAATTGCAAGCCACTCCCCTTGATAAATATCAAAAGAAACATCATCTAAGGCGTTTCGAGACTGCCCCTCATATTTGAATATAATATTATTTAAAGAAACCAGCTTCTTACTCATGTGGCCCTCCTCATCCTCGACTGCACTCATCTTACTAACTCGGCTCAATACTAAAAACATCAATGAACTAGCTATATTTATTTCTGAACATATAAAAAAACGCTGCACCCCTTCCACCGAAAGAATTTTCGGTAAATTAAGAGCAGCTTAAAGCAGTCCTGTTACGAAAAACAGGTTATCTTATTGAATCGCTTATCAAAAGCGGGAAGGGATGCTTGAGCTAGACGTGAAGGCTCCCTTATATATAAGGTTTCGCCAGCCATCGTAACACTCAATGCGAATTTCTAACATACAGAATTAAAAATAAAAAAAGAAAAAGGGCAAAGAACAAGTGAGTATATTCCTTTGTCCTGCCCTTTTTCATCGTTGTTATTAAACTAATTCAATAACCACGACTGGTGCACCGTCACCGCGGCGTGGACCAACTTTCATGATACGAGTGTATCCGCCTTGACGTTCTTCATAACGTGGAGCAACGTCACTGAATAGCTTTTGAAGGGCATCAGTGCCTTTCTCAGCGTCAGCGATTTCGTTACGGATGAAAGATGCAGCTTGACGGCGTGCATGCAAGTCACCACGTTTACCAAGAGTGATCATTTTATCTACTACAGAACGTAATTCTTTAGCACGTGCTTCAGTAGTTTCGATGCGCTCATGGATAATAAGATCCGTAGCTAAATCACGAAGTAATGCTTTACGTTGTGCGCTAGTGCGTCCTAACTTTCTGTAACCCATTAGAGATTCCCTCCTTTGTTGAAGTTCTATATTGTGTGTCTAGTACAAGGCTCACAACATAATGGATGATTCCGCCATGTTATCAGTCGTCTTTACGAAGACCTAAGCCTAATTCTTCTAGTTTCGCTTTCACTTCTTCAAGTGATTTACGACCTAGATTACGAACTTTCATCATATCTTCTTCCGTTTTATGAGCAAGCTCTTGAACGGTATTGATTCCAGCACGTTTCAAGCAATTATAAGAGCGAACAGAAAGATCCAATTCTTCGATAGTCATCTCAAGAACTTTCTCTTTTTGGTCTTCTTCTTTTTCAACCATGATTTCTGCATTTTGAGCTTCATCAGTTAACCCAACAAAGATATTTAAATGCTCTGTTAAAATCTTAGCTCCAAGTGCTACCGCTTCTTGCGGACCCGTACTGCCATCAGTCCAAACATCGAACGTTAACTTGTCAAAGTTAGACAACTGTCCTACACGTGTATTTTCCACTTGGAAAGCTACGCGTGAAACTGGAGTGTAAAGAGCATCAATTGGAATTACACCAATAGGTTGATCTTCTCTCTTGTTTTGAACAGCAGGAGTGTAGCCGCGGCCGCGACGTGCAGATAAGCGCATGCGCATATGACCGTTTTTACCGATTGTAGCAATATATAAATCCGGGTTAAGAATTTCTACATCACTATCATGAGTGATATCAGCAGCCGTAATGACTCCTTCACCCGAAACGTCAATTTCTAGCGTCTTTTCCTCATCGGAATAAATCTTTAGAGCTAGCTTTTTCACATTAAGGATGATTGAAGTTACATCTTCTACGACGCCTTCAATAGTTGAGAACTCATGTAGCACTCCATCAATTTGTATAGCTGTGACAGCAGCACCTGGGAGTGAGGATAATAGGATACGACGTAAGGAGTTACCCAATGTTGTACCATACCCACGCTCTAGTGGCTCTACGACGAATTTACCGAATTTGGCATCGTCGTTGATTTCAACCGTTTCGATTTTTGGTTTTTCTATTTCGATCATCAACAAACCCTCCTTCAAAACGTCAAAACCCCGGTAAGTAAGCTTGTCACTTAACCGAAATTCCCCATGTATACGTTCCCGCTGTGCGCAACAACTGAAAAATTAATCTTCTGTAAGAACGCAAACTTAGTATTATATCCCATTATTGACAGGAATACAAAATCTATACAGAAAAATTAAACACGGCGACGTTTTGGCGGACGACATCCGTTATGTGGTACTGGAGTTACATCTTTAATTGCAGTTACTTCTAGTCCAGCAGCTTGAAGTGCACGAATAGCAGCTTCACGTCCTGCACCTGGTCCTTTAACTGTAACTTCAAGAGTTTTCATACCATGTTCAATAGATGTTTTAGCAGCAGTTTCTGCAGCCATTTGTGCAGCGAAAGGAGTAGATTTACGAGATCCACGGAATCCTAATGCTCCAGCACTTGACCAAGAAATAGCATTACCATGTGCATCAGTGATAGTAACGATAGTGTTGTTGAATGTTGAACGAATATGTGCAATACCAGTTTCTATATTCTTTTTCACACGACGTTTACGTGTATTAGTTTTGCGTGCCATGAAAAGTAACCTCCTTTACTAATTATTTTTTCTTGTTAGCTACTGTACGACGAGGTCCTTTACGCGTACGTGCATTGTTTTTTGTGTTTTGTCCACGAACAGGAAGACCACGACGGTGACGTAAACCACGGTATGAACCGATTTCCATTAAACGTTTGATGTTAAGGGAAATTTCACGACGTAGATCGCCTTCTACTTTTAACTTGTCAATGATATCACGAATTTTGTTTAATTCGTCTTCCGTTAAATCACGAACGCGAGTTTCTTCAGAGATACCAGCTTCTGCAAGAATTTTAATCGCTGTTTGTTTTCCAATACCATATATATATGTTAATGAGATAACAATTCGTTTGTCACGGGGAATATCTACTCCAGCAATACGTGCCATGCTTGAGTGCACCTCCTTCTATTTAGCCTTGTTTTTGTTTATGTTTAGGGTTTTCGCAAATAACCATAACTTTACCTTTTCTGCGGATAACTTTACACTTTTCGCAGATTGGTTTGACTGATGGTCTGACTTTCATTGCTATCTAACCTCCTTATACAGATCGGAGCGTAACCGGAATTATTTAAACCGGTATGTGATTCTGCCGCGAGTTAGATCATACGGGGAAAGCTCAACCGTAACTTTATCTCCAGGCAAAATGCGAATAAAGTGCATACGAATTTTACCGGATACATGAGCTAAAACAGTATGACCATTTTCTAATTCTACCTTAAACATTGCATTTGGCAAAGTCTCTTGTACTGTGCCTTCTACTTCAATTACATCGTCTTTCGCCATTAAAGTGATTCTCCCTTCTCTATGCGTGAACCTATTACAGGTACACATCTTTCCGTCAACTTTACTCCAGTCCAATTATCCTCAAAAGTCTTACAATTCTGCATCAAGTATTCACCATTTTTGTAGAACCAGGCTTTAACTGAGGACCTTATCAGCTGGACCGAAATGAGGATTTTATGGGTCCTCATGTAAGTCTTGACCGATTCCGTGACCGACATACTCTCAAAAAAAGAGAAGCAATTAGTCTCGACATAGGCTTGAATAGCATGGGAGATGTTTGAAAGGCGCACGCCTGGCATAGCTACTTTCTACCCTCTATATCACGACTCTTTAGGAAATCTACTAGAGTCGTTGCATTTCTTCAACAATTTTGCCGACCGGATATGTCCATGAAGATTACTTAAAACGTAATCGCCCAATTCAGGGAATACCAAGTGCAAGAACCTGATCGATAAATGTGTAAATGCCGTTGCGAAATCCATTATACCCTTTGTATGAAAGGAATGCACCATATTTAAACAGGAAGTTTTAAAATGGCAGGATTTCATAAATTATCAAGAATGATTATTTTTGCAATGGATCAAGTAGCACATCAATGTTTTCAAATACCTTATTAATATCTTGCTGTCCATTAATGTCGACCAAGTACCCTTTTTCTCCGTAGAAATCAAGAAGTGGCTTAGTTTGTTTCAAATTCACATCTAAGCGATTTTGAACCGTTTCTTCATTATCGTCAGCACGTTGATATAAGTCTCCGCCGCAACGGTCACATACATCTTCTTTTGTTGGAGGATTGAAAACAAGGTGATATGTCGAACCACAAGATTTGCAAATGCGACGACCTGTCAATCTTTCCATTAAGATGCTTTTATCAACATTGATATTAATTACAAAATTAATTTTTCGATCTAAATCAGCAAGAATGTTTTCAAGAGCTTCTGCTTGTGCCACAGTACGTGGGAAACCATCAAGTAGAAATCCTTTTACGCAATCTTCCTTGCTTAAACGCTCACGAACAATGCCGATGGTTACTTCATCAGGAACCAATTCGCCCTTATCCATGAATGATTTAGCCTTTAGACCTAATTCTGTTCCATCTTTGATAGCTGTTCGGAACATATCTCCAGTAGAAATATGAGGGATGTTATATTTTTCTACGATTTTTTCGGCTTGAGTACCTTTACCAGCACCCGGTAGCCCCATTAAAACTAGATTCAATGTTCTTCCCCCTCAAACTCTATAATGGGTAAAGGGAACATATCGTTCCCAGAACTCATTACTTTATAAAGCCTTTATAGTGTCTCTTCACTAGTTGTGCTTCTAGCTGTTTCATCGTATCAAGGGCAACCCCGACTACGATTAGCAAACTAGTTCCGCCAATCTGAGCAGATTGTGGAAGATCAGCAAGTTTTATGAAGAATACCGGTAAAACGGCAATGGCTGCTAAGAATAAAGAGCCAACGAACGTTAAGCGATATAAAACACTAGTTAAATATTCTTGTGTACTCTTACCTGGACGAATCCCTGGCACATAGCCACCTTGCTTTTTCAGATTTTCAGACATTTGCTCAGGATTAACCTGAATGAACGCATAAAAATATGAGAAGGCAATAATAAGAGCAACATATATGATCATGCCAATTGGCTTAGTATAATCAAGGTTTGTTGAAATCCAAGTAGTCACGCTATTCTTCCCGAAGAAAGAGGCGATCGTTGTTGGAGTGATAATAAATGCAGTTGCGAAGATTACCGGGATAACACCCGCAGCATTTACTTTCAATGGTAAATGGGTAGATTGACCACCCATTTGCGTACGACCCACCGCAGCACGTTTGGCATATTGGATTGGAATCTTACGTAATGCTTGCTGAATGAAGATTACAGCAACCACGATTGCTAATACTGCTACTATGATAAGGATAATGGTTACAATTCGTAAGAATAGTTGGTCCCCAGCATTTTCAAACTGCTGTGCATAGATCTGGTTGGCCGTATTAGGCAAACTAGATACAATACCAGCAAAGATAATAATGGAAATCCCATTACCGACACCTTTAGCAGTAATCAACTCTCCTAACCACAAAAGAAAAGCTGTTCCTGCCGTTAAGACAGTCGCAATAAGCAAGTATGTTGCAACCCCAGGAGATTCAATTAACGAGCCACCCGACATATTGTTAAATCCATAAGACATACCCAAAGCTTGGATAAATCCAAGGACAATAGTGAAGTAACGTGTAAATTGAGCCAATTTACGGCGCCCTGCCTCCCCTTGTTTCGACCATTCAGTGAACTTTGGAACAACGTCCATCTGTAATAGCTGTACGATGATTGATGCCGTGATATACGGCATGATCCCCATCGCCAAAATAGAGAAGTTTTGCAGTGCTCCGCCGCCAAAAGTATTTAAAAGACCGATGACGCTCATTTGGTCCTGTTCAGCAAGAAAACCGGCATTCACATGCGGTACAGGAATAAATGTACCGATGCGATAGACGATTAACATGAGAAGGGTAAAAATTATCTTATTTCTTATTTCACCCACGCGCATAAAATTGGAGATCGTGCGAAACATTAGATCACCTCTGTGTTACCGCCAGCAGCTTCGATAGCTTCTTTTGCAGTAGAAGAGAATTTGTGAGCTTTAACAGTAAGCTTTTTCTCAATGTTTCCTTTAGCAAGAATCTTGATTCCTGCTTTTTCTTTACTTACGATACCAGTCTCAAGTAAAAGAGCTGGAGTTACTTCAGTACCGTCTTCGAAAAGATTTAACGTATCAAGATTTACGATAGCATAGTCTTTACGGTTAACGTTGGTAAATCCACGTTTAGGCAAACGTCTGAATAGAGGAGTTTGACCCCCTTCAAATCCAAGGCGTACACCGCCGCCAGAGCGAGCGTTTTGTCCTTTGTGTCCTTTACCTGCTGTTTTACCGTTACCAGATCCAATACCGCGACCTTTACGTTTACGTTCTTTACGAGAACCTTCTGCAGATTTTAACTCATGAAGTTTCATGTTGGCACCTCCTTGTTAAGTTAAAAATTATTTTATTGTTCTTTTACAGTAACAAGATGAGATACTTTGGTAATCATACCACGAATCGCAGGGTTGTCATCTTGAACAACCGTTTGATGCATTTTGTGTAAACCCAAAGTGTTAACTGTAACACGTTGATCTTCAGGACGACCGATCAAGCTGCGAGTGAGGGTAATTTCTAATTTATTAGCCATTATACGATTTCCCTCCTTATCCTAACAGTTCTTGTACTGATTTACCACGTAACTTAGCTACGTCCTCAGCACGTTTTAATTGCTTCAATCCTTCGATTGTTGCACGAACCATATTAATAGGTGTGTTAGTACCTAATGATTTAGACAAGATATCACTAATTCCGCCTAATTCAAGGACCGCACGAACAGGACCACCAGCAATAACTCCTGTACCTTCAGAAGCTGGTTTCAAAAGAATGTGACCAGCGCCAAAGTGACCATTCACAAGGTGAGGAATTGTAGTTCCTACCATTGGTACAGTAATTAGATTTTTCTTAGCATCCTCAATAGCTTTACGGATTGCATCCGGAACTTCTTGAGCTTTACCAGTACCAAATCCAACATGACCGTTTTTATCACCTACAACAACTAGTGCAGTGAAACGGAAACGACGTCCGCCTTTAACAACTTTAGCTACACGGTTTACGGTAACTACGCGTTCTTCAAGTTCTAATTTATTAGGATCAATGCTACGCATCTGTATATGTCCCTCCTTATCCATTAAAATTCTAAGCCGTTTTCACGAGCAGCGTCAGCTAATGCTTTAACACGACCATGGAAGAGGTAACCACCGCGGTCAAATACCACAGCTTTTAAACCTTTTTCAATAGCACGTTTCGCAATAAGTTCGCCAACTTTTTGAGCTGCTTCAGCGTTGCTACCAGCTTCAATGCTAATCTCTTTATCAAGAGTTGAAGCACTTGCTAATGTTACGCCTTTTGCATCGTCAATCAATTGTGCGTAAATGTGTTTGTTTGAACGGAACACATTTAAACGAGGACGAGCTTCCGTTCCAGAAATCTTTGCACGTACACGTGCATGGCGTTTCTGACGAGTAGCATTTTTATCAAGCTTCGTAATCATTTACGTCACTCCTTTCGTTTACTTAAGCAGCATTACTTACCAGTTTTACCTTCTTTACGACGAACGAATTCGCCAACGTAACGGATACCTTTACCTTTATACGGTTCAGGTGGGCGAGTATCACGAATGTTAGCTGCAAGAGCACCTACACGTTCTTTACTAGCACCTTTAACGATTACTTTTGTATTAGAAGGAACTTCGACTTCAACGCCTGCTTCTGGTTCTATTTCTACAGGGTGAGAATATCCTACGTTAAGGATAAGCTTAGTACCTTGCTTTTGAGCACGGTACCCAACCCCAATAAGTTCTAGTGACTTTTCGAATCCTTTTGAAACTCCTTCAATCATGTTAGCGATAAGAGCGCGAGTAGTACCGTGTAAAGAACGGTGAGCTTTCTCGTCAGACGGGCGTGTAACAGTTACCACGTTCTCTTCAACAACGATTGTAAGATCAGGATTAAATGATCTAGTTAATTCACCTTTAGGGCCTTTAACAGTTACTTCACTTCCGTTTACAGTAACTGTTACGCCTGCAGGGATTTCAACAGGTTTTTTACCTATACGAGACATATTGTGCACCTCCATTCTTGTGAAAATGTATTACCAAACGTATGCTAAAACTTCTCCGCCAACTTGTTTAGAGCGAGCTTCCTTGTCTGTTAAAACTCCGTGAGAAGTAGAAACAATTGCGATACCTAAACCGTTTAGAACGCGTGGTACCTCTCCAGTTTTTGCATATACACGCAAACCAGGTTTGCTGATACGTTTAAGACCAGTGATAACACGTTCGTTGTTTGCACCGTATTTTAAGAAGATACGGATGATACCTTGTTTGTTGTCTTCGATTAATTCAAAGTCACGTACGAAGCCCTCACGCTTTAAGATCTCAGCAATTTCCTTTTTGATCTTTGAAGCAGGAACTTCTAGCTTTTCGTGACGAACCATATTCGCATTACGGATGCGAGTAAGCATATCTGCAATAGGATCTGTCATGACCATTTTATTTTACCTCCTTCCCAAACTCGGGTTTTACCAGCTAGCTTTTTTAACGCCAGGAATTTGTCCTTTATGTGCAAGTTCGCGGAAACAAATACGACATAGTTTAAATTTACGTATTACAGAATGTGGACGGCCGCAACGTTCGCAACGTGTATATTCTTGTACTTTAAACTTTTGTTCGCGTTTTTGCTTTACGATCATAGACTTTTTAGCCACGATTTCGCCTCCCTTTATTTAGAGATTACTTTTGGAACGGCATTCCAACTTGAGTAAGTAGTTCACGAGCTTCTTCGTCAGTGTTGGCAGTCGTTACGATAACGATATCCATACCACGAACTTTGCTCACTTTATCGTAATCAATCTCAGGGAAGATAAGTTGTTCTTTAATACCTAATGTATAGTTCCCACGTCCGTCAAAAGATTTCTTTGAAACGCCGCGGAAATCACGTACACGTGGTAAAGATACAGATACTAGCTTATCAAGGAATTGATACATACGTTCTCCACGTAGTGTAACCTTCGCTCCGATAGGCATACCTTCACGCAAACGGAATCCTGCGATTGATTTTTTAGCTTTAGTTATTACTGGTTTTTGACCAGCGATAAGTGTTAATTCTTCAACTGCTGTATCTAAAGCTTTTGAGTTAGATACTGCGTCACCAACACCCATGTTAATAACGATCTTTTCAATAGTTGGTACTTGCATTACTGATTGATAGTTGAATTTACCCATTAATGATGGTGTAATTTCGCTGTTATATTTTTCTTTAAGGCGGCTCATTGCTTCGTGTACCTCCCTTCATTTATGACTTATTTATCTAAAGATTCACCTGATATTTTAGCTACGCGTACTTTCTTGCCGTTTTCAATCTTATATCCAACACGAGTCGGTTTACCTGTTTTCGGATCAAGAGGCATTACATTGGATGCGTGAATAGCAGCTTCTCGGCTGATAATTCCACCTTGTGGATTAACTTGAGATGGCTTAGAGTGCTTTTTCACAATATTAATTCCTTCAACAAGCACACGATTTTGTTTCGGATATGCTTCAAGAATTGTTCCTTGTTTGCCTTTGTCCTTACCAGAGATGACTACGACTTTGTCACCTTTTTTAACATGCATTAGCTTGGCACCTCCTTGAAAGGCTTTACGAAATTTAACTATTATAAAACTTCTGGAGCTAGAGAAACGATCTTCATGAAACTGTTATCACGTAATTCACGAGCAACAGGTCCAAAAATACGAGTTCCACGTGGGCTCTTATCGTCACGGATAATTACACATGCGTTCTCATCGAAACGAATGTAAGAACCGTCAGGACGACGCATACCACGTTTTGTACGAACAACAACAGCCTTAACGACTTCACCTTTTTTAACAACGCCTCCAGGTGTTGCTTGTTTAACGGTACAAACTATAACATCGCCGATATTAGCATATTTACGTCCAGAACCACCTAGTACTTTAATAGCTAGAACTTCACGTGCACCTGAATTGTCAGCGACTTTTAAACGAGATTCTTGTTGAATCATGTACGGTACCTCCCTTCGGAATTAACTTAATCCGAACAAAATTAAATGATTACTGATTTTTCTACTACTTCTAGAAGACGGAAACGTTTTGTAGCTGAAAGTGGACGAGTTTCCATGATACGTACTACATCGCCTGCTTTAGCTTCATTCAGCTCGTCATGAGCTTTTAACTTTTTAGAGTATTTTACGCGTTTACCGTATAAAGAATGCTTTTTATAGGTTTCTACAACGACTGTTACGGTTTTATCCATTTTGTCGGATACTACGCGGCCAGTGTAGACTTTGCGTTGGTTGCGTTCGCTCATTATGCAAACCTCCATTCATTATCGATTAGTGACACCGATCTCTCTTTGACGAACAACTGTTTTCATACGAGCGATCGATTTGCGAACTTCACGGATGCGAGCTGTATTTTCAAGTTGTCCAGTAGCTAACTGGAAACGAAGATTAAATAGTTCTTCTTTAAGAGATTTTAGTTTTTGTTCAATTTCAGCAGTGGTTAGATCTTTGATTTCATTAGCTTTCATTTGTTTCACCACCAATTTCCTCTCTTTTTACAAACTTACATTTGATTGGAAGTTTGTGTGCTGCAAGGCGCAATGCTTCTCTTGCCACCTCTTCAGATACACCAGAGATTTCAAACAATACTTTGCCCGGTTTAACGACTGCTACCCAACCTTCAGGAGCACCTTTACCGGAACCCATCCGTACTTCAAGCGGCTTAGCAGTGTAAGGTTTGCTTGGGAAGATCTTGATCCAAACTTTACCTCCACGCTTCATGTAACGAGTCATCGCTACACGAGCTGCTTCGATTTGACGGTTAGTGATCCAGGAAGCTTCTTGAGCTTGAAGTCCAAATTCTCCGAAATGAACTTCACGTCCGCCTTTAGCCATCCCTCTCATCTTACCGCGATGTTCACGACGGTATTTTACGCGTTTTGGCAATAACATATTATTTTCCTCCTTCCTCAGATTTCTTCTTAGTAGGAAGAACTTCTCCACGGTAGATCCAAACTTTCACGCCTAGCTTCCCGTAAGTAGTATCTGCTTCAGCATGAGCATAATCTATGTCAGCACGAAGTGTGTGAAGTGGAACTGTTCCCTCGCTGTAGTGTTCAGCACGAGCAATATCTGCACCGCCAAGACGACCAGAAACTTGAGTTTTGATTCCTTTAGCGCCTGAACGCATTGTACGTTGAATAGCTTGTTTTTGAGCACGACGGAATGAAACACGATTTTCTAATTGACGAGCGATGTTCTCAGCAACCAATTTCGCATCAAGATCTGCTCTTTTGATTTCGATGATATTGATGTGAACTCTTTTGCCAGTTAATTGGTTTAATGCTTTACGAAGTGCTTCAACTTCAGTGCCGCCCTTACCGATAACCATACCTGGTTTAGCAGTATGAACTGATACATTGATGCGGTTAGCTGCACGTTCGATTTCAACCTTGGATACAGAAGCATCACTTAGACGTTTCGCGATATACTCACGAACTCTAAGGTCTTCATGCAAAAGAACTGCGTAGTCTTTATCAGCGTACCATTTGGATTCCCAATCACGGATGATCCCGATACGCATACCGACTGGATTTACCTTTTGACCCACAGATTACCCCTCCTTCTTTTCTGATACAACGATTGTAATATGACTAGTACGTTTGTTAATTGCACTCGCACGACCTTGAGCGCGAGGACGGAAACGTTTTAATGTTGGTCCTTCGTTAACGTATGCCTCTGAAACGACTAGGTTATTGATATCCATTTCGTAGTTATGTTCTGCATTTGCGATAGCAGATTTCAGAATTTTTTCTACGACTGGAGAAGCAGATTTTGGTGTTAAGCGAAGAATCGCTACTGCTTCACCTACTTGTTTTCCTCGAATTAAGTCTGCGACTAAACGCACTTTACGAGGAGCAATACGAACTGTTCTAGCGACAGCTTTTGCTTGCATGAGATGCCCTCCTCTCATTAACGTCTTGTTTTCTTGTCATCACTTGCGTGACCTTTATAAGTGCGTGTAGGCGCGAATTCGCCTAGTTTGTGACCTACCATGTCTTCTGTTACATAAACCGGCACATGCTTACGACCGTCATAAACAGCGATTGTATGTCCGATGAATTGCGGGAAGATTGTTGAGCGACGAGACCAAGTTTTTACTACCTGTTTCTTGTCTGCTTCATTTAATTTTTCAACTTTTACCAATAAATGATCATCAACAAAAGGCCCTTTTTTTAAGCTACGACCCATGCGAGTACCTCCCTTCGTGATCGTTCTACGGTCCGATTAATGAACCGTAGCTCAACCCCGTTATTTTTTACGACGACGAACGATAAATTTATCGGATTTATTTTTCTTCTTACGTGTTTTGAATCCAAGAGTTGGTTTACCCCAAGGAGACATTGGTGATTTACGTCCGATTGGTGCTTTACCTTCACCACCACCGTGTGGGTGATCATTCGGGTTCATTACTGATCCACGTACAGTTGGGCGTTTACCTAACCAACGATTACGACCAGCTTTACCAATGTTGATAAGTTCATGTTGTTCGTTACCAACTTGACCGATTGTAGCACGGCAAGTAGCAAGAATCATACGAACCTCACCAGAATTTAAACGTACAAGAACATAACGACCTTCTTTACCAAGTACTTGTGCAGATGTACCTGCAGAACGGACTAATTGTCCACCTTTTCCTGGTTTTAATTCGATGTTATGAATTACTGTACCAACTGGGATGTTAATTAGAGGAAGTGCGTTACCCACTTTAATATCGGCTTCTGGGCCAGACATAACTTCCAAACCTACTTCTAGGTTTTTAGGAGCTAGGATATAACGTTTTTCTCCATCAACGTAATTAATTAATGCAATGTTTGCAGAACGATTTGGATCGTACTCAATAGTAGCAACGCGTCCTGGTATACCATCTTTATTCCGTTTGAAATCGATGATACGGTATTGACGCTTGTGGCCGCCACCTTGATGACGAACTGTTAACTTACCTTGGTTATTACGGCCGCCTTTATTGTGTAAAGGAGCAAGTAATGATTTTTCGGGTTTGTCTGTAGTAATCTCAGCAAAATCCGAAGTTGTCATATTACGTCGACCGTTAGAGGTAGGTTTATACTTCTTAATCGCCATTTGTATTTCCCTCCTTCTCTAATGAATTAAGCTTCGAATAGCTCGATTTCTTTGCTGTCAGCAGTTAATTTAACAATAGCTTTACGGCGCTTGTTAGTATAGCCTGCATGTTTGCCCATGCGTTTGAATTTACCTTTGTAGTTCATGATATTTACCTTTTCAACTTTTACGCCGAAAACTTCTTGAACCGCATCTTTAACTTGAGTTTTGTTAGCTCTAACATCAACTTCAAAAGTATACTTCTTTTCAGCCATAGCGTCTGAAGAAGCTTCTGTGATTACGGGGCGCTTAATGATATCGCGTGCATCCATTATGCAAGCACCTCCTCTACTTTTTCGACAGCTGATTTAGTCAAGATCAATTTGTTGTGTGAAACAACATCAAGAACATTAAGACCAACAGCTTCAACCACAGTAACACCTGGGATGTTACGTGCAGAAAGAGCAACCTTCTCATCTAAACCGTCAGTAACGATCAACGTTTTAGTATCTACAGAAAGATTTTTTAGTACAGCTACAAATTCTTTCGTTTTTGGAGCTTCGAAAGTCAAGCTTTCAAGTACTAAGATGTTTTCTTCCAATGCCTTTGCAGACAATGCAGATTTAATAGCTAAGCGACGTACCTTTTTAGGCAACTTGTAAGAGTATGATCTTGGAGTTGGTCCAAAAACGATACCACCGCCACGCCATTGTGGAGAACGGATAGAACCTTGACGCGCACGTCCAGTTCCTTTTTGTTTCCAAGGTTTACGTCCACCGCCTGCAACTTCAGAACGGTTTTTAACTTTATGAGTTCCTTGACGTAAGGAAGCTCGTTGCATGATGATTGCTTCAAATAATACATGATTATTAGGTTCGATACCAAAGATGGATTCGTTTAGCTCGATGTCGCCAACTTGTGAACCTGTTTGGTTGAACAATGTAACTTTTGGCATTCTATTGCTCCTCCTTTCTCAGAAATTACTTTGCTTTAACAGCAGTTTTAACTTTGATCAGCGCTTTTCTAGCACCAGGTACATTACCTTTGACCAATAGTAGATTACGTTCAACATCAACTTTAACGATAGCTAAGTTTTGAACAGTAACTTGTTCCCCACCCATACGTCCTGGTAATAGTTTACCTTTGAATACGCGGTTTGGAGCAACAGGACCCATTGAACCTGGGCGACGGTGGTAACGAGAACCATGAGTCATCGGTCCGCGAGATTGTCCGTGGCGTTTAATAGCACCTTGGAAACCTTTACCTTTTGAAATTCCTATTACATCTACTAAATCGCCTTCAGCGAAAATACTAACATTGACTTCTTGACCGATCTCGTATGAAGCAAGATCCGTTCCGCGGAATTCGCGAATGAAGCGCTTAGGAGTAGTATTTGCTTTTTCAACGTGTCCCTTTTCAGGTTTGTTAGAAAGCTTTTCGCGTTTGTTTTCAAAACCAACTTGAATTGCTTCATAACCGTCAGTTTCAACAGTTTTCTTTTGAAGTACTACATTGTTAGCAGCTTCGATTACTGTTACCGGGATAAGTTCGCCATTTTCAGCAAAAACTTGAGTCATACCGATTTTTCTTCCTAAGATTCCTTTGGTCATAAGTCACACCTCCTAGAGTAATTGTTCTTATTATATAAATTATAATTTAATTTCGATGTCAACGCCTGACGGTAAATCTAAACGCATCAATGAATCAACTGTTTGCGGAGTTGGATTAACGATATCGATTAGACGTTTATGCGTACGCATTTCGAATTGTTCGCGAGAGTCTTTGTATTTATGAACCGCACGAAGGACCGTATAGATAGATCTTTCAGTTGGCAATGGAATTGGACCAGCAACAGTCGCACCAGAACGTTTTGCAGTTTCAACAATTTTCTCAGCAGATTGATCAAGGATTCTGTGATCATATGCTTTCAAACGAATACGAATTTTTTGTTTTGCCATAATTTTCCCTCCTTTTCGCCTATTTTATAAAATAGACCTTCTCAATGGAAATTTCCCACACACTCGCCATGGCAAAGCGGCCGGGTGTGTCAGCAACCTTCCATATCATCGCAGTCAAAGACCAACATTGTCTATTATACATAACACACAAGTTAAATGCAAGTTAAACTTAAATCTTTCTTGTGCAACACACTTTTATTATTATACATACAATCTTTAGGATTTACAAGTAGATTCTATATCTCTATTTCTAACCAGTTTCTTCTATTATAATCCTAAAGGCAAAAAAAAGAAGCAGACGGCGTCCCATCTGCTTCTTCCGGAAGGCGTCCCTTCCAATATTCGATTTAGAATCGATTATTCTTGGATTGTAGCAACTACACCAGCGCCTACAGTACGTCCACCCTCACGGATAGAGAATTTAGTACCTTCTTCGATAGCGATAGGAGCGATAAGTTCTACTGACATTTCAATGTTATCTCCAGGCATAACCATTTCTACGCCTTCAGGAAGGTTACAAATACCAGTTACGTCAGTTGTACGGAAGTAGAACTGCGGACGGTAGTTTGTGAAGAATGGAGTATGACGTCCACCTTCTTCTTTAGAAAGAACATAAACTTCAGCTTTGAATTTGCTGTGTGGAGTGATTGTATTTGGCTTAGCAAGTACTTGTCCACGTTGGATATCTTCACGAGCAACACCACGAAGTAGAGCTCCGATGTTGTCACCAGCTTCAGCATAATCAAGAAGTTTACGGAACATTTCAACACCAGTTACAGTTGTTGGTTTTGCTTCGTCGTTGAAACCGATGATGTCTACAACGTCACCGACTTTAACTTGTCCACGTTCAACACGTCCTGTAGCAACTGTTCCACGACCAGTGATTGAGAATACATCCTCAACTGGCATCATGAATGGTTTGTCAGTGTCACGAGTTGGTTCTGGAATGTACTCGTCAACAGCAGCCATTAATTCATGAATTTTTTCTTCCCAAGCAGCATCTCCTTCAAGAGCTTTAAGAGCAGAACCTTTGATAACTGGAACGTCATCGCCAGGGAAATCGTATTCAGAAAGAAGATCACGAATTTCCATTTCTACTAATTCAAGAAGTTCTTCGTCATCAACCATGTCGCATTTGTTCATGAATACAACTAGGAAAGGAACACCAACTTGTTTAGAAAGAAGGATGTGCTCACGAGTTTGAGGCATTGGGCCATCAGCAGCAGAAACTACTAAGATACCACCATCCATTTGTGCAGCACCAGTGATCATGTTTTTAACATAGTCAGCATGTCCTGGGCAGTCAACGTGTGCATAGTGACGAGTAGCTGTTTCGTACTCAACGTGTGCAGTAGAGATTGTGATACCACGTTCTCTTTCTTCTGGTGCACCATCAATTTGGTCATACGCGCGTGCTTCTGCTCCACCAGCTTTAGCAAGTACAGTAGTGATTGCAGCAGTTAGAGTTGTTTTACCATGGTCAACGTGTCCAATTGTTCCAACGTTAACATGCGGTTTTGAACGATCATATTTAGCTTTTCCCATTAGGAATTCCTCCTTAAAAATATAAAAATAGTTTAAGTATATAAGGGCTGTGAAAGAAGATAAATTCTTCCAACACAGCTTACATAAGTAGTTATACTTTAATAAGAGATGAAAATCAATTATTCACCTTTATTTTTTTTGATGATTTCTTCAGAAATGCTCTTAGGTACTTCTTCATAGTGATCGAAGTGCATAGAGAATGTTCCGCGTCCTTGAGTGTTTGAACGTAATGAAGTTGCATAACCGAACATTTCGGATAGTGGAACCATCGCTTTAACCATTTGAGTGTTTCCGCGAGCTTCCAAACCTTCTACGCGTCCACGACGAGATGTAATATCTCCCATGATATCGCCTAGGTAATCTTCAGGGATTACAACTTCCACTTTCATGATAGGTTCAAGGATAACCGGCTTACATTTTGAAGCAGCATTTTTAAGCGCCATTGATGCAGCGATTTTAAATGCCATTTCATTGGAGTCAACGTCATGGTAAGATCCGTCGAATAATTTTGCTTTAATATCAACTAATGGGTAACCAGCAAGTACTCCACGGTCAAGTGAATCAACTAATCCAGCTTGTACTGCAGGAATATACTCACGAGGTACTACACCACCGACGATAGCATTTTCAAATTCGAATCCTTTACCTTCTTCGTTTGGTCCAAATTCAATCCAAACGTGTCCGAATTGTCCACGTCCACCAGATTGACGAACGAATTTACCTTCAACTTTAGCTGAACCACGGAAAGTTTCACGGTAAGCAACTTGAGGAGCACCTACGTTAGCTTCCACTCTGAATTCACGACGCATACGGTCAACAAGGATGTCCAAGTGAAGTTCACCCATACCAGCGATAATTGTTTGACCAGTTTCTTGGTCAGTATGCGCACGGAATGTTGGATCTTCGTCTTGAAGCTTTTGTAAAGCTTGAGACATTTTGTCTTGGTCTGCTTTCGATTTTGGTTCAACAGAAAGTGAGATAACTGGTTCTGGGAATACCATTGATTCAAGGATAACTTGATCCTTATCATCACATAGTGTATCACCAGTAGTCGTATCTTTCAAACCAACAGCTGCAGCGATATCCCCAGCATATACTGTAGAAATCTCTTCACGGCTGTTTGCATGCATTTGAAGGATACGTCCAATACGTTCACGTTTACCTTTTGTTGAGTTGATTACATATGATCCAGATTCTAATGTACCAGAGTACACACGGAAGAATGTAAGCTTACCAACATAAGGGTCTGTCATAACTTTAAACGCTAAAGCAGAGAACGGTTCAGAATCATCTGAGTGACGTTCTACTTCTTCTTCAGTATCCGGAAGAGTACCTTTGATTGCAGGTACGTCTAATGGAGATGGAAGGAAGTCAATAACGTTATCAAGCATTAATTGAACACCTTTATTTTTGAACGCTGAACCACAGATAACTGGGAAGAATTCAACATTAACGGTTGCAGTACGGATAGCAGCTTTTAATTCAGCAATGCTGATTTCTTCGCCACCAAGGTATTTTTCCATTAAGTCTTCATTAACTTCAGCCACCGCTTCGATTAATTTCTCACGGTACTCTTCAGCTAATTCAAGGTGTTCTGCAGGAATTTCACCAACAGTGATATCAGTTCCTAAATCATTTGAGTAGAAATGAGCTTTCATTTCAATTAAGTCAATGATAGCGGAAAAATTATCTTCAGCACCAATTGGTAATTGGACCGGATGAGCGTTTGCTTGCAAACGATCGTGGATAGTTCCTACTGAATAAAGGAAATCCGCACCGATTTTGTCCATTTTGTTAACGAATACGACACGTGGTACACCGTATGTTGTAGCTTGGCGCCAAACTGTTTCAGTTTGAGGCTCAACACCTGATTGGGCATCAAGTACAGCTACAGCTCCATCAAGTACACGTAGAGAACGTTCAACTTCAACTGTGAAGTCTACGTGTCCCGGTGTATCAATGATGTTTACGCGGTGACCTTTCCACTGTGCAGTTGTTGCAGCGGATGTGATCGTGATTCCACGTTCTTGTTCTTGCTCCATCCAGTCCATTTGTGAAGCACCTTCGTGTGTTTCACCAATTTTGTGGATTTTACCAGTATAGTAAAGAACGCGTTCTGTTGTAGTCGTTTTACCAGCATCAATATGTGCCATGATACCGATATTACGAGTATTTGCTAAGGAGAACTCTCTTGCCATTTGTCTTTCTCCTTCCTATTATAAGGATTTTATTGTTATTGATCTTACCAGCGATAGTGAGCAAATGCTTTGTTAGCTTCTGCCATTTTGTGCGTATCTTCACGTTTCTTAACAGCTGCTCCAGTGTTGTTTGCAGCATCCATGATTTCGAAAGCTAAACGCTCTTCCATCGTTTTTTCTCCACGAAGGCGAGAGTAGTTTACTAACCAACGAAGACCTAGAGTTGATTTACGGTCTGGACGTACCTCAACTGGTACTTGGTAGTTAGCTCCACCCACACGGCGTGCTTTTACTTCTAATACAGGCATGATGTTTTTAAGTGCTTGATCAAACACTTCGATTGGCTCATTGCCAGTACGTTCTTTAATTAACTCAAATGCAGAGTAAAGTATTTTTTGTGATTTTCCTCTTTGTCCATCAACCATTAATTTGTTGATTAAGCGAGTCACAAGTTTAGATTTATAAATTGGATCTGGTAATACATCTCTTTTTGTTACGGGTCCTTTACGAGGCATTATATTTCCTCCTTTCTCGGATTATTTTTTTGCTGCTTTCGGACGCTTAGTACCGTATTTAGAACGGCTTTGCATACGATTGTTAACTCCTGCTGTATCAAGAGCACCACGTACGATATGGTAACGTACCCCTGGTAAATCCTTTACACGTCCACCGCGGATTAGTACCACGCTGTGTTCTTGTAAGTTGTGACCGATACCTGGGATATAAGCTGTTACCTCGATACCGTTAGTTAAACGTACACGCGCATATTTACGTAAAGCGGAGTTTGGTTTTTTCGGTGTCATAGTTCCCACACGAGTACAAACACCACGTTTTTGCGGAGATGATACGTTAGTTTGTGCTTTCTTAAAGCTGTTGTAGCCTTTGTTAAGTGCTGGAGAGTTAGATTTAACCTCTTTAGACTCGCGTCCTTTACGCACTAATTGATTAATAGTAGGCATTACATTTTTCCTCCCTTCGCAATTTCATGTCTAGTACCACACATCCAGGTGGTTCATAAATGGGTAAAAACAAAGTCCTTGCAAATAGTATTGCAAAAACATTTTTACTTTTTAATGGCAACAGTTGCTGCTCCGACATCAATACCACATGCTTTTCCAAGCATTTTCATCGAATCAACATATGTGATAGGAACATCCACTAGTTTAGCGGTCTCAACAACACGCCCAGTCAAGTATATATCTGCATCATCAGCGATGATAACTTCTTGAATTAAATTGTTCTTCAAAGCTCTAACTGTTTGTTTCGTTCCTATAACCACTGACTTTGCCTGTATTACTTTTTCATAAGACATGGTCCATATCCTCCAAAGTTACAGGGTAACATAGGAGCACCTTTGCTATAGTATCATTTTTAGTCAGATGCTGTCAACTTGTTTCAAAAAAATATTTAAGCAAAAGGTTTTCCAGTTAAATCATTCTATAGGTTTTTAAGTCTACCAAATTGGTTCTATCATAACTAGTTTTTTACTGATTACTCTTTATTAATAAAAAGAAACCAGCTCATTTAATCCGAACCTCAATCCCCCAATATCGTTAGGGGGATCAAGTTCTTCAGTATTTATATGAGCTGGGTCTAATTATCCTTTAGTCAACCGATACTGTCTCAGGATTCTCTACGACAACAGGGTTAGCTTTTCTGTAGCGAGGCATACCTGTTCCAGCTGGAACAAGTTTACCGATGATAACATTTTCTTTCAGTCCAAGCAATTCGTCGCGTTTTCCTTTAATTGCTGCATCAGTTAATACTCTAGTTGTTTCTTGGAATGATGCTGCAGACAAGAAGGAATCCGTTTCAAGTGATGCTTTTGTAATTCCTAGTAATACAGGACGACCTGTAGCAGGTAGCTTGCTGGTTAGCAATGCGTTTGTGTTTGCCACGGTGAACTGGTTAACATCCAATAGCGTACCTGGAAGAACTTCAGTTTCCCCTGCATCAAGAACACGAACTTTACGCATCATTTGTCTAACCATAACCTCGATATGTTTATCGCCGATTTCTACCCCTTGCATCCGGTATACTTTCTGTACTTCATGAAGTAGGTATTCCTGAACAGTAAGAACATCCGTAACTTTCAACAATTCTTTAGGATCGATAGAACCCTCTGTTAACTCCTCGCCTCGACGAACGAAAGTATCAACAGACACTCTTAAACGCGCTGTGTATGGCGCTGTATAAGTACGTGATTCAACCGCACCTTGGACCACGATTTCTTGTTGTTTATCGCGGATTTCATTGATTGAAACGATAGTTCCCTCAATTTCAGAAATAACTGCTTGACCTTTAGGGTTTCTCGCTTCAAATATTTCTTGGATACGAGGTAAACCTTGAGTAATATCGTCTCCGGCAACCCCACCTGTATGGAATGTACGCATTGTTAACTGAGTACCAGGTTCACCGATTGATTGGGCAGCAATGATACCAACTGCTTCTCCCACTTCAACTTCCTGACCGGTAGCCAAGTTACGTCCGTAACATTTCTTACATACACCATGACTGGTGTTACATGTAAAGGCAGAGCGAATCCATGCAGTTTCAATACCTAGAGATGCAATATAAGCTGCTAGATCCTCAGTGATAAGGTCATTTTCAGCCACAATTACTTCATCTGTTTCTGGATGTCTAATGGCTTTTCTTGCATATCGGCCAATTAAACGTTCTTCAAGATGCTCGATTATTTCTGTTCCCTCTCTCAAGGCAGAAATTTTCAAGCCGCGGTCTGTTCCACAGTCATCATCACGGATGATAACATCTTGGGCTACGTCTACTAGACGACGTGTAAGGTAACCAGAATCGGCAGTTTTAAGGGCTGTATCGGCAAGACCTTTACGAGCACCATGTGTAGAGATAAAGTACTCTAACACTGTTAAACCTTCACGGAAACTTGATTTGATCGGTAATTCGATGATACGTCCAGCCGGGTTGGCCATCAGTCCACGCATACCCGCAAGCTGCGTGAAGTTGGAAGCATTACCACGGGCACCGGAGTCACTCATCATGAAGATCGGATTGCGTCGGTCAAGAGATTTCATCAGTTTAGACTGAATAGTATCTTTTGCTGCGCTCCAGATCGAAATGACGCGATCATAACGCTCATCTTCGGTAATTAGACCACGTCTAAATTGTTTTAGGACGTTATCCACTTTTGTTTGAGCTTCCGTAATGATTTCTTGTTTTTCTTTTAATACAACAATATCAGCTACACCAACAGTGATACCTGCTTTTGTCGAATATTTGAATCCAAGATTTTTCATCCGGTCAAGCATTTTAGATGTTTCGGTGATTTTGAAACGTTTAAACACTTCCGCAATGATATTACCAAGAATTTTCTTCTTGAATGGATCAATAGCTGGTTGTGCTTTAATCAATTCAGGGATATTAGCGCCTTTTTCCACGAAATATTTCTCTGGAGTTTTAGTTTCCAAGTTATAACGTGTAGGTTCGTTAATATATGGGAATGATTTTGGCAAAATTTCATTAAAGACCAATTTACCAACGGTAGTGATTAGAAGCTGGCTGTTTTGTTCTTCCGTGAACGTTTCATTATTCAGTGATGATGCATGCACTGCGCAACGAGAATGTAAGTGAACATAACCATTTTGGTATGCAAGCAACGCTTCACTAGTATCTTTAAAGATCATACCTTCACCGATAGCGCCTTCTCTTTCTAATGTTAGGTAGTAGTTACCTAATACCATATCTTGAGAAGGAGTAACGACTGGTTTTCCATCTTTAGGATTCAAGATATTCTGGGCAGCAAGCATTAGCATACGTGCTTCAGCTTGAGCTTCAGAAGATAAAGGAACGTGGACGGCCATTTGGTCACCATCAAAGTCAGCGTTATATGCTGTACATACTAACGGATGCAAACGAATTGCACGGCCTTCAACCAATGTTGGCTCAAACGCTTGAATACCAAGTCTATGAAGAGTTGGTGCACGGTTAAGTAATACTGGATGCTCCCTAATGACTTCTTCAAGTACATCCCAAATCTCAGGAGATAGTCGTTCAATTTTTCGTTTTGCAGATTTGATGTTATGAGCTAATCCTCTTTGAACGAGTTCCTTCATAACGAATGGTTTGAATAATTCAATCGCCATCTCTTTCGGCAGACCACATTGGTACATTTTCAGGTTAGGACCAACTACGATTACAGAACGACCAGAGTAATCGACACGTTTACCAAGAAGGTTCTGACGGAAACGACCTTGTTTACCTTTTAACATGTGTGATAAAGATTTCAATGGGCGGTTACCCGGGCCAGTTACTGGGCGACCACGACGTCCATTATCGATTAAAGCGTCAACGGCTTCTTGAAGCATACGCTTTTCATTTTGGACGATAATGCTTGGAGCGCCAAGATCAAGCAATCTTTTCAAACGATTGTTACGGTTAATAACACGACGATATAGATCATTTAAGTCAGATGTCGCAAAACGACCGCCATCTAATTGAACCATTGGACGAAGTTCTGGTGGTATAACTGGAAGCACATCAAGAATCATCCATGAAGGCTCGTTACCAGAATTACGGAAGGCTTCTAATACTTCCAAGCGTTTGATTGCACGAGTTCTACGTTGTCCTTGAGCTGTCTTAAGCTCTTCTTTCAACGTTTCTACTTCTTTTTCCGTATCAATGTCTTGTAAAAGTTTTTTAATAGCTTCCGCACCCATTGCAGCTTGGAACTTCTTACCGTATTTTTCACGGTATGTACGATATTCTTTTTCAGAAAGAAGTTGTTTCTTTTCTAAAGTTGTATCGCCAGTTTCAGTTACCACATAAGATGCGAAGTAAATAACTTCTTCTAATGCCCGTGGAGACATATCCAGGACAAGACCCATACGACTCGGAATTCCTTTGAAATACCAAATATGTGAAACTGGTGCTGCCAGCTCAATATGACCCATTCGTTCACGACGGACTTTAGCACGCGTGACTTCAACCCCACAACGGTCACAAACTACGCCTTTATAACGAACACGTTTATATTTACCACAGTGACATTCCCAGTCCTTTTGAGGTCCGAAAATTCTCTCACAGAATAAACCGTCTTTTTCTGGTTTTAACGTACGATAGTTGATTGTTTCTGGTTTTTTAACTTCCCCATGAGACCAAGAACGAATCTTGTCTGGTGAAGCAAGACCAATTTTCATATACTCAAAATTATTAACATCTAACAAGGGGCCTACCTCCCTTTTAATCTCCAGGTTTTACCCTGATTGCCTTCATTCATTCGGGCAATCTAAACCGGATGATGGGTGATTGAATCAATAAGACTCCGACAAGGCAGCAGGATCTTTAAAGAAAAACCTTGCTGCCAGTCAGAGCTGATAATATATAGATTTATTTATTTAAATTATTTACTCTTTTGATGGTGCTCCTGCTTCAGTAGCAACCATATCTTTTGTTTCTGCATCTAGGCTTAATTTGTCTGACTGATTAGGGTCTTCTTCATCTTCTAAATCACGCATTTCAATTTCGCGGTCTTCAGCATTCATGATTTTAACATCTAATCCTAAGCTTTGAAGTTCCTTAATCAATACTTTGAATGACTCAGGGACACCAGGCTCAGGGACATTTTCGCCTTTGACAATCGCTTCGTATGTTTTCACACGGCCCACGACATCATCTGATTTAACGGTAAGGATTTCTTGTAATGTATAAGCAGCTCCATATGCTTCAAGTGCCCATACTTCCATCTCACCAAAACGTTGTCCACCGAATTGCGCTTTACCACCAAGTGGTTGTTGCGTAACAAGGGAGTAAGGTCCAGTTGAACGAGCATGAAGTTTATCATCAACCATATGTGCAAGTTTAATCATGTACATGACACCAACAGACACACGGTTATCGAATGCTTCACCTGAACGGCCATCGTAAAGTACCGTTTTTGCATCACGTGACATGCCAGCTTCTTCGATCGTACTCCAAACGTCTTCCTCAGTAGCTCCATCAAATACCGGTGATGCTACGTGAATGCCTAGTGCACGGGCTGCCATACCTAAGTGAAGCTCAAGTACCTGACCGATATTCATACGGGAAGGTACACCCAGTGGGTTTAACATGATGTCAACCGGTGTTCCATCAGGCATGTAAGGCATATCTTCTTCAGGAAGGATCCTTGAGATTACACCTTTGTTACCATGACGTCCGGCCATTTTATCGCCTTCATGTATTTTACGTTTTTGAACGATATATACACGTGCAAGTTGATTTACACCAGGTGGTAGCTCGTCGCCATCTTCTCTGTTAAACACTTTAACATCGAGGACGATTCCGCCGCCGCCGTGGGGAACACGCAATGATGTATCCCGTACTTCGCGCGCTTTTTCACCAAAGATTGCATGTAAGAGACGTTCTTCCGCCGTTAGTTCCGTTACCCCTTTAGGAGTTACTTTACCTACTAGAAGGTCACCGTCTTTTACTTCAGCACCGACACGGATTATTCCACGCTCATCAAGGTTGCGAAGCGCATCTTCTCCGACGTTCGGAATATCACGAGTGATTTCTTCAGGTCCCAATTTCGTATCGCGAGACTCAGATTCATATTCTTCAATATGGATGGAAGTGTACACATCATCTTTAACTAGACGTTCACTCATGATGATGGCATCTTCATAGTTGTATCCATCCCAAGTCATGAAGGCAACTAATACATTTCGTCCAAGTGCTAATTCACCTTTTTCCATTGAAGGACCATCGGCAAGAATTTCACCTTTGACAACATTGTCACCAACACTAACGATAGGACGTTGGTTATAACACGTTCCTTGGTTAGAACGAATGAATTTTAATAAACGGTATTTATCAAGGTTTCCTTTTACTTGTTGACCGTCAACCTCACTTACCCGGCGTACCCATACTTCACGTGATTCCACGTGTTCGACGATACCAGGGTGTTTACAGATGACAGCTGCCCCAGAGTCTTTCGCTGAAACATATTCCATACCTGTTCCAACTCTTGGTGCCTCTGGTTGTAATAAAGGTACTGCTTGACGTTGCATGTTCGCTCCCATTAGGGCACGGTTGGAGTCATCATTTTCCAAGAAAGGAATACATGCTGTCGCTGCAGATACGACTTGTTTAGGCGATACGTCCATATAATCTACGCGGTCACGCGGAACAACGGTATTTTCACCGCGGAAACGTGCAACAACCATATCATCAAGGAATGTTCCATCATCGGATAGACGAACATTCGCTTGGGCAACTACGTAGTTATCTTCTTCATCAGCCGTTAAGTAATCGATTTTGCTCGTAATTTTCCCTGTCTCATGGTCAACACGTCGGTATGGTGTTTCAATGAATCCATAAGGGTTAACCTTTGCAAAACTTGATAGGGAGTTAATCAATCCAATATTCGGTCCCTCAGGCGTTTCAATCGGACACATACGGCCATAGTGGGAGTAATGAACGTCACGTACTTCGAAACCAGCACGCTCACGAGTCAAACCACCAGGTCCCAATGCAGATAGACGACGTTTATGCGTCAATTCGGCCAATGGGTTCGTTTGGTCCATAAATTGTGAAAGCTGTGAGCTACCAAAGAATTCTTTAATGGATGCTATAACAGGACGAATGTTAATCAATTGCTGTGGAGTGATCGTATTCGTGTCTTGAATAGACATTCTTTCACGCACGACACGCTCCATACGAGATAAACCAATTCTGAATTGGTTTTGCAGCAATTCACCAACGGAACGCAGACGACGATTTCCTAGATGGTCAATATCATCTGTAATTCCCACGCCATGAAGCAAGTTAAAGAAATAGCTAATAGAAGAGATGATATCAGCTGGAGTAATGTTTTTAACCTGATCGGTTACATACGCATTACCAATGATATTGATCACTTTTTCGCCTTCAGCGTCATTTGGAGCAAAGACTTTGATTGGTTGAAGAAGGGTTTCTTCTTCGACTACGCCACCAGACGGGTGGAACGTTTTAAAACCGATTCCTGCTTCAAGATGAGGCAGAATTTTATCAAGTGTCCTTCTATCAAGCAAAGTACCCTTTTCGACAATGATTTCCCCTGTTTCAGGATCGATTAAAGTCTCGGCGATCTTTTGTCCGAATAGACGATTCTTGATATGCAGTTTTTTGTTGATTTTATAACGACCTACGTTAGCTAGATCATAACGTTTTGGATCGAAAAAGCGGGATACTAGTAGACTTTTCGCGTTATCGACTGTAGGTGGTTCACCCGGGCGAAGACGTTCATAGATTTCTAGCAATGCTTTTTCTACACTCTCCGTGTTGTCTTTTTCAAGAGTGTTGCGAAGATACTCATTATCACCGATTAAATCAATGATCTCTTGATCAGTTCCAAAGCCCAATGCACGCATCAATACCGTGATAGGTAATTTCCTAGTGCGGTCGATTCGAACATAAACTACATCCTTGGCATCTGTCTCATATTCGAGCCATGCACCACGGTTAGGAATAACGGTCGCAGAGAAGCCTAACTTACCGTTCTTATCCATTTTCCCATTATAGTAAACACTCGGTGAGCGTACTAATTGGGATACGATTACACGTTCAGCACCATTGATGACAAACGTGCCCGTTTCAGTCATAAGTGGGAAGTCACCCATGAATACATCTTGGTCTTTTACTTCCCCTGTTTCTTTGTTAACAAGACGCACTTTCACACGAAGTGGTGCAGAATACGTAACATCGCGTTCTTTTGTTTCTTCAACAGAATACTTCGGTTCAGCAAGGCTGTAATCGATGAATTCTAATGACAAATTACCTGTAAAATCCTCAATAGGAGAAATGTCCTGGAACATTTCTTTTAAACCTACATCTAAAAACCATTGATAAGAAGCCGTTTGAATTTCAATCAGATTCGGAAGATCCAAAACCTCACTGATTCTTGCATAACTTCTACGTTGGCGGTGTCGTCCATACTGAACAAGTTGACCTGTCAACTGATTCACCCCTTAAATCAAGCGTTATAAGGATCTATTTGCCACGGAAAAAAGCAATCTAATCCATAGACAAAAAGAAAATGGTTTTTATTTTAAAAACCACTATTTCTCATAAAACGAACTATTATTTATATATTTTTCCCATATTATCCATTGGTTATACACCAATGGTATAAAAATTGCATAGTAACGGAATTATATATATGCATTTTATAATACTAACATAGCGAAAATTTAGAGTCAAACTTTTTTGGATAATAGTATGTAGTAGCCTTTTTTCTTTACAGCCACTTCGACATTACCAAATAACAGCTCTAGTTTATCCATGGCGGAAGGAGCGCCTTGCTTTTTTTGAATGACAACCCATAGTTCTCCACCAGTCACCAAACTTCGATAACTTTCTTCTAGAATTTCGTGGACTACACTTTTACCTGCGCGAATGGGAGGGTTCGTAAGAATTGCAGCGAATTGTTTAGATCCTACCTTTTCAAAACGGTCGCTTTCGTACACTTTAACATTAGCGATTCCGTTTGTAGCGGCATTTTCCTTCGATAATTCAACTGCCCGGCTATTTATATCTATCATTTCTACCGTTCTTTCGGGATAAGCCGCAGCAATTGATATTCCAATGGGGCCATAACCGCAACCAACATCAAGAATATTCCCTTTTACAGCTTTATTAAGATTGAAGGATTCTATCAAAAGACGAGAACCAAAATCAACTTCTTTTTTTGAAAAAACACCATTATCACTTTTAAAGTGGAATGTGCGTCCTTTTAATACAAAATCCCAAAATTTAGGATTGCTTTCGACATCCGGTTTTTGTGAGTAGTAATGCTCTGTCAGAGTCATCTCCCCCTATCAGAAAGGAATATTGAAGATTTAACGAGAGAAGAGATATGAAGAATGGATACTTACCTGTCATAAAGTTTGTACATCTTTACTAAATCGTCTACCATTTTTCTTTAAAAATGAAGAGAAAAAAGCTCGCCAGTGATAGCGAGCTTTTTGTTTATGCAAGATTACTTAACTTCAACGCCAGCTCCAACTTCTTCAAGTTTAGCTTTAAGTTCTTCAGCTTCCTCTTTAGAAACGCCTTCTTTGATTGCTTTTGGAGTGTTATCAACAACTTCTTTCGCTTCTTTAAGTCCAAGACCAGTTGCTTCACGAACAGCTTTGATAACTTTGATTTTTGAATCTCCAGCAGATGTAAGAACTACATCAAACTCAGTTTTTTCTTCAGCAGCAGCGCCACCAGCAGCAGCTACAGCTACAGGTGCAGCAGCAGTTACGCCAAATTCTTCTTCGATTGCTTTTACAAGGTCGTTTAATTCTAAAACAGTCATGTTTTTAACTGCTTCAATGATTTGATCTTTAGTCATTGTTATTTCCTCCTCGAAATGGTTGGTTTTTTTTTGAATCAATAGGCAAGATAAGCGGTTAGCTTACGCGCCTTGTTCTTCTTTTTGTTCTGCAACTGCTTTTGTAGCAAGAGCAAGACCGCGCATAGGTGCTTGTAGCACACTTAGCAACATTGAAAGTAGGCCTTCGCGTGAAGGTAGTTCTGCAAGAGCTTTAATGTCTTCAGCAGATGCTACGTTTCCTTCGATAACTCCAGCTTTGATTTCTAACGCTTCATGTTTTTTCGCAAAATCGTTAAGGATTTTAGCTGGCGCAATAACATCTTCATTTGAGAATGCAATTGCGTTTGGTCCTGTTAAAGATTCGTTTAAAGAGCTAAGTTCAGCACTTTCAGCAGCACGACGAGTTAAAGAGTTTTTGTAAACCTTGAACTCAACGCCAGCATCACGAAGTTGCTTACGAAGTTCTGTTAATTCAGCAACAGTCAATCCACGGTAGTCAACAACAACTGTGGATTTGCTAGCTGTTAATTTACCAGTAATCTCAGCAACGATAGTTTGCTTTTGTTCAATAATTGCGTTCATCCTTACACCTCCTGTAGATTTGCTTGAAAACATTTATACCGTTTCAAAGAAAAAGCCTTCATCTCTAATACAGACATGAAGGCAGTAATTTCAAAGGTCATAGTCAACGACTATTTTTATCGAATTACCTCGGCAGGGAATTAAGCTCTTGTGGAGCACCTACTGTCTTCGGTACAAATGATATTCATTTATCACAACAAAACATATTATAACAACAATAGTTTTGGAATGTCAAATTATTTATTGAAAGAAGAAGAATCAACTTTCACACCAGGGCCCATTGTAGTCGTTACAGAAATATTCTTCATGTAAGTTCCTTTAGCAGCCGCAGGTTTAACTTTCATTAATGTATCAAAGATAGTAGTGAAGTTTTCCACTAGTTTAGCATCTTCGAAAGATACTTTACCGATTGGAGCATGGACGTTACCAGCTTTATCTACGCGGTATTCAACTTTACCTGCTTTGATCTCATTAACAGCTTTTGTTACATCAAATGTAACTGTGCCAGTTTTAGGGTTTGGCATTAAGCCTTTAGGTCCTAATACGCGACCAAGTTTACCAACTTCACCCATCATGTCAGGAGTCGCAACGATTACGTCGAATTCGAACCATCCTTGTTGGATTTTGTTGATGTAGTCAGATTCGCCAACGAAGTCAGCACCAGCAGCTTCAGCTTCTTTTGCTTTTTCGCCTTTTGCGAATACTAATACGCGTTGAGTTTTACCAGTTCCGTTCGGAAGCACAACTGCTCCACGAATTTGTTGGTCAGCTTTCTTAGGGTCTACACCCAAACGGAAAGCAACTTCAACAGTCGCATCGAATTTTGTGAAGTTTGCTTTTTTAACAACTTCAATCGCTTCAGTTACAGCGTATGCTTTTGAAACTTCAACAAGCTTAGCTGCTTCAAGATACTTTTTACCTTTTTTAGCCATGATATAAATCCTCCTAAATTGTGGTTTTAACGGAATTACCTCCCACGAATAAAGGTTGCGAGTATCAATCGCAACCCCGTAGAAACAAATAACAATTACATGGATTAGTCTTCGATGACAATACCCATGCTGCGAGCAGTACCTTCAACCATACGCATTGCAGCTTCAACGTTTGCAGCGTTTAGGTCAGGCATTTTAGTTTCAGCAATCTCGCGCACTTGATCACGCTTGACTGTAGCAACTTTTTTACGGTTAGGTTCACCAGAACCAGACTCGATACCTGCTGCTTTCTTAAGTAGTACTGCAGCGGGTGGAGTTTTTGTAATGAATGTAAATGAACGGTCTTCAAATACCGTGATTTCAACAGGAATAATTAGACCAGCTTGGTCTGCTGTACGAGCGTTGAACTCCTTACAGAATCCCATGATGTTTACACCAGCTTGACCTAATGCAGGACCAACCGGCGGTGCAGGATTCGCTTTACCAGCAGGAATTTGCAATTTAACCATTTTAATTACTTTTTTAGCCACGAGACACACCTCCTTATAAGTCCGTGATGTGGTAATAGGGATATACCCTCCCACTCATCTTGAATTCTTTATATGTTAATAAAGAATACTTGTATCGTTGAGGCCTAAAAATTTGAAACATACTGACCTTTGAAATTTTACCACTTCCAAAAGGCTTTTTCAAGTTTTTTTCCGTTTATAATTTTTCCACTTGATTAAAGTCTAGTTCTACCGGCGTATCGCGGCCGAACATATTAACAAGAACTCGGACTTTTCCTTTATCTGTATCAAGTTCTTCGATAGGCCCAGCAAATGTTGCAAATGGTCCTTCTTTCACTTGAACAGTGTCGCCGACTTCAAAGTCGATGTCAAATTTACTTTCGTCAACACCCATGCGTTTAAGGACAACTTCTATTTCTTCATCAAGCAGTGCTGTCGGTTTAGATCCCGCTCCTGATGAACCTACGAAACCTGTTACACCAGGTGTATTGCGGACTACATACCAAGAATCATCGGTCATGATAATTTCTACCAGTACATATCCTGGGAAAACCTTTTTCTTCGTTACTTTCGTTTTGCCATCTTTGACTTCGGTTTCTTCTTCTTCAGGAACTACTACGCGGAAGATTCTATCTTCCATCCCCATTGTTTCAACACGCTTCTCCAGATTGGCCTTTACCTTGTTTTCATAACCTGAATAGGTGTGAACTACATACCAATTCTTTTCCATTTTTTAGGACTGTGACGTCCTTCCCTCCCTGCAATCAATCATTTTCTTTATGAAACTTTATTTTCTAACGATCTAGCCAAAATTAACATCCTGCACTATCCCGACTTGTCTAAAGAATAACAGCAATGCTAGAGTTTGAACTTTTTCTTAAAAAAGACAAATTAAAAAACCCGTTTCCGGGCTTTTCTGCTGACACATATTATTCTATCACTATTATACCTTATTTTCGAATCTCTTATTCAATAACTAAGCGAATTAATTCGGAAATGCCCATATCGACCACTAAAAAGAATAAAGCCATAAACAACACAGTCGTCACTACAACGATTGTATATTTGGTTAATTCTTTACGTTTTGGCCAGCTTACTTTACGCATTTCACGAGTGACTCCGCTGAAAAATTCGGTTAAGCGTTTCATGAATGTATCCTCCAAGCATTAGACTGCTTCTGTCAATCTATTTATAAAACGGTTATTTTGTTTCCCTATGATTCGTATGTGAATTACAGGTGCTGCAAAATTTCTTTAATTCTAGTCGTTCAGCGTTGTTTGACTTATTGCTTTCATAATTATAATTTCTTGAACCACAATCGGTGCAAGCTAGTGTGATTTTCTTTTGCAATTGATACACCTATCCTATCTACTATTTCCATAAAACCTTATCACGGCTGGCTTTTATTGTCAATAACAAGGTGAGGCCACCTAAGTCCATGTCAACTCTATCAGCCTATGTCTACCATAAGTGAATGCATCATCCAAGTGGAGTTAGTGTCAGATGAAATAAAGCGGAAAAGGCGGAGGGACTATAAACTGATCTCCCTTACTTCCAGATAACGCTCGAGCTTTCTTTTCACCCTCTGGAGGGCATTATCGATTGACTTCACATGACGATTCAACTCTTCTGAGATTTCCTGATAGGTTTGCCCATCTAAATAAAGGGCTAATACCTTTCTTTCCAAATCGCTCAGCAGCTCGGCCATTTTCAATTCGATATCGTCAAACTCTTCTTTATTGATAATCAGTTCTTCTGGGTCTAATACCTTCGTACCCGATATAATATCCATGAGAGTACGGTCGGACTCCTCATCATAAATGGGCTTGTCCAGGGAAACATAGGAATTGAGCGGAATATGCTTTTGACGTGTTGCTGTTTTAATAGCGGTAATGATCTGTCTCGTAATACATAATTCGGCAAATGCTTTAAAAGAAGAAAGCTTATCGCCTTTAAAATCACGGACAGCCTTATACAAACCAATCATGCCTTCTTGAACGATGTCTTCCTTATCTGCACCTATTAAAAAATATGTCCTTGCCTTCGCTCTTACAAAATTACGATACTTTTGAATCAGATAATCCAGTGCTTCACTGTCTCCAGTGTGTACTAACTCAATTAATTCTTCATCATCGAACTGCAGATACTTTTCGTTCAGTTTCATACCGAAATTGAGACCCAAATTATATCCCCCTGACCTGACTCAGATAGAAATATTATACAGCAGGTAAAAAATACCCGTCAATGGTTCAAATTTTCCCCCGACGCCATTTTTCGAATATTTCCGCTACTTCTTCACTTAAAGGAATTTTAGCCGTAGGTTTTACCGCCGCTGTTTTTTGGACATCTTTTTTTATTTCTCCCTGAATTTCCTCCATATCCATTAGCAGTTCACGGGCAGATTTCCTTAGGGCCCCTTGGCCAAAGATGACCCATTGCTCCGTAAAGTCTGAAGTAGCCACTTGAATCTGCGTCTTGATATTATTCAGTTCAATCGCCATCTTTTCTATTCTCTCATCGGCTGTTTCATTTTCTTTCGTGAAAATTACGTCGACTTTATGATTCTTGAAAATACGGGCTATTCCCTGGACATATTGGGCATCGAATACGACAATGACCCGGGACCCAGTAAACGCCTGATATTCCGCCATCATTTCTATCAGTCTGTCTCTTGCTGCAGCAAGGTCTCTTTCTTTCAATTCTCTCAGTTCCGGCCAGGCTCCAATAATGTTGTAACCGTCCACTAACAGAATATTCATCTCATTATTGCCCTAGAGGGTTTCTTTTTCTGTAGACCTCATACATCAATAAACCTGCTGCCACCGATGCATTTAATGATGTTACTTTCCCGGCCATAGGAAGACGAATTAGAAAATCACATTTTTCTTTCATTAACCGTGCCATTCCCTTGCCTTCACTTCCAATAACAAGGCCAATAGGCATATTCCCATCCATGTTCCGGTAATCATCGCTACCTTTCGCATCGGTACCCACAATCCAGACACCGCGTTCTTTTAACTCTTCGACTGCTCTTGCCAAATTCGTGACCCGTGCAACCGGAATATACTCAATGGCCCCTGTCGATGCTTTCGCAACCGTTGCCGTTAAACCAACTGCTCTACGCTTTGGAATGATGATTCCGTGAGCTCCGACCGCATCCGCTGTTCTCATGATTGACCCTAGATTATGTGGATCTTCTACTTCATCCAGAATCATGAAGAAGGGAGCCTCATCCCGTTCAGCCGCTTTGGCAAATAAATCGTCCAACTCTACATAATCGTAAGCTGCGACTTGCGCTACGACTCCTTGATGGATACCTTCTACCATTTGGTCTATTTTTTTCTTAGGTACGATTTGTACGAATACCTTTTTTTCTTTTGCAAGTCCGATTAGCGGAAGCATGGACCCTTTCTGTGAGCCCTCTGATATCCAAATTTTATTAATATCCCGTTCGGAGCGAAGTGCTTCCAAGACGGGGTTTCTTCCAATGATAAATTCTTCACTCATGGGTTATTTCCCCTTTTCTTCTTCAATGAATTGAATTGATTTTTCAACAAGGTCTTCCATTCTTTCTATTCGGCCGGATAAATACAGAAAGCCCATAAGCGCCTCAAAGGCAGTGCTATACCGATACGTTTGCACATCTGTATTCTTCGGAACCGACCCGGACTTCGCATTACGACCTCTACGGACGACAGCGGTCTCTTCTTCTGATAACCAACCTGACTCTAGAAAAAAGTGAATGATTTTGCTCTGCGCTTTAGCCGATACAAAAGATGTCGCTTTTTTATGAAGCAGATTAGGCTTAACTGCCCCGTTTTGAATAAGGTGATGCCGTATGTAGGTTTCGTATACGGCATCTCCCATATAGGCTAGAGCAAGACTATTTAACATTTTTTCGTCTACCTTATTATCATATTGAAGCATCTGTTACCCTCTTTTCCATCTTGTACCTTGAGGGGTATCCTCTAATATAATGTTCATGCTCTTTAGACGATCACGAATCTCATCAGACAACCCAAAGTTACGGTCTTTCCTAGCTTGAATCCTTTGTTGAATTAAACTCTCGATTTCCTCGTCCAGTAATCCCTCTTCCTCTTCAAGGGAAAAGCCCAGTACGGAGAGTAGATTTTGGAATTTACCAAGAAAAGCTTTAATGACTTCCTGGTTAGTATTCTTCTCCATCAAGTAATAATTCGCTTGCTTAGACAGTTCAAAAAGAATGGATATCGCGTTCGCCGTATTGAAATCATCATCCATTTCCTTAATGAATTGTTCGTGCAGTTCATCGATTTTCTGCAACCATACCTCATTATTTTCTGTTAACCCATCGCTTACTTGAAGGCGATGTTTCAGGTTTTGATAGGATGTTTTCAAGCGATCGAGAGCAGCCGTTACATTTTCAAGCACTTCTTCACTATAATTGATTGGATGACGATAATGTACGGATAACATGAAGAAACGCAATACTTGTGGGTCATACTTCTGTATGATGTCATGAACAAGAATAAAATTGCCTAATGACTTCGACATTTTTTCATTATCAATATTGATGTATCCATTGTGCATCCAATAATTCGCAAAGGATTTTCCCGTTAACGCCTCGGATTGTGCAATTTCATTTTCATGATGGGGAAAAGCTAAATCCTGACCGCCTGCATGGATATCAATCGTATCACCAAGGTACTTCTTAACCATCGCTGAGCATTCTATATGCCAGCCAGGGCGCCCCATCCCCCATGGGCTTTCCCAAGAAATTTCGCCAGCCTTCGCCGCTTTCCAGAGGGCAAAGTCAAGTGCATCCTGCTTCTTCTCGCCGACTTCAATACGAGCTCCGACCCGCAGTTCATCAATGGATTGATGAGACAACTTCCCATACCCATCGAATTTACGAGTGCGAAAATACACATCCCCTTCAGATTCATACGCATAGCCTTTTTCAATCAACGTCGAAATGAATTCAATGATTGTATCCATGTTTTCCATTACGGTTGGATGTTCATCCGCTTTTTTGCAACCTAGAGCAGAAACATCTTCAAAATACGCTTGAATAAAACGCTCTGAGATGGTTGGGACATCCTCCCCTAGTTCTTTGGCAGCTCGAATTAGCTTATCATCAACATCCGTGAAATTCGAAACGAAATGCACATCGTATCCTCTATACTCCAAGTATCTTCTCACGGTATCGAATACGATTGCTGGCCTAGCATTCCCAATATGAATGTAGTTATAGACTGTAGGCCCGCATACATACATTTTCACTTTTCCTTCTTCCATCGGTACGAAGGTTTCCTTCTGTCTAGTCGCTGTGTTATATATTTTTATCGCCATTTTTATAAACTCCTTTCTTGCTGCTTCCATTTTGCTAACTCTGTTTTCAAAGCATGAATTTCCCTATCCATTTCCTTTAGACGGTCAGCAATTGGATCAGGAAGATCTGAATGATTAAAATCTTTCTTGATTTTTATGCCATCTTGAATGACGACTTTTCCAGGAATGCCAACCACCGTTGAATTAGCGGGCACTTCCTTTAAAACGACCGAGCCTGCACCAATTTTGGAATTTTCACCGACGGTAATCGAGCCAAGCACTTTGGCTCCCGTGGCAATCAATACGTTATCTTTTATCGTAGGATGACGTTTGCCTTTTTCCTTTCCCGTTCCTCCAAGTGTCACTCCTTGGAAGACAGAGACATTGTCACCAATCTCGCATGTCTCACCAATGACAATCCCCATCCCATGATCGATGAAGAAACGACGACCTATTGTAGCCCCGGGGTGAATCTCAACCCCGGTAAAAAACCGACTGATTTGTGATACACTTCTGGCCAGGAAAAAGAACTTTTTCTTGTATAGTACATGAGCCATCCGATGACTCCATATTGCATGCAACCCTGCATACGTTAAAATAACTTCTAAATAGCTACGCGCTGCAGGATCCTGTTCAAAAACCACTTCGATATCCTCTTTAAACATCTTTAACATGATGATTCCCCCCTATGCTATATCCTTTTAGTCATCCCTTATTTTAAAGCATATAAAAAAGCGCCTCTGTCCAAATAGACAGAGACGCTTTGAAGCGCGGTTCCACTCTGTTTGGAATGAATAGCAGGACCAAAGGCCAACTTGTTCCATTCCCAACTTTTATCCTGTAACGGAGGACATTCCGCCTATGCCTACTAGAGGTTAGTTCAGCAAAGGACTCAAGGGTGCATTTCGGAAAACGAGAGGCTTGAACCATTTTCAGCAGGTTATGGTTCTCTCTAATAAGCTTCGTTTACTTACTTCTCCCTATCTACGCGTTCTTTTGTAAGATTATTAATTACTATATTACATTTTTGTCTAATTGTTAATATTAAATACTTAGAATGCGTTGTTTAATTTTTTCTTTGCCCAGTAGGGAAATCGCTTTTGGTAGGTCAGGACCATGAGTTTGACCAGTCACCGCCGCACGGATTGGCATGAATAACTTTTTACCCTTATGTCCTGTGCTTTTTTGTACCGCTTTGATCGATTTCTTGATTTCGTCGGCTTTAAATTCCTCAAGCCCTTCTATTTCTTTAAGGAAGGCTTCCATGACTTCAGGTACTTGTTCCTCCGCTAGGACTTCTTTCGCTTCAGGCTCATATTCAAGATCATCTTTGAAGAATAGTTCGGAAAGTTCAACGATTTCCGCCCCATAACTCATCTGTTCTTGATAAAGAGAAACTAGACCACGCACCCACTCTTCTTCTTCCGGAGAACGTGTTTCAGAAATCTTGCCGGCCTTCACTAGGTGAGGGATGGACAATTGCACTGCACGTTCCTCATCCAATTGCTTCACATACTGATTATTCATCCAAGTGAGTTTTTGCTTATCGAATAGGGCCGGTGATTTGGATAGACGGTCCGCTTCGAAAAGTTTAATGAACTCTTCCTTAGGGAAGATCTCTTCCTCGCCGCCTGGTGACCATCCAAGTAAAGCAATGAAGTTGAATAAAGCTTCAGGCAAGTAACCCAACTCTTCATATTGTTCGATGAATTGGATAATTGATTCATCACGCTTACTTAATTTTTTCCGGCTTTCATTGACGATCAACGTCATGTGTCCGAACACAGGAGGCTCCCACCCGAATGCTTCATAAATCATTAATTGCTTAGGTGTATTAGAAATATGGTCATCACCGCGAAGTACATGCGAAATCTTCATTAGGTGGTCATCGACCGCTACCGCAAAGTTATACGTCGGGATTCCATCTTTTTTGATAATGACAAAATCGCCAAAGCCATCCGTCTCAAATGAAACATCATCCTTAACCATATCTTTGAAAGTAAGGACTCTGCCCGAAGGAACGGCGAATCGAATACTCGGTTTTCTGCCTTCAGCCTCTAGTTTTGCTTGATCTTCCGCTGTTAAATGACGACACTTACCGGAATACTTGGGTGTTTCGTTCCTTTCAACCTGTCCTTCACGTTCTGCTTCAAGCTCTTCTTCCGTACAATAGCATTTATAAGCCAACCCTTTGTCAAGAAGCTCTTGGTACAACCCTTGATAAATGTCGTTCCGCTCTGATTGACGATACGGTGCGAACTCCCCGCCAATATCAACGCCTTCATCCCAATCCATTCCAAGCCATTTTAAATACTTCAGTTGGCTTTCTTCTCCGCCCTCTATATTTCTTTTTTTGTCAGTATCTTCAATGCGGATTATGAATTTTCCACCATTATGACGTGCATACAGATAATTAAATAAAGCAGTCCTCGCATTTCCTATATGTAAATGTCCAGTCGGACTTGGTGCATAGCGAACTCGAATATCGCTGTTCATGATATATATAGACCTCCCAGTCTCTCTTTTCTTCGTTTTATTTTACCATTTAACCTCAAGGGAATAAAGGTTTCCACCTAAACGACAATCAGTTAGTTTTAACCAACAAGACAACAGCCTGTGCTGCGATTCCCTCGCTTCTGCCCGTGAATCCAAGTTTCTCGGTCGTAGTCGCCTTCACATTGATTTGATCCACTGAAGCATCTAAAAGCTCTGCTATCCTTACACGCATTTCTTCAATATACGGCGCCATTTTAGGGCTTTGGGCAATAATTGTACAGTCTGCATTACCCAACTCATAACCTTCTTTTTTGACGATTGCCCAAATATACTGCAATAACTTAGCGGAATCAGCATCCTTAAATTCCGGATCGGTATCCGGAAAATGCTTGCCGATATCACCTGCACCAATTGCACCCAAACAAGCATCTGCAACCGTATGTAGCAATACATCAGCATCTGAATGCCCAAGTAACCCTTTCTCATGCGGGATTGTTATCCCTCCAATTATTAAAGGCCTACCTTCAACTAGCTGATGTACGTCATATCCTTGGCCAATTCGAAACATCTCATTCTCCCCTATCTTCACTTTTCAAGTTGTTGTTTATGTAAAATCGCGTCCGCAAAATATAAATCTTCCTGAGTCGTAATCTTAATATTATCATAATTGCCTTCAATAATGACTACCTGTTCATCGATCCGTTCTAGCAAGCTTGAATCATCCGTACCTAAATACGACTCCGCTTCCGCTTTTTCATGGGCGTTAATTAATATGGATGCACGAAAAGCTTGTGGTGTCTGTACCGCCCACAAGCTTGATCGTTCCACTGTTTCCGTGACTGACCTGTCATTTGCTTTTTTAATCGTATCCTTTACGGGGACTGCAATGATGGCTCCACCATGGAGACTGGCTGCGGACGTTAATTCACTAATTTGCTCTTGGGCGATAAAAGGACGTGCCCCGTCATGGACTAGAATTATCTCTTCCCTCACATACTTCAATGCATTATGGACGCTCTGTTGACGTTCCTTACCACCTTCAACGAGTTTCTTGACCTTCTTAAATCCGAAGGAAGCCACCATTTCCTTGAAGTAATCCTCTTCTGTTGGGTTTATCGAAAGGAAAATACCCCGGCAGTTTGGATCCTCTTCAAAGACACGAAGGGTGTAGACAATGATCGGGGTACCCGATAGTTCAATAAAAAGCTTGTTCTTGCCGGCCTTCATTCTCTTTCCTTGTCCGGCTGCAGGTATCACTACTTCATAAAACATAACGGTTTCTCCTACTCTTCTTTATAATGCTTTTTCTAATAGTTTAGGTTTAGCAAAGATCATCCGACCCGCTGATGTTTGAAGAACGCTTGTCACAAGGACATCAATACGTTTTCCAATATAATCGCGTCCGCCTTCGACAACGATCATCGTCCCATCATCCAAATAGGCAACACCTTGATTTTGCTCTTTCCCATCCTTAATCACCTGTACATTCATTTCTTCCCCGGGTAGTACGACGGGTTTTACGGCGTTCGCTAAGTCATTTATATTGAGGACCGCTACATTTTGGAACTCGCATACTTTATTTAAATTGAAATCATTAGTGACCACCATGCCACCTGAAATCTTGGCAAGCTTCACTAATTTACTATCGACTTCCTGGATGTCTTCGAAATCCCCTTCGTACATCTCCACTTTAATCGGAAGGTCTCTTTGAATCCTATTCAGGATATCCAAGCCCCTTCGACCCCGGTTTCTTTTCAAGGCATCAGAGGAATCCGCAATGTGTTGAAGCTCATTTAATACAAACTGAGGTATCACGATGGTTCCTTCGAGGAAGCCGGTCTGACAAATATCCGCAATTCTCCCATCAATGATAACGCTTGTATCGAGGATCTTCAACCGTTTGCTGTAGCCTTCCTCATCCTCTTCGGCCATTTCCCCGTCAGAGGCTTTTTTCTTATTGTTTTTGGAGAAAAGATTCAGCAGTTCATCACGCTTTTTAAAACCGACCTGAAACCCTAGGTATCCAAATAAAAGCGTAAGAATAATAGGCACGACTGTATTTAAAATGGGGACTCGAATTGCACTGAAGGCCGACCCTACTAAAAACGCCGCAAGCAGACCAACTAAAAGGCCCACACTTCCAAAAATTATATCGGTAATTGGAAACTTAACCAGTTGTTCTTCTAACCACTTCATAAAATAGACCACATGATCTACTGCCCAAAAAGTAATAAGATAAAAGATAATAGCACCCAACAGTACACTAACATAAGGATTGTTTAATAAAGCAATATCATCTGCATGGACAACACTTAATAATTCAGGAATAAGTAGCATACCAAGTGTCCCACCAATTATTAAGAAACATGCCTGTATAATGCGTTTTAACATTCCCTTTCACCTCCCTCTTCTCATTATTGACCAATACAAAAAAAATGAAACCATTGAAAATTCGTTTTCACTATATATCAAGAAATTCCCTGAAGGACTCCTGTGATGTATCCATATTGTCCCTTCTCTTTTTCGTAATTTTAGCCTAGCATCCTGGGTTTTGGGTGTCAAAAATAAACACTATTCAATTTCAAGCTAAAATAGGAAAATTTAGAAAGTGGGATCACTTTACATCCTTCGATTAGTGACAAGTTGATTTTTTAATATCCGAAGACCCTCTCTAATTTTATTCGCGCGAACTTCCCCAATTCCTTCCACTTCATCAAGTTGCTCAACCGTCGCCTTATTGATTTCTTTAAAGCAATCAAATTGTTTCACTAGATTATCGATGATCAGACCTGGTAATCGGGGGATTTTATGAAGGATTCGGTACCCCCTGGCATGGACAGGGGCATCTACATGAATATGACCCTGGTACCCCAGTATCTTCAGCAGGATGCTCTCATCTAGCTTTTCCTGCATGGCAAGTTCCTGAAGGCGAAGAATGGTTTCCTCCGGATTATCTTCCTTATTGGACGAGTAATCTTTGATAAGCCATTTTCCTTCTGTTTCGATATCTGCTAATATCTCATTCATCTGCAGGCGAATCAGCCTACCTTCTGTACCCAGTTCATTGAGGTATGTCAGTAACTCCGCTTTGATTCGAAGAACCATCACGTACCGGTGGAACACTTGCAAAAGATCCTCGTACGTTACTATTTCCTCGAATTCGAGGGCTCCCAATACCGAAATGCTCTGCTGTAGCACGACCTTATACTTTTCCAGGGTCTGGATGGCCAGATTGGCTTTCGCGAGGATGACTCCTATATCTTTAAGGGCATATCGAAAATTCCCCTGGTATAGGGTGATAACAGTCCTCCGCTGAGAAATGGCAATCACTAATGATTTCGTCTCCCTCGCTACCCTTTCCGCTGTTCGATGCCTCATTCCGGTCTCTGTAGATGGCGCACTATTATCCGGGACCAATTGTGCATTGGCAAAAATGATTTTGTCGGCCTTCTCGTTCAAAATGATGGCTCCATCCATTTTTGCCAACTCATATAATGTACTTGGGGTACAGGCACAGTTAATTTGGAAACCACCATCCACAATCGCTCGTACCTTTTCGTTGTACCCCACAACAATCAATCCACCCGTATTCGCCCTTAATACATTTTCAATTCCTTCTCGAAGAGGTGTGCCTGGGGCCACAATTTGCAAAATCTCCAACTTTGTTTTCTCATACCCTTTTTTCTCTGTCATCCTTAACCCCCTAGCGTATGGTGAAGCGCCTCAGAAACTGATGAAACCCCAATGATTTTGATGCCTTTTGGAGCAGTCCAGCCCCCTATATTATTGGCTGGGATGATGACCCGTTCAAATCCGAGCTTCGCTGCCTCCTGAACTCGTTGTTCAATCCGGGAGACCCTTCTAACTTCCCCCGTCAACCCCACTTCACCAATAATGCAATCGGCTGGATTCGTGGACTTGTCACGGAAACTTGATGCAATACTAATGGCAACTGCCAGATCTATGGCTGGTTCATCCAATTTAACGCCCCCCGCGACTTTTAGGTACGCATCTTGGTTTTGCAGGAGCAAACCGACTCTCTTTTCTAAAACTGCCATTAAAAGTGAAACTCGGTTATGGTCAATTCCAGTGGCCATTCTCCTTGGGTTTCCGAAACTAGTCGGTGATATCAGGGCTTGTATTTCGACAAGTACTGGTCTTGTCCCCTCCATCGAGGCGACAACGGTCGATCCTGAAGCACCTTGGGAACGCTCCTCAAGGAAGATTTCCGATGGATTCGCCACTTCTTCCAAACCATGTTCCTTCATCTCAAAAATGCCCATTTCATTTGTCGAACCGAATCGATTCTTGACTGCACGGATTATCCGATATGTATGGTGTCTTTCTCCCTCAAAATATAAAACGGTATCCACCATATGTTCAAGCAGACGAGGTCCGGCAATCGCCCCTTCTTTTGTAACATGTCCCACGATAAAAATGGCAATTCCATTGGTCTTGGCAATGCGCATTAAAGAAGATGTACATTCCCTCACTTGGGAAACGCTTCCCGGGGCTGAAGTCACTTCCGAATGGTACACGGTTTGAATGGAATCAATGATGACCAGGTCTGGCTTTACCTCTTGGATGGCCTGCTGGATATAGTCCATATCGGTCTCGGCATACACCAATAAGTTCTCCGACATCGCTCCTAACCGATCCGCTCTTAACTTAGTTTGTTTGATGGATTCTTCCCCAGAAATATATAATACTTTCTTCTGTTTATGAGCTAATTGTGCAGACACTTGCAAAAGGAGTGTTGATTTGCCTATCCCCGGGTCTCCGCCGATCAATACAAGTGATCCTTGGACAATACCACCGCCAAGTGCACGATTCAATTCTGCCAAATCCGTCGTAATGCGTGGTTCTTTGTCCGACTGAATGGTTGTGATGGGTGTCGCCTTTTCACGCTCTGCAGATCCCCTCACTTCTGAATGGGTAAATGCTCCCTTTCGAGCTGGCTTAACAATCTCCGTCTCTTCAACCATCTTGTTCCATTCCCCGCATCCAGGGCATTTTCCCATCCATTTTGCTGACTCATACCCACAAGATTGACACATGAATTTCGTTTTCTTTTTTGCTGCCATAGTAACTCCTCTTTCTCATAATACTCATGTAAAAGATATTATATATTGGTTTTATTTAATCCTTCTTATTTAAAGTTATTAAGAAATTTATTTTTACTCTCTATTCGATTTATCTTATAGAGTAGTTCCTCTAGGTACAATTTCGTTATGAATAAAAACAGAGGTACACTGCTGAGAAATCTGAGTGTACCTCGAAGTTAAAGAATGACTTTATTCACTTATGTTGACGGGATCGCCATTTCTGACCGCAAATTTATTGTCCACGACATCCATCACGACCGTTTGCCCTTTTTTCACATTTCCTTTGAGCAGTTCTTCAGATAGGTAATCTTCGACATGTTTTTGTAGTGCCCTGCGAATTGGACGTGCCCCATATTCCGGATCATATCCTTCAGATGCTACTTTTTCTCTAGCTGCATCTGTAAGCTCTAAGAAAATTTCCTGTTCCTTCAAACGGGAGATGAGCTGATTGGACATCAACGTAACGATTTGTTTCAAATGATCCTTTTCTAATGAATGGAAGACGATCGTCTCATCAATACGATTCAGGAATTCTGGACGGAAGGCACGTTTTAATTCTTCCATCACTTTCCCTTTCATATTTTTGTAGTCTTGACCAGTGTCCTGAATATTGAAGCCTACATACTTATCAGTCTTCAATGCAGAAGCTCCGACATTCGATGTCATAATCAGAATCGTGTTCCTGAAATCAACAGTACGGCCTTTTGAATCCGTCAATCTTCCGTCTTCAAGGACCTGTAGAAGAATGTTGAATACATCTGGATGTGCCTTTTCAATTTCATCAAGTAGAACGACGGAGTATGGCTTTCTACGTACTTTTTCAGTCAGTTGTCCGCCCTCCTCATATCCCACATAGCCTGGAGGAGAACCAACTAGGCGTGAAGTTGAATGTTTCTCCATATATTCCGACATGTCGATACGGATCATGGCATCTTCATCTCCGAACATGGATTCAGCCAATGCACGACCAAGTTCCGTTTTACCGACTCCTGTTGGCCCTAGGAAGATGAATGAGCCGATTGGACGTTTAGGATCCTTCAGCCCCGCTCTTGCACGTCGTACTGCTTTGGAAACGGCTATAACAGCCTCTTCCTGACCAATTACACGATCATGGAGAATAGCTTCCATATTTAGAAGTTTATCTGACTCCGTTTGTGCCAATTTAGTAACCGGGACTCCAGTCCAGCTGGATACGACATGTGCGATGTCTTCCACCGTCACTTCACTATTTTCTTGCCCTTGTTTCTCTTTCCACGTTTTCTTTGTTTCTTCCAATTGTTCTCTTAAGCGTTGCTCCGTATCACGAAGCGATGCAGCCTTTTCAAACTCCTGGCTTTGAACGGAAGCGTCCTTTTCTTTCCGGACTTCATCTAATTTCACTTCAAGTTCTTTTAAGTTTGGAGGTGTAGTATATGAACGCAACCGGACTTTCGAACCTGCTTCATCAATTAAATCGATTGCTTTATCCGGAAGGAAACGGTCGGAAATATATCGATCAGATAACTTAACAGCCGCATCGATAGCCTCATCAGTGATTGATACACGGTGATGGGCTTCATACCGGTCACGTAACCCTTTAAGAATTTGAATGGACTCTTCTGTTGTTGGTTCATCCACTTGGATGGGTTGGAAGCGGCGTTCGAGTGCAGCATCCTTTTCGATATATTTACGGTACTCATCCAATGTGGTTGCACCGATACATTGCAGTTCACCACGGGCCAATGATGGCTTAAGGATATTAGATGCATCGATGGCACCTTCCGCCCCACCAGCACCAATCAATGTATGCAATTCATCAATAAACAAGATGATATTTCCTGCTTGACGGATTTCGTCCATCACTTTCTTTAATCGATCCTCGAATTCACCACGGTATTTCGTCCCCGCTACGACCGTCCCCATATCAAGTGTCATGACACGTTTATCACGTAGGATTTCAGGAACCTCATTATTGATGATTTGCTGTGCTAGGCCTTCAGCAATAGCAGTTTTACCCACCCCTGGCTCACCAATTAATACAGGGTTATTCTTCGTGCGTCTGCTCAACACTTCGATGACACGCTGAATTTCCTTGCCTCTACCAATGACAGGGTCCAAGCTGTCTTCACGAGCGATGGCCGTTAAATCCCGAGCAAGACTATCAAGGGTTGGAGTGCTTGCATTAGAGGCGGTTGAACCTTGATGTCCACCTGACTCATTGCTACCTAATAGTTGTAATACTTGCTGTCTTGCTTTATTTAAACTGACGCCAAGGTTATTTAACACACGGGCTGCTACACCTTCTCCTTCTCGAATAAGTCCAAGGAGTACATGTTCTGTGCCTACATATGAATGACCTAATTTCCTTGCTTCATCCATGGATAGTTCAATGACTTTCTTCGCTCTTGGCGTATAATGAATCGTTTGGGCTTTGTCCTGGCCACGGCCGATTAAGTTTTCCACTTCTTTCTGGATCTTTTCCGCACCTAATCCGAGAGCGTATAATGCTTTGGCTGCAATACCGTCTCCCTCGCGAACTAAACCTAAAAGGATGTGCTCCGTACCAATATTATTATGACCTAACCGGATAGCTTCTTCTTGGGCTAATGCTAATACTTTCTGGGCTCTTTCAGTAAAACGACCAAACATCATAGGGAATTCCTCCTTTAGAATTTTCGTTTTGAATAAAGCTTTTGACTCTGCATAAAATCTTGCAGATGCTTCGCTTTAACATGTATAGCAGATGATCGATTGACTTTTCTATGAGAAGGAGGATTCTGTGAAATCCAAGTGTTCTCGTATAAGAGCTGCTCGACGGATATCCCTTTCATGTGTCCTTAAAGGTCCACCTGCGTATTTTTGTAAAAAGCCTGGCTGAGTCAGAATCATTAACTCATTTAGGATGCTTTTTGAAATGTTTTTTATATATCCTATATCTATCCCTAACCTAACATCGGAGATACAGGTAGCTGCTTCCTTGGTCCCAATGATTCGGGCATTTGATAATATACCATAGGATCGGAAAACCCTATCCTCTAATTGTATGTGAGAGGTCTTCACTAATGCATCTCTGGCTGACCTTTCCTGGGCAATGATCTGCTGAACTACACTCGTTAGATCCTCCACGATATCCTTCTCGGATTTTCCGAGAGTGATCTGGTTGGAGATTTGAAAGATGTTTCCTAGAGCTTGACTGCCCTCTCCATAAATCCCGCGAACCACCAGTCCCAATTGATTAATGGCCGGTATAATATGATTCATTTGCTGAGTTAGTACAAGACCCGGGAGATGCATCATGACTGAGGCCCTCAATCCTGTTCCCACATTAGTCGGACAGCTAGTTAAGTATCCTCTTTCTTCATCATATGCATAGTCTATGGATTCTTCAATCCAATCGTCAAGAACATTTGCGAGTCTTAAGGTTTCCTTAAGTTGCAATCCTGACATCAAGCACTGGATTCGGAGATGGTCCTCTTCGTTAACCATGATGCTTATTTCTTCATTCTCGGAAAGAAGGCATGCCCCTTTTGCCGATTCTTCCACTAAATGTGGGCTGATCAAATGTTTTTCAACAAGCACTCTCTTTTCCAGTGACTGCATTTGATCAATTTCCAGAAGTTCCAGCTTGCCAATCTCTTGGGTAACTTCCTCTTCAATTCTTTTCTTCACTAATTCAATGATTTCTTTTGCCTCTTCATTGGAAAAGGCGGTAGGAAAGGTAAAGTCTTTAAAATTTCTGGCTAAACGAATTCGTGAACTTAATACAATATCCATTTCTGGACCTTCATGATTCATCCAGGAACTCAAAGCGTTCTCCATAAATTTCTCCAAACTCATGATTCATCGCCCCCCTCCTGTGCCTCATACCTTTTTTCAAGGGAACGAACCTTATCTCTTACTTCGGCCGCCTTCTCGAACTCTTCCTGTTCGATGTGTACCTTTAAATTCTCTTTTAAGTCAGAAATTTGTTTTCGAAGGTAAATACCGCCACCAATTCTTTTTGGGATTTTCCCACTGTGTGCAGTATTTCCGCTATGAACCCTCTTTAGAATCGGATTTAACTGATCATTGAACGTTTTATAACACTCGGCACATCCAAACTTTCCAATATGGACGAATTCCTTATATGAACGATGACAATGAGGACAGCGTTTTTCTTCTGTCATAGGAAATGAATTAGCCTTTGTCTGTTGAATATTCGACTCGATATTTAACAATCCTGCTAACAAATTATTTATTGAAAAACCATGCCCACCCGCATCCATGAACATCTCACCTTTTTCCTGAGCACATTTCTCACAAATCATGACTTCAGTCTTTTTTCCATTAATGATTTTGGTAAAGTGAAGAGTCGCAGGTCTTTGATGGCATTCTTGACAAATCATTCATTCATCACCTCTGCCAGTTTATTTATATTTTAAAGTTGTAAGCATGGCTGATAAAATTCGCGCCCTTAATTCATCACGATCAGGTAGGTCTATATAGATGACGGATCTATCAATGACACTCATCATGATTTTAGCTTCCCTTTCATTAATGACTTCCTCGCTCATCAGCCGAGCGATGACCCCTTCCGCCATAGATTGAGGCACTCTGGAACCAATAAGGGATAATAACTGGTTGATGAGTTGCACGTAATCCTGCGATTTCACCTTCATAATCCGAATATACCCGCCACCGCCACGCTTACTCTCAACAACATAGCCTCTTTCGATTGTAAACCTGGTATTAATTACGTAATTGATTTGAGAAGGAACACACTGAAATTTATCTGCTATTTCACTTCTTTTAATTTCTAGGATATCTTTCTGACTTATTTCTAGCACTTGCTTCAAATAAGTTTCGATAATATCAGATATGTTTCTCACTCAACCTCCTCCAATCTGACTTTGACTATATTTGACTATTATTATACAAGGAAAAATGCATATTGCAAATTAAAACGCACTAACTTCTTTTTGCATTACCTATTTTCTCCAAATTATATGTAGTTACATACCTATTGCACACGGTAAAATTAAAATATCTTTATAATTACCCCTAATGGATATATTCAAAACCACCCTTAATCCTTTAATCGTACTTTTAGAACGCAAAAAAAGGCCAGCCTAATGGCTGACCTTTGAAATGGCTTGGCGGCGTCCTACTCTCACAGGGGGAAACCCCCAACTACCATCGGCGCTGAAGAGCTTAACTGCCGTGTTCGGAATGGGAACGGG
>NZ_JBNNML010000016.1:0-53159 GCF_050272735.1 Peribacillus sp. NPDC046944
CGGCAGTTAAGCTCTTCAGCGCCGATGGTAGTTGGGGGTTTCCCCCTGTGAGAGTAGGACGCCGCCAAGCCATTTCAAAGGTCAGCCATTAGGCTTGGCCTTTTTTTGTGTGCAGAAAGAACGAGTTGCATTATGGAATCTGATCATTGAACTTCAAATGAGAAATTGTTTTTTATGAAAACAATCTCGGAGACGGGGAATTTTTATATAGACATACACCTAATGTAAGCCATTATCATACATTATTAAAAGCAGCCCCGAGTTCTCTTAAACTATTTTAATTCTATGTATGCGGACAATGGTTTTTGGGGAGAATGCAGCTATGGAGGTGGAGATGTTGGGGAAAACAACAACCAAAACAACAGCAGGGGAATCGTGCGTGGTATGTGAACAAGTAAAAGGCATGGGGATACACCTATATACGACTTTCATCTGTGAAGAATGCGAAAGGGATATGATTGGGACGGATACGAATGACCCCAGGTATAAGTACTATTTGAAACAGTTAAGGAAAATTACGAATCCGGAAATTTGTTCATAATGTAAGTAGTTGTAGATAGTTGTAGAGTTAGAGAATAAAGAAATGGCGATTTCTTTATTCTCTAACTCTTTTTCCATGAGGAGGGAAATGAACCGCTTGATTGAACTTTTACCTTTTAGATAAGATAATCTTGGACAAATTTGATAAAATGAAGAACATTATGATGTTGAAGGAAGAGGGAAATGAATCAATTACATACGCCATTGTTCGATGCGATGAGCAATTTATATAAAAAGGGACCCATTTCATTACATGTCCCGGGCCATAAAAATGGTCAAGTGTTCAATGAAAAAGGTCGTGCACTCTATAAGCCCCTACTTGGAATAGACGCTACGGAAATAAGTGGCCTGGATGATTTACACGCTCCAGAAGGTGTCATATTGGAAGCTGAGAGACTACTTGCTGACTTATATGGAGTCCAGAAGAGTTATTTTTTGGTCAATGGAACAACTGTAGGTAACCTAGCCATGATCCTTGCGGCCTGTGGGGAGGGAGACAAGGTACTGGTTCAAAGGAATTGTCATAAATCCATCTTGCATGGCCTGATGTTGGCAAATGTACGGCCTGTTTTTTTACAACCTATATTTTATCGGGAATGGGAAGTAGCGGGTGGCATCAGTTCAGATCTATTGGGTGAGGCCTTGGATGTACATTCGGATGCCAAGGCTGTCATATTGACCAACCCGAATTACTATGGACTTGCTGAAAAAGGATTGTCTGGCCTTGTAAAAATGGCACATGAAAGAGGTATTCCCGTGTTGGTAGATGAGGCACATGGTGCTCACTTTCAATTGGGAAGCCTTTTTCCCGACTCCGCGATACTGGCGGGAGCCGATGCAGTTGTACACTCAGCCCATAAAACATTGCCAGCCATGACGATGGGGTCCTACCTTCATATTCATTCTGATTTGTTGGATTTGGACAAGATGACTTTCTATTTACAAATGCTACAATCGAGCAGTCCTTCTTATCCCATCATGGGGTCTCTTGACTTAGCGCGCGGATATCTAGCATCATTTACAATAGAAGACCAAAACCAGCTCATCAAAAGGATTTCAGACTTCAGAGGGGAGTTGGGCAAGCTCGGCACGATACGAGTACTGGAGCCACCATTGGGAACGTCTGCCGACCCCTTGAAAGTCGTCATCCAGTCCACGACAGGCTTAAGTGGATTTCAGTTACAGAAGTTATTTGAAGGGGAAAACCTATATCCGGAACTTGCGGATCCCTACAATCTTTTGATGACTCTTCCTTTAGTAAAGGAAGAACAGGATTTTCCTTTTAAGGAAATCATCAAAAAAATCGAACGAGCATCAAGTGCGATGAAAGATAGATCAGGAGAACAAGATGAAGAAGTTGTTCCACAAAGTGCACTCGGTAAAAACGCCATGACGAGCCTTGCCTATCCATACTCTGTCATGAAACAAAAAAGTACGGTCCAAGTTGAGTTTGGAAAAGCAATCGGTGCGGTATCTGCGGAAATGGTCATTCCTTATCCTCCTGGCATCCCCTTGATTATGACCGGGGAAATGATTACATCAGAGCATATCGATAATTTAGGGAGACTGTTAGCATTGGATTCAAGATTCCATGGAGGTTCTTTCCTTTCAAGCGGGAAGCTGATTGTTTATGAGGGCAGCCAGGTTGGATAAAATGATATACTACAAACAAAGAACCTTGGAGGTACACCAATGAATCGTGGAATTTTTATAACAATGGAAGGGCCTGAGGGAGCAGGGAAAACAACAATCATTCACATGCTCGGGAACGCCCTCCAACAAGAAGGTTATCAAGTTTTGCTAACACGGGAACCAGGTGGCATCCCGATATCCGAACAAATAAGAGAAGTTATCTTGAATAAAGACAATACAGCAATGGATTCAAGAACGGAGGCTTTACTATATGCTGCTGCAAGGCGGCAGCATTTGGTGGAAAAAGTCATCCCTGCACTAGAAAAGGGGACCATCGTCCTCTGTGACCGATTCATTGATAGCTCTTTGGCCTATCAAGGCTATGCAAGGGGCTTAGATATAGAAGATGTATACAATATTAATAAATTTGCAATTGGTGACATGATGCCTGATGCGACGTTCTTTTTCGATATAAAACCTGAAGAGGGTTTAAGACGGATACAGTCAAACGGGGACCGTGAAGTGAATCGACTGGATTTGGAGGCTCTGGAGTTTCATGAAAAGGTATATGAGGGTTATCAGCTAACCATTAGCAGATGGAAGGATCGTTACGTTATCATTGATGCCGATCAATCAATCGAGGAAGTTTTCCAAGAAGCGAAGAATCAATTAATGATAGCTTTGAAGAAGAGATAACGGTACGCTAGGATTTCCATATTATTCAACTGCACCCTATTCCATGTAAGCACAAATTGTTATAATGGGAGTAAGGTAGTGAAAATTCATAGTAAGCGGAGGATGATGAGAATGAAAATGATCATTGCTGTCGTTCAAGATAAGGATAGCCATCGGCTGCTTAATGAATTAGTGGATCATAATTTCAGGACAACCAAGCTCGCCAGTACGGGTGGGTTTTTAAAATCAGGGAATACAACCTTTATGATTGGCACGGAGGATACACGTGTCGATCAGGCGATTGAGATAATCAAGCGGAGTTGTCAGTCGCGTTCTCAATTAGTCTCCCCGGTCTCACCAATGGGTGGCAATGCCGAATCGTATGTACCATATCCGGTGGAAATTCAAGTAGGCGGTGCAACCATATTTGTCCTGCCGGTTGAAAATTTTCTGCAATTTTAACGGCTAGATATATGGAGGTTCTTTATGAAAATCAACCATGACATACCTATTAATTTGGATAAAGCCCGGCAGGATAATAAACAAATGCAATCAGGTAATGGAAGGTTTCAACAACTGGTTCAAACACAGGACCAGAAGATGCAGGTTCAAACTTTGAATCGTTTAATCGGGGACATTGAAGGGGCAGGTCAGCGCCTGGTCCGATCCCGGACCTTTAGGGAACTAGCCAAATATAAGGCATTAGTGAAGCGGTTTGTGCGCGAAGCTGTTGAGTATGGTCTTGAACTGAAGCAGTCCACGAGCTGGAATCAATACGGACAGAGTCGACCATTGAAGACCGTGGAAACGATTGATGCGAAACTGATCGAGTTAAGCGAGGAAATTTTAAATAAAGAGAAGAGTTCGCTTGAGATATTAGAAATGATAGGCGAAATTAAAGGACTGCTGATTAATTTATATACGTAAGTGAGTGATGATGTTGGATAAAACATGGCAGGAAATGAGACAAATTCAGCCGCAGGTTATGACGATGTTGCAAAATAGCATCACGAAGAACAGAGTGGCTCATGCGTATATATTTGAAGGGGATACAGGTACAGGTAAGAAAGAGGTAAGCAAAAATTTTGCAAAAAGCTTACTATGCGAGAACCCGGTCGAAGGCTTTGAGCCATGCGGACAGTGTAAGAACTGCAAACGAATTTCTAGTGGAAACCATCCGGATATCCATTTGATTGAAAAAGATGGACTGTCCATTAAAAAGGAACAAATTAAGAGTCTTCAAGAGGAATTCTCAAAGAAAAGTGTGGAAGCCAATCGGAAAGTGTACATGATTACCGATGCGGATAAGATGTCAGTCGGGGCAGCGAACAGTCTCTTGAAGTTTTTAGAAGAACCTGTAGGAGATACGGTAGCCATACTGATGACCGAACAAGTTCAGCGCATTCTACCGACCATTTTGTCGAGGTGCCAATTGATCTCGTTTAAACCGTTATCACCGGAGAATGTCAAACGAAAGCTGATGGAACAGGACGTGGACCCACAGATGGCCGCTGTCGTCGCTCATTTAACACAGAATGTGGTAGACGGAATTGACATGAGTCATGATGAATGGTTTGTACAAGGCCAAAAAATAGTGGTAAAATTGTATGAAGTGTTAAAACAGAATTCCCTGAAGGCCTTATTGTTCCTTCAGACGGATTGGTTTTCGCACTTTAAAGATAGAGAACAGGTAGACAGAGGCCTTGATTTGTTACTTCTTATTTATAAGGATTTATTATATATTCAGTTGGACAAGAAGGACCTGATTGTATTTCAAAATAAACTGAAGGAATTTGAAACTCACGCTCTTCATCTTTCTCCGAGACGACTCGCTGAACATATGGAGTTTATTTTGGAAGCGAAAAGGAAGTTGATGTCCAACACAAATCCACAGCTGTTGATGGAACAGCTTGTGCTGAATTTGCAGGAGGGATCATGATTTGTATGATGTTGTAGGTGTCCGTTTTAAAAAAGCGGGCAAAATATACTACTTTGATCCGGGCGAATTCGCCATTCCCAAGGACGATTTTGTTATAGTGGAGACTGTCCGCGGTGTTGAATTCGGTAAGGTTGTTACAGCCCGTAAACAAGTAGATGAAAATGATGTTGTCCTGCCATTGAAAAAAGTACTTCGGGTTGCAGATGCGAAAGATAAGCTAATTGTTGAGGAAAACAAGTCTGCTGCAGAAGAAGCTTATTATATATGTTGTCAAAAGGTCGATGAGCATAAGCTGGATATGAAGCTCGTTGACGTGTCCTATACCTTTGATAGAAATAAGGTAGTGTTTTACTTTACTGCGGATGGTCGCGTGGATTTCCGTGATTTAGTCAAAGATTTAGCAGCCATATTCAGAACCAGGATTGAACTTCGACAGATTGGAGTCAGGGATGAGGCTAAAATGCTTGGTGGCATTGGACCATGTGGCAGAATGCTTTGTTGCTCGACATTTCTGGGAGACTTTGAACCTGTTTCCATTAAAATGGCGAAAGATCAGAATTTATCACTAAATCCTACAAAAATCTCAGGATTATGTGGTCGATTGATGTGCTGTCTGAAATATGAAAATGACGAGTATGAGAGTGCGAAGGAAATGCTTCCTGATTTAGGTGAGATGATTGATACGCCTGGTGGCAAAGGCAAGGTAGTGGGGCTTAATATTCTAGAACGCGTACTTCAGATTGAACTAATCGAGCAGGAAAGAGTATTAGAGTATACTTTAGATGAGATTCTAAAAGAGGGAGCCGTTTCTATTCAAGCCACAGATTATTAAGGTGGTGGGAGAGCGTGGATAAGAAAGATATTTTTGAGTCGGTTACCAATATGGAAGCCCAGATAGGCCAATTATATAAACAGCTTGGAGAATTGAAGGAGAATCTTGCGGAAATCCTCGAAGGAAATCAATCGCTCAAGTTAGAAAATGAGCACTTGCGTCATCGATTGGGCCTTGCGGATGCCGAGAGTGAACCTGTTTCTATAAAAGAGAAACAAAAGACGAAGAACCGTACTGAGAGTACGAATAAGGTTATGGATATAGGGGAAGGCTATGATAATCTAGCCCGTATCTATCAAGAAGGCTTCCATATTTGTAATCTGCATTTTGGCAGTTTACGTAAAGAAGGAGATTGCCTGTTCTGTTTATCTTTTTTAAACAAGAAGTGAAAATGGAATAATATAAAAGAATGTTCCATCTCTTTTACGTGATAGATAGACCGTTTACAATATATAGTGATTCGGGGTCTGACGCATACTATGAGTCAGACCCTTTTTGTTACGAGTGAGGGTTAAAGTAAGGGCTTAATCCTGCTTTTTCTACATATATAGGAGGGTTAATAGCAATGGTAGAACTAAAAGGGGATGAACGGCTGGATTACCTGTTGGCGGAGGATTTACGGATCATCCAGAGTCCATCGGTGTTTTCTTTTTCATTAGATGCCGTTTTATTATCCAGGTTTGTAAGCGTACCGATCCAAAAGGGAAGGCTAGTGGATCTTTGTTCAGGCAATGGCGTCATACCCTTGTTGCTAAGCACAAGGACTAAAGGGTCCATTACGGGCATCGAAATCCAGGATCGCCTATATGACATGGCTCAAAGAACCATGGAGTATAACGGGGTTTCCTCGCAGATTGAAATGGTCCATGCTGATATAAAAGAAATCCCAAAGCAAATAGGATACAGTAAATATGATGTGGTAACGTGTAACCCACCGTACTTCCCGACTCCGTCCATTGAGGAAATCAATAAAAATGAACACTTTGCGATTGCCCGTCATGAAATCATGTGCACATTGGAAGACGTCATGCGTGTTTCAAGTCAGTTACTTCGTCAGGGTGGAAAAGCGGCATTCGTCCATAGACCTGGTCGTTTGATGGATATCCTACGACTGATGAGGGAGTATCGGATTGAACCGAAGAGGTTGCAATTCGTTTATCCAAAAAGTACAAAAGAGGCCAATACGATTCTCATTGAAGGAATTAAAGACGGAAACCCGGATTTGAAAATCCTACCTCCACTCGTTGTGTACAATGAACAGAATGAATATAATCCTGAAATCAGAAAGATTTTATATGGAGACGAATAGGCACTATTTCTACGTCTTAAAATGCAGCGATGATAGTTATTACGCGGGATACACCAATAATTTAGAACGAAGGATCAATATGCATAATCAGGGGAAAGGCGCTAAATATACGCGTGGACGGACCCCTGTGGAACTGATTTATCATGAAACGTTTGAAAACCAGACTTTGGCCATGAAGGCAGAATACCAGTTCAAGCAACTAACCAGAAAACAAAAAGAAAAGTGGATGGCAAAGGAGGAGACATAATCTATGTGGCAGCAAAAGAGTTTCGAAAAAGAGGGGTTGGAACCGGCTTTATATCTAGTCCCTACTCCTATAGGCAATCTTGAAGATATGAGTTTCCGCGCTCTTAGGATTTTAAAGGAAGCAGATGTCATAGCTGCCGAGGATACGCGAAATACAAAAAAACTATGTAATTACTTTGAGATTTCTACACCTATCGTCAGTTATCATGAGCATAATAAGGAAAACAGCGGACGGCAAATGCTTGAGCGACTTCGTTCAGGCCAAGTGATCGCTCTCGTCAGTGATGCCGGTTTACCAACGATTTCCGATCCAGGCTATGAACTTGTGAGGGAGGCAATTGCTGAACAGTTTAAGGTTATCCCCTTGCCAGGAGCCAATGCGGCATTAACGGCGTTGATTGCCTCAGGGCTTTCCCCTCAACCCTTTTATTTCTATGGTTTCCTAAAGCGGGGAGCAAAAGAAAAGAAACAAGAGTTGGAAAAGTTAAAAAAAATGGAAGCTACTTGGATTGTATATGAATCGCCTCACCGCTTAAAGGAAACCTTGAAACATATGCATGAAATACTAGGAGACCGACAAATAGTCCTATGTCGTGAATTAACCAAGAAGTTTGAAGAGTTTATTCGCGGTACATTAAGTGAGGCAATGAATTGGGCGGCTGAAAATGAGGTGCGCGGTGAGTTCTGTTTGATAATAGAGGGTGCTCAAGAACAGGAAGAAGACCCAGAAGAAGCATGGTGGTCAGCTTTCGACATTGTTGGGCATGTCAACTATTATATCGAAACGAAGAAAATGCCTTCAAAGGATGCCATAAAGCAAGTTGCAAAAGATCGAAATATGCAAAAACGCGACGTATACCAGGCATTTCATATAGATGCCAACTAAATGGACAAAAAAAACTTCCGAAATTCGGAAGTTTTTTATCTATATTAGTTAGAAGTTGCAAAGTTTTGTTGAATTTCTTTAATTAACATTTCTGCACCTTCACGGCTAAGAATTAACTTACCATTAGCAAGTGTAAGATTGTTATCAGAAACTTCACCAGTTACTTGACAAGTCATGTTAGGTTTATATTTTTTTAAGATAATGCGCTCATCATCCACATAGATTTCTAAAGCATCTTTCTCAGCGATGCCTAATGTACGGCGAAGCTCGATTGGAATAACTACCCGGCCTAACTCATCAACTTTACGAACGATTCCTGTAGATTTCATTGAAAATTCCCCTCTCAAAATACAATTTAGTACCTTTTTCTATTTTTTTTCGTCATTATTCGACAATTTTTTTTATAAATTTATAATACCAGCCATTCCCATATTCGTCAATGATTTATTTTCATTTTTCTGTAAGAGCTCATTATCGCTTTTTATAAAGGATACGAAAAGTAATAAAGCAAAAAAGCCTTAGTCCTAGCTTGTCTGCGGAACCATTTACTTCACCAAGATTCGACAAACTATGATAATGGAGCTCTATCTCTTCCCTATTATAAGAGTAATGTTATTTTAGTTTCAAATCAAAAATTCGGAATATAGGATAATATTCCTGTAAAACGTCCAAATAGAATGGGAGATGTTGCGCAAAATATGAATAGTAAGGTATATTTTGTTGAGGTAAGAGGTAATGCTGAAAATAGGGTGAAGACAACCTTGCAAGCATTAAGCACTGATTAGAAATTCTTTGCCTTTCATTCGAATTTCAGGATGAAATGATTGTTGATTCTTGTCGCATAGAATGACAGATAGGGTTAAAATAGAGATAATAGTTTTACTGTGCTCTAATTGGCAGGGGCAAGTCCTTAGCCAGTTTTGCAAATGATGAGGAGGCAATAAAATGCAGGAAAAATCAAATACATTTTATATTACAACACCCATATATTATCCAAGTGGTAATTTACATATAGGGCATGCGTATACGACGGTGGCAGGAGATGCCATGGCTCGTTACAAAAGGATGCGTGGCTTTGACGTTATGTACTTAACGGGAACGGATGAACATGGTCAGAAAATCCAGCGCAAAGCAGCTGAACAGGGCATCACACCTAAACAGTATGTGGACAATATCGTGTCTGGAATAAAAGAGCTTTGGAATAAGCTTGATATATCTTATGATGACTTCATAAGGACGACAGAAGACCGCCATAAAGAGGTTGTGGCAAAAATATTCAAGAAGCTGCTGGATCAGGGCGACATATACTTGGATCAATATGAAGGATTATATTGTACACCATGTGAATCTTTCTTTACGGAACGCCAAGTCGAAGAAGGTAATGGGAAATGTCCAGATTGTGGCCGACCAGTCGAGAAGGTTAAGGAAGAGTCATATTTCTTCAAGATGAGTAAGTATGCTGACCGTTTATTGAAGTTCTATGAGGAAAACCCTGAGTTCATCCAGCCTGAATCAAGAAAAAATGAAATGATCAATAACTTTATCAAACCGGGATTAGAAGATTTGGCCGTTTCTCGTACAACTTTTGACTGGGGAATTAAAGTACCGGGAGATCCGAAGCATGTCATTTATGTCTGGATTGATGCGTTGACTAACTATATTACAGCTTTAGGGTATGGGACGGATGATGATTCTAAATACAGGAATTACTGGCCGGCGGACGTTCACCTAGTAGGGAAGGAAATCGTTCGTTTCCATACCATATACTGGCCGATCATGTTAATGGCTCTCGATATGCCGCTTCCGAAAAAGGTATTTGCCCACGGCTGGTTGCTTATGAAAGACGGCAAAATGTCGAAGTCAAAAGGGAACGTGGTCGATCCGGTTACATTGATTGATCGATACGGTTTGGATTCCTTACGTTATTACCTTCTTCGTGAAGTCCCATTCGGTTCTGACGGGGTATTTACTCCAGAGGGATTTGTAGAACGGGTTAACTTTGACTTAGCGAATGATCTAGGTAATTTATTGAACAGAACCGTAGCCATGGTCAATAAGTATTTCGACGGTGTGATTCCAATTCCAAACTATCAAGGGTCGAATGGCGAATTTGAAACAAACTTGCTTGAAATGAATCAAGATACGGTACATAAATATGAAGAAGCCATGGAAAAAATGGAATTCTCCGTTGCCCTTACGTCCATTTGGCAGCTTGTGAGCAGGACCAATAAGTTCATCGATGAAACCCAACCGTGGATGTTGGCTAAAGATGAAGCCAAAAAAGGGGAACTTGCAAGTGTTATGGTCCATTTGGCTGAATCTTTACGCCGGACAGCCGTCCTATTGAAACCATTTTTAACGCAGGCACCGGAAAAAGTCTTTACTCAGCTAGGCATTCAGGATGAGAACCTGAAGACATGGGATAGTCTCAGCGAGTTTGGATTAATTCCTTCCGATACAAGAGTGTTAAAAGGGGACCCTATCTTCCCGCGTTTAGATATGGAAGAGGAAGTTCAATATATTAAAGAACAAATGCAGGGTGGCACGTCCAAAGAGGAAGAAAAGGAAGAAGTCGAAATTCCGGAAGTTGATGAAATCACAATCGATGATTTCACAAAGGTTGAGTTGCGTGTAGCGCAGGTAATGGAAGTCGAGCCCGTAAAAAAAGCCGACAAACTGCTTAAGCTACAGTTGGATCTTGGGTACGAGAAGCGGCAGGTCGTATCCGGGATTGCTCAGCACTACAAACCAGAAGAATTAGTAGGGAAAAAAGTGATATGCGTTACCAATCTTAAACCAGTGAAATTACGTGGGGAGCTTTCTCAAGGAATGATTTTGGCTGGCAGCCAAGATGGCGTCCTATCTGTTGCTACAATAGATGCTTCCATTCCTAATGGATCGAAAGTGAAATAACTCAAAAAAACATAAAAGTGTTTCATATGAAACACTTTTATGTTTTTTATTTATATGCCCCAGTGCAGCAGGCATCTACTGAGACCATTCTTTAGTCCCTGCCTTCAGGGAGGGACTATGTAATCTTTTTGTTACCTAATTGAGAAACATAAAACTCTCATTACGAAATAAAATAGTGCTAGAAAGGAAGAATAAACATGCTTTTCGATACACATGTACATGTAAATGCAGAGCAATTCAATGAAGATCTTGAAGAAGTCATAGAAAGAGCGCAGGAAGCGGGCGTAAAAAACATGGTTGTCGTCGGCTTTGACCGCCCTACCATCACTAGAGCAATGGAACTAGTGGAAATATATGAGTTTATGTTTGCAGCAATCGGTTGGCATCCTGTTGATGCAATAGATATGATTGAAGAAGATCTCCAGTGGATTGAAGAACTCTCCGCACATCCTAAGGTAGTTGCTATAGGGGAAATGGGCCTTGACTATCATTGGGACAAATCGCCGAAGGAAATTCAAAAGGAAGTTTTCAGAAAACAAATACGCCTAGCAAAAAAGGTAAAGTTGCCTATCATCATTCATAATCGTGAAGCAACCGCAGATATCGTGAGCATATTAAAGGAAGAAGGTGCTTCAGAAGTGGGAGGCATCATGCATTGCTTTAGTGGTAGTGCCGAAACAGCTTTGGAATGTATCGATATGAACTTTTATATTTCATTGGGGGGCCCCGTTACCTTCAAGAATGCGAAGAAACCAAAAGAAGTAGCAGCAGCTGTGCCATTGGATCGTCTATTAATTGAGACGGATTGTCCTTACCTAGCACCCCATCCCTTTAGAGGAAAGCGTAATGAACCATCCTATGTGAAACTCGTCGCCGAGCAAATTGCAGACATCAAGCAACTTTCCGTGGAAGAAGTATCCCAGGCGACAACGAGTAATGCCAAGAAATTATTCGGCATTAATTGACATCATTTTGGGTCACGTTCTCCCGGGATTTGCTATTTAGAAAGCATTTTTTGAAGTTTCTACAAATCTCTCTCCCAACATAGGTGTTTTATGTCGAGAAGTCACCCTTTCCTTTTCTATGAGGAATATGCATAATAGGTAATAATTTCCTAAATGAGAAGTGGATGGGTTGACAGCTCGATAAGTATGTCTATATAATCACCGGGAGGAAGGAGGAGTTTTTCATTCTATCAAAAACTATGAAAAACCTTATTTCCAGACTTGTAGGTAAGAAGCGAATAGCGGTTGCAATATGCACGGCAATTCTCGTCACTACGGCGCTGGGAATACTGATCCATAAAGGAACAATGCATACAGTCACAATCATGCTTGACGGGAAAAAAGAGGTAGTGCGGACACACGCGGCTACTGTAAATGATATGTTAAAAGATTTAGAGATTACGGTTCAAGCCGCAGATTATGTACATCCTTCTGTTGACAGTGAAGTAGCTGATGATCTAGAGGTAGTGTACAAGCAGGCTCGAAAAATTGTCATGGTACAAGATGGTGAGCAAGAGGAAGTCTGGTCAACCGCCGATACCGTAGAGGAATTTATCAAGGAGCAGGAGCTCGGAGTAGATGAGAAGGATAAAGTTACTCCTTCAAAAGACACGAAGCTTAAAGCAGATATGGAAGTTAGCATCGATAGAGCCTTTTCACTGAACTTGGTGGTAGGTGGAAAAGAAAAGCAGGTTTGGTCAACTTCGACTACGGTCGCTGACTTTTTAAAGCAACAAGGTGTCAAACTCAATGATTTAGATCGAGTTGAACCAGGATTAGTGGAAAAAGTTGAAGCAAAGAATACGGTAAACGTTATTCGAATTGAAAAAGTCACCGATGTAGTGGAAGAACCTGTCGATTATGCTGTCATTACTAAAAATGATGATTCTTTATTAAAAGGGAAAGAAAAGATCGAAAAAGAAGGAAAAAAGGGTATCACTTCCAAGGAATACGAAGTGATCAAAGAAAATGGAAAAGAAGTCAAAAGGAAATTGCTTTCTGAAAAAGTTGTGAATAAAAAGCAGGATAAGGTCGTAGCGGTCGGAACTAAGAAGCTTGAAACCCAAGAATCACCGAGAGCAACGAATGTGAATTCTACCAGCGGAAAAGAAATTTACGTCTCATCAACGGCCTATACAGCAAGTTGCCACGGCTGTTCAGGTGTTACTTCAACAGGAGTGGATCTGAAAAGTAATCCTAATGCCAAAATCATAGCAGTCGATCCAAGCGTGATTCCCATGGGCTCGAAGGTCTATGTCGAAGGTTATGGCTATGCTACTGCTGCCGATAAGGGCGGAGCGATTAAGGGAAACAGAATAGATGTATTCTTTTCATCGAAAAACGACGCTTATCGTTGGGGTGTAAAGAAAGTGAAAATCCGAGTACTGGATTAATAAGTTTTCTCTCGCAGGAGATAAATTGTCTCCTGCTTTTTTGACGTTTTATTTTACCATTTGTTGAAACCAACAGTATAAACCTGCTTTAATAAAAGAGACGATTCAATAAGTCATAAAATTTCAGTGTAAACTAAAAGTGAATCGAGTGATGGCGTGAGAAGCCATCCCGATGGAAAAGTCGTGGCAAGGTCTGTTTACATAGTAAGTCTTGCGCTTTTCTGTATGGAGGAAAACATGAAAAAGATTAAAGAAATCATTGTTGTTGAAGGTAAAGATGATACAGTAGCGATAAAAAGGGCGGTCAATGCGGATACCATAGAAACGAACGGTTCTGCCGTGAATCAATCCTGTATAGATCAGGTAAGGTTGGCACAAGTCACACGTGGTGTTATCATTTTTACGGATCCGGATTTTCCAGGACAAAAAATCAGAAATATCATTTCAGAACAAGTAAAGGGCTGTAAACATGCCTTTTTAACGAAGAAAGAGGCGTTGCCTAAGTCAGGCAGGGGAATAGGCGTGGAGCACGCTTCACCTGAAGCGATTCGTAATGCCTTGAAAGACGCACAACTCATGGATGAGGAAGCCCAAGAGGAAATATCCCAGCAGGATTTAATAGATGCAGGTTTAATCGGTGGTGCGGGAGCTAGAGAGCGAAGAGAAAGACTTGGTTCCATCTTAAAGATCGGTTTTACAAATGGTAAGCAATTATACAAGCGATTAAAAATGTTTCAAATATCAACTGAGGCTTTTAGCGAAGCGATTGTACAGATAAATCAGGAGGAAAATCATGAATAAAGATATAGCAACCCCTGTCAGAACGAAAGACATCCTAAAGAAGTATGGATTTTCGTTTAAAAAGAGCCTTGGGCAAAATTTCCTAATCGATACGAATATCCTGAAGCGGATTGTCGAGCATGCGGAGTTGACAGAGGAAAGTGGAGCGATTGAAATTGGGCCAGGTATAGGGGCGCTGACTGAACAATTAGCGAAAAGCAGCAAAAAGGTCACAGCCTTCGAGATAGATCAGCGCTTACTTCCGATACTAGCCGATACACTGTCTCCATACGACAATGTGAAAATCATCCATGGGGATGTCTTGAAAGCGGATGTCAAGCAGGCCATCGAGGAAGAGTTCAAGGATATCAAGGATATAATGGTCGTAGCCAACCTTCCTTACTATGTTACTACTCCCATCATTTTGAAGCTTTTGTCAGAGGACTTACCGATTAGAGGCATCGTATGTATGTTGCAAAAGGAAGTCGCCGATCGAATCGCAGCTAAGCCAGGCACGAAGGAATATGGTTCTTTATCGATTGCCATTCAATATTATACGGAAGCAGAGACGGTTATGATCGTTCCAAAAACGGTGTTCATGCCGCAACCGAATGTCGATTCGGCTGTTATTCGCCTCACAAGACGGGTTATACCGATTGTCGAAGTACAAGATGAGGACTTTTTGTTCGTCGTGACCCGGGCGAGCTTTGCACAGCGCCGAAAAACGATATTAAATAACTTAACAAGTCAGTTGCCGGAAGGAAAAGCGAAAAAGGAATTAATTCTTGCTGCTCTTAAGGCCGTAGAAGTCGACCCGACTAGGCGAGGGGAAACATTGAGCATTGAGGAATTTGGACGCTTGAGTGATGCATTACTGCCGAATTTTAAATAACCATTACCAATCTAACGTCGGAAAGGGGTTCTATTCTCCCTCATCCGGCTTTTTTTTTGGATTAGAGCGGGTAGTGAACCGATTCCTGCATATGATATACCCCAATTTTCACTTTCACCATTCGTGGGGCGTTAGCATAACTTAAGAAAGAAAACAATCTAGGGTGGGCTTTAAAATAAGTCTTCTCATGGGGTGGAGCAATGAATGTTCAGATAAATGATATTGTCGGTCGGCTCTCTTATAAATGCGACGTACTATTTCGGGTAATTGATATCCGTGATAATTACGGCAAACGTGAAGCGGTTCTTTACGGGGAAGATATTCGGCTAATCGCAGATGCACCTTTTCAGGATTTGATGATCATAAACGATAATGAGCGAAGTGTCCGTCAAAAGTCCAATGAAGCACTCCAAGAACAATCCTACCGCCTATTAACGCAAGATTTAGAGCTTCAGCAGCAAAAAAGCGGATATCAATCAAGTAATGGGTACCGCTATAGCGGTGAATACTTTCAAATACCAGGCAGAGTGCTACATGTAGACGGGGATGCTTCCTATCTTCGAAAATGCCTGGACCTTTACCAGAAATTCGGCATACCGGTGAATGGCGTCTATTGTAACGAAAAAGAAATGCCTCAGAGAATTGGCAGCCTACTGGACCATTACCGTCCAGATATCCTTGTCGTCACGGGTCATGACGCCTATTCTAAATCAAATGGACCGATGTCCGATATCAACGCCTATCGTCACTCCAAGGATTTCGTGCAAACCGTCCGGGAGGCGAGAAAGAAGGTATCACATCTAGATCAACTAGTTATATTCGCTGGTGCTTGTCAATCCCACTTTGAATCGATCATCCAAGCAGGGGCTAATTATGCAAGTTCCCCTTCGCGCGTGAATATTCATGCGCTTGATCCCGTATATATTGTCGGTAAGGTAAGTTTCACGGCCTATATGGAGAATCTTCATGTTTGGGATGTTCTTCGCAATACGTTAACAGGCGAAAAAGGATTGGGCGGGATTGAAACAAAAGGCATGCTTCGAACAGGACTCCCCTTTAAACCTTTCCAGGAAGAATGATGAGCTGCATTTTGAAAGAATGCAGCTTAATTTATTGCTTGAAATTTCGGATATCAATAATTCTGATAGGATTTTTTTAATCGAAAAAGGGAGCAGAGGACTCAGTAGCGAAAATTTTTCCTTTTTGATAATGAATAGTTCGCTTACATATATTTTCAATTACTAGGAGATAATAAAAATGTTAACGATTTTTGCGGAATTAAGGTAAAAATATATTGACTACATTTTTAACTGCTGATATAATTTATTATTTTGTTTGCGTATATTAACAATTTGTGATATACTATAATTAGTGAGGTGGACCGAAAATGCCAAAAACTCTAGCTGATATTAAAACTGCACTTGATTCAAACCTAGGTAAAAGATTGCTTTTGAAAGCAAACGGTGGAAGAAGAAAGACTGTAGAACGTTTTGGAATTTTGGCGGAAACTTATCCGGCTGTTTTTGTAATTGAACTCGACCAAGATGAAAATGCGTTTGAAAGAGTATCTTACAGCTATGCGGATGTATTAACGGAAGCCGTGGAACTAACCTTTTTAAACAAACAACAAGAGATTTAACTTAGAGGAAGTAGCAGACAATATGTTTGCTACTTTTTGATTTGTCCAAAACCCAGGTGTGACCAGTTCAGGGTGGAATAAGTAAGCATGAAATAGCGTATGTAACAAACAATAGGCATGTGACAGCATGTGAAAGGGGTTGTTTCGCTTGAGTAGAAAAAAAGGGATTATGTCCGAGGACTTTAAAGAGGAATTGGCAAAAGAACTTGGATTTTACGATGTTGTCCAAAAAGAGGGTTGGGGCGGAATCCGAGCCCGCGACGCAGGAAACATGGTAAAACTTGCAATCGAAAAAGCACAACGTCAAATGGTGGATAAAGAATAAAATCTCACTAAAATGAATCATGCTGTCCTTACGAAATGGGCCAGGCTCTTTCTTCAATGTATAGCGATATCCTTTTATGCTTACATTGTAGATACAGGAGTCTGGCCTTTTATTATAAAGAAACATAAGCGAATAACGGGCACTAAGTTGCATGGCAAGTCCTTCAAGAAGGAGCAACGGCCCCCTCTCCCCGCAGTCCTTTTCTCCCCTCTAAGGTATTCTCCACTTCAATACATTGTAAATACGATGAAAAAACCTTTAGAATAGAAACAAATATGATAGAATAGGACAAGAACTTTTAAGAACGTTAAAGTAGGTGGACATATTGAAGCTTATGGAAAAAGCCCCGGCTAAAATTAATTTAGCTTTGGATGTGCTTTTCAAACGGCCTGATGGGTATCACGAGGTGGAGATGATCATGACGACAGTCGATCTTGCCGATAGAATAGAGCTAAAAGAAATAAAAGGGAACCACATTCAAATTCTATCTCATAATCGATTCGTTCCGGATGATCATCGGAACTTGGCGTATCAAGCTGCATTCATTTTAAAGGAACGTTATGGAATTAATAAAGGTGTTTCTATTACAATAGAGAAAAATATTCCTGTAGCAGCCGGACTTGCAGGTGGAAGCAGTGATGCCGCTGCTACATTAAGAGGATTAAATAGACTGTGGAAGTTAGGACTTTCCATGGATGAACTTGCTGAAATAGGGGCAGAAATCGGTTCTGATGTTTCGTTTTGTGTGTATGGAGGGACGGCTTTGGCTACAGGACGTGGGGAAAAAATCATGCATCTTCCTACACCGCCCAAATGCTGGGTTATTTTAGCCAAACCGACTATTGGCGTATCTACCGCTGATATATATAAACGATTGCAGGTTGCCAAAATGGATCATCCTGATATTCCCGGTATGATTTCGGCCATAAGGGATAATAGTTATGAACGTGTATGCGACGGTCTGGGAAATGTACTGGAGCAGGTTACATTGCAATTGTATCCAGAGGTGGGCAACATTAAAGACCAAATGAAGACGTTCGGCGCAGATGCTGTCTTGATGAGTGGAAGCGGACCGACAGTCTTTGGACTAGTGGAACATGACTCCCGTATGCAAAGGATCTATAACGGACTACGAGGATTTTGTGATCAAGTCTATGCTGTCCGCATGTTAGGTGACCGTAGCGACCTTGAATAAATGCGGACAATGATGTTATAGTTGCATTATAATATTCGGAAATGACAGAGGGTGTGTTACAAATGAAATTTCGTCGCAGCGAGAGGCTAGTCGATATGACCAATTATTTATTAGAACATCCAGGGGAACTCGTTTCACTGACCTATTTTGCTGAGAGGTACAGTTCTGCCAAGTCTTCAATAAGTGAGGATTTGACGATCATCAAGGATACCTTTGAGCAAAGAGGAATAGGTTCTTTGACGACCGTACCGGGTGCCGCGGGTGGCGTAAAGTATATCGTTTCCATTAAACGGGAGGAAGCCGATACCTTTATAGATGAGCTTTGTGAAACAATCGCTAGTCCTGAAAGACTATTACCGGGCGGCTACCTATATATGACCGATATTTTAGGTCACCCGCAAACTGTGAATAAGGTCGGCCGGATCATCGCTTCCATGTATGCCAAGAAAAATGTCTCGGTTATAATGACGATGGCTACTAAAGGGATATCATTAGCATACGCGGTGGCGAACTATTTGAATGTTCCCGTCGTCATAGTAAGAAGGAATAATAAGGTGACAGAAGGCTCTACCGTTAGTATCAACTATGTCTCTGGCTCGTCTAAAAGAATCCAGACAATGGTCCTTTCAAAGAGAAGCTTGGTTGAGGGATCGAATGTGCTGATTGTGGATGATTTCATGAAGGCAGGAGGGACAATCAACGGGATGGTAAGCCTTCTGGATGAATTTAAGGCGACTGTTGCCGGGATTGCTGTCCTCGTAGAGTCCGAACATACGGAAGAGTGTCTCGTGGAGGATTATGTGTCATTAATCAAGCTGACGCAGGTTGTTGAAAGAGATAAAAAGATAAACGTTAGTCGTGGAAACTATTTTACTAAAAGGGATTAAGGGGGATTTTTCATGAAAAAAGTACACACGAATGAAGCACCAGCAGCAATCGGTCCATATTCACAGGGTATCATTGTGGAAAGTTTATTCTATAGTTCGGGTCAAATTCCTCTTACTGCTTCCGGGGAAATGGTGAATGGAGACGTAAAAGAACAGACGCATCAGGTATTTAGGAATCTTCAGGCTGTATTGAAAGAGGCAGGTGCTACTTTAGACACAGTCATTAAAACGACGGTATTCATTAAAAGCATGGATGACTTCAGTTCGATTAATGAGGTATATGGAGAGTATTTTTCTACACATAAACCGGCGCGGTCTTGCGTAGAGGTCGCACGTTTGCCTAAGGATGCTCTTGTGGAAATAGAAGTGATTGCGCTCGTTAAATAAACGGGCTCTTTTTTTTTGCCTTTTCTAGGGGGATTGTAGTGGGTACTTTTCCAGTATTTTCAGGATGTTTTTAATATTTTTTCAAAACTAGGCTTAATTTTCTAAAAAACTTACAGATAATAGAAGGATTTCCCGTTTATTTGTTGAATATGTACTTTAAGATTTAACAACTAAAAGGGATGGTGAGCTTAAATGGAAGTTACTGACGTAAGATTACGCCGTGTGAATACGGATGGTCGTATGAGAGCAATCGCATCAATTACACTCGATAATGAATTTGTGGTTCATGATATTCGAGTAATTGACGGAAATAATGGTTTATTTGTGGCTATGCCAAGTAAACGTACTCCAGATGGGGAATTCCGTGATATTGCGCATCCGATTAATTCTTCCACACGCGGGAAAATTCAAGAAGCTGTCTTGACAGAATATCATCGTTTAGGAGAACTTGAAACCGAATTAGAGGAAGCAGGAGCAGGAGCTTCTTAAGTGTTTTACATGGTCCATTATAAATAAGTGCAACCAGAGCCTACTTCTTAAGTAGTGCTCTTTTTTATTTTTATGACTTGTAAATATTGAATCTAGAAAAGTAACTGGTACTATCTTCAAAATTACAAATACCCCTTTTGTTTTATGTATAAACATTTTTTTTAGTAAATTTTATTTTTTATAAGAAAAATAATTACTTACCATTAAAGTAAAAATTGATCAATTGTGATTGATGGTCATTACAAGGGCATTCGCCGCATTGAAAGCATTACTTTTACATAGGGAAATAAGGAATGGAATCACTGTATAAACGCGGGTGTTATAGCATTTCAGGGAATGGACCTGCTACTTGATAGTCGCTTTTCACGTACATGGGTGAGGGAAATGCAGCTCATTTTGCAAAGGGGATTATAATGAATGGGGGAATTTTAATTAGTTTTTATTCCCATATTAAGGTCAAAGGTCTGATGGACAGAGGTTAACATTATCATCTACTTTCAAATGTTACCTTGAAAAGAATCCTTATTTAAGATAATATTTTTAATGGATAAAAAGGTGAAAATGGAGGCCTGTTATGAGTAATCGCTATGCAATAATTTTGGCCGCTGGGCAAGGCACTAGGATGAAATCTAAGCTTTACAAGGTTTTACACCCTGTTTGCGGAAAACCAATGGTACAACATGTTATCGATCAAGTCAATCAACTTCAAATAGAAGATATTGTAACAGTTATTGGGCATGGAGCAGAAAAAGTACAAGAACAACTTGGGGATTCATGCAAGTACGCCTTGCAAGAGCAACAATTAGGTACGGCACATGCTGTTATGCAGGCGGAAAGCGTATTAGCAGGTAAAAGTGGAATAACACTTGTTATTTGTGGGGATACGCCCTTAATCAAAGCAGAAACGATGGAAGCGCTTATCGCTTTACATGAAAAAAGCCAGGCGAAGGCAACCATTCTGACAGCGTATGCAGATCAGCCAGATGGATATGGCAGAGTCTTACGTAGTGAAAATGGACTTGTCGAAAAAATTGTCGAGCATAAGGATGCTTCTGTTGAAGAACGATATGTTAAGGAAATTAATACGGGAACATATTGTTTCGACAATCAGGCCTTATTTAGCGCACTTAAAAAAGTTTCAAATGAAAATGTCCAAGGTGAATACTATTTACCGGATGTTATTGAAATCTTAAAACAAGCAGGCGAAACAGTTACGGCCTTTCAATCAAGTAACTTCGACGAAACTTTAGGTGTAAACGACCGCGTCGCTTTATCACAGGCGGAACAAATATTACGGAAACGCATCAATGAGTTGCACATGAGAAATGGCGTCACAATCGTTGATCCGCTTACGACGTATATTGAATCCGATGTGAAAATTGGCCAGGATTCAATCATTTATCCTGGTACAATGATTAAAGGGCGAAGTGTTATCGGAACAGATTGCCAGGTTGGCCCACAATCGGAAATCATAAATTGTGTAATCGGGAATGGAACGGAAATTCGCCAATCGGTTGCACAGGATAGCCAAATTGGTAACTCTGTGAAAGTCGGCCCGTTTGCGCATATCAGACCGGAATCGGATATACAAGATTCCGTGAAAATCGGAAATTTTGTCGAAATTAAAAAGTCCGTATTCGGAAAAGGAAGCAAAGCCTCTCATTTGAGTTATATAGGGGATGCTGAGGTTGGAGAGAATGTTAATATAGGCTGTGGATCTATTACCGTGAATTATGACGGTAAAAACAAATATTTGACGAAAATTGAAGACGATGTCTTTATTGGCTGCAATTCAAATCTCGTTGCGCCTGTAACGATTGCAAAAGGAGCATATGTTGCTGCGGGGTCAACAATCACCAAGGATGTACCGCAGGAAGCTCTGTCAGTTGCCCGGGCACGTCAAGTTAACAAAGAAGATTATGTGAAAAAATTAAAATTCAATAACTAACCCACGGAGGTCATCATGTCAAATCAGTATTTAGATCCTAATTTAAAAGTATTCTCTTTGAATTCAAACTTTGGTTTAGCCCAAGAAATTGCCGCAACAATTGGCGTTGAACTTGGAAAATGTACCGTAACGAGTTTCAGTGATGGTGAAGTTCAAATTAACATAGAAGAAAGTATTCGTGGGTGTGACGTTTATGTCATTCAATCAACGAGCCAGCCTGTAAATGAGAACTTGATGGAACTTTTAATCATGATTGATGCTTTAAAACGTGCTTCGGCAAAAACGATTAACATCGTTATGCCTTATTATGGATATGCACGCCAAGATCGTAAAGCACGCGCACGTGAGCCAATCACAGCTAAGCTAGTAGCAAATCTATTAGAAACAGCTGGCGCACACCGAGTTATTACATTAGATCTTCACGCACCGCAAATTCAAGGTTTCTTCGATATTTTAATTGATCACCTAGTAGCGGTTCCAATCTTGTCTGACTTCTTCAAAGAAAAAAATCTTGAAGATATCGTCATTGTTTCTCCTGACCATGGTGGTGTGACACGTGCCCGTAAAATGGCGGATCGTTTAAAAGCACCGATTGCTATTATCGATAAACGCCGTCCAAGACCAAATGTGGCTGAAGTAATGAACATCATCGGTAACATAGAAGGAAAAACAGCTATTCTGATTGATGACATCATCGATACAGCAGGAACCATTACACTTGCAGCGAATGCCCTTGTAGAGCATGGAGCTAAAGAAGTGTATGCATGTTGTACTCACCCGGTCCTTTCAGGTCCAGCTATTGAGCGCATTCAAAATTCATCAATCAAAGAATTAGTCATCACAAACTCAATTGTCCTTTCTGAAGAAAAGAAAATTGATAAAATTGTTGAATTGTCTGTGGCTCCATTGATTGCTGAGGCGATCATTCGTGTGCATGAAGAACAATCTGTTAGTACATTGTTCGATTGATAGTCAGTTTTAAAAAACATGGTGGGCCTTATGGTCCGCCATTTTTTTATTCTCTGCTTTTTAAAAAAGTTCTCCCTACTCCCCCTTATTCTTTCTTGGAGTCGTATTTCTAGCGTGCCAATATATGTTTAATCTTTCTCTGATAAGGGAAGATTTAAATATATAGTGAAACTGTAATATTTTATATTCAGGAAGGCGGAGGATGTATGAGTAATCTATTAGTAGCTAAAGAACGTAAGGGGACTAAACATTCTAATTTAAAGGACTTAAGGGAAAGCGGAGAAATTCCGGCCGTCGTATATGGGAATAAAAATGGCAGCACAGCCATTTCAGTCAACAACGCGGATTTCCAAAAAACAATAAAAGAAGTGGGCCGTAACGGAATTATTTCGTTAGATTTAGAAGGAACTAAACATCAGGTCATGCTTTCTGATTATCAGAAGGATCCGTTGAAAAACCATGTATTTCATGCCGATTTCTTAATCGTGGACATGAAAGCAGAACTACAAGCACAGGTACGCATCAATCTCGTAGGTACATCCAAAGGGGTTAAAGATGGTGGCGTCCTACAGCAGTCACTACATGAGGTAACTGTTTCAGCTAGACCTGATGATATCCCGGAATCAATCGACGTTGATGTCACAGAGCTTCAAGTAGGTGAAACAATCTACATATCTGACGTCCAATCAAACCAAAAAGTCACAATTGAAAACAGTGGGGAAGAAGTCATTGCTTCTGTATTACCACCTCGTCAAGAAGAGGAAATTAGTACAGGTGAACAGCAAGATGGTGGAATCCCAGAAAATGAGGAAGGCAGGGAGACTAAGCCTTCACCAGAGTCATGATGCCGGGATTATAGAAGTTAATCATGGTATAATAGGCGTAGCTCTTTATGAGTTGCGTCTTTTTTTGCTTCTCTGCATTCGTTAAGGAGTTATTGCTTTTAATTAGAAATAATTTCTAATTAGTTCTCCGGTCGCTTGCGGAAATACTTAAAATTAAGGTACTATTTTTCTAAGGTCACTTATGATTTTTAGAATCTTCGGTCAAACGTAACTCTCTAAATATCAGGAATGACGGAGTGTGAATCATGAAAATCTTTGTAGGGTTAGGAAACCCGGGTAAGCAATATGAAAAAACACGGCATAATGTCGGGTTTGAAGTGATAGATGAGTTAGCTAAAAATTGGTCCATTTCACTTGACCAAGCCAAGCATAAAGGCATTTATGGTGTGGGAATGGTGCGGGGCGAGAAGGTCTTACTACTTAAGCCTTTAACCTACATGAATTTGTCGGGAGAATCCATATCGGCCGTCATGCAATTTTTCAAAGTGGACGTATCGGATGTTATCATCATTTATGATGATCTTGACTTACCGCCCGGAAAAGTACGGCTTCGTCAAAAAGGAAGTGCAGGCGGACATAATGGGATTAAATCAACCATTGCCCATTTAGGTACCCAGGACTTCAATCGAATTAGAATAGGGATTGGCCGTCCAGTCGGTCATATTCCAGTGCCTGATTATGTCTTGGGCCGTTTTTCTAAAGAAGATTGGGATCATGTCGGGGCTACAATCGAAAAAAGTGCAGCCGCATGTGAAACATGGCTAGAAAAACCATTTACTCAGGTCATGAACGAATATAACCAATAAGGTTAGAGTAGATATAAGATAAGGAGAAATTTCTTTCTGTTTCGCTGAATAAATCTCCCCTATTTTAGTACATACTAACGGTATTATTAAATAGGGGGTTATCGAATATGGCTCTCCATTATCGTTGCCGGCATTGCGGAACTAAATTAGGTTCACTTGAGCATGACGCATTGACCGCGGAGCAGTTGGGGTTTAATCAACTTACTGATGAAGACCGTCAAGAGATGATCGTTTATGATTCCGAAGGGGATATGCATGTGAAGGCAATATGTGAAGAATGTTATAATTCACTGCAAAATAACCCAGAATATTATGAAAGCGATTATATTATTCATTAGCGGGAGAGGGCTTTGGACAAAAATCCAAAGCATTTTTCCGTTCATTTTAGTATATATGGATTGAAAAATAGAGAATAGGTTTGATTCGGTTATAGAGAGAGTAAATACAATCAAAAGGATTTACGCATGATCAAGAGAGGAGGGACAGACTGTGGATGGATTACAACACTTGTTCTCTAAACAAGATGATGTTCATTCGTTAATAGCAGGCATAGACGAAGGATTAAAAGAACAAATGGTATCTGGCTTGACTGGTTCTTCAAGATCACTTCTGCTGGCATCTGTATATGAGAAGACGAACAGACCAATCTTAGTAGTGACCCATAACCTACTACAAGCTCAAAAGTTCCAGGAGGATTTATCGAGTTTTATCCCGGAAGATGAGCTATTTATATATCCAGCCAATGAATTAATTGCTGCAGACATGAGTGTGGCCAGTCCTGAATTACGGGCACAACGCGTAGAAGCATTGAATTTCTGGGCAAAAGGTAAGAAAGGAATTGTCATTGCACCGATTCCTGGTGTCCGCAGAATACTTCCTCCGAAAGATGTTTGGAAGAAGCATCAGCTTTCCTTTAAATTAGGTGAAGAAATCAATCTGGAATCCACATTGGGTAAATTCATCGCTATGGGGTACAATCGGGCTGAAATGGTGTCTTCCCCTGGGGAATTCAGCATCCGGGGCGGTATCATCGATATCTATCCGATAACGGATCCGGACCCTATTCGGATTGAGTTATTCGATACGGAGATTGATTCTATTAGAACGTTCTCATCAGAAGATCAGCGCTCCATTAAAAAGCTTCAGACCGTAACAATCGGCCCGGTTAGCGAAGCTCTATTGGAAACGATTCATATTGAATCCATTATTTCGAAACTTGAAAGCGGATTAAGTAAGAGCTTGAAAAAGGTAAAAGATGAAAAAACGAAAGAACAATTGGTCCAAACCATCAGCTATGAACTTGAGCAGCTTAAGGACGGTAATAAGCCTGATCAAATCTTCAAATACCTAAGTTTAGCATATGATAAACCAGCTAGTTTAATAGATTATCTTCCCGGAAATGGATTGGTGTTCCTGGATGAAATCAGTAGAATCCAAGAACTTAATGATTCTTTGGAAAAGGAAGAGGCAACATGGTATACAGACCTTATAAGTCGGGGGCAGATTATCCATGATATACAAATGGCCCATCCAATGCATGAATTAATTGCAAAATCAAATCGGCCGTTTGTGTACCTTTCTTTGTTTTTACGTCATGTGCCGCATACGAACCCTCAAAACATCCTTAATTTTTCCAGTAAGCAAATGCAGAATTTCCATGGACAGATGAATGTATTCAAGGCAGAACTGGAACGTTGGAAAAAAGGGAATTTTACGGTGATCATTCTTGGGCAAGATGAGGAACGAGTAAAAAAGCTCCATTCCATATTAGCAGATTATGATATCGAAGCGGCTGAACTCCTGGATGCAAACAGCATCCTTCCTGGAAAGGTGCAGATATTACGCGGCAGCCTTAATAGCGGTTTTGAATTGCCAATGCAGAAATTCAGCATTATTACGGAAACTGAATTGTTTAATAAGAAGACAAAAAAGTCGATTCGCAGGCAAAAACTATCAAATGCGGAACGGATCAAAAGTTATTCCGAGTTGAAAATCGGTGATTACGTCGTTCATGTCAATCACGGGATTGGTAAATACTTAGGAATTGAAACGCTAACGATAAACGGGGTACATAAGGACTATCTGCATATCAAGTACCAAGCGGATGACAAATTATATGTTCCTGTTGATCAAATTAACCTTGTTCAAAAGTATGTTGGTTCAGAAGGTAAAGAACCGAAGCTTTATAAGTTAGGCGGAACAGAATGGAAACGTGTAAAAAGTAAGGTTCAGTCTTCTGTGGAGAACATTGCAGATGATCTAATTAAACTCTATGCAGAACGAGAAGCAGCAAAAGGCTATGCCTTTTCCCCTGACGGCGATATGCAGCGGCAATTCGAAACTTCATTCGCCTATAATGAAACGGAAGATCAACTGCGATCCATTACCGAGATTAAAAAGGATATGGAACGTGAAAGGCCGATGGACCGTTTGCTATGTGGTGATGTGGGTTATGGAAAGACGGAGGTGGCCATTCGTGCCGCTTTTAAAGCAATCATGGATGGTAAGCAGGTCGCTTTCCTTGTTCCGACCACGATTCTTGCTCAACAGCACTATGAAACATTGAGGGAGAGATTCCAGGAGTACCCAATATCCATAGGGCTAATGAGTCGCTTCCGTACAAAAAAACAACAAACGGAAACGATAAAGGGGATAAAAGCTGGTACAGTGGACATCGTTGTCGGCACACACAGAATTCTATCTAAGGATTTGGTATATCGTGATTTAGGCTTGCTGGTGATTGATGAGGAACAACGCTTCGGTGTAACTCACAAAGAAAAAATAAAACGATTGAAAACCAATGTCGATGTATTGACTTTGACTGCTACGCCTATTCCAAGGACTCTTCATATGTCGATGCTGGGTGTTCGTGATTTATCCGTCATAGAGACACCTCCGGAAAATCGTTTTCCAATCCAGACCTATGTAATGGAGTATAACGGGGGCTTGGTCAAAGAAGCAATCGAACGTGAGTTAGCGAGAGATGGACAGGTTTATTTTTTATATAATAGGGTAGATGATATAGCAAGAAAAGCAGAAGAAATTTCCATGTTAGTACCGGATGCCCGCGTTACCTTTGCTCACGGACAAATGTCCGAGCAGGAGCTAGAAGCCGTCATGTTTGGTTTTCTAGAGGGAGAATATGATGTTTTAGTAAGCACAACCATCATAGAGACCGGTGTGGATATTCCCAATGTTAATACGCTCATCGTTAATGAAGCAGATAGAATGGGCCTTTCCCAGCTTTATCAGCTACGGGGACGAGTTGGACGTTCAAATCGGGTGGCCTATGCATTCTTTACTTATAGAAAAGATAAAGTGTTGACTGAAGTTGCCGAAAAACGTCTCCAATCTATTAAGGAATTCACCGAACTAGGATCAGGATTCAAAATTGCCATGCGGGATCTATCCATCAGGGGAGCAGGAAATATATTAGGTGCTCAACAGCATGGATTCATCGATTCAGTTGGTTTTGATTTATATTCTCAAATGTTACAAGAGGCTGTTGAGGCAAAACGTTCGGATAAACCAATCGAAGAAAAGTCTACACTTGAAATTGATGTTGAAATTGATGCATACATCCCAGATGCCTACATAATGGACGGACATCAGAAAATAGAAATGTATAAACGGTTCAGAGGCGTTGCTTCTCTAGAAGAAGTTGAGGAATTAAAAGAGGAGATGCTCGATCGATTTGGCGAGTACCCGGAAGAGGTTGCTTATCTATTTTTAATCGCTGAAATGAAGGTGTTTGCTAATACGGCTGGTATTGAGAGCATCAAACAGCTTAAACAGGAAATCACCATCCTCCTTAGGGAAGAAGTAAGCAGCATCGTGGACGGTCAAAAGGTCTTTGAGCTTGGCTCGAAATACGGCCGTATGGTTGGCTTCGGTATGGACGGTAATCGAATGAAACTTGTTCTGCACATAAAAGGTGTAGAACAAACCAAGTGGTTACCTATACTTTTCGAGATGACCAAAGGCCTCCAGTTCGTCAAAAAAGAAATACAAGCGACAAAAAATTAATGAGAAGATGGTTCTCTTGAAGAAGCCTTCTGGCACACTTATAAAAAATACATCAAAAAGAAATATTTTTTCAAAGTGTATAGAACTTACCATTAGAAAAATACTAAGTTCAATAGCTGGTGATGTTTTTGCTTTACAAAAGAGGATATATCAAATCAATTAGATGAAAGTGAGGCAACATTAGATGAAAGCAACTGGTATCGTTCGGCGAATTGATGATTTAGGTAGAGTTGTCATCCCAAAAGAAATTCGAAGGACTCTCCGCATCCGTGAAGGTGACCCATTAGAAATCTTCGTGGACAGAGATGGAGAAGTCATTCTAAAGAAATACTCCCCTATTAGTGAACTAGGTGATTTTGCAAGAGAATATGCAGAAGCAATATATGATAGCCTAGGAAATCCAGTTATGATATGTGATCGTGATACTTACATTGCTGTAGCGGGCGGGTCTAAAAAGGACTATTTAAATAAAAGCATCAGTGACTTGGTAGAAAAAATCATGGAGGAAAGAAATCCTGTCCTTGAATCACCGAATGGACAAATTTCCTTCGTGGATTCAAATGATGAAGAAGTTCAATCTTATGCAGCAGCTCCGATCATAGCCAGTGGTGACCCGATAGGTGCGGTTCTGATTTTCTCTAAAGATGGCGCATTAGGTGAAGTTGAACAGAAGTCGGTTGAAACAGCAGCTAGTTTCCTTGCAAGGCAAATGGAACAGTAAGTCAGGAAATGCAATTATATATATGGATGTGTAAAGGGCAGCGATCGCTGTCCTTTTTGTTCTTTTAAAAAAAAGATCATAACAGGGAGTCCCATGAATAAATGGAGTCGTGCTTTTGCTGGAGGATCGTGTTAAGAGGAGGGGACCCTGTAAGTAAAATAACTTCTACAAATTGTGCTATAATAACAACCACATATAAGTGAAAAGGGGAAAAAGAATGGCTGAAAAGCCTTATAAAACTTCAAGGGACATCTTTCGAGGAGCCTTGATTTTAAGTGCTGCGGCCATTATCGTGAAAATTTTGAGTGCAGCCTATCGCATTCCATATCAAAATGTCGCCGGGGATATCGGGTTCTATATTTATCAACAGGTATATCCTTTTTACGGAGTGGCTTTGACACTCTCTACGCTTGGTTTTCCCGTTGTTATATCAAAACTCATTGCAGAACGGGGCTCTTCCGAAAATGACTACACGATAAAAGACATTCTGTCGACTGCTTTGGTTGTTTTAGGTTCCATCGGTTTATTGTTATTCATGGCTCTATTTCTCGGAGCGGATTGGATTGCGGGGATCATGAGAGACCCAGAGTTATCAGGGCTTTTGAAAATCATAGCATTTTCCTATTTACTCATGCCGTTTTCATCCGTTTTAAGAGGATTCTTTCAAGGGAAAAATGATATGATTCCAACGGCTGGCTCCCAGGTCGCTGAACAAAGTATCCGGGTTGTAACCATCCTTGTATTATCGACACTGTTTGTGCATATGGGCTATTCTCTGTATGATGTCGGTAAGGGCGCGGTCTTCGGTTCGATTACGGGAGGGATATCGGGGCTTGTTCTGTTGTTTGCCTTCGTGCTTTTGAGACGGGAGTGGAAGCTGTTTAAGCCAATGGGTGTTAAGAGGCCCCACTTCATTCGTATTTCCAGGAGCTTAATCTTTCAAGGTTTCGCCTTTTGTGTGACCGGGCTTATACTCATCCTGTTTCAATTTGTGGATTCCCTTCACCTCTACTCGCTATTGAGAGGGTCCGGGATGGGTGAAGGAGAAGCCAAAGGGTGGAAAGGGGTCTATGACCGGGGACAACCTTTGCTTCAGTTGGGGACCGTCGGGGCGAACTCTTTTGCATTGGCGCTTGTCCCTGTTATCTCCGGGTTTGTCCGGGACCGTAATGATCAAGAAATTCTAGGAAAGGTTAGATTGGTGTTGCGTGTGAGTGCAACGATTGGATTGGCTGCCGCCGTGGGTTTGATGGCAACGATGAGACCGGTCAATTACATGTTGTTCACAGACTCAAAAGGTACAGTCACCTTAGCCATCTATTCCATATCGATATTATTTACGTCACTAATCATGGCAAAAGCTGCGGTGATACAATGTCTGGGTCATTCGGTAGCCCCGGTAATCATCACGCTAATCGGGGTAGGGAGCAAGTGGCTATTAGATCTTGCCCTTATCCCTCGCTATCACATTGCAGGGGCGGCATGTGCTACCGTTCTGGCTTTCTTTATCATGACGATTTTGTTTTATATAGTAGTAAAGGTACATATCAAAAAGCCTTTATTTGAAAAGAGGCACCTGTATATTATTTTAGGAAGTACGGCTTGCATGGGATTGGCAGTCCTGCTATTCAATGAAGCATTCCGCTGGGTGATGCCACCTGAAGAAAGTAGGATGCTTGCTACATTCCAAGCATTAGGCGGAGTGGGCATGGGAGCGGTGATCTTCTTATTCATGATCATCCGTACTGGGTTGTTCACGGAAGAGGAGCTTGCCTTGATACCAGCAGGGTTAAAAGTTAAACGGCTTATTAAAAAGAAGAATCGAGGTACTGAAAATGTTGACGAATGAGATAACGATTATAGGTCTTGGTGCGGGCGATTTAGACCAGCTCCCATATGGAATCTATAAGAAACTGACTCAAACAAAGGAATGCTTCGTCCGGACAATGGACCACCCGGTCATCACGGATTTGACGGCGCTAGGAACTAAGTTCCTTTCTTTTGATTCAGTATATGAAAAACATGACCAGTTCGAAGCTGTATACGAGGAAATATCAGAGACGTTATTAAGCGAAGCCATGAATGGTCCTGTTCTATACGCTGTACCAGGCCACCCGATGGTTGCCGAGAAGACGGTCCAGCTCTTACTGGAGAAAGGACCGGACCGTGGAGTTGCCATCAAGCTTGAAGGTGGTCAAAGCTTCCTTGATCCTCTATTCCAGGCCGTGAAGATTGATCCGATTGAAGGATTTCAACTTCTGGATGGAACGGATCTTTCCCCGGACGACTTACATATCCGGCAACACATGATCATCGGGCAGGTATACGATGCCTTCAGTGCTTCTAACGTGAAATTGACGCTGATGGAGAAGCTTCCTGATGACTATACAGTGTATATCGTAACAGCGGCAGGAAGTAGCGAGGAAAAGGTTACCCAATGTGCGCTTTATGAGTTAGATCGGCAAATGGAACTGAGCAACCTAACGAGTGTTTATGTACCGCCCGTTAAAGAAGAGGCCTTGCAGTACCGGGAATTTTCCAAGCTTCGTCAAATCATTGCGCAGCTTAGAGGACCTGATGGATGTCCGTGGGATAAGAAACAAACACATGAGAGCCTAAAAAAATATTTAATAGAAGAGGCTTATGAACTGATAGACTCAATCGATGAAGAAGATGATGATGGAATGATTGGGGAATTGGGGGACGTGCTGCTACAAGTGATGCTTCACGCGCAAATTGGTGAAGATGAAGGCATGTTCACTATAGATGATATAATTGGCGGGATTTCGGCTAAAATGGTCCGGCGCCATCCTCATGTGTTCGGAGATGTAGAAGTGAGTGGCGAGGAAGACGTTTTAGTGAACTGGCAGAAAATCAAAGAAGAAGAAAACGGACAAGACGCAGACAGGGATGTCTCCCTTTTAGATGGTGTGGAGAAGTCACTGCCAAACTTGCTTCGTGCCGAGGATTATCAGAAAAGGGCAGCGAAGGTCGGGTTCGACTGGGGAGAGGTTTCCGAAGCATGGAAAAAGGTTATAGAAGAAGTGCAAGAATTTGAAGACGAAATGAAGGATCCTAACCCAAATAAAGATCGGATAAAGTCCGAATTGGGCGACCTCTTTTTTGCGCTTGTCAATGTTTCGCGCTATTATGACATACAAGCAGAAGAAGCTGTCCATAAGGCAAATCTTAAGTTTTATAAACGGTTTACATATATAGAAGAATGTATCAAAAAGGAGGAAAAGAATTTCTCTGATTATACACTGGAGGAATTGGATTCCTATTGGAATGAAGCCAAAGCAAAAGGACTTTAAATTATAAGGGGATGTAAACATGCCAATGAGATTAGATAAATTCCTTAAGGTATCAAGATTAATCAAGCGAAGGACCCTTGCAAAAGAAGTTGCGGATAAAGGTCGTATCACCATCAATGGGCAACAGGCAAAGGCGAGTTCAAATGTAAAAGAGGGTGACGAATTAACGGTGCGTTTTGGTCAAAAGTTGGTTACCGTCCGCGTAGAGAAAATCCAGGAAACGACGAAGAAAGAAGCAGCCGCCGAGATGTTTTCAATCATTAAGGAAGAAAAGCTGGCAGAAGTGTAGGGACAGGCTTGTTCTAATTCATCCCATCTGCACATACACTTGTACAAAATCAATGGTATTGTGAGGGATGGAAATGAGCCAATATATTGATCCAAATGCTGGTTATACAAAAGGAACGATTCAGGAACATGATGTCACGATGAAGGGCCGTCGTTTATTGGATATTACCGGGGTGAAACAAGTGGAAAGTTTCGATAACGAAGAGTTTCTGCTTGAAACATCCATGGGCTTCTTATCTATTCGTGGACAAAATTTACAAATGAAGAATCTAGATGTGGATAAAGGGATTGTTTCAATCAAGGGGAAGGTATTTGACCTCGTATACTTAGATGAACAATCTGGGGAGAAAGCTAAAGGCTTCTTTGGCAAATTGTTCAAATGACCCTGACGATTCAATTTTATACGTTGCTTGCGATGATTGGAATGGGCAGTTTGTTTGGTGCTGCCCTAGATACGTATAACCATTTCTTGAAGCGTTCAGAGAGGAATAAGTGGATTGTTTTCCTCCATGACTTTCTTTTCTGGATCATTCAAGGCCTAGTCATTTTTTATGTCCTGTTTTTAGTGAATGAGGGTGAGCTACGCCTCTATTTATTTTTGGCCTTATTATGCGGATTTTCTGCCTACCAAGCTCTTTTTAAAGATTTGTATCTTCGATTATTGTCATTTGTCATTTCTTTGGTGGTCAAGCTGTTTAGATTTCTAACAGAACTGGTCCGCCTGGTACTATTTGAGCCAATTAAATGGATCATCATGACCATGTTTGTATTCATCATGGGGATAGGCAAGGGTGTCGGAACGCTTTTAAAAGGGATAGGTAAAGTGATTCTCTTTGTATTAAATATATTCTGGAAGCCTCTAAAATGGATATTTTTAAAAATGTGGAATTTATTTCCGGTTTTTGTTACAAAAAATGGCGAGAAGTTTTATAATAAAGGCAAAGGGATTTTATTGAAAATGAAGAATTCTATTAGTGAGACAATCCATAAATGGAGAAAAAGAAGAAAATGAGGAGTGATAGGACCATGAGCAGCCTCAAGAAAAGGAATGTAGCAAAAATCGAAAATCCTTATGTCGCTCAACAAGAGAAAAAGGTACAAACAGTCAAAAAAAAGAAACGTGGTTTAGTCCGCCGACTAACGCTATATTCCGTTTTCGCTGCTATCTTTTTGATTGTGGCTGTGTCCACTCTCGTTACGCAGAATATTGCCTTAGATGAAAAAGTACAGCAAAAGGAAGAACTAGAAGGAAAGTTAGCGAAAATGGAAAAGAAAGAGTCACTTCTTAAAGAAGAGATCGTAAAACTGAATGATGAGGAGTACATCGCAAAGATCGCGAGAAGGGATTACTTCCTATCAGATAAGGGTGAAGTCATCTTCAACCTTCCAAAGGCGAAGGAAGATAGCGACTAATATTGACACTATTTTTTTACTTTAGCTATAATATAAGTGAAGAGATTTTTTAACATTTCTAAGGAGGAACATTTTTTTTATGTCAATCGAAGTAGGCAGCAAGTTACAAGGAAAAGTAACGGGCATTACTAATTTTGGTGCATTTGTAGAGTTAGCCGAGGGTTTTACGGGTCTTGTCCATATCAGTGAAGTAGCGGATAATTATGTCAAAGACATTAATGACCATTTGAAGGTTGGGGACATAGTTGAAGTGAAAGTCATCAATGTGGAAAAGGACGGTAAAATTGGCTTATCCATAAAAAAAGCAATAGACCGACCTGAGGGAGAGAGAAAACCTGCGTATACACCACGTCCGCGCCAGGGAAGAGGGAATGATAATCGTTCGAAAGACTCTCGTTCTAAAGGGAATGGTTTTCAACCTAAGGAAAACTTTGAGCAAAAAATGGCTAAATTCTTAAAGGATAGCGAAGACCGCTTAACGACACTCAAGCGAAGCACCGAAACAAAGCGTGGAGGGCGCGGAGGAAGACGCGGATAAACTTGCTGCTGAAATGGATTAGCAACGTTTCTGTTAATAATTCATAGTATGAATACAAATATAGATCATGGATAAAGGCAAGCCTACTAGGCTTGCCTTCTTTTAATATAGTGATAGGTTCAAAAAACTGATCTTAGCTATGGCAAAAAGACTTATGCCAACTAAAAAGCGCCTCGGTTTACTCTCCTAATGAAGAGGGAACCGAGGCGCTTTTTTTTATGGGATGACCCGTACGGGAATCGAACCCGTGTTACCGCCGTGAAAGGGCGGTGTCTTAACCGCTTGACCAACGGGCCAGAATTAGTAAAAAGATAGCGGCAGAGGGGATCGAACCCCCGACCTCACGGGTATGAACCGTACGCTCTAGCCAGCTGAGCTACGCCGCCATAATGATAAGTGCTACTGAAGCACAAGTTATATCTTACAGTCGTGCTAGAGGATTGTCAACAGAAAAAAGAAAAAATGTCACTTTCCAAATTTAACTTAAATATTCAGGGCATTTTCCACAAAAATAACCTAAAAACTTTGCTTTTCTTCAGAAATAAAAGAACGCCTGTTCCTCTATTTAAGAAAAGCGTTTAAAAACCTGTATACAAATGAACGTTCAAGAAGAATTTCGTCGAACGTTTTTTAGTATGACTTATAAAATTATGACAAAAAAATAGAGATGTCCTCTATATAATAAAAATCAATAATACGAATGGGGTGTTGAAATGGAGAAAATCGAAAGACCTATGATGGAACCGCTTGGAGATGTTCAGTTAAAGGAAGCGAAGGATGGGGCGATCAATTGGATTCAGACGCTTCAGGCAAAAACGGATGACATATTTATAAAGAAGGGAATTTCATTAGCCATTATCGGTTTTTTATTAGGACGAGCCTTGATTCTTTCACAATTATCACCATTTGCCCTTCCGTTTTTCGCTGCTGTGTTTCTCATGCGTCGTGATCGAGCGCCACTTGCACTATTCGGTTTAATCGCAGGGGGGCTGACCATTCATTACTCCAATAGTTTAGTGATCTTTGCATCCGCGTTCCTGCTCCTTCTTTTTAATAAGATTAAGAGACCGGGAGTTGAAGGACAGTTCAAGACGATGTCGATGTATGTGTTCGCTTCACTCTTCCTGGTCAACCTGGCCCAGCAATATCTGGTCTTCCGAACGATTCAGCTATACGACATGATGATGATCGGGGTGGAGGCGGGACTCGCAATGATTCTTACCCTAATATTCATACAGTCCATCCCGCTGCTATCCATACGTAAAAAATCGCAATCATTAAGGACGGAGGAAATCGTCAGTATAATCATCCTGCTTGCATCAGTGATGACCGGGACAATAGGCTGGATGATTTATGATTTATCTCTCGACCATATATTTTCACGATATCTGGTCCTCCTATTCGGGCTGGCAGGAGGGGCCGCCATAGGCTCCACTGTCGGCGTCGTCACCGGTTTAATATTTAGCCTGGCAAGCATCGCGAGTCTCTATCAAATGAGCCTCCTTGCCTTTTCGGGCTTGCTTGGGGGATTACTGAAGGAGGGAAGAAAGGTCGGCGTTGCCGCAGGCCTATTAATTGCAACGCTATTAATAGGCCTGTACGGAGAAGGAACCAACAATATCATGGTCACACTATATGAATCGCTTATTGCCGTCTTATTATTCGTATTAACACCGTCATCCATCATAAATAAAATTGCCAAGCATATACCCGGAACCGCTGAAAATTCAGATGAACAGCAGCAGTATGCCCGGAAAGTGAGGGACGTGACCGCCCAAAGGGTAGAACAGTTCTCACATGTATTCGAGGCGCTTTCCAATAGTTTCTCACAAGTCGATGAAAGAGGAAGAGTGGAGGAGGATGAAAAAGAGTTTGATTACTTTTTAAGCAATGTTACTGAAAAGACCTGTCAGATCTGTTTTAAGAAGGATCAATGCTGGGCCAAGAACTTTAATACAACCTATGATGGAATGCAGGAAATTATGATTCAATTGAGTGAAAATGATGGACAGCTTCCCCAAAAAACGTCAAAGGAGTGGGATAAGTACTGTACGAGAGGTCCGCAGGTCGTAGGGGCGATAGCCCAGGAACTTAATTATTACGAAGCCAATCAAAAACTGAAAAGGCAGGTGAAAGAGAGTAGGAGACTAGTAGCTGATCAGTTACGGGGTGTATCAGCCGTAATGGAGGACTTCGCCAAGGAAATTCAAAGGGAAAGGAAAAATCATCATCTGCATGAGGAATCTATAATGGAGGCCATTCAGGATTTTGGTCTAAATATTGGGTATGTGGAGATTTACAGCCTTGAACAAGGAGGTGTCGATATAGAAATGAGCGTCCCTTACTGTCAAGGAAGGGGGGAATGCGAGAAATTGATTGCTCCTATGCTTTCCGATATTTTAGGGGAAACGATTGTTGTTCATTCTGAGGAATGTGCCAAGTACCCACAAGGCCAATGTGAGGTGATATTCAGGTCGGCAAAAAAATTCACGGTTGAAACGGGTGTAGCACATGCTGCAAAGGGAGGAGGGCTTGTATCAGGGGATAGTTATACGACAATGGAAATTGGCGCCGGGAAATATGCGATTGCCATAAGCGACGGGATGGGCAATGGGGAGAGGGCTCATTATGAAAGCACGGAAACATTGAAGTTACTTCAGAAATTTTTACAATCCGGAATAGAAGAAAAGATAGCCATAAAATCTGTAAACTCCGTATTATCTCTGCGAACGACTGATGAAATATTTTCTACTCTTGACCTAGTAATGATTGACCTTCAAGATGCAAAGGCTAGATTTTTAAAAATCTGTTCCATACCAAGCTTTATTAAGAGGGGGGATAAAATCATTAAAATAGAATCCAGTAACCTGCCAATGGGCATTATTCAAGAAGTTGATGTAGATGTCGTATCCGAGGAACTGAGGGATGGCGATATATTGATCATGATGAGTGATGGAGTGTTCGATGGCCCATCTCATGTGGAAAACATTGAGTTTTGGCTTAAACGGAAAATCAAGGAAATGGAAACGGACGACCCACAGGAAATATCTGATCTAATCCTAGAAGAAGTCATACGGACAAAAGGAGTCATAGATGACGACATGACAGTGGTCACTTCGAAAATCAAGCATAATACACCGAAATGGGCATCGATTCCCGTTTCGGCCAAACGAAAAAAAGCCCAATAGAGGAGGAGTGCCTATAAAAACCATAAGGAGGAATCAATGTGCCAAGTTGGTACCTTTTCACCCGATATAACAAGTTCGCAGGAACTAAGATTTACATAGGCAACCAGTCATAGAATGTTGACTGGTTGCCTATGTATTTTATTGTATAAATTCCTCCCTTTTAGTCAAGTATGGTAACAGATTGAAAGGAAGGGAGAGCCAAACATGAAAGCAGGTACATTAAGACAGGTTTTGCTTATAACGGACGGCTGCTCGAATCATGGTGAGGAGCCTGCTTCAGTAGCTGCACTAGCAAGGGAGCAGGGCGTCACCATCAATGTCATAGGAGTATTGGAAAACGATGTAATAGATGAAAAGGGCCTGAAAGAGATCGAGAAAATTGCGGGTGCCGGGGGCGGCGTCAGCCAAATCGTTTATGCTCAACAATTATCACAAACCGTTCAGATGGTGACTCAAAAAGCCATGACGCAAACTATACAAGGAGTTATTAATCGTGAACTTCAACAAATATTAGGTGACTCTAGAACGATGGAAGATCTCCCGCCAGATAAAAGAGGAGAAGTGATGGAGGTGGTCGACGAGCTAGGAGAAACGAGCGAGCTTGAGGTGCTAATCCTTGTCGATACAAGTGCGAGTATGAAACATAAGCTTCCGACCGTGAAGGATTCCTTGTTAGACCTTTCCCTCAGTATGAATGCAAGAATGGGCGATAGCCGGTTTTCCGTCTTTGCATTTCCCGGGAAAAGGAATGATGTGGAAAAACTGCTTGATTGGACGCCGAACTTGGAAGCGTTGACGAAAATATTCTCCAAGCTTAGTACGGGAGGGCTCACACCAACAGGACCAGCAATACGGGAAGCACTTTCTTATTTCAATAAAAAACGTTCGTTGAGGGGATTGTTATCGAATGATGATGAACAATACTTTGAGGAATCTATGTAAGCTCCCCCCTGGAAGTATCATTACTGGAAAGTGGAATAAGAACCATTACACAATTATCAAGGAGTTGGGCTGCGGTGCTAACGGATTTGTTTATCTAGTAGAAAGCAAAAACCGTCATTATGCTCTGAAGCTCAGTGATAATGGGACATCGATCATTTCAGAGATGAATATTCTAAAATCCTTTTCCAAGGTCCAGGGGTCTACCCTTGGACCTTCATTTTTGGAAGCGGATGATTTTATGACCAAAGGAAAGCAACTCCCGTTTTATGTAATGGAGTATATTCACGGTCATGATTTCTTGTATTTCATTGAGAAGAAAGGGTTCTCGTGGATTGGGGTCTTGGCCCTTCAATTATTGACTAGTTTATCTGCCTTGCATGCAAATGGGTGGGTCTTTGGCGATCTAAAGCCAGAGAATTTGATCGTGACTTCCCAGGACTATAAAGTACGATGTGTAGATGTCGGCGGAACGACCTTGATTGGGAGATCGGTGAAGGAATTCACCGAATTCTTCGATAGGGGATACTGGGGGTTGGGGTCAAGAAAGGCTGACCTACAATATGATTTGTTCGCTGTTGCCATGATTATCATCAATTCGGCCTATCCAGCGCGTTTTCAGAAAAAAGGGGAAGGGTATAGTCAACTAACAGACGTGATTAAACAGAAAAAGGAATTGCAACCATATAGAAAGATGCTGGATAAGGCGCTTCTCGGGAAGTATGACTCCGCCTTAAGGATGCGTGAGGACCTAGTTGTCTTACTTAGTGACAAGAATCATTCAAAGAAAAAGACGTCGAGTCAAGCTACTACGAGACAAGCAAGAAGAAGCCAGAGGCAGCCGAAGAAAAAGAAGGGGGGATTTGTAGAGACTTTTTTAGTGGTGGCCGTCATCTCGATAATCTATGTTCTTTACATATATGAACAGTTGTTATGATATAGTTAATAAAGTGTAGAGGTGGAATATTTGAAACCCATTACACTTTTTAAACGTAGAAACTAATACCTGTACATAAAGAAGGAAGATCCCATGTTAAAGGAAAAAGTTCTAAAGACCATTCATAGGAACCACTTGATTCAGGAAGGTTCGAAATTGCTCGTAGGTGTATCTGGAGGGCCTGACTCATTGGCACTTTTACATTTCCTTAAGGAAGCCCAACCTATTTTTCATTATGAGCTCATTGTTGCGAGTGTTGACCATATGTTTCGGGGCGACGAATCCCTTGCCGATTATCAGTATGTCAAACAAATGTGCGAACAGTGGGATATTGTTTTTGAAGGCAAAAGGATTGATGTGCCAGCATATATTGAAAAAACCGGTCAGAGTTCTCAATTGTCATCAAGAATGCTGCGTTTTGCTTTTTTTGAAGAAATGATGGATAAACATCAGGCAGATACGCTCGTTTTGGGACACCATGGCGATGATCAAGTCGAAACGATTCTCATGCGTTTGACTCGAGGGGCGACAGGTCAAGCGAGAGCAGGAATCTCCCTGAAAAGACCTTTCCATGGCGGTCAGCTAATCAGGCCTTTTTTGGAAGTTACCAAGGATGAAATCATCGAATACGCAACCATTCATCATCTTGAGCCTAGATACGACCCAAGTAATGAAAAGAATGATTACCTGAGAAATCGTTTCAGGCACGAAGTCCTTCCGTTCCTAAAGAAAGAAAATAGGCTTGTTCATGAACACTTCCAGCGCTTTAGTGAAGAGGTAATGGAAGATGAGAAGTTCTTACAGGATCTGGTCAGGAAAGAAATGTCCGAGATATGGGTTCAACAGGATAGGAAACATTCTGTAATTCGGATAGATAAGGTACTTGCGATGCCTAAACCTTTACAAAGAAGATCTATTCAACTAATATTAAACTATCTTTATTTGAAGAGACCTTCATCGCTTTCGGCATTACATATCGATCAACTTTTAGCTTTGTTTTTAAATCCTCAACCTTCAGCAGAACTGCATCTCCCGGAAGGCCTTATTGTAGAAAAATCCTATCAAACATGCATCTTTAGTTTTTTTCGCCAAGAAAGCCAAGAATATTCTATTATAGTACAAATTCCCGGTGAGACTATTCTTCCGAATGGATATAAAATTAAAGCACACTATATAAAAGATGAAATTCCCTATAGTAAAGGAAATGATTCTTTTATCCTCCCTGAATCGGCTGTTCGACTCCCATTGATTGCCCGCACAAGGCAGGAAGGCGATAGAATGGATGTTAAGGGATTGGGTGGAACGAAAAAGTTGAAGGGGATTTTTATCAATGAGAAAGTCCCGATGCTAGAAAGAAATGCATGGCCGATTATCATCGATCAAGCAGGGATGGTCATTTGGCTTCCCGGTTTAAAGAAATCGGATGTTGAGGCGGACCAGGTTTCTGATGAATCATCTTTAATCTACTTAGAATATAATAAAGCTTAATCTTCTTGGGGGGCAATTAATTACAATGACCATGCAAAATGACATTGAAAAAGTGTTAATATCTGAGGAAGAACTTCAACAGAAAATCAGAGAAGTGGGAGCACAGCTTGAGGCTGATTACAAAGATAAGTTCCCACTGGCTATCGGTGTTTTAAAAGGCGCTATGCCATTTATGTCAGATTTATTGAAACGTGTTGATACACACCTTGAAATGGACTTCATGGATGTTTCGAGCTATGGAAACTCCACTGTATCATCTGGTGAAGTGAAAATCATCAAAGACCTTGATACATCAGTAGAAGGCCGTGACGTACTAATCATTGAGGATATCATCGACAGTGGTTTAACTCTAAGCTATCTTGCAGAGCTCTTCCGCTACCGCAAAGCAAAATCCATTAAAATTGTTACATTGTTAGACAAACCAACAGGCAGGAAGGCTGACATTACTCCGGATTACGTTGGATTTATCGTCCCTGATGCATTTGTTGTAGGATATGGCCTGGATTATGCGGAAAGATATCGTAATCTCCCATACATCGGCATATTGAAACCTGAGATTTACACGAAATAATAGTATTCAGTTAAAAGAGATGGCCAGATAAAAACAGCGGTGTTAAATTATTGTAATTCATTAATTTTGTATGATAATATTTACTATAGTTTGTTTACCCGTGGGAGGAGGTAAGGGATGAATCGGATCTTCCGTAATACCATATTTTATTTACTGATATTTTTAGTCATCATTGGGATTGTGAGCATCTTTAACAATAACAATGAACCTCAGGAAAAATTGACCCAAGATCAATTCTATAAGCATTTGGAGAGTGGGGACGTCAAGTCATTAACGATGCAACCCGAAGGCAGTGTTTTTGAAATTACAGGGAAGCTGAAGGAATATGATGAAAACAAGTATTTTGTTGCATACGTTCCATTTAGTGAGTATGCACAGAGTCGCATTGGCGAAGCTGTAGAAAAACAAGGTACTGAAGTTGTTGATGTTTTACCTCCAAAACAAACAAGTGGCTGGGTTACATTCTTTACTTCGATCATTCCATTTGTAATCATTTTCATACTATTCTTCTTTTTACTTAACCAAGCACAAGGCGGCGGTGGCGGCCGAGTGATGAACTTCGGGAAAAGTAAGGCGAAGCTGTATAACGATGATAAGAAGAAAGTTCGTTTCAATGATGTTGCCGGGGCAGACGAAGAAAAGCAAGAGCTTGTAGAGGTCGTGGAATTCTTAAAAGACCCTCGCAAATTTGCTGAGCTTGGTGCCCGTATTCCTAAAGGGGTCCTATTGGTGGGTCCTCCAGGTACAGGTAAAACCTTACTTGCACGAGCGGTAGCTGGTGAAGCAGGCACGCCTTTCTTCTCAATCAGTGGATCTGATTTCGTAGAAATGTTCGTTGGTGTCGGTGCATCTCGTGTTCGTGACTTATTTGAAAATGCAAAGAAAAACGCACCATGTATCATCTTCATTGATGAAATCGATGCAGTAGGTCGTCAAAGGGGCGCAGGCCTTGGCGGCGGTCATGATGAACGTGAACAAACGTTGAACCAATTGCTTGTTGAAATGGACGGTTTCGGTGGAAATGAAGGCATTATCATCATCGCCGCAACAAACCGTGCAGATGTATTGGATCCAGCATTGCTACGACCTGGCCGCTTCGACCGTCAAATTACAGTTGGGCGCCCAGATGTAAAAGGCCGTGAAGAAGTATTGAAAGTTCATGCTCGTAACAAGCCTTTGGCAGAAAGCGTGGATTTAAAAGCAATCGCTCAACGTACACCTGGATTCTCGGGTGCCGATCTTGAAAACTTACTGAATGAGGCGGCTCTTGTTGCAGCCCGTCAAGATAAGAAAAAAATCGATATGTCCGATTTGGATGAAGCGTCGGATCGGGTAATTGCAGGTCCTGCAAAGAAAAATCGCGTGATATCGAAAAAAGAACGGAATATTGTTGCCTGGCATGAAGCGGGTCATACAATTATCGGTCTGGTCCTCGATGATGCAGAAGTGGTTCATAAAGTTACGATTGTCCCTCGTGGTCAAGCTGGTGGATATGCCGTCATGCTTCCGAAAGAAGACCGTTTCTTCATGACCGAGCCTGAACTAAAAGATAAGATCGTTGGTCTTTTAGGTGGTAGGGTAGCCGAAGAAGTTACTTTTGGTGAAGTGAGTACGGGTGCTCATAATGACTTCCAACGTGCGACAGGCATTGCCCGTAGTATGGTTATGGAATATGGAATGAGTAAACTTGGACCTCTTCAGTTTGGAAATTCACAAGGACAGGTGTTCTTGGGCCGCGACTTCAATAATGACCAAAACTATTCCGATGCAATCGCTTATGAGATTGATTTGGAAATACAACGCATCATTAGAGAAGCTTACGAAAGATGTAAGAAAATCCTTACTGAAAATCGTGAAAAACTTGATTTGGTTGCCAAGACCCTGCTAGAAGTGGAAACGCTGGATGCAGAACAAATCAAAGGGCTTTTCCAAGATGGTAAATTACCAGAACGGGATTATACAGCTCTTAATGGGAATTTGACTACTGATGAAAACGTAAAAGTTAACATCAATACGAAAAAGGAAAAAGAGGCTCTTTTAGATCCATTGGATAAAAGAGAACCTGAGGACCTTGAGATAACGGAGGAAGGATTGAATACACCTCCGATTGAAGAAGGTACACCTCAAGATAAGCCACTTTCTTTCCCAAAAGAAGATGACAATAAAAAGTTGTAAGTTGACTTGAAATCAAAAGGGTATTTCCTCCTCGGAAATACCCTTTTCTTTACACTATAAATATGAGAAAGCCTACAAAATTTTCAGCTGGCATATTTTTACCTTTTGAGAAGCGCGACTAATAGCATCGAAAATAACAGTATGGTATGATGTGGGAGAATAATTTAGCGGAGTGGTGAAAACAATGATTTTTGTACTAGATGTTGGGAATACGAATACTGTATTAGGCGTATACGATGAAGAAATACTGAAATATCATTGGCGAATTGAAACAAGCCGCAATAAAACAGAAGATGAGTATGGAATGGTCATAAAGTCTTTACTGCAACATGAAGGTCTCTCATTCGACCAATTTGACGGCATCATTATATCATCGGTTGTACCGCCTATAATGTTTGCGCTTGAACGCATGTGCAAAAAATACTTTGGAATCAAACCACTTATCGTTGGACCTGGTATTAAAACGGGATTGAATATAAAGTATGAAAACCCTCGCGAAGTGGGAGCGGACAGAATTGTGAATGCTGTAGCAGGCATACAGGAATTTGGAAGCCCTCTCATCATCGTCGATTTTGGAACCGCAACGACATATTGTTATATAAATGAGGAAAAGCAGTACATGGGGGGAGCAATCGCCCCAGGGATCGGAATTTCTACAGAAGCGCTTTACTCGAAAGCATCCAAGCTACCGAGAATTGAAATTAGCCGTCCAGACGGAATAATAGGTAAAAATACGGTTTCGGCCATGCAGTCAGGTATTTTATACGGGTATGTAGGCCAAGTCGAAGGAATCGTAAACCGCATGAAAGCACAAAGTAATTTAGAGCCGACAGTCATTGCCACTGGTGGATTGGCCACGTTGATTGCCAATGAATCCACAGTTATCGATGTTGTGGAGCCCTTCTTAACATTAAAAGGCCTACAGCTAATTTACAAAAGGAACCGAGAGCAAGTAAAGAAGTAAACCTAAAAAAACAGCATGGGAGGACATATAAATGAAAGATTATTTAATAAAGGCGTTAGGATATGAAGGTCAAGTGCGAGCGTATGCGGTCTCCACAACAGAAACTGTAGGGGAAGCGCAACGGAGGCATTATACCTGGCCGACAGCATCGGCTGCACTTGGGCGCGCTATGACTGCCGGAGTAATGATGGGTGCCATGTTGAAAGGTGAAGAAAAGCTTACGATTAAAATCGAGGGCGGAGGACCTATAGGCTCCATTCTTGTTGATAGTAATGCAAAGGGGGAAGTGCGTGGATATGTAACGAACCCACAAACTCACTTTGATTTAAATGAACAAGGAAAATTGGATGTCAGAAGAGCGGTTGGAACCGAGGGGTTATTAACCGTCGTGAAAGACATTGGTTTACGTGATAATTTTTCTGGGCAGGTTCCTCTAGTTTCGGGAGAATTAGGTGAAGACTTCACGTATTATTTTGCAACATCAGAGCAGGTACCTTCCTCGGTGGGAGTGGGCGTATTAGTGAATCCTGATAACTCGATTCTAGCCGCGGGTGGTTTCATCATCCAACTAATGCCCGGTACTTCTGACGAAACGATTACGAAAATCGAACAACGTCTAAGCACCATCGTTCCTGTTTCTAAAATGATTCAAAATGGTTTAACTCCGGAAGAAATCCTAACAGAACTATTAGGGGAAGGAAATGTACAGGTTCTAGAAAAAATAGATGTAGAATTCTCATGCCCATGTTCAAGGGAAAGGATTTCTAATGCCTTAATAAGCCTCGGGCAAGAGGAAATCAGGGATATCATCGAGACGGAAGGACAGGCAGAGGCCCAATGCCATTTCTGTAATGAGACATACCAATTTTCCAAAGAGGACCTTGAAGAACTAGAAAAGGAAACACAAAAATAAAAAAAGACGGGAGAAAAGGGTTTTGTCTAAACAAAAGCTTAGGGCAATCATTGCTGGTCTTGCCTTGTTGAACCTATTGACAATCCTAATCTTTGTCATCTGGCCATTCATCGCTTCCAAAATCACTTTAGGAGAGGAAACGGCAGCGAAGATTGGCTCTAAAGATATTTCCCGGGAAGCATGGATCAATGAACTTGAAAAACGATATGGTAAAGACGTGCTTGAGGAAATGGTTGATAAAGAAGTAGTGGGACAAGCAGCGAAAAAATACAAAGTGACCATATCCGAAGATGAAGTGGATCGGGAACTGAAGATGATGAAAACGATGTATGGAACTGCTGGTCAGAATCTAAGTAAAAGCAAAGCCCAATGGAAGCAGGAAATTCAATCGAATCTCCTGCTCGAGAAGCTGCTTACAAAGGATGTCACAGTTTCCGAAGCGACCATGGAGGACTATTATGAGAATAATAAGGACATCTATCGAATACCCACTACCTATCATATTTCTCAAATAACTACATCGACTAAGGCTCAAGCAGAGCAAATAATAAAAGAACTGAATAAAGGCGTTTCATTTCCTGTGTTAGCCATGGAGAAATCTCTTGATGAATTCACAGCAAATCAAGGGGGAGACATGGGGTATATATCGCAGGATAATGAACAAATCTCGAAAGCATATATTTCCGCTGCCGAAAAGTTAAAGGTGGGAAATTGGAGCCAACCGGTTGAGACGGATGAAGGATGGGCTGTTCTCTATTTACATGAGAAAATTGACGGTAGGCAATACTCGTATAAGGAAGTAAAAGAGCAAATACGCCGCCAAAAAGCCTTGGAACAAATCCAGGCGCCGGTATCCGGTAAGATTTTCTGGGATGAGTTTGATGTAGATTGGGTATATGGATCAGAAGATCAAAAGTAGGTAAAAGGATATAAAAGAAAATTTAGAAAATTGCAGATAAACATTGACAACGAACTAGTGAAACTGGTAACTTTAAATTAATAAAACCAATAAACATACTCGGTATTAATAAAAGGAGTGGAGAACATGGCACGTATAGTTAATTCAGTAACGGAATTAATCGGGCAAACGCCTATAGTAAAATTAAACAAGCTTCAAAACGAAAATAGTGCAGATATTTATTTGAAACTTGAATATTTTAACCCAGGGAGCAGCGTTAAAGACAGAATCGCTCTTGCTATGATCGAAGCCGCAGAAAAAAGTGGAGATCTTAAACAAGGCGATACGATCATTGAGCCTACAAGTGGTAACACTGGGATTGGCCTTGCGATGGTAGCTGCAGCAAAAGGGTATAAATCAATCCTTGTAATGCCTGAAACGATGAGCTTGGAACGTCGCAACTTGCTTCGTGCTTATGGAGCTGATTTAGTTCTAACGCCTGGACCTGAAGGAATGAAGGGTGCCATTGCTAAAGCGACTGAGTTATCTAAAGAACACGGATACTTCATTCCACAACAATTCGAAAATAAAGCGAACCCTGAAGTTCACCGTAATACTACCGGTCCAGAAATCATTGAAGCGTTTGGTGAAGATGGCCTGGATGCATTTATCGCAGGAATTGGAACGGGTGGTACGATTACTGGTGCAGGTGAAGTACTTCGTGAAAAATATCCTGATATTAAGATCTACGCTGTAGAGCCTGCCGATTCACCTGTATTGTCAGGAGGAAACCCTGGCCCACATAAAATTCAAGGGATCGGTGCAGGATTCGTTCCTAGCATTTTAAACACAGATCTTTATGATGAAGTTATTCAAGTAAACACGGATGAATCTTTTGAATACGCCCGTCGTGCTGCAAAAGAAGAAGGTATCCTAGGTGGTATTTCATCCGGTGGGGCTATCGCTGCCGCTGTTAAAGTTGCTGAGAAACTAGGAAAAGGCAAGAAAGTCCTTGTAATCATTCCAAGTAATGGTGAGCGTTACCTAAGTACACCTTTGTATAACTTTGAATAAGAGTAAAAGTTAACCGAGAAGCAAAGCACCTCTATGGTGCTTTGCTTCTCTTTTTTGTGTAGTAATGAGGTTCTGGATTTTAAGGTGCTTGCGCTTTGCCTGGGTATATAGGTAAACTCATATATATACGTAGATTTTTTAATGAAGGAGAACGTCCTATGTCATTAGCTAGTACATCGAAGATCAAATGCGGTTCATTAGAATTGGATTACGGCAAAAAGACTTTAATTATGGGGATTTTAAATGTTACGCCTGATTCATTTTCCGATGGAGGAAAATATAATCGGGTAGATGCTGCATTAAGACATGCTGAGCAGATGGTTGAAGATGGTGCGGATATCTTGGACATCGGTGGTGAGTCGACTCGGCCTAATTATGAACGGATAACGGATGAGGAAGAGATGGAACGTGTCGTACCTATCATTGAAGCGATTTCCCGTACTTTTGAAATTCCTATCTCCGTTGATACGTACAAGTCCAAAGTTGCAGAAGCGGCATTGAAAGCAGGAGCGCACATCCTGAACGATATTTGGGGAGCAAAAGCAGATACACATATGGCAAAGGTAGCGGCTATGTACCAAGTTCCGATTATTTTAATGCACAACCGAGACAATATGGAGTACCAACAATTTATCCGTGATTCTTTGCAAGATCTATTCGAAAGCATTAGGATTGTAAAGAAAGAGGGAGTCTTGGATGAGAATATCATTCTAGATCCAGGTATCGGGTTTGCAAAAGATTTGACACTGAATTTGGAAATGATGAGGAATCTTGATAAGCTGGTATCACTAGGGTATCCAGTACTGCTCGCTACATCGAAAAAATCCATGATCGGACAAGTTCTTAATCTACCGGCACATGAACGTTTGGAAGGGACGGCAGCAACGATATGTCATGGGATTCTTCAGGGCTGCCAAATGGTCCGGGTGCATGATGTAAAGGAAATGGGACGTACAGCTAAAATGATGGATGCTCTTATAGGAAAAGGTGAGTTTAATGGATAAGATATTTGTGAATAAGATGGAATTCTACGGATACCATGGTGTATTTCCGGAAGAAACAAAGCTTGGCCAGCGATTTAGGGTGGATCTGACTGTAGAAGCGAATTTGGCCAATGCGGGCATGAGCGATAATCTCGAAGACTCCATTAATTATGGTGAATTATATGAAGTCTGTAAAGGTATCGTTGAAGGGGAACCGTACAAGCTGGTGGAAGCTGTTGCAGAAAGGATTGCATCGGAGTTACTCACCAAGTTTCCGAAGATCATGGTGTGTACAGTGAAGATATATAAACCAGATCCTCCTATAGCAGGACACTATGAATCGGTTGCCATAGAGATTGTAAGGGGACGCTAAAATGAAAAATATATCGTATCTATCAATTGGTTCGAACATGGGGGAGAGCTTCGATACATTTCAAAGGGCTTTCCAATTATTGAGTGAAGATCCACATATTAAACTTGTCTCTTGTTCATCATTATATGAAACGGACCCTGTCGGATATACTGACCAGGATTGTTTTTTGAATGCTGTCATTAAGGTGGAAACCGATTTAACACCAGAGGACTTATTGCGAGCATGCATGCAAGTTGAACAAGAATTAGGAAGAAAAAGGAATGTTAGATGGGGTCCTCGTACGTTAGACCTTGACATTTTGTTATATAATCATGAAAATGTTGAGACGGAGATTCTTTCAATCCCTCATCCTCGGATGCATGAAAGAGCATTTGTGATTATTCCTTTAATGGAATTGGAATCAGATATAATTCTTCCGAAAATGAATACATCCTTGAGCGACCTGCTTGAAAAGATTCCGGATAAAGAAGGAGTTCGATTATGGAAGCTGAAAAATGGGGAAGGCGTATTCGCGCTTTTCGAAAGTTAAAAGGTTTTACCCAAGAGGAGTTCGCAAAAGAGATGGGTGTTTCTGTTTCTTTGTTGGGTGAAGTTGAAAGAGGGAACCGAAATCCCACAGAGGAATTTTTACTAGAAGTGGTGGATGTTCTTAAAGTTTCAATTGAGGATCTGCAACCACTTGAGGATAAATGAAAGAGTGGTATAGGGGGTCACGATGTGTTAAAAATAGGCGATATTGAAATGAAGAACCGGGTAGTTCTGGCTCCGATGGCGGGGGTATGTAATTCGGCTTTTCGTTTGACTGTCAAAGAGTTCGGTGCAGGATTGGTATGCGCAGAGATGGTAAGTGACAAGGGAATCGTTCTTCAAAATGCCAAAACGCTGAATATGCTTTATATAGATGAAAGAGAAAAACCGCTAAGCTTGCAAATCTTTGGTGGTGAAAAGAAAAATCTAGTTGAGGCAGCGAAGTTTGTAGATAAAAATACAACGGCAGACATCATTGATATCAACATGGGATGCCCTGTCCCGAAAATCACGAAATGTGATGCCGGTGCAAGATGGTTACTTGACCCAAATAAGATATATGAGATGGTTTCGGCAGTTGTGGATGCCGTAGATAAACCTGTTACTGTTAAAATGCGCATTGGCTGGGATGATGAACATGTATTTGCTGTTGAGAATGCCAAAGCGGTAGAACGTGCAGGGGGCAAGGCAATTTCCCTTCATGGCAGAACCCGGGTTCAATTGTATGAAGGGAAAGCTAATTGGGACATTATTCGAGAAGTGAAAAATTCCATTAACATTCCCTTGATTGGAAACGGTGATGTGGAAACCCCGCAAGATGCTGAAAGAATGCTAAAGGAAACTGGCGTTGATGGAGTCATGATTGGTCGGGCGGCCTTAGGGAACCCGTGGATGATATACAGGACAGTGAAGTATTTGGAAACTGGACAATTGATGGATGAGCCGACAGTCCGTGAAAAGATGGATGTATGCATTCTTCATATGGATCGTCTGATAGCGTTGAAAAATGAGCATGTTGCTGTCCGTGAAATGCGCAAGCATGCTGCCTGGTACCTTAAAGGTGTCAAAGGCAATGCAAAAGCACGTAAAGGTATTAATGAATGTGAGACTAGAGAAGATGTTACGCGACTTCTGTATGGACTCGTTGATGAATGTGAAGCGAGGGAACAAAACATCCAAATGGTTTGATGTTTGACATTACCTTCCTGTTTTTCTATAATACGTTTATCGAAAACTGCCAGTGAACCTGGCAGTTTTTATCTGTCCATATATTAGAATTTAAGATAAAAAGCTGTTGAAATCCTTTACTTTATGTAAGAATAAATAGGTATGCAATTAGAAAGTTCAAATAGTTATATGAGGCTTTGATTAATAGAGATGGAGATGATTTTCGTGAGTCATGAAGAATTGAATGACCAACTGCAGGTAAGACGCGACAAAATGCAGGCTATGATTGACAATGGACAAGACCCGTTCGGCAGTAGGTTCGAGCGTTCCCATACTTCGCAGGAGATTGTTGATGCATATGGTGCATTGGAAAAAGAAGAGTTAGAGGAGAAAGAAATAGAAGTTACCATTGCAGGTCGTGTCATGACCAAACGTGGTAAAGGGAAAGCTGGTTTTGCCAATATACAAGATATAAGTGGCCAAATCCAAATATACGTCCGCTTAGATAAGGTTGGAGAAGAGTCATACCAAATTTTCAATCAAACGGATCTTGGTGATATCGTGGGAATCACGGGTGTCATCTTTAAAACGAAAGTCGGCGAACTTTCCATTAAAGCTAAAGAATATGTGTTCCTTTCTAAAGCATTGCGCCCACTTCCCGATAAGTTCCACGGTTTGAAGGATGTAGAGGAGCGTTACCGGAAACGCTATGTTGACTTAATTACAAATGAAGAAAGTAAAAACACTTTAATCATGCGCAGTCGTATTGTGCAGGCTATGAGACGTTACTTAGACGATCAAGGATATTTGGAAGTGGAAACACCGCTATTGCACTCTGTAGCAGGTGGAGCGGCTGCACGCCCATTCCTGACTCACCATAATGCATTGGATATGCCCTTAAACTTAAGGATTGCCATTGAACTTCACTTGAAACGCCTGATTGTCGGCGGCTTAGAGAAAGTCTATGAAATCGGTAGAGTATTTAGGAATGAAGGGGTCTCCACTAGACATAACCCGGAATTCACACTTATTGAATTATACGAGGCGTACGCGGATTATAAGGATATCATGAGCTTGACAGAGAACTTGGTTGCCCATATTGCACAAGAGGTTCTTGGAACCACAACTATCCAGTACGGAGAATATGAGATCGATTTAAAACCAGAGTGGAAAAGACTCCATATGGTTGATGCTGTAAAAGAATATACTGGTGTAGACTTTTGGACTACTATGAGCAAAGAAGAAGCGCAACAACTTGCGAAGGAAAATGGGATTGAAGTGAAAGAGTCCATGGAATTTGGTCATATCGTTAACGAATTCTTCGAACAAAAAGTAGAAGATAAGTTAATCCAACCTACATTCATCTATGGACACCCAGTAGAAATTTCACCTTTAGCGAAGAAAAACCCAGAGGATGATCGATTTACTGATCGATTTGAATTGTTCATAGTGGGAAGAGAGCATGCGAATGCATTCACGGAATTAAACGATCCAATTGATCAACGCCAACGCTTTGAGGCACAATTGAAAGAGCGTGAGCAAGGAAATGACGAAGCTCATGAAATGGATGAGGACTTCTTGGAGGCTTTAGAATATGGTATGCCGCCAACCGGAGGATTGGGAATTGGGGTCGACCGTCTGGTTATGTTGCTGACGAATTCGCCTTCGATTCGTGATGTCCTGTTATTCCCGTTAATGAGACATCGTTAAGCCATAAGGAAAACCGGTGAATCAGAACCGATTTAGGAAGTGTGTATATGAGCAGCGACTCATGGCACACTGTTCTAAATCGGTTTTTTGTTTTTTGATTATAATTTTGTTAGGTTGTTAGGGTTTGATTTTTAGCTTTTAAATAAAAACTTTTGCTATTTCAAAAAAACTTTAAAAAAGGTATTGCGCAGTTTGCGTAATGATGTTATATTTATATCTGTTGTTACGAACGAGTTTCACACGGATTACAAACTTCGAAAAAGTTTTAAAAAGTTCTTGACTCTGAGTTAACAAGATGTTATAATAAATAAGCTGTCGTAAGGTATTGCTCTTTGAAAACTGAACAAAACAAAGCGCCAACGTAAATTTTGAGTGAGCACACACTATAAAAAAGCAAAATGAGCAAGTCAAACATTTCT
>NZ_JBNNML010000017.1:0-50627 GCF_050272735.1 Peribacillus sp. NPDC046944
ACCTATATTCTAAATTTTGAGCGAAATTTCAAGAAAATATCAAAAAGGGGTCCGGAATGAAATCATTCCGGACCCCTTTTGTCGACAAACTGGAACTAATAGGGCAACCTATTAGTTTTTTTCTTGTAAATTTATAAAGGAAGAAATGTAAACGGTACCAATCTACAATTATTAGAAAAATCTAAATTATTAGTAAAAATATTGTTAGAAAAGAAGGATATCCCATGAAAATTGTCGTAATTAAATAGTCATTACTCTTTACATAACATTTTTTGGAGGCGTGTAGCATTGTTCAAAACTTATGAAACGGGCTCCTTTTTCGATGAAATGCTTCAGGAAAATGGAGAGCCAAAAGACCACTATCGATACTTCCATTCAATTCTTCAACAGTTTTCAGAAGAAGAGTATAGGGAAAAGCATGAAACAGCTCAATTCAGTTTTTTAAGACAGGGAATTACTTTTACGGTGTACGGGGAAGAAAGCGGAACGGAGCGCACCATGCCGTTTGACTTCATACCAATTATCATCCCTGCTGAAGAATGGGGAGTGATTGAAAAAGGCATGATTCAACGAGTCGAAGCACTTAATCACTTTTTGGATGATATCTATCATGATCAACGAATTTTAAAAGATAATATTATTCCGAAGCATCTGGTAGAAAATAGCCCGTATTACTACTATAAACAGGTAGGCGGGGTTGATAGCCCTTTACAAAATCATATCTTCTTGGCAGGAATCGATCTAATCAAAGATGAACATGGTGAATATCGAGTTCTTGAGGATAATCTACGAAATCCTTCAGGACTTTCGTATGTGTATCAAAATCGTTATGTTATGCGTCAGGTTTACCCCGAGTTTTTTTCTGAACATTCTCTCAACACACTTGAAAATCAAATTGCTCATTTACAGCACTCCTTATTAGCGCATGTGCCAAATAACATCTCGAAAAACACTGAACCTAGAGCAGTCCTCTTAACAGCCGGAATGTATAATTCGGCTTATTATGATCATGTATTTCTAGCACAACAAATGAATATCCAGCTTGTAGAAGGAAGAGATTTGATCGTGAAAGACAACATGGTTTACATGAAAACCATTCGGGGATTAAAAAGGGTGGATATCATCTATCGCCGTATAGATGATGATTTTCTTGATCCGGAGGCGTTTCGTGAAGATTCGTTACTCGGGGTGCCGGGATTGATTGCTGCTTATAAAGAGGGGAATGTCTCCATCTTGAATGCGATTGGAAACGGTGTGGCCGATGATAAAGCGATATATTCCTATGTACCGGATATGATTCGATATTATTTGAAGGAAGAACCGATCATTAAAAACGTGGATACCTACCTGTTAAGCGATCCAATCCAGAGGGAGTGGGTTCTTGAAAGGTTGGATGAACTCGTCGTGAAGAATGTAGGGGCTTCTGGTGGCTACGATATGCTAATCGGACCCCATGCTACCGAGGAAGAGAGGGAAGTATTCCGTCAGAAAATCATTGAAAATCCTTATCAGTACATAGCACAGCCTACCATTAAATTATCACGGGCCCCGGCGTACCAAAAAGGCCGATTCTACCCGTGCCATGTAGATTTACGCGTATTCGTCATGAAGGGGGAACAAGTACATGTACTGCCTGGCGGACTTTCGCGAGTGGCTTTAAAGGAAGGATCACTCGTTGTGAACTCCTCACAGGGCGGGGGCGGAAAAGATACCTGGGTGTTAAAGGAGGAGATGCAGCATGCTTAGTCGTGTAGCCGATTCTTTATTTTGGATGGCAAGGAATTGTGAACGGATGGAAAGTAATGCAGATATCCTTGAGGTTCAGTTAATAAAAATGCTAGAGGCATCCGAGCATGAAATCCTGGTCAAACATGACTTGGAAGCGATCATCGGGATTTGTGGGGATAAAGAGGAATTCGATTCTCTTTATGAAGAAATTACGATGAAAAATGTCGTCCATTATTTGGCCTTTTCAAAAGATAACTTCAATTCGCTATCGAGGATGACCAAGAATATTCGAGAAAATGCCAAGATGACAAGAGATAGAATCCCTAACATGCTTTGGGAGGTATGGAATGAGTTTTACTTAGAGCAAGAAAATGCCGAAGCAAGGGAGGATTACTCCATCCAAGAGATTCATTCCTATATCAGGCGTATTAAAACCACTTCAATGATTGCGACTGGAATAATAGATTCTACCATGTCACGAGATTTACCTTATCATTTTATTAAGATAGGAAAATGGCTGGAACGGGCTGAAAAAACAGCTCTTGTCATGCAGATGATGTATCGACAATCCGTTCCATATGGTGACTTGGAAGGGCAAGAATTGGACTGGCGTACAAGTCTACAGCTCATTAATGGATATGAGGACTTTACTAAGAAATTCAGACCTTTGATGGAACCCAAATTTGTCCTGCAATTCATGATATCCGATCATAGCTTTCCTCGTTCCCTCTGTTATTGCATGGAACATGTCAGAGAAGTTATTAAAGGACTTGAAGGTGAAAAGGTGGCCCATTATTCTTGGAAGATGTATGCGGCCATTGACAATATGATCAGTGAATTCAAAGATGTGGACATCAAAAAACTGAATACGGAAGAGATTGGGGTTTTTATTGATTCGGCTTATAGCCAGTGCCTGGAATTTGGAAAGTTATTCTCCGAAACGTATTACTTAGAAGCTGATCCTGTAAAATGAAAGGGAGCATTCCCAGAAAAAACCCTTCCTCTTACAGGACAGTAAAACCATAGTATCAGGGAGAGAAATGGCCATGAAATATGAAGTTGAACATGTAAATACTTTTTACTATGATACAGCAGTAGACCAAAGTATGAATACCATTCGTTTGAAGCCTAGGACGGATGAATGTCAGCGTTTATTATCTTATAAAAATGAAATCACACCTGTATCTATGCCAAAGGAACATGTGGATTTATGGGGGAATCACGTGGAGAGTTTCTTTATCCCTCAAAAACATACGAAGTTGGAAGTCAAGACGACCTCCATTGTCAGTATTCAAAGGTCGCCATTTATTCGACAAATCGAGTATTCTCCAGAAATGAGATATATCTTTCATTCGGAATTATTTCATGATCATTATAAGAGTTTTTTAAACGAAACAAGCTATACCTTCTTATATCAGTATCAAATCGACCAAGTTATCCAAGCGGTAGGTGATATTGAAAATCCAGTTGAATTCTCCCTTCAGTTAATGAGGTATCTTCATGAGGTCATGAACTATGACGGAGAATCGACTAATGTAAGCACAACGGCTAATGAAGCGTTTGACTTGAAAAAAGGCGTATGTCAGGATTATTCTCATATTATGCTGGGCGTTCTTAGAGCCAGGAAGATTCCGGCCAGATATGTAAGCGGCTATCTCTACGTCGGTGAAAACTCGGAGCTGATTGGTGATGCTGCCTCCCATGCGTGGGTTGAATTCATGGCTCCTGGTATCGGCTGGATTGGGCTCGATGCTACGAATAATGTAGAGGCACTTGAAAATCACATTTGTCTTAGCGCTGGGCGGGACTATTCAGATGTCAGCCCGTTACAGGGAGTTTACAGAGGTGGGAACCAAACGCTTGATGTAAAAGTACAGGTGAAGAAACTGGAACATGAATAAGCAAAACTGATATCCATTAATGCCTCCTTGAGTAAAAGGAGGCATTTTTAAATGGGTTGGGGAAGGTGAAATGGTAACGGGTACTTTATTGATTGGACAAAGAGTGTTCAGCACCTAGATACCATCTAACAAACGGTGGTGCTGTTTTTATGAAGAGCACGAGCTACAGGAAGAACAACTCGAGGAATCAGATCCACTATCATGAACACTGCCATGACTGTCGGTACCTACATTTCCAGAATGGGAACCGTGAGCGGGATCGTCACCAAACAGATGCTTGAAGTCCGAATCACATGCATCCGCACTTGCATAAATGAAGTAAGCGGGTGCAGCATAATCCATTTGATTGTACCGTTTTTGCCAATCCACACTCCGTTCTGTGCGGTCACTTTTTATGAGGCCCGAGAACCTATCAAAAGTTTCTTCCGCTTCCACACTCGTCGGTTTTCGCATGTATTTTTCCTTTAACTGGTCAACTTCCAGTGTTTCGAAATCGTGGAGCAAGGAGGTTGCTTTATCATGTTTGAAGAACTTTCCCCAAGTTAGAATCGAGGGCGAATCAATAGTGAACAGATGGACATAGTAAAAGTCGAACAGTGTCCGTTCCTCTGGTTTAAAGACAGGCTCTGTGTGGGGATGATGTAGGATCATCTGGCCAAGGAAGTCCCGACAGAACCTATCATATTTCTGTTTATCATCCAGCATGATATGCCAGAGTTCATCGACGGTGGCATGAAACATTTCCATTTTACCGAACACGGCCGTCATGATGAAGTACCGTTTTAATTCCCGCCATAACTCGTTGACATTCCCCTGTGTATAACGTGGGTGTCTTATACGGAAATCGGTATTGACCTTTTCCATATACTCGATTTCCATGGCTTGATTTAGCTTTTCTATTAAGGCTTCCGATACGATAGCATTCCCGCCTATGTCCAACGTCTCCTCATACCTTCTCCGGAATTCTTGCTGATACCGTTCCATTCTGACCGGCTCGCTTCTTCGTTTTACCAGGATAACCACAATAATCGCGAAAATGGCTGCAAGCATGACATAAAATAAGGTCATTTTTTCAATCCTCCTAGTCTATAGAACTCCTACATTAACACCATTTTACATTTTATGGGTTTGGTTTATAAGGTATAAACGCATTTTATTTTCCTTGATATTTACGAACCAGGAAATAAGGTGGACATATCGGGCTTTAGTCCCTTTACGCACAGAATAATTATTAGTATATTTTTGGTAAAGTAGGGTTTATTTTCTTTTTGTATGTGGGTAGAGACAAGGGGAAAAGAAGAAAATCTTTTACTTTATTAAAAAGGGAGAGAACTATGAAAAAATCATTTGTTTTTATTCTGGCATTGGTATTCAGTCTATTTTCGTTTAATTTAGGGGCGGTTGGAGCCGCTACAGTTTCAGTTGAAAAGGGACCAGGCCTGAAAAGTCCTTTCGAGCGTGTACATAATCAGTCATACAAGAAGATGGCAAGTGAGTATCTCATTGAAAAAGAACCGAATAATACGATTAAAAAGTCTAACTCGATAAGCCTGAAACAATTTGGTCTGGGGATTTTCAATAAGGCGAACGATGTAGATTATTATAAAATCAAAGTGAAGCATTATGGTTTCTTATATGTGGTGGCTGCTACGGAGTTTAATAGTTCGCTAGATTTTTCTTTATATAATGCCAAGAATAAAGCGGTGAGCCTGGAAAGTTCCAACCGTGTAGATCAAGCGGATACTCAACTCTATTCCGTATCTCCGGGAACATATTATATTAAAGTGAAAGACACAGGGAGTTTAAAAAGCCAGGAAGAATACGCAGTAGGCGCAACCATGTCTGGGCCGACCATCAAAAAGGTCGGAGATAAGGATACAAAGATAAGCGGGGAAGCTGAACCGAATACCACAGTATATGTGAAGGTCAATAATAAAGTTGTCAATAAAAAGGGAGCAAAGATAAAAGCGAACGGCAAGTATTCTGTCACGATTGGTAAACAAAAAGCCGGAACTAAAGTCTCTGTTTGGTCTACAGGAACCGTGGGTGGCAAAGAGTACCAGACCACCCCGGTCAAAACGACGGTAAAAGACGTGACGGCACCCAAAACGCTTACAGTCAGCGCAGTGACGAGTTCAAGTAAATCGGTTTCCGGTAAAACAGAGGCCAAAGCAACCGTGCAGGTTAAAGTGGGATCCAAGGTTCTTGGAAAGGCGACAGCCGATAAAAATGGCAAATATAAAGTGACGATGAAAAAACAAAAGAAAAAGACAAAGTTATCGGTTGTGGCAACCGATAAGGCCGGAAATGCCAAAACGGTCAAAGTGACAGTGAAATAATAGAAGGGCCTTTCTCAATCTGGGAAAGGCCCTTTTCAAATGGATGGAGGATATTGGGCAATAGGAGAAAAGCAGAAAAAGTGAACTACTGGTATAATAGCTATAAAGATAGTAGTAGGAGTGACGAAAACGTGTATTTAACAGTAGAGGAAACGGCTGATTATTTATCGGTGTCCATACCATATGTCGAAAGTTTAATCTTACAAGGAAAAATTAGAGTGGTGGATGACGGCGAGGGTGTAGTATTGATCTATAAGGACCAGTTCAAGACGCACTTTGAACAGCTGGAGAAATATAAAATGTTAGTCGAAGAATTGGCGAATGAACCGATTCCGGAAGATCTAGACATTAAGGACGAAGACTAAGTCTTCTTGATTGGGATGCATAATAGGTGCATCCCTTTTTTGTACCGGTTATAGTTAATACAAAGACGGGGCTTTTGAGGGAGTCCGGGCAAGATATTTCAAATTATTATTTTTTGGAAGGTATTTGTAGTAGATTTCCTCCATTCCGTGTAAAATAATAAATACAAAGATAGATTACGGCAAAATGGTAGATAGGAGATAGGTAAGTGGTAAAAGAGTATTTACAAAGCGAAGGATTTTCAAGATTCATTACCTTACTTGTGCTGTTTTTATTTCTTGTAAGCATCGGAAGTATGGTCAATATCGTTTTATTCACATTTGTTTTCACTTTCCTGATGGGAAGGCTTGAACAGTTCATCATGCTTCATCTGAAAAAAGTGATGCCCATCAATTCCAAAGTGGTCATAAGTTTCATTTATATAGTGTTCATTGCTTCTTTAGCTATCGTCCTTTATAAGTACTTGCCGGTTATTACGACACAATTTACTGAGCTGATTACGCAGATTGTATTCTTCTTTCAACATCCGCCTGATAGCAAGGTCATTCAATATGCCATTAGTTTAATGAATGAACTTGAATCACCTCTGGATCTTCAAAAGCAGATGAATACGCTCTATCTTTATATATCTGACTTTGGAAAACTGGCGTTTCAAATCTTCATTTCTATACTGCTTAGCTTGTTTTTCTTGTTGGAAAAGGATAAAATCATCCGCTTCACTTCCAAGTTTAAGCGGGGGAAATTCAATTCCTTCTTCATTAATATTGGACATTTCGGTGTGAAGTTCGTTAACTCATTCGGAAAAGTCATTGAGGTTCAATTCCTAATTGCCATTACGAATGCCATTCTATCCGTTGCGTTCTTATGGATTCTTGGTTTTCCACAGTTAATTGGTTTGGGGATCATGATTTTCTTCCTTGGTTTGATTCCAGTGGCTGGGGTCATTATTTCCTTGATTCCACTAAGCATGATTGCCTATAGTATCGGAGGCATGCCAAAGGTCATTGCAGTGTTGATCATGATTGTGGTGATTCATGCGCTTGAAAGCTATATTTTGAACCCGAAATTCATGTCGGCCAAAACAAATCTTCCTACGTTCTTCACGTTTATGATCTTACTGTTTTCCGAACACTTCCTTGGAATTTGGGGATTGATCATCGGGATACCAATCTTTATCTTCCTATTGGATATGTTAGATATTGATGAAGAAACTAACCGTGCACTGGACGAACCATAATAAGCAGCAACCCTCTAAATGGGTGGTTGCTTATTTTTTTATATTCGTTTTCAATATAATTTTCTATTTTTTATGGAAAAAGAAGATGAATCGATTGCTCACATGTTCAAAGTCCATTATGATACTCGATTTTGTCATTTACTGTAATAAACTTGTATTCTACTAAAGTTATTTTTTTACTTTTTATTGCATGAAAACTCAAAAAAACGTATACTATTTTTAAGTAAAAAATACTGAATAATCATTCAAGTCTAAATTATTAGACTATTTTGAGTGAGAGTTTACGGGAGAAAAGAGGGGATTATGTTGAAAAGGGTATCTGTATACATGTTGGTCGTGATATCTTCTTTGCTTTTGATCATGACAGGATGTGGCAAGGAAAAGGAAGTTTCCACTACAAGTGATGAAGGGCCGAAGGAAAAGACGCTTAGAATCGTGACGGATGCGGCATATGCGCCTTTTGAATACCTCGAAGGTGATAAAATCGTCGGATTCGATGTTGACTTTATCAATGCCGTAGCGAAGGAAGCTGGGTATAAAGTCGAGATTGAGCATGTAGGTTGGGATCCGATTTTTGTGGAGATTGAATCAAAAAGAGCAGATTTAGCTGTATCGGCAATTACAGTGAATGATGAAAGAAAACAATCGTATGATTTTTCGGTTCCTTATTTCCTTTCCACTAATAAAATCTTGGTTCCCGAAAAAAGTGATGTGGAATCGGGAGAAGATCTGAAAGGGAAGAAGATAGCTGTCCAAACAGGTACAACGGGTCAAGAAGCGGTGGAAGCCCTTCTTGGGAAAAACCATAAAGATATCAAGAAATTCGAGAATAATAACTTAGCCATTCAGGAATTGCTCAAGGGTGGGGCTGAAGCGGTCGTGGCGGATAATACGGTCGTTGAAGAGTACGTAAAAAATAATCCTGATCAAAAGTTGAAGGTCGTGGAAGACAGCAGCAGCTTTGAAGAGGAGTTTTATGGAGTCCTATTCCCTAAAGGCAGTGAGTTAAAGGCCGATTTCGATAAAGCGATCAATACCATGCTCGATAATGGCAAGTACGCCGAAATCTATAAAAAACAGTTTGGCACAGATCCAGATATCGAGACGGTAAAAGCACAACAATAATATAGGTTATGAGAAAAATTGCGTAACTTTACGTGTGAAGTTACGCAGTTTTTTTGGACTTTAGGAGGTACATAGAATGGGTTTTCGTTGGGATATTATTTTTGAATATGCGCCTTTCTTATTGAAGGGGACGTTGCTTACGATTGGTCTATCCGTTTCTTCGATTCTAATCGGGACGTTTCTAGGATTGCTGATTGGATTAGGGAAGATTGTAAGAAATAAATGGCTCGCCTTTCCATTTTACTGCTATGTCACGGTTTTCCGGGGGACACCATTACTGGTCCAGATTTTCTTGATCCACTTTGGGGTGGTTCCTTTCTTTACCGGCGAAACGAATGCCGTCGCAGCGGGAGTCATTGCACTGTCTTTAAATGCAGCGGCATATATTGCTGAAATATTCAGGGCCGGAATTCAATCCATTGATAAAGGACAAATGGAAGGGGCACGTTCTTTAGGTTTGACGCACACTCAATCCATGATTTCCGTTGTCCTTCCACAAGCATTCAAACGTATGATTCCTCCTCTAGGTAATGAATTCATCGTTTTATTGAAAGATTCTTCCTTGGTTTGTGTCATTGCTGCCCCGGAATTGATGTATTGGGGAAAAGCGATGGGCAGTCAGTATTTTAAAGTATGGGAGCCATATTTGGCCTGTGCCTTCATCTATCTTTGCCTGACGCTCGTTCTAAGTTTCGTACTAAATAGACTTGAAAGTAGGTTGAAAACAGAATGATCAAGGTGGAAAATTTAAATAAGTCATTTGGTGACAATGAGGTATTGAAGAATATCAGTGCAACCGTTGCCCCACAGGAAGTCGTCGTGGTCATTGGTCCGTCGGGATCTGGGAAATCCACTTTCCTAAGATGCATCAATCAGCTAGAGACGATAACGGGTGGCCACATTTACATTGAGGGGCTTGATACGACGGATAAGAAAGTCGATATCAATAAAATCCGTACGGAAGTCGGCATGGTCTTTCAGCATTTTAACTTATTCCCGCATAAAACGGTTCTTGAAAATATCATGCTTGCGCCGATAAAAGTGCGTAAAGTTTCCAAGGAACAGGCAGCAAAGACGGGCATGGAATTGCTTAATAAGGTGGGCCTTTCGGATAAAGCGAACGCCTATCCGGACTCTTTGTCAGGAGGGCAAAAGCAACGTGTAGCCATTGCTAGGTCTCTAGCTATGGGCCCAAAGATCATGTTGTTTGATGAACCGACATCCGCTCTAGACCCGGAAATGGTCGGTGAAGTGCTTGAAGTCATGAAGCAATTGGCGAAAGAAGGCATGACGATGGTTGTGGTGACACATGAAATGGGATTTGCAAAAGAAGTGGGGGATCGAGTGATATTCATGGATGAAGGGTTGATCGTTGAGGAAAATGTGCCTAGCGAGATTTTTGACAATCCGCAGCAGGAAAGAACGAAGGCATTTTTGAGTAAAGTCCTTTGACGTATAGCTAAAGAAAAAAAACCTTCCGAAAACGGGAGGTTTTTTTAGGAACATATCAGGGGGTATTATTTAATGTATGAAGCGCCTAAAAGTGATTCAGGGCTTTTACCGAGCACTAGCATACTGATTTTCGCATATCCAATATTTTCATTTTGGGAGAGGGTTTGTCGAAGAACCTCGATATTCGGATCATTCTTTAACTTTTGAACTTCCTCTTTATATAAAGTGATAACGGAGGGCATAACGAATTCAGGGGTGTATTCGTTAGGGTTTTCATCCATGATTAATGTGCCCATAAATTGATATTTAAATTGGAAAGCTCGTGTTAAGGCAACGACATGAAGCAGTTTTTTAAATAATTCGGGGTATGAATATTTAATTTTTTCCAACGCTTCTTCGGTTGCTTGTAACTCATCGACACTAGATAAAGTGATCATAAATATCTCCTTTCAGAAAATATCGATATATCGGTATTGCAGTGCTTTTTACTCACTACCAAGTCTAACTCGGCAAGTAAATAAAGTAAAATGGTTAGATGTTATCATGAAGATAACTCATATCTATGATAGTGCTTACATTATTTTCTTATTGAAGGTGTATGATCACTCTTTTTTAGCCAATGCTTCCTTTGTATATTTCAGCCATTCCTTTGCGGCGTATGAAAGGTATTGATCCTTACTCCAAATGAATGCCAAGTTCCAGCTCAGTGATGGATTTTTAACCTTAATGGTCTTAACACGACTATCCAACCGACAGAGGCTTTCTGGTAAAAGGGCGATGCCAAGCTTGCAGAAAACCATTTCTTCTATAAAGTCCCATCGAGAGCTTTCGGTAACGATGTGTGGAGAAAAACCTGATTCCTTACAAGATGAAATGATGAGGTCACGCAAAACATAATCCTTATTGAATAAGATAAAGGACTCATGTTGAAGATCTATCAAATCGATTTCATCCTCGGAAGCAAGTGGGTGGGAGGGATGAACGATCAACTTGATGTCTTCTTCTAAAAAGGCAAAATGGTGAAATAGAACGGTGTTGGTCGGCAGGACGATTACGCCTATATCCAGTTGGTCATTTTGAACGGACTCTTCAATTTTTTTTGAACCATCTTCAACCAATTGAAAGGTGATATTGGGATAATCCTCATGAAAACGGCTAAGAATTCGGGGGAAGAAAGAGGCATCGATAATCGGGGGTAAACCGATTCGTATATGTCCCTTTTTAAGGCCTAATAAATTATCCATTTCTGTTTCCAAGTTATGAAAGGCTTTATCAATCAATTTTGCCTGCTCTAATACGACCCGACCGGCATCGGTCAGAGCGAGTTGCTTGCGGGAACGATCGAAAAGTTCAACCCCAAGTTCGGTTTCCAGGTTCTTGATCATTTTACTGATGGTCGGCTGAGTAATGAATAAATGATCGGCTGCCCGAGTGAAACTGTTAAAATTAGTCACTTCTATGAAGTATTGTAAATGCTTAATATCCATCGCTTCACCTGCTTATCTCTTCAAAGTACTTTCATTTTACCCATAGAAATAAGGGTTTGTAAAATAAGAATCTCTTTGCCGTTTACATCCTATTGTCAAGCTAGCAGAAAAGCTGGTCTCAAGGAGCCCAGCTTTTTTGAAAACGAGTCGTACTATGTAATCACTTAACCAATAAGACGGGTACAGGGGAGTTCTGCACGATATAATGACTGACGCTTCCCAGGAATTCCTTGAACCCGCTTAAGCCGCGGCTACCCATGATGATAAGGTCGCAGTTTTGGGATTTCGCATGTTCCAATAACGTTTTGATGGCGGAGCCTTCCACGACAAATGTCTGGGTTTTATTCGGAATTTCCGATAATAGCGCATCCGCTTTTGAGATGACTTCTTCTCCATACTTCAGCATGGATTCCTCGATTTCTTGAAAAGCGTTTCCATATATACTTGGATGAATCGGTAGCGTTACAGCGTGTATCGCATGAATTTCAATGGCTGGATCCAGCTTGGCTAATTCAATCGCTTTTTCCAAAGACTTGAGAGCTAATTCAGATTCGTCATAGGCAACTAGTATTTTCGAGCAGATCATGTTGATCCATCCCTTCATTTACAAGAATATATCTTTAGTATAACAGGTAAAACGACCCTTTTCTTTTGATTTCATGAAATTTTATGAATATTTGTTGAAGTTTACGTTAACGTCAATGGTAAGATAAAGGTAAATAATCCCTTTGTAAAGTGTGGTTATAGGATGTACACGATTTCTGAGTTAGCCAAAGAGTTTGAATTGACGACGAGGACGCTGCGTTACTATGAGGAATTAGGCATGCTAAAGCCGAGGCGGACCGAAACAGGGAACAGAGTATATGGAAAGAAAGAATTCGCACAGCTTAAAATCATCATGCGTGGCAAGAAGTATGGGTTCTCTTTAGATGAAATAAAAGACATTGTGGTCCTTTTCGAGCAGGACAGAACAGGGGTCAAGCAACTGGAGAGAACGATAGAAAAAGCGGGACAGAAATTAGAAGAAATCAATGAACGAATGAGGGAACTTGATGAATTGAAGCGGGATTTTGAATATATGATCCATGATTTTAAGAAAACCCTTCATAACTTGAAGGTTGAATCATAAGCTTCAAAAACAAAGGGAAAGAGGTGGAGGACTTGAATATTCAAGAGACAGTGGCAGTAGTGACAGGTGGGGCTTCAGGACTCGGTGAGGCAACGGTGCGAAACATCATCCATAAAGGCGGGAAAGCGATCATCCTTGATCTCTCGGAAGAAAAAGGGGCCAGGCTGGTCGAGGAATTAGGGGATTCCGTCCTGTTCATTAAAACGGATGTGACGCAAGAGGATAGTGTCCAAGCCGCCCTGGACCAAGGAATCGAAACATTCGGGACGATTAACACGGTCGTCAATTGTGCGGGTATTGCCATCGCCGAGAAGGTCGTCGGTCGAAAAGGCACACATGAATTGAAAGCGTTCTCAAAAGTGGTGACGGTCAACTTAATCGGCACGTTTAATGTCATACGTCTCGCCGCGGAGAAAATGGTTCATAATCCGATGAATGAAGAGGGCGAACGGGGCGTGATCATTAATACGGCTTCCGTAGCTGCCTTTGAAGGCCAAATCGGGCAGGCTGCTTATAGTGCCTCAAAAGGGGGAATCGTCGGCATGACCTTACCGATAGCAAGGGATCTTGCTTCTTTTGGCATTCGGGTCGTCTCGATTGCACCTGGCTTATTTCATACACCGATGTTCGATTCGCTTCCGGAAGAAGCGAGGACATCCCTTGGGAAAACGGTACCGTTCCCATCAAGGCTCGGGTATCCAAACGAATACGCGAAGCTAACGGAAAGCATCATAACCAACCCGATGCTGAATGGGGAAACGATCCGGCTGGACGGGGCCATCAGGATGTCACCAAGGTGACCATGACACCGGAGTAATGATAGAAGAAGAGAAAAGAAAGAGGAGCGAGAACAGATGAAGCATTCTTACTTAACAGAAGATCACGAGATTTTCCGTAAATCATTACGGAAGTTTTTAGAGAAAGAAGCGGTTCCACATTATGAAAAGTGGGAAGAAGAGCGACTCATCCCACGGTCATTCTGGGAGAAGATGGGCGAGCAAGGCTTTCTCTGTCCTGATCTTGATGAAGAGTTTGGTGGGTCAGGAGTCGATTGGGGCTTTGGGGTCATCATCAATGAAGAACTGGAAAGGGTGGGCTCGGGATTAATCGGTTTCGGGCTTCATAGCGATATTACGGTACCCTATCTTTCCGCCTATGGAACCGAGGAACAAAAAAGGCGCTGGCTTCCTGCATGTACGACAGGGGAAAGGATTACGGCTATCGCCATGACGGAACCGGGGACGGGATCGGATTTGGCCAATATTAAAACGACGGCGACTTTGGATGGAGATCATTATGTTCTTAACGGGCAAAAGACATTCATCACAAATGGCATCCATGCTGATTTGATTATCGTAGCTTGTAAAACCGATCCAAATGCTGTTCCGAAGCATAAAGGCGTTTCATTGATCGTAGTGGAACGAGATGCACCCGGGTTCTCACGGGGAAGGAAGTTGAAAAAGCTTGGCCTGCATTGTCAGGATACAGCAGAGCTCATTTTCGAGGATTGCCGGGTGCCAAAGGAAAACCTGCTTGGTGAAGAAGGCAAGGGATTCACCTATTTAATGGAGAAACTGCAACAGGAACGCCTTGTGGTCGCAATCTGTGCCCAAGCTGCATCGGAGGACATGCTTGCGGATACAATCGAATACGTGAAAAGCCGTGAAGCATTCGGCAAATCGGTGAGCCAGTTCCAGAACACGCAGTTTAAAATAGCCGAGATGGCAACGGAAATCAAAATGGGCCGAGCTTTTCTGGACCAACTGATTGCAAACCATATGGCAGGGGAAAACGTGGTCACTGAAGTGTCGATGGTGAAATGGAGATTGACGGAAACCGCCAGGAAAATCTCCACGGAATGCATGCAACTTCACGGTGGCTATGGCTATATGGAAGAATACAAGATTGCTAGGCGCTACCGGGATATACCTGTAGCAAGCATTTACGCAGGAACCAATGAAATCATGAAAAAAATCATAGCTAAGAATCTTGGCCTCTAAAAAAGAATGGAAGGGAAGCGATTAGATGCGTGAAGTGGTTATTGTTGAGGGGATCCGTACACCGGTTGGCAGAAGGAATGGGGTCCTGTGGGACTTTCGTCCTGACGAATTAGCTGGAGAAGTGTTAAGGAAACTGGTTGAAAAAGCAGGAATCGACCCAGCCATCGTTGAAGATGTCATTTTAGGCTGTGTAACACAGGCCGGGGAGCAGGCTGGAGATATTGCCCGTGTGGCTGCCTTGATTGCCGGTTATCCGATTGAAGTGCCAGGAACGACCATCGACCGTCAATGCGGATCAAGCCAGCAGGCTGTCCACTTCGCTTCCCAAGCCATCCTATCAGGCGATATGGATGTGGTCGTAGCGGGTGGTGTGGAAAATATGTCCCGTGTTCCGATGGGATTCAATTATCAAGGGGCGACTACGAGCCAAAAGTATGTTGATAAATATGAGGTGATCAACCAAGGACTCTCAGCTGAACGAATCGCCGAAAAGTGGAAAATCACACGCGAGGAATGTGATGCATTTTCTGTTGAAAGCCATGAGAGGGCAATACGCGCGCAAAAAGAGGGCTATTTTGACCGTGAAATCATTTCCGTTACAGGTAGGGATAAAGAAGGCAACCCGATTGACGTCACGGCAGATCAAGGACCAAGAGCTGGAACGACGGTTGAGGTCCTATCTGGATTGAAACCCGTTTTTAAAGAAGATGGTCTGATCCATGCCGGGAACTCGAGCCAGATCAGCGACGGGGCTGCGGCCTTACTGTTGATGGAGAGAAGTAAGGCAGAAGAACTTGGTTTGAAACCACGTTTTAAAGTACATACGCGGGTGGTTGTCGGCTCAGATCCGACTTTGATGTTGACGGGTCCGATTCCGGCTACGCAAAAGGCTTTGGAAAAGTCAGGTCTTTCCATCGAAGATATCGATATCTTTGAAGTCAACGAAGCGTTTGCACCTGTACCCCTGGCTTGGTTGAAGGAAACGGGCGCAGACCCGCAGAAGCTGAATCCAAACGGAGGGGCGATTGCCCTGGGACACCCCCTTGGCGGAAGCGGTGCCCGCCTGATGGTATCCATGATGCATGAACTGGAAAGGACAGGCGGCCGTTATGGACTGCAAACGATGTGTGAAGGGCATGGGATGGCCAATGCAACAATCATCGAAAGGTTGAGTAATCGGTAAATTCACGTGAAGGTCAAGTTTGGATGAAGTAGAAAGCTGTCATCATCAGGAATCCCCCGGATGATGGCAGGTATTTGAGGAGGAAAAAAGATGTCGGTTACGATTAACACCCTATTCGATCAGACGGTTCAAAAATTCCCCATTAAAGAAGCTATCTACGACGTGAGAAGGAATGCCCGATATACATACATCCAGTGGAACGACAAGGTGAATAGACTGGCGGCTGCGCTCCAAGCAGAAGGTGTCCAAAAAGGAGACCGGGTTTCTACTTATTTATATAATAATGAAGAACTGGCCACCGCGTTTTTTGCCTGTGCCAAGATTGGGGCTGTCTTTAATCCGATTAACTTTCGATTGATGGCGGAAGAGCTGGCCTTCATCATCAGTGATGCAAAGCCAAAGGTGCTGATCTTCGAGGAGGAGTTGCAATCGTCCGTGGCGGCGATTGAAAAACGTTTTCCAAGCATTGCTTTCTGGTTCATTGATAAGAAAGTTCCTAGCTATGCCAAGAGTTATCAGGAAAAACTGATCCATGCATCTTCCACACCGGTTGATGTAGCCGTGGATGAAAATGATGTCTATGCCATCATGTATACGAGCGGGACGACAGGAAGACCTAAGGGAGTGATCCATCTTCATAAGGATATGGTCGAGCAGTCAGCCATAATAACAGAGGCGATGAGATATGAAAGTCAAGACGTCGGTTTGATTACCGCACCCATGTTCCATTGTGCTGAATTGCACTGTTCATTTTTACCACGCGTTCAGGTCGGAGCTAAGAATGTGATTATGCATCAGTTCAATCCCAAGCTGGCACTTGAGCTGATCGAAGCGGAAGGAATCACCAAACTATTCGCAGCCCCGACGATGTGGAACATGCTGCTTCAGGAGAACCTGGAGAACTATAATATTCAAAGCCTCAAGCTTGGATTGTACGGGGCAGCCCCAATGGCCCCGACGCTTGTGCTCGCTTGCCAGGACAAACTGGGCATCCAGTTCATCCAGGCTTACGGGATGACCGAAATGGGTCCAGCCATCACCTTGCTGCTGGAAGACGACCAAATCCGGAAAGCCGGTTCAGCCGGCCAGGCATGCCGTGGCCATGAAATCGTCATTGCCCGTCCGAATGAAGATGGGCCAGCGGATCCCGATGATGCCATGGGTCCTGGGGAAACTGGGGAAATCCTCGTGAAAGGACCTTGCATCATGCAAGGGTACTTTCAAAGAGAGCCAGAGACCCAAAAAGCGCTTCATAAAGGGTGGTACCATTCCGGGGATATCGGTTTCCTTGATGAAGACGGTTTTCTATGGGTCAAGGACCGGGTGGATGATATGATCATTTCGGGTGGCGAGAACGTTTACCCTCGTGAAGTGGAAGATACCCTCTATGAACATCGGGGGGTTCTCGACTGTGCCGTGCTCGGTCAACCAGATGATAAATGGGGAGAAACGGTGACGGCGTTTATCGTGGCGAAAGATCCATCGTTAACTGAGAAGGATTTAGAGGATTGGTGCAGGAATAGCATAACGCTAGCTAACTATAAGCGTCCACGACGATATATATTCTGTGAGGAGCTGCCGCGAAACGCCAGCGGCAAAATCCAAAAATTCATGCTTCGCAAACAGTTGGAAGAGAACGTCGTGGAAGAACAATAATTTGAGGATTCCCCTTAAAAGAAAAATGCGAATGGCCGATAAAATAAAGGACAACAGGAGAAAACATAATGGGGGGAACAAATTGAGTAAGTCATTTCGAATTGCATGGCATGCGGTCCTCGATGAACATTCCATTCTCGAAGGACGCAGTTTAGTGAATGCCGAAAGCGATCAAGCTGCCGCAAGCAAATTGGTTTATGAAAAATCCACAGAATACCGTCTAAGGCAACAATGGGTGATGATTGATTCATTAGTTGAATTAGTGAATGAATAAGAAAAGGAGACTCCAGTCATAGGAGTCTCCTTTTAAATGTTATCCACATGTAAAAAGCTTACGATTCAAGGAATATAGCTTGTTATCCACATTATCCACAGAGTTATCCATAATTTACATTATTTTCATATAATCAAGAGGTGTCGTATTACCCATTATTTATCTGTATATTCAGAAAATATCCACAATATTAACAGGGCTGTGGATAAGATGGTGTGTATAAGAGGAGGCTGCTGAATAAGCAGCCTCCTCTAAACGCTATGATTTACGGTTATGGGCTCGACGGTCAGCGGCATTGGCGCGCGCTTGAGCCTCCATATCATCTTGGTCGGCTAGTTCGGTAGAAAATTCGACATCAATTCCGTCACTTTTAAGGTTTTTAGGTACCTGTGGCAGTTTTTGTTTGTTTTTATCCCGATTATGGTGAATGTTATTTCGACCCATGTTAGCGCCCCCTCGATGAAAGTAAATAAGCTGGAAATGATTTTGATTTAAATCATCTCCAGCTTATTGTGTGTTGAATGGTAGATCATCATGTACGGAAAAAAGCGCCAAACTTAACGACGGGGTTTCTTTTCTGTAAAACCGCCGGCTCGATCTGCTTGTTTGAATTCGCGAGAGTAAGTGATCTCTTGCATGCTTGTTAGGAAACTTTTTTCTTTATCCGTTTTTTTCGCCATTTAGATCATCTCCAATTCATGTGATAATCCTATTTTTTCCCAAATAATTTCAATCATACATGTAAAATATCTTCTAGGGCCATTTTAAGAGTGGGAAAGGAGAATGTGAATTCCTCCTTCATTAGTTTGCTTGGTAGGACCTTTTGCCCTTCAAGGACCAGGATGCTCATTTCGCCGAGTGCGGTTTTTAGAAGGAATGGAGGGACCGGGAACCAGTGAGGCCGTTTCATAACGGCGCCAATCGTTTTACCGAACGTATCCATTTGAACGGGGTTTGGCGCTGTGAAATTGACTGGTCCCTGGATATTCTTTTCCTTCATGCAAAAAGAAACCGCACGGGCGACGTCTTGAATATGAATCCAGGAAAGCCATTGGGTACCTTTGCCGATTTTTCCACCGCCGAAAAGTTTGTAGGGAAGGGTCATCATGGGGAGTGCCCCTTTTTTTTTCCCCAGGATTACGCCAAATCTTGTGAGGACGACACGTTCGCAGTAGGGGCTGGATTTCATCGCCTCTTTTTCCCATAGCTTGACGGTGCGGGCCAGAAAGTCCTCCCCGATGGAATCCGATTCCTCTGTAAAGGTTTCCTGGTCGGATATGCCATAGTATCCCACTGCGCTGGCATTGATCAGGCACGGGATTTTTTTTGGAAGCTTGGAGAGGATCCGGTTCATTTCCTTGGAAGCCTCGACCCGGCTTTCGACAATCGTCCGTTTCCGTTCCTGTGTCCAACGACCGCTATTTAATGACTCCCCGGCTAGGTTGATGAACACATCAAGATCTTCCAACTGTCTCTCAGGGCTTGATCCTGCGCTCAGCCAGCCTACGTAATGAATATGCTCTTGCTTATCATATTTATCTGGATGCCTGGTCAATATATATAATTCATGATTTTCTTTTAATAATTCGTCAATAAGGGCAGAGCCGACAAAACCGCTTCCACCGGCAATGGCTATTTTCATGAAAATCACATCCTTTTTCTGTCTTTCCTTCACTGTAACACGCTCGGGTTCTTTTTTCATTTTTGGACGTGCTTGTCTAGAAAAGGTTCACAGAAACGGGTAAAGTAAGAAGGGGGTGGAAAGTATGCCGAACATAACGAAAATAACGACCCAAAAGAAAAGAACAGACCGTTACAATATATTTGTCGATGAAAAATATGCGTTCAGTGTGGACGAAGAGGTCCTTCTGAAGTTCCAGTTGAAAAAAGGCACGGTACTCGATGATTTGCTTCTTGCCGAAGTGCAGTTTCATGATGAAATACAAAAGGCGTTTACCGATGCCCTCCATTATTTATCCTACCGCATGCGTTCAGAATCGGAAGTCCGCCTGTATTTAAAAAAGAAGGATATCGAAGAACCGATTATAAAAGAAGCGATACATAAGCTGTACAGCTTTCACTATCTCGACGATCTCGATTTTGCCATGGCATATGTCCGGACGCATGTGAACGGTGGCAATAAAGGACCAATCACGCTAAAGCAGGAGCTGAAGGAAAAAGGGATTCAGGATAAGCTGATCGAACAAGCTTTGTTGGAATACCCCCACGAGATTCAAGTGGAGCATGCAAGAAAGCTTGCCGAAAAGTCTATCAGGAAAGAAAAGAATATCTCGGAACGGGCATTACAGCAAAAAGTGGAACAAACATTAGCCCGTAAAGGATATCCCCGGGACATCATACACGAGGCCTTGGAAGAGGTGGGCGTGGAAAAAGACGAGGATGAGCAATGGACCTCGCTTACGCATCATGCCGAAAAACTTCAACGCCGTTACCGGAACTATGAAGGCTTTGAGTATAAGCAGAAGATGAAGCAGGCACTATATCGAAAAGGGTTCCCCATCGAATTGATCGACCGCTATTTGAACGATTCCGATGTCGATTAAGGTACATGCATAGCCAAAACGCATAATTTTGTTTAATATAGAAGTACATATTATTAATTAAGGAGCCTTATATATGAGCGAGGTAAGATATAGCACGATGTCGGATTACGAGCTGCAGCAAGAAATTGCCACACTGACGGAAAAGGCGAGAAAAGCCGAGCAACTGGGAATGGTCAACGAATATTCCGTATTGGAACGGAAAGTGACCATGGCTAAAGCCTATCTGTTAAATCCGGATGATTTTAAAAAAGGTGAAATTTATCAAGTTGAAGGCGACCCAGGTGTCTACTTCAAAATTGATTATATGAATGGCGTTTTTGCCTGGGGATACCGTTTAGGTGGAAGTGGGAAAGAGGAAGCGTTGCCCATTTCGATGTTGAAATAAAAAAAGGAATCGTGACGAACCCGATTCCTTTTGGTAGTATCTTTATTCCGTTCTTTCGCTTGAAGCTTTCATACGTTCTTGTGGATGTGTATTGATACTGCCATCCGCCCGTTTTGAAGCATATCTCGCCTTTGCGCGAGGTTCGCCTTGGAATTTATTATTGTTTTGGTTAGGAAAACCTTTTTGTTTATTTCTCAAGTTTTTCTCCTCCAAGCATTAGAATAAGTAAAAAAGTGTTTCTGTTCTCTACTAGTATGGGTAAGGAACAGTAAGATTCAGTCTGTAAAAATATTGGCAACGGGGTGGTTTAGATGAATGATTACCATGAAAGATTAACCAAGATTTTGCTCGAGAAAAATGATCACATAACGTATGAGCAGGCTCTAACTTGGGTTGAATTATTATGGGAAGATTTCGAGGCGACCTATGCGAAAGCGGGACATGAATATGCGGGCGAAGAAATGACATCACGAGTTGTCCAGACTTGGATCGACAACTACGGGGATCGATTCCACGAATTCATTGCAAAAAATCCTAAATATAAGCATTTACTGGATCAACAGAACCAAATTCATTAAAAAAAGCTGATTCCATTGGGGATTTCCCCCTCGGAATCAGCCTTTTTTTCTTATGAAGGTACTACAAAATGATGTTCAATTTCTTCTTGAGTTTCGCTTCACTAAAAATCCAGCCGGTAAATGAATTCAAGATATTCAAGTCATCGTCTAAATGAACAACGGCGACAAAAGGATAATAACCGTTGCTGCGGTACCTTAAATCGATGAACCGGACTTCATAATAATCCTTGTTCTGCTCAATTTCCCATCTGTAGACGGGGGAAAAAGAGAGAAAGGCTGCCAAATTGATATCATGCTTGGCGGCTTCAAGAACTTTGCTTTCAGGAAGCGGGATTCGATCAAACGTATCAAGAATCGTCACGTAGCCTCGATCAGCCCGGGCCACATAATAATGCTTTTCGGCAGTCACGGCTATTCTCCAGCGGTGATAGCTCATCGTTGGTGATAAGAGAATTTTCCGTGCACCGGGAATCTGCTGTCTGACTGCTCGCTTTACGAATGCTCTTTCCCTGAAACGGGCGAGATAATAAAGAACGAGTATGGCATACATCGTCAGAAATAGATAACCAGGGGGAAAACCATATCCCCATAATATCAAGCCGCCAACATGGATCCCGAAGATGAACGGGTCGAACGTATTGATGACCCCAAGTGCCACCCAATTCGAGGAAATGGGCCGTAGCGCCTGTGTCCCATAGGCGTTGAAGATATCGACGAAAACATGCAGGAATACGGCCAGAAATGTCCATAGCCATAAATGAAGGTAATTCGTCTCAGGCATGATCATGTAAAGGGTGCCACTGATAAGCAGGGGCCAAAGTAACACGGCAGGAATCGAATGCGTGATTCCCCGGTGATTTCGTATATAAACAGCGTTATTTTTTAATTTTAGAATGGTGTCGATGTCAGGAGCTTGCGAACCCAAAACCGTACCAGCCATTACCGCACTGAAAGTAATGGGGCTTTGCGCAATAACAGGATCTAATGTGGCAAGTCCTCCAAGAGCAATCCCCATGACAAAGTGAGTGCCTGTATCCAAAGCAAAACCTCCCTGCCACAATATAGAAAAATATGTCTTCTTTCCATCATACCGTATTTATATATTATCAATCAAATGAATATATTTGACTTTCTTACCTTGCCCCTTACAATAAAACGAAATGAGTGCCTGTTAAAAAAGAATGCCCATTATGGTGTATTCCCTTTTTTAATAAGAGTTAACATCTTTGGAGGAACAAAATGGCGAAAGAAATAATGATCCCAACCATAGAAAAAGTAAATATTGAAGCGTTTCAGAAAGATTTGGTCAACTGGTTCCTTGAAGAACAAAGGGATTTGCCATGGCGTGAAAATAAGGATCCATACAGGGTATGGGTTTCTGAAATCATGCTGCAGCAAACCAGGGTGGATACCGTCATCCCGTATTTTAACCGGTTTATGGACTGGTTCCCCACTCTTGGTGAATTCGCGGTTGCCGATGAGGAAAAGGTATTAAAAGCGTGGGAAGGCCTTGGTTATTATTCAAGGGTCCGCAATCTGCATAGTGCCGTCCAGGAAGTCCAAGCATCCTATAATGGGATTGTCCCGGATAGCCCGGAGGAAATCTCGAAACTGAAGGGTGTCGGACCTTATACGGCCGGAGCGATTCTAAGCATTGCCTATGGAAAGCCAGAACCGGCCGTCGATGGAAATGTCATGCGTGTGTTGTCCCGGATATTGATGATTTATGAAGACATCGCTAAGCCGAAGACGAGGAAAACCTTCGAGGTCGCCGTCCGCAAGCTAATCGACCCCAATCATACGTCTGAGTTCAATCAGGCCCTGATGGAACTGGGTGCACTCATTTGCACGCCAGGAAAGCCAGCCTGCCTGCTATGCCCTGTGCAAAGCCATTGCCTGGCATTTGAGGAGGGAGTACAGTCAGAGCTGCCGGTCAAGATCCAAAAGAAAAAGTCGCGTGACGTACCAATCGTTGCTGCGATTTTGACGAATGAAAAAGGTGAATTCCTCATTCACAAGCGGGCGTCGGAAGGATTGCTTGCGAACCTTTGGGAATACCCGAACTTCGAGATTCACACAACCCTTCAACATAAACGGGAATTTTTTGAGGCGCGTTTTCTTGAAACTTACGGTAGCAAACCGGAACTAATCGATTCGCTCGTCAAAATTGAACATGTCTTTTCCCATCTGGTATGGAAGATGGATACGTATACCGGAGTGGTGAAGGAACCAATCGGTGATGACATCTTAGCGGAAAATCAGCTGAAGTGGGTGAGTAAAGAGGCGATGGAGGAATTTGCATTTCCAGTCTCTCACCAAAAGATGATGAAAGCCTATAACGATAGGGGCTAATTCAATTTTTGCCTTATGAAGAAAAAACTGCTTAACGTAAATATATTTTAGAATGAACTCAACAAAGAAGATGCCGAAAAGCTTTGATTTCGGCATCTTTCATTAAATTCAAGTCAATCGTAGGTTGTCTCGGTACCATGAGTGTAATCGGCTTCCTGTCTTTTCAGCCCGCCTCTTCTTTCGATTTCTTGAACGATTTCCTTATGGATACTCTGTCCTTCTTGGTTCAAATAAGGTACCATTTGTTGAAGGGAGTGATGAAAATAGGCAAGCTCGCTATTTTCCCAATCCGATTTCTCCATCATGGACAACTCTGTCATATCTCGTCCAACATACATAGACACACACTCCTTTTTTATTCGTTATACTTTAATGTTCACTCAGAAAGGATGGAATAAACATATGGAACAAAAAGTAGCACTCGTTACAGGTAGCAGTAAGGGTCTCGGAAGAAGCACGGCATTACGTCTTGCAAAAGAAGGGTACGACCTTGTTATTAATTATGCCCGGAGCAAGTCCAAAGCATTAGAAGTAGCTGCTGAAATCGAAGCCATGGGGCGGAAAGCGCTTGTCGTAAAGGCCAATGTCGGCGATGTCGCAAAGGTGAAGAACATGTTCGCCGAAATCGATGCCCATTACGGGCGTTTGGATGTTTTCATCAATAATGCGGCATCCGGCGTACAGCGTCCTTTAATGGAGCTTGAAGAAACACATTGGAACTGGACCATGGATATCAATACGAAAGCCCTTCTATTTTGTGCCCAGGAAGCGGCAAAGTTAATGGAAAGGAACGGCGGAGGTAAAATTGTCAGCATCAGTTCACTCGGTTCGATCCGATATCTGAAAAACTATACCGCAGTCGGAGTATCAAAAGCTGCACTCGAAGCATTGACAAGGTATTTGGCCGTGGAATTGGCTTCAAGAAACATTTGCGTCAATGCGGTTTCCGGCGGTGTCATTGATACGGATGCCTTAAAGTCATTCCCAAACCGCGAACAAATGCTTGCGGAAGCCGCTGAACAAACACCTGCAGGACGGATGGTCGAAGTGGAGGATATGGTGAACACGATTCTCTTCTTGATAGCGGACGAATCAAGCATGATCCGTGGGCAAACGATCATCGTCGATGGCGGAATTTCCCTGCTCGTCTAAGTAATTGGTAAAAATTAGCCGGATAGACCACGGTGATGATGGATATCTTATTACCGTGGAGGTGATATCAATGGCTAATTACAACAACAAAACACAATCAGGTACTGACATCCAACAAGTTAAAAAACAAAACGCGCAATCTCAACAAGGCCAAGGCCAATACGGTACAGAGTTTGCGAGTGAAACAAATGTACAAGATGTGAAACAACAAAATCAAAAATCCCAAAGCAAAAAAAGCCAAGGGTAATTGAACTCCAACCACGACCAGGCATCCTTCTTTTGAAGGGTGCCTTTTATTGTGATCATTTGCCATGAACCTACCCTATATTGATGTTAGTTCCACTTCACGCTTGGCGCCCTTGGTCCCGTTTTAATCTTGCCTGCCCAGACGAATAGATGAAAGGGGATTTTGTTAAAATTTAGAGAAGGGATAAGTTTTAAATTAAATGTAAAAGGAAATACTGTAAATAAATAGAATATACATACTATGGGAAAAATACAGATGTAGGATGGTGCAAATATGGAGGAATTTAACCGGCTCATTAACGCCCAGTTGAAAACGATGGAACGACTTTTATATGTACAATCCGAAATCGAAAGATACCAAGATATAGAGAAACAATTCCTTACGAATCAGGAAGAAGATAAAGCGGTCGCCGTTCAAGAGGAAATTCAACAGAGAAAAATGGAATTGAAGACGATTCATGAAACATTCGAGCGGCAAACGGAGGATGTCATTCGATGTTATCAACAGGAGCAGGCGGCAGTTCAATAAAAACATTGGCTAATTTTCAGATGAGAATGAGGAAAAAGATTGCTTTTTTTAATCTTTTTACACATTTTTACTGTAGATTAGCCTCTTTTGTTTTAAATTTCCTAATAAATCGCTATAATATAGGAATATAGGGTAAATGGAAAAATGTATATAAGCGAATCCACACGATTGTAACGGAATAGGGCACAGTACGTTGAAGGTGTCTATAGAAAGTAGGGAGAGATAAATGGGGATTGTTCCTGCTGAAGGAGGAAAAATCCAAATCCAAAGCTATAAACATAATGGACATATCCATCGTATCTGGGAAGAAACCACCGTCTTGAAGGGAACTCAAAACTTGGTGATTGCGGCCAATGACCGAACGATCGTGACGGAATCTGATGGTAGGACCTGGATCACAAGGGAACCGGCGATTTGTTACTTTCATTCAAAGTATTGGTTTAATGTGATTGGCATGTTGAGAGAGGACGGGGTGTATTACTACTGTAATATCAGTTCTCCGTTCACATACGATCCAGAAGCACTGAAATACATTGATTATGACCTGGACATCAAAGTATTCCCAGATATGACGTTTAATTTGCTGGATGAGGATGAATATGAAAGACATTCGAAGGAAATGAATTATCCTGAAGCTATCGATAAAATACTAAAGCAGAATGTAGACTATCTAATATATATGATTCGCCAGAGAAAAGGACCATTCTCAGCGGAATTTATTGATAGTTGGTATGAACGTTTTTTAACGTATCGATAACAGTGAGGGGGCCTGCTGCTAACATTGCAGGCTTTTTCTTTTGCAGATGGTCGGACAATCAAGGCTAATAGGGTATAGTAAGAAGAGAAAATAGATAAAAAAATGGAGGGACCCCGTGGGCAGCATTAAGAGATATATGCAATTCGTTAAGCCATATAAATGGCAGATTATCGGGACAGTCTTCATAGGTCTGTTAAAATTCGGAATTCCACTGTTGATTCCTTTATTAAGTAAATATGTTGTAGATGACATCATTAATGGAAATCTGACGACAGAAGAGAAAACCGAACACCTCCTGTGGGCGATGGGCATCATGGTATTCATTTTCGTGGCAATAAGGCCTCCGATTGAATACTACCGGCAATATTTTGCCCAATGGACCGGAACGAAGATTTTATATGATATTCGCAATAATTTATTCACTCATGTGCAAAAATTAAGTTTTAAATATTATTCCAATACAAGGGTGGGCGAGGTCATCTCAAGGATGATCACAGATGTCGAGCAAACGAAGAATTTCGTGATTACGGGCCTGATGAACCTTTGGCTCGATATCGCCACCATCGCCATTGTCATTGTGATCATGTTTACGATGGATGTGAAGCTGACGATCGTCTCGATTCTCATGCTGCCTTTTTATGCGTTTTCAATCAAGCATTTCTTCGGCAAGCTTAGGATCTATACGAGAGTACGGTCACAAGCTCTGGCCGATGTGCAGAGTCATCTTCACGAGCGTGTCTCGGGGATGTCTGTCATCAAAAGTTTTGCGATAGAAGACCGCGAGCAGGAACTGTTTGCGAAGCAGAATAAAAATTTCCTCGATAAGGCACTCAAGCATACAAGCTGGAATGCAAAATCGTTTGCCGTCGTGAATACGATTACGGACATTGCCCCATTACTGGTGATTGGCTTTGCCGGATATCAAGTCATACAGGGGCAGTTGACACTCGGAACGATGGTCGCCTTCGTCGGGTTCATAGACAGGCTCTATAATCCTCTACGTCGCGTAGTCAATTCATCGACGACGATGACCCAAACATTGGCTTCCATGGACCGGGTATTCGAGTTCGTGGATGAGAAGTACGATATCGATGATGCACCGGATTCAAAAGAACTGAAGCATGTGGACGGACGGATCACCTTCAAGGATGTCTCGTTTGCTTATGACGAGAAGGAGGCACCTGTTCTAAAACATATCAACCTGGAGGTGTTGCCTGGTGAAACCATTGCACTGGTCGGCATGAGTGGTGGGGGAAAATCCTCCATCGTCAGTTTGATTTCCCGGTTCTATGATGTCACGGAAGGGGCCGTTTTACTGGACGGAACCGATATCCGAAACTATCAAGTTCGAAGCTTGCGCGATAAAATCGGGATGGTGCTGCAAGATAACATCTTATTCAGTGAATCTGTGAAGGCCAATATCCTGATGGGGAAACCCGACGCTACTGACGAAGAGGTATTTGCAGCCGCCAAAGCAGCCAACGCCCATGAATTCATTATGGGATTGAAAGAAGGCTATGATACGAAAGTGGGCGAGCGGGGCGTGAAACTTTCAGGTGGCCAAAAGCAACGGGTAGCTATCGCCCGGGTCTTTCTAAAAAACCCACCGATCCTTGTCCTGGATGAAGCAACATCGGCCCTTGACCTGGAAAGTGAACATAATATTCAAGAAGCCCTTGATATATTGGCGAAGGACCGAACCACGATCATCGTGGCGCACCGTCTCTCCACCATCACGCATGCCGATCGAATTGTCCATATCGATAACGGGGAAATCACTGAAATCGGTTCACACGAAGAACTCATGCAAAAACAAGGTAATTATTATAAACTCTTTCAGGTGCAGCAATTGGATAACTAACATCAAAAAAAGATCATCTCGCTGTTGCGGGATGGTCTTTTTGATCATTGTGGAATACATAGGATGCAGATGAATTTCGGGGCAGATTATTCTAATAAACTTGTTAAAATACCATACACTTAGTTAATAAAGAGTATCGAAGGGGAGTTATACAATCATGCAGCGGATAAAATTTATGGTTAGACATTTCCTGAGAGAGCCATTGTGGTTTAAAATTCTAATCTTTGTAACTTTGGTGATTTCCGTTGTTTTTAGCAGTACTCTTTTTTCAGATCATGCTTATTTCAAAGGTTTTGCCAAATTAGCCGCTGCCATCTTCTTTAGTGCCTACGGATTTAATATGAGAAAGAATCTCAAAATTTCGGTTCTTTTCTTTACGTTAGCATGTATATGTCTATTATTATCCATCAAGGCATTATACTGAAACGGCAAAAAGGATAGCTGAGGCAAATAATAGTTGCTTCAGCTATCCTTCTCTTTTTTTCGTATGAATGTTACATTAAGAAACCCTTTTTTCGTGCAAAGGCTTTTTCTTGGTATGAGTCTTTTTCAACAAATACTTTAAATACTCCGGCAAGGCGATTCCGACGATAATCAAGAACATTCCAAACCATTGAAGGGATGTTACGCCTTCTCCAAGGAAGATGACGGAAACGACCATCGCGGAAGGCAATTCTGCGGCACATAGGATCGTCCCCAGGCCGACGCCGACTTTCGGCATACTGACGGCAAAGAAAAAGAAGGGAACCACAACACCAAGTGTACCGAGCAATAGACCGAATTGCCAAAGGTTGGTTTCGACAAGATTGGTGGCAAGCGTTACCGGATTGGTTGTGAATACCGCAGTCAGCATGGCACCTGTCGCAATGAAAAACAAACGTTTCATCGAGGGCTCTTCAACGGCGAACTTAGAGTTGCAGAACATGTAAAGAGCAAAGAGCAAGGCAGACAGAAGCCCGAATAATACCCCCGTCAAACTAAGGGCAGAGAGAGGCTGGCCAAAGATGGCACCTGCAAATAATGTCCCGATAAAGAGCAAGCAGATGGCCAGGACCTTGCTTCGATCTGGACGTCTTTTGTTTATGATGCTTTCAATAAGGACACCAATCCAGGTGAACTGAAATAAAAATACTACGGCAATGGAAGCCGGAAGCTCCGCAACAGCCACCGCGTAGGCTTTTCCGACAAAAGCGGACATCATCCCAGTAATGGCAAGCAAACCGGCATTTTTCCAAGAAATTTTATATTTAAACGAAAAAAGGAACAAAACGGCGACGATCAGCCATCCAATCAAATATTGACTGCCGACTAGGTCCCCGGAAGAATGACCATCCTTGAATCCGAATTTCATCATGGTGGATAATGTGCCGTATGAGATGGAACCAATTAAAACCATTATAGAATACTTCAAAAGTTGCATGTTTTTTCACCCCTAAAAAATAAAAATCGCCACCTGCCTAGATGGCAAGTGACGAACGAAAAAAGGAAATCCTTTTAAAATTCCGTCTCTCAGCAAGTGCTGAGTTTAAACATTATTGTTGAGTTATCTTAGCTTAATTCGTTTGTGAATAAATGTCAATGGGGAATGATATTTTCTATATAGTTAGACTATTCACATATATCGGAGAGAAAATGTTGGGAGCCCAACATAAAAGAAGAGACGGTTATCTAGTGAACCGTCTCTCTATTAATCTTCTTCATATTGGATAGACACTTCATTCTCATCTTTATGGAAGGATTGGAAGCTGACAATCAGCTTTTCGAGATGCTCCAATTGTTCGTCATACTCAATGATGTAAGAAATCAATGGAACAAGGCGGGCGGAAAGATGCCCGAGGTCATCATGCATTTCGTCGACTTCGTTTTGTTGCTCAAAGAAGAGGGCAAGAAGGTCTTTGCGGCTGAGGGAACCCTGATCCCAATCATCGATTTCCTCAATGTTTTTGATTTTTTCGATATGCAATAAAATCAGCTGCTCATGCTTACGTATGAGGGAATCAAGATGATGTAAAATCGTCTTCTGGAAGTCTTCAGGCATATGATAGATTTCATTCTCGAATTTATGAATCCTTCTCAAGGTCTCAAACGCCTTTTTCGTCGTGATGATCATTTGACGATACACGACAAGCTTCCTTGATTTAGCTACACTTTTCTTTTTGAAATATTCACGTTCTTCTTTATACATGGAATAGATATGCTCTAAATCAAGCAAATCTTCTTTTAATCTGCTAATATCCTTTTTCAATAAGGTATGTTCTGTAGCATGCCTAGTGCTTATTCGGATCCATTTCAAAATATCTTCTGTCACATCGGTTATGCGCGTATATAGCTTTGCCTCATACTTTGGCGGGATGAAAACGAGATTGACAATAAATGAAGCAATAATCCCAAGTAAGACGGATGAAAGACGCACAAATGCAAAGTTTAAAAATTCTCCTTCTTGGCTTTCCATAATGGCAATAACCGTCACGATGGAAAGTACGATCGTCTTATCCATTTTCAATTTCAGATTTATCGTAATGACTACCATTACGGCCAATCCGATAATGAAAATATCATTACCAAACAATAAAACGAAGGAAATGGCGACTAAGGCACCGATGATATTTCCTTGAATTTGTTCCAGCACCGTCTGATAAGAACGATAGATGGTGGGCTGGATGGCAAAAATAGCAGCAATCCCAGAAAGGACAGGAGCAGGAAGATTAAGCAGTTCCGAAATATAAAGCGCTAAAACAATCGCTATTCCTGTTTTGAGAATGCGGGCACCAAACTTCATATATGGGTAAATCCTTTCTTTGTGATGTTATTGTTCCTGATAAGAAGCTCTTTCTTTATACAGGATATTCGTAAAGTTGTATTCTAACTTATATGTTAGTACTTTACACTAATTTTTAATGTTGTAAACAAAAAGTAATGGAGCAAAGCAGCCGTAAAAGTAATTATAAGCTTTTTACGGAAGGGAAAAAATGAAGATTTTATGACATATGTAAATGAGGTGCTTTTTTCCTCTTGCTGTGGGGAGTTACAAAGATGGAAAAAAGCTAATGTCCTGTAAAAAGACATTAGCTTTTTTATCATCACTCGGTTGATACAGATGGATCTGCTTGTTCCTTAACGGGAACAACTTGAAGGAAGTGGTTTCCCGGATTATGGAGCAAGGCCCCAAGAGAGGCTGCTTCCTCTTCTTGCCCTTGCTCTTTTAAAAGGGCAACGTATTTGCCAAGGAGCTCATTCACGTCCTGAAGTCCTTTTTTGGAAAGGGATTCAATCGACACTTTCGCACCCTTCGCAATCCTTCTTTGGATAACTTCTTTCGTTAGGCCGACTTCCGGCTGAAGCCTTAAATAAACGACACCGCCGGTCATGCCTGCACAAATCCATGGACCCGGATCCCCTAGAACCAATCCTCTGCCATTTGTCATATACTCAAATGCAAATCCCTTGATGTTCGAGGTTACCGCAATATTGCCATGTTCATTTTCTGGAATCGGCTTTTTCACTAGGCCACCGATAATCATGTCGGCACCTGAAAGCCGGATTCCCGCCCTTGCATCGGCATCACCTTGGGCGATAAGGAGTCCGTGCTGTGCCCCATACCCGAAACCTTTACCGACAGAGCCATTGTAAAGGTTGCCATCTTTTCCTGGTGATTTGAAAATGGCGATATTCCCACCGATTGACGTTTTGCCGATTCCATCCTGGGCTCCGCCATTTACGCTAATGGTGATTCCCTCGGTGTTATAGGCACCAAGGCCATTACCAGGGATGGAACCATCCTGATAGGAAAGATGAATGGGAGGCAGATTCTTATACGAACCATCCAATCTGTTACGGACGCGGTGACACGAAACACGGCTACCAAGGACCCGTTGCTCGGAAGTGATGCCGCTATAACTGCGGGATTGCTGTAATTCTTCAACATGCGAATCGAGATATTCCGCTCCCACCGCCACCTGTAGGGAACTTTCATTCAAATAAGCTTCTTTTTCCCTATTGGAGAATGGCGTGATATCAAGGTTCTTTAATAAATAGGTCAGATCCAGCGATTGTTGGCCTTTCACTTGCTCAAGCAAATCAGAGCGGCCGACGATATCCTGAAGGTTCTTCACACCCAGTGATCCAGTCAGGGTTTTTAGCTCCTGGCCGAATGCCGTGAACATATTCGTCAATCCTTGAACCGCCAAATCAAATTTTCGAGGAACAAAGCGGCGCAATCCATGTTCTTTTGCCTGTGCTTCCGATTCGATTTGGGTGGCAATCCCGACATGGCATGTATCCAGGTGACAACCGCGGCATGTTGTACAGCCAACGGCAATCATCGATAGGGTACCGAAACCAACGCGGTTGGCCCCGAGCAACATCAATTTCAGGATATCCATCGAGCTTTTCAATCCACCGTCAGCCCAGATTTCGATGTTTTGCCGAATTCCGGATTCAAGCAACGCATTATGGGCGGCTTTTACGCCGATTTCGACAGGCAGACCTACATGTTCAAGGGCATGAATCCGTGCTGCACCCGTTCCGCCGTCAAAGCCGGAAAGCGTGATGATATCGGCGCCGGCTTTGGCAACGCCGACGGCAATCGTTCCAATATTGGGAACAACCGGTACCTTGACGGCCACCTTGGCTTTATCGTTGGCCGTTTTCAGCTCATGGATCATTTGGGCCAAATCTTCAATCGAATATATATCATGGTTATTGGAAGGGGAGATCAAGTCAGAACCAATCGTCGCATTCCGTGCTTCCGCAATTTTTGCCGTAACCTTCGAACCGGGAAGATGTCCGCCTTCACCAGGTTTTGCCCCTTGCCCAATCTTAATTTCCAAGAGATTAGAAGAGTTCAAGAGTTCGGCGTTGACACCGAATCTTCCGGAAGCAATCTGCTGCCCACGTGATTTCGGGTATTTTCCGAGCATATCCTTAATTTCTCCGCCTTCGCCATTCATACTGATCATGCCCAAACGGTCTGCCGCTTCTGCGTACGCTCGGAAAGCTATTTCATTTTGCGAACCGAATGACATGGAGGCGATGACGAAAGGCAACTCCTGATCGCCAATGGATAGACTGACATCTTCGGCTGGGACAGGTGTGTCTGACAACTTAAGTGATGTCAGGTGACGGATTGTCGTCGGGTTTGATTCTTCTTGCTCCGTGATCTTTTCACGATAGGCGTCATAATTTCCCGTGGAAGCGACTTCGCCGATGGATTTCCAAATCCGCGGGAATAGATGAAAGGTTTTACCCATCCGTTCTTTTTCATTATCATAATCTAATGCACGCTGGATGCTATCCTCTTTGATTTTGTCAAAATCATAGTCTAAATGGTTTGCTCCGAAGAAATTGGCCACATTCAAATAAGAGGCAATCTCCTCATGTAACCCAATGCTTGAGAATAGCCGGCCATAGCCGCGCAATTCATGAATCCCGATGGTGGAGATCACTTTTTCCAGTCCTTTAGTCAACGAGTTATATAGATTCATAACGCCTTTCAGGTCCCCGGAAGATAATGAAAGGAACATGAAATAGGGACTGATCAAGTTGGCACCGAGGCCATAGGCAACGATGATATCATGCAGTGACCTTAGGGATGCAGAACGTAACAGGATCGAGCAATCGCGGCGCTTGCCGGAATTGACCAATGCTTGATCGACAGCTGACGTGACAAGATGAGGGTCAAGCCATAGGTTCCCGTTTTGATGAGCAAGGGCATCATCGAGGATGAGCAGCGTTTTCCCGGCATCTACCGATTTTACGGCTTCATCCGTTATCCTTTTTAACGCTTCAGGGATACTCTCCTTTTCTGTAAACGTGCTTGAAATGAAATGTGCCAGTTTTTGATCCTGGTTGTGAAGGACAAATTGATCATAGCTTGGTTGTGAAAGGGTGGAGGAGCATTCATACCCTGTCAGTCCCTCGATTAATAAAGGTGTCAGAAGTTCGGTAACGTGACCGGCCTTCTTTGCTTCAAATAAAGAAGGACGTCTTCCAATAATGGTTCTCGTGGAAAAGTGCTCGGTTTCCCGGTCCCGGTCGATGGCTGGATTGGTTACGACGGCGACGCTTTCCTTAATGAAATCCGACAGGTTGGTCCGCTGTGGATTAAGGGCGGCAAGCGGTGCGTCATGACCCAATGAACGGATGGGTTCTGCACCTTTTTCAGCCATCTGCTCTACTAATTGAACGTGCTCCCTTTCCCAACCGAATGCCTTATATTGTCCGTTATGAATGGCCTGTGGCTGCGTCATGGTGATCACCTTCTCGAAAATTGGTGGCTGCAGGCGAACGAGGTCATCGGAAAGAACAAAACGTTCATTGAAGCGCTCATACACTTTCCCTTGATATTCTTTATAGTTATATAGTTCAATAAGGTCGCCATTCCATTTTAACCCGACCTTTTCCCCTGGTCCCATCGGTCTTGGGTCTCCCGTATATTCTGAAGAGGGAATGATCCCAGGCTCGGAAGTGAACATATAGGAAGAAGCCGTCTCGATATTCCAAAGCGGACGTAGGCCTAACGAGTCTACGGAGAATACGGCTTCATCTCCGAATCGGGAGATGATTCCAGCTGGGCCTTGTGCAAAATGCCCCCATGCTTCCCTTAGATACGTATAAAGGTTCTGCAAATGCTCAGGGTATTCCTTGATTTCGTTGATGATTGGCGGAAAAACCAGGTCGATTGCCTCGAATAAAGAGTAGCCGTGACGGCAGATGAATGTTTCAATCGTTTTATTCAAATCCTGGGAATCACTTCCGTCTTTAGCAATCGGAACCCCGATCATTTTGGCTTCATCACGTAATTTGGCAATGGTATTGATTTCGCCGTTGTGTCCAAGGACACTGAATGGCTGCACACGGAAAAAACTTGATAGAGTATTGGTGGAAAAACGGTTATGACCCAGTGTCATAGTTGAGGCTGCAAGGGGGTCGGCAAGATCATGATAGTAGGCAGGGAGTGTATCTCCGGCACCCATTACTTTGTAGATGGCATGATGCTGGCTTAAGGAAGCGACATGGATGTAATCACTATTTTCGATGTCGGACGTCAACTCGAAAAGGATGTTGGTGAGTTCCTGTTGATTGTTAGTCGTGGATGAACAGGCAATTTGCCAGAACACAGGATCTTCTTGGATGGCAATCGGGCCCAAAGCTTCAGAGCGGTATGCTTTATCCGTTTCAAAAACGAGCGATAGCCCACGTTTCTGCAACTTTTCTTTGACTTCGGTTTTTAATTTGCCTGCATCTGTTTTTCTGCTTAAAAATAGGTGACCGACTATGAAATCATCTTGATCGACGATGCCGGAATCGATGTTTTCCTTTTCAAGTTTCTTTTTCCAAAGAGCACGTGGAATATCAATATGGATACCGGCGCCATCGCCTTCGCCATTGATGAATCCGCAACGGTGATTCATCTTAACCAGTGCATCGATGCATGCGAAAATGTTCTCATTGGTGGGGATTTTCTTTTTTTCGATACGGGCTACGATACCGCAGGCATCATGTTCTTCTCTATAGAATTCTTTGAATGTAGCAGGTGTCCATTGTTGATTCATATGTTTGGCGTCAATAAGGATAACCCTTATTTGCTGCCGTTCACCCCCTGTGGCTTTTGATTTTATGAAACGTTCATATTAGTAAACTTAAACAACTGTCCAAGCTTTTTAATTGAATGATATAAAATAGAATAAATGGATATAAATGTATTGGTATCATATCATTTAAATATTCAGAAATCAATTTTTTATACAGTATATTGGATAGGATGGAAAAGTGTGTTTTTTAGAAAAAACTCCCTGAAAGCCAATTTGAAAGTTTAATTTAGCCGATATGAGAAAACCCCAAGATGGATATCCATCTTGGGGTTGAATGGTTGGTGCATATTTATTCTTTTGTCCAGCTTAAATCAAGTTCTTGAATGCATGTTCAACCGCTTTTAAAGTATAAGCGATATCTTCATCCGTATGGGCCGTTGTCAAGAACCAGGCTTCATATTTGGATGGTGCCAAGTTGATTCCTTGATTAAGCATCAGCTTGAAGAATTTACCGAACATTTCGCCGTCCGTATTTTCAGCTTGCTCGTAGTTTTCGATTGTTTCTGTAGTGAAATAGATCGTCAAAGCACCTTTTAGGCGGTTGATGGTAATAGGTACATTATATTGACGAGCGGCTTTAAGGATGCCGTCTTCAAGGAGCTTCCCTAAGCGATCAAGCTCGTCGTAAACGCCTTCTTCCTTCAACACTTCCAAGCAAGCGATCCCGGATAGCATGGAAGCAGGGTTTCCGGCCATCGTTCCTGCTTGATATGCAGGTCCTAATGGTGCGACCGTATCCATGATTTCTTTTTTGCCGCCATAAGCACCGATTGGAAGACCCCCACCGATGATTTTTCCAAGAGCGGTCAAATCGGGTTGAACGCCAAGTAAGTCCTGAGCCCCACCGTACATGAAGCGGAATGCAGTGATGACTTCATCAAAGATGACGAGTGCTCCAGCTTCATGAGATAAGGAAATCACATCTTCCAGGAATCCAGGGTGCGGTTCGACGATGCCGAAGTTGCCGACGATCGGTTCGACCAGGACACCGGCAATTTCGTTGCCCCATTTTTTCAGGGCCTCTTTGAATGGCTCGATATCATTGAAAGGAACCGTGATGACTTCCTGTGCAATACTTTTAGGGACACCAGCGGAATCCGGTGTTCCAAGTGTGGATGGACCAGAACCTGCAGCAACCAACACAAGGTCGGAGTGACCGTGATAGCAGCCGGCAAACTTGATGATTTTATCGCGACCCGTGTAAGCGCGGGCTACGCGGATGGTGGACATGACGGATTCAGTACCAGAATTGGTGAAACGGACTTTATCAAGGCCAGGCATCGCCTCTTTTAACATTTTGGCAAAGGTGACTTCATGCTTTGTAGGCGTACCGTATAAAACACCTGTTTCTGCAGCCTTTGTGATCGCCTTTGTGATATGGGGGTGTGCATGACCTGTGATGATCGGGCCGTATGCCGCCAAATAATCGATATACTTGTTGCCATCAACATCCCAGAAATAAGCTCCTTTGGCATGATCCATGGCCACCGGCGAACCGCCGCCCACGGCTTTATAAGAACGGGAAGGACTATTAACCCCACCGACGATATGCTCCAACGCCTCTTTATGTATAATTTCCGAATTAGTAAAATCCAATCTAAAAACCTCCTAAAAATACAAACATAATCACTCCTAATCATAGCACTTTTCCACTTTAAAATCCCTGGGAAATGGGGCCTGACCCCCAAACAAGCTGACCGAACTCCATATATACCAAGCTTCCATGCTTTTTATTTTGTTTGGGAAATAGGGTCTGACCCCCCATGGTCTGGTATATTCATAGTAGTAGGTAAGGGAATTGGGAGGGGGATAAGGATGCCGAAGTTGGTTATTAATGCGGATGATTTTGGGTATTGTAAGGGAATTAATTTGGGAATTATAGAATGTTTTCAGAATGGTGTCGTGACGTCGGCAACTTTGATGGCCAATATGCCGGGTGCCGAGCATGCGGCAGCGCTGGCTAAGGAAAATCCGAATCTTGGCGTGGGGATTCACTTGGTTTTGACCTGCGGCTATCCAGTGAGAAGCGATGTTCCTTCGCTGGTGAGGGAGGATGGTGCGTTTCATCGACGCGGCGATATGCATAAGTTTGCTGAACCTGCGGATATAGAAAAAGAATTGAACAGCCAGATGGAGAGATTCCTATCATTGGGGCTGAAACCGACTCACATTGATAGCCATCACCATGTTCACGGCTTGGAGAAGGTTTATCCCATCGTTGAAAAGATAGCGAAAGCGCATGGCTTGCCGGTTCGGAAATTGGATGGGGCACTTCATGGTTATCAAGGCGTGAAAAGGACAGAGAAATTGATAACGGATTTCTTTGGATCGGACCTGACGACAGGCCATTTAGTTGATATTTTGGATACAAGTCTATCCTCCGAGACAGTCGAAATCATGTGCCATCCCGGGTATATAGACGAATCGATACTAAACGGAAGTTCCTACGCCCTGCCACGTGTAAAGGAAATGGCCATCCTGACAGACCCATTGATCCAAAAAGCCATAGCCGCGCGTGACATCGAACTAGTCTCCTATAAAGAGTTGGGAAATAGGGTCTGACCCCCAATCCAAAGAGCTGGAACCCTTGATGGTACAGCTTTTTGGATGAATTATTTCGTTTGGGAAATGGTGTCTGACCCCAAAGTTTCACTTATGAAGGACATTATATCTAGGATGGTGCTTGGGTTTTCGATGTTGAAGGTTTGGCGTTTGATTTCGCCTTGGGCCTGGTAGTAGGTTGCGTGTCCTGTTCCTTTTTCTTCATTAATATGTAAATGAAAGCTTAGTGGGGTATTTTCGATGGAGCCGGACGAATCCCTTTGGACGATCTGGCACAATAGTTGGTCGTATTCGTCCTCGTACAAGAAATCATACCGTAATTCCAGTACGATTTTTTCGATTTGCGTGAGCAATAACTTTTTTATATTCATAGCGATTAGTCTCCTTTTTATAGGTAATACATACATCGTCGAAATTCGCCCAACCCAGGATATCCTGAATCCAGGCATTTTTATTGTTTAAAAAGCTGAGGTTGGCTAAACTATTTGATTAGGACAAGGAATATGGAGGAAAATAACATAATGAGCAATGCAATTCAGGTTAATCAATTACGGAAGGAATTCAAGTCGGTTTCAAGCCGTTCCGGATTAAAAGGGGCCTTCCGCGACTTACTTACAAGAAATTATAAAATCGTGCCTGCTGTCAACGATATCAATTTTACTGTAAAAAAGGGTGAGATGGTAGCGTATATCGGGGAAAATGGGGCAGGCAAGTCGACGACGATCAAGATGCTGACGGGGATTTTGGAGCCGACGTCCGGTGATATCATGGTCAATGGCATGAATCCGCATAAAGAACGGGAAAAGTTCACCCAGACCATCGGGGTCGTCTTCGGGCAACGATCGCAGCTTTGGTGGGATATCGCCGTCCAGGAATCCTTCCGGCTGCTGAAAAAAGTATATAAGGTGTCTGATGAACAATATAACGATCATATGGCACATGTAATCAAGACGTTGGATATCGGGCCGTTACTCGATAAGCCGGTGCGTAAGCTGTCCCTTGGCCAGCGGATGCGTTGTGAACTGGCTGCTGCCTTGATACACAATCCACCGTTGCTTTTCCTGGATGAGCCGACAATCGGCCTTGACGTGTTAGTGAAAATGAAAATCCGTGAGTTTCTGAAGGAAATCAATGAAAGATACAACACGACCATCCTTCTGACCACGCATGACTTGGGGGATATCGAGGCCTTGTGCGAGCGGGTGATCATGCTTGATGAAGGTCAAATCATTTATGACGGGGAATTGCAAAGCTTGAAAGATAATTGGGCAGAGGAAAAACAGGTCCACTTCCAATTCATCGAGCCAGTCGAACTGGATGAACTGCAATCCTTGCCGTTATCCTTTCACGTCAATTGGGAGCACGATGAAAAGAATCATGCATACATAGCCGTGTTAAAAGAAGAAAGTGATCATATTTCACAGCTGGTCGCCGCTGTCGTTTCACATTTTAAAATCAAGGACGTCAAAATCCATGAAACGTCCATCGAAGAGATTGTTCGTAATATTTACGAAGAGGGCACGGTCTGACTCTTTCAGAAAAAATGTGTCTACCAAGAAGGGAGAGGACCATGGGAAAGTATCTTGCGATGATTCGCATGCGTTTTTTGATGATGCTTGCGTATCGAACCGATTATTATACCGGTATTTTAATTTATAGCATCAATATTGGTGCTTATTATTTCTTGTGGAATGCAATATATGGAGAGAAAAGTTCCATTGAAGGGTTATCCAGCATGCAGATGACCACCTATGTGGCGGTTGCCTGGATGGCGCGCGCCTTTTATTTTAATAATATTGACCGTGAGATTGCCGATGAGATCAAGGACGGCAAGGTCGCAATCGAGATGATTCGACCTTATAACTATTTAGGGATGAAGACGATGCAAGGCCTGGGTGAGGGGATTTTCCGTTTCTTTTTCTTCTCCATTCCAGGTATGCTGCTCGTCGCCATCATTTTCCCCATCCATTTGCCAAATGAACCGGCAACATGGGGGCTTTTCGGAATTTCCCTGTTATTCAGCTTCATCATCAATACGCAAATCAATTTGCTAACGGGAATCACGACATTTTTCTTATATAATAATGCTGGATTGATCCGGGCAAAACGGGTCATTGTTGATTTGTTTTCAGGCTTGTTATTGCCTATCAGCTTTTATCCAATCTGGGCACAGGACATCATGAAGTTTCTGCCGTTTCAAGGAATCAGCTATGTCCCGAGTATGATTTTCACAAATGGATACGGAACGGGAGACATCGGCATGGCTCTTTTACAGCAATTGATCTGGGTCATCATTCTCGTTATCCCCATCCAGGTTTTATGGATAGTCGCAAAAAAACAGCTGATTATTCAGGGAGGTTGATGGGATGTTTTACGTATCAATGTTTTTTCAATATGTGAGTCAGTATATGAAAACGAGATTGCAGTACCGGGCGGATTTCGTCATCGAGATTCTTTCTGATTTGTTGAACCAAGTCGTGAATCTGGTGTTTATCTTAGTGGTCTTCGGACATACGGAGTTCCTAAGCGGGTGGAGCCGGGATGAAATCATTTTCATATACGGTTTTTTCCTTATCCCGTTTGCACTATTTTCATCCTTTTTCAACATCTGGGATTTCAACGATCGCTACATCGTCAAAGGGGAGATGGACCGGATTTTAACAAGGCCGATTCACAGCCTGTTTCAAGTCATCTTAGAGCGGATTGAGCTTGAATCATTATTTGGAGTCGTGACCGGTTTGATCATCATCTTCTATTCCGGTGTTTCGTTAAACCTGGAACTAACTTGGTATGACCCGATTCTCTTCATCATCTTTGCAATCGGCGGGGCACTCGCGTATGCCGCCATCTTTGTTGCGATTGCAAGCATCGGCTTCTGGTCTGATGCCAAAACGTCCATCATGCCGATGATGTACAACATCGGGAACTACGGGCGCTATCCGGTTGATATTTATAACAAGGTCATCCGCTTTGTTCTGACTTGGGTGCTGCCATTTGCCTTTGTCGGTGTGTATCCCGCTTCCTATTTTCTTAGAAAAGAAGAGTGGTACGCGTATGCATTTGCCACACCTGTTATAGGGGTCGTCTTTTTCATGATCTCGATCTTCATTTGGAATCAGGGTGTGAAAAGGTACCGCGGAGCAGGAAACTAAAAAAAATCCCTTCAACAATTTTGTTGAAGGGATTTTTTTTGCTTATATGCGTTTGTTTTTTCTCTCGACATATCTAGCTTGTGCTTGGACGTACTGCCGTTTTTCTTCTTCCGTTTCCGGTTGGACCTGTGGAACCGGTATGGGCTTTCCATCTTCATCTATCGCAAGCATCGTTAAAAAAGCGCGGGCGGTGAGTTGCTTTTCGCCAGTCAACAGGTTCTCCCGTTCTACTTTTACGAATACCTCCATTGACGTTCGATGGGCACAGGTGACATAGGCTTCCAAATTGATTGCATCCCCGGTCTTGATGGGGGCCAGGAAGTCAAAGGAGTCGCTTGAAGCGGTTACGACCGGTTTCCGGCAGTGGCGCATCGCTGCAATGCAGGCGATTTTATCCACATAAGCCATCACTTTTCCACCAAAGATGGTATTGTGATGGTTCGTATCAGGTGGAAAAACGAGGTCCGTTAAAAACGTCCGTGACTGTTGAACGGGAATGCCTGTTGTTAAATCAGTCATTTTCCTGTTGGACCAATAGCTTATTCCGGACAACCGTTGCGGCTTCGACCATATTTTTCAGTGAAGCGACGGTTTCTGGAACGCCCCTTGTTTTCAGGCCACAGTCAGGGTTGATCCAAAATTGGTCTTTATCCAGTACCTTGATGCCACGTTCGATCATATCGACCATTTCTTCCACTGCAGGAACGCGAGGGCTATGAATATCATACACACCAAGGCCGATTCCTTTTTCATATGTTTTCTCCTCGAATGCGGAAGCGAGCTCGCCGTGGCTACGGGACGTTTCAATGGAAATCACATCAGCGTCCAGGGAAGAAATGACATCCATGAAGCTATTGAAATCACAATAGCACATATGGGTGTGAATTTGTGTTGTGTCTTCGACGCTCGAAGTGGAAATCAGGAATGAATGGACCGCCCAGTTTAAGTACTCATCACGGTCGCTTTTTTTCAATGGAAGGCCTTCACGCAGGGCTGGTTCATCGACTTGGATCATTTTGATCCCTGCTGATTCCAGTGCCTCTACTTCTTGTTTCAAGGCCAATGCCAATTGATAGCAGATATTTTCCCGTGAAATATCGTCACGGACGAACGACCAGTTCAGAATCGTAACAGGACCGGTCAGCATTCCCTTCACCGTTTTTTTCGTCAAGGCTTGTGCATACACACTTTCTTTGACCGTCATCGGATCGATGAAATGGACATCTCCATAGATGACGGGAGGTTTGACACAGCGGGAGCCGTAAGATTGAACCCAGCCTTTTTCAAGGAAGACGAATCCACCCAATTTATGGCCGAAAAACTCGACCATATCGGTCCGTTCAAACTCCCCGTGCACAAGGACGTCCAATCCGATTTCTTCCTGGATATCAATCCATCTGCTAATCTCCTCGTTCACGAATGCTTCATATTGATCAGCCGTCCATTCACCGCGTTTGAATTTCCCGCGGGCCTGTTTAACTTCCGCGGTCTGCGGAAAGCTTCCAATTGTCGTGGTTGGAAGGAAGGGCAGGTTGAAATACGCCTGTTGTTTTTGATAGCGCTGTTTAAATGGCAGGGTACGGCCATGGGATTGCTGCTTCGCCTGTTCGACAGCGGATTGAACGTCTTTATGGTTTCTGGCCTTTGAATTCTTTAAGGTCTGCCATGCAGCTTTGTTTGCCGCCAGCTTTTCTTCGATTGATTCTAGACCTTCGCTGTTCCCTCTGACCAAAAGCGTGATTTCTTCTAGTTTCTCATCAGCAAAGGCAAGGGCTTCTTTCACTTTGCTGGCCAGTTCTGTCTCGTTTCGAACCGTCACTGGCACGTGTAGCAGGGAGCAGGAAGGTTGAATCCAAATCCGATCTTCGGATACGTGTTTCGTAATGGACTCGACCAACCCGATTTTTTTCGTCAAGTCAGAAAGCCAAATGTTTTTCCCATCAATCACACCGGCCCCAAGTATTTTATCTTTTGGAAAGCCGACTGTTTGAAGATTGCTGAGATTTTTTCCTTTGTCATGGACCAAATCAAGGCCAATTCCTTGAACGGGCAAGTCAATCACTTCTTGGTAGTGCTCTACAGCATCAAAATATGTTTGCAGCATGATGTTCAGGTTGGGGACAGCTTCGTTCAATTTTTCATACAGGTATGTAACAGTTTTCATCTCGTCTTTGGAAAGGGAAGAAACAAGGGAGGGTTCATCGACCTGCACCCACTTCACTCCTTCTTGTTCCAGCTCTCGCAAAATTTTTGTGTATAAAGGCAACAGGCTCAGGATGATGGCCGGAAGATCTTTTTTATCATAGCCTTTTGACAAAGAAATGAATGTGTAAGGTCCGACTATAACCGGCTTCGTATCGATTCCTAGTTTTTCCTTGGCTTCACGGTAAGCAGTAAGTGGCTTGTTTTCTGTCAACGTAAGCTGGGATTGTTTTAGCTCTGGAACGATATAATGATAATTTGTATTGAACCATTTCGTCATTTCGGAAGCGACTTCATCCTTGTTCCCACGGGCCATTGAATAATAAACGGAAAGGGGGACCATGCCGCCTTTATAAGCCGAATAGCGTTCTGGCACCAGGCCGAACATGACGGACATATCGAGCATTTGATCATATAACGTAAAGTCGTTGACCGGGATGATATCGATGCCTTGATCTTTTTGTTTTTGCAAATTGCCTAAACGGATCGCTTCCAATTGCGCCGTGAATTCCGTTTCGTTTAATGTTCCAGCCCAATATGCCTCTAATGTACGTTTCCATTCACGATCTTCACCGATTCGTGGGTACCCTATATTACTACTTTTCAACACATCCATCTCCTTTTAATGAAATAACAACAAAAAAGCATCCCTAACCGTCAAAAGAGAAAGTTAGAAATGCTTAAAATAAAGGGGCACGAAAATACCCCTTATCATTATAAGGTCCCTAACACCTCCCTATCTCCCGTAGGTTAAAACAGTGTTGTCGAAATAGGCAGGTCTCCTGACTCAGGGAACTCTTCCTTAGCACTAAAAGCCTTCCCAATCCAAAAGGACCAGTGGCATCAAACAAAAGCGCTATACATTCCCATTACAGTGGCGGGACCGTGCCGGAATTACACCGGACTTCCCTTTTAATCCTAAAAGCTTAGGAACCTATCTCCACATATGAAATTCATAAAAAACTCCGTCCGCATAAACACGGACACTAAAATTTACAAAATATTATAAAAACTTAACCCATCTTAGCATATCCCGGCCAAATGGGTCAACAAGGAAAAAGTCGGGAAATGGGGTCTGACCCCCACCATGTGGCACGAGAACCCATGCTGTATCTATGTTTTCTTGATGGTGCAGCAGCTGGGAAATAGGGTCTGACCCCTAAAACGAGCATATATTGACTCGCAAAAGAGTATGTATAAGGGAAGTGGGTTGTTTTTGAAATGAGGCGTGGGGGATGACCTTTTATATTTTGATTGTGGGGATTATCTTTTGCATGGTGATGAGCATTCGGACCTTATTTCTTTCTGAGTCGGAGGCAAAGAAGTTTTCTCTTGAAGATATGCTGTGGCTCGGCAATTTATATGCGACATTATTAGTCGGTTTTGCACTGATTTATTTATTATACGAGCTTCAGAATCATTCGGTGATTCTTGATATGGGCAATCGCTTGGATGGAACCTTTTCCGAGCAGCTGAAGACTTCATTTTATTTTAGTGCGATGACGATGTTCTCCGTCGGATATGGGGATATCTCCCCAATCGGCATTGGCCGGATGATCGCGACAATCCAAGCATTCATTGGCTATACGCTTCCTGCGGCATTTGTGATCAGGGCTGTCATCGATTTTGAACAGAAGGAAAGAAAGAACAAGAAATGAAAGTTGTGTTTCTTTCGATTATTGGGTACGCTTACCATGATGAAAGAAATGGAGGGTTTAGAATGACGGTCGAAATTGGAGAAAAAGCACCAGACTTTCAATTACCAGCAAACAACGGAGAACAAGTTACCCTATCAGGATTCAAGGGTAAACACGTTGTATTATATTTTTACCCAAAAGACATGACACCCGGTTGCACGACGGAGGCTTGTGATTTCCGTGATGCTAATGAACAATTCGAAGAGCTTGATGCTGTCATCATAGGCATTAGCCCGGACCCGGTAACACGTCATGAAAAATTCATTGAAAAACATGGGTTGCCTTTCCTGTTGCTTGCTGATGAAAAGCAAGAAGCCGCTGAATTATATGGCGTATGGAAATTGAAAAAGAACTTCGGTAAGGAATACATGGGCATTGAGCGTTCGACTTTCCTGATTGATAAGGAAGGAACGATCGTTAAAGAATGGCGTAAAGTCAAAGTAAAGGGCCACGTCGAAGAAGCGTTGGAAACTCTTCGTGACCTAGAAAAATAAGGTACAGGCTAATGAAGGATGAGCGACTTATCAAGCTTGCCAAGCAGCTGATTCATCATTCACTGAGGCTGCAGGCGAAAGAGCGAGTCTTGATCCGTGGGCCTGTTGCAGCAAAGGCCCTATTGAAGGAACTGATTGACGAAGCCTATAGAATGGGGGCCTATCCTTATGCGGAACTTGAAGATGACGAAATTACCAGTCATCTGCTAAAAGGGAATGTTAAGGAACAGCTCGATACCTTATCAAAATGGAATTATAAGAAATACGAAGATGTGGATGCAGTCATCATCATATCGGGCGATGGAAACGAAGGGCGAGGAGTGAGTGTCCCTCATGAGAGATATCGCCTTCAGGAGGATGCCATGAAAACGTCCACCATGTTCTTCGTCAATAACCGGCGCTGGGTGTTACTGAATTATCCGACCATTGGTTCTGCAAAAAATTCCGGCATGAGCTTTGAGCAGTATGAAGATTTCTTGTTAAACGTGTGCACACTTGATTATCACAAAATGGAAAAGTCCATGAAGCCTCTAAAGGATTGGATGGATCAAACGGATCAAGTTCGGATCATATCGCCGGGGACTGACTTGGCTTTTTCCATTAAAAATATCCCCGCTGTCATTTGCGCTGGTAAAAACAATCTTCCAGATGGTGAAGTGTTCACGGCACCGGTAAAAGACAGTGTCAATGGCACGATTTCCTTCAATACTGCTTCCGCCTATCAAGGAGAGGTATTTGAGGGGATAACCCTTACATTTAAAAAGGGAAAAATCATGAAAGCTTCTTCCAATCAGTCGGACCAAATGAACCGTTTGCTCGATATGGATGAAGGGTCCCGGTACATCGGGGAATTCGCCCTGGGAATCAATCCGTATATCATGGAACCGATGGGTGATATCCTATTCGATGAGAAGATTAGTGGCAGCCTCCATCTTGCCACTGGTCAAGCTTACCAAGAGGCCGATAATGGAAATCAATCATCGTCTCATTGGGACATGGTCTTGATCCAGCGACCCGAATATGGCGGCGGAGCGATCTACTTTGATGATATACTGGTTCGTAAGGACGGTTTATTCGTGCCACGGGAATTATGCGAATTGAATCCAAATCAATTAAAATAAAGCCCTTTTTAATAGGGAGAGGCGTTTGTCCAACTCAAATAGAGGACCCCTGAATATGATTTAGTAAGGGAATACCTCCTCATAGAAAGTTGCGCGGGACATTCAGTGCCCGTGTTTTTTTATGTAAAGAAAAGGAGAGATAATCATGTTAGTATTTTCAACAATCATTCCGAATGAAGACATTCAAAAGAAGATGGCACAAGCATTTCCCGATTTGACATTCATTTATCAAGAAACTTGGGCGGATGAAAAGCTCCAAGAGGCCGAAGTTCTTATTACATATGGAGAAGATTTAACCGATGAAATCATTGAAGAGGCAGTGAACGTGAAATGGATCATGGTCATGAGTGCCGGATTGGAGTTAATGCCTTTTGCCGCCATTGAGAAACGCGGAATCATGGTGACCAACGCTAGGGGCATCCATAAAATCCCGATGGCTGAATATACAATCGGCATGCTTTTACAGTATGAAAAGAAATTAAAACAACTAATTGAGAATGAAGCGGGAGAAATCTGGGACCGGAAGATAGAAGTAGGCGAGTTGAATGGAAAAACGATGCTTATCCTAGGAACGGGGGCAATTGGAGGGGAAGTGGCACGTCTTGCCAAGGCTTTTAGAATGACGACCCTCGGAGTGAATCGTAGTGGGAAAGCCGTCGAACACATCGATCATCTATACGCCCTTACGGAGCTTGAGAGAGCATTGCCTAAAGCGGATTATATCGTAAGCGTCTTGCCTAGTACGGATGAAACGAAGGATTTGTTAAAGAAAGAACATTTTAAGGCAATGAAACGTACAGCCGTCTTCGTGAATATAGGACGGGGAGATCTGTTCAAGGAAGACGTGCTCATAGAGGTCATGCAGGAGCATGAACTCGCTCATGTGATACTGGATGTATTCGAACCTGAACCGCTAGTGAAGGGCCACCCATTCTGGAATATGGAGCAGGTCACGGTAACCCCGCACCTATCAAGCAAAAGCGGCGAATATTTACCAAGGACCTTTGCAATCTTTGAAGAAAACATGAAAGTCTACCTAAAAGACGGAAAGGATTTCATTAATATCATCGACCCTAAAAAGGGATACTAGGACCAACTAGAAAAACAGGAAATAATTAAATGAATGAGGAATAAACTAAGGGTGTAGATATATTGACAAAGCTTGCTTATGGGGAGTACACTATTTATAAACATTACAATGTAATAATTCATACTTAATTAGAAAAAGAGGTGGATGACGGTGTCTGAAGTTCAGTTGAAAGAAGCGTTGGATTCCCTTAAAGATACCGGTGTAAGAATAACTCCTCAACGCCATGCAATTCTTGAGTATTTGATAGACTCCATGTCGCATCCTACTGCTGATGATATTTATAAAGCGTTAGAAGGCAAGTTTCCGAATATGAGTGTGGCTACGGTTTATAACAACCTGCGTGTGTTTCGTGAAGTGGGATTGGTCAAAGAGCTTACCTATGGCGATTCGTCAGCTAGATTTGATTTCGTAACAACGAATCATTATCATGTTATCTGCGAAAGCTGTGGTAAAATCGTCGACTTCGATTATCCTGCATTGGATGAGGTCGAGCACTTTGCAGCACAGGTCACCGGATTCAACGTAAGTCACCATCGGATGGAAATCTATGGGGAATGCACGGATTGTGCAAAGAAAGAAGCGCATTAAAAAAAGTTCCGCCACTTGGTTGGAACTTTTTTTGTTGCAAAAGCACTGTAACTAAAATCCATTCCATTCAGTCGTTCAGGCTTTTGCGATTATATTTTTCGTCGAACTCTTCGCCTTCCAGCTTTTTATCAAGGGTCAGCGTTTCATTGCAATGCATACATATATCGACCCTACCTAATATTTTCGTAGGCTTCCCACAGTTCGGGCAGATAACCTGTACCGACTTTGTGGACAGCATCCCAATCCAAAAGTAAACGCCCGTGCTTGCGATAATGAATAGAAGTCCAAGACCCATGAAGAGCGTCATGACGATAGGGTGCGACTTAAAGAATAGACCGATATACATCACGATAAAGCCAACGAAGATCAAACTTAAAGCAAACGTACGGATTTTATTGATTTTGCTAGAATATTTAGCCATGTTAGACCCTCCTAAAATATAACTTTAACTATAACATAAACTAAGGTTGGAACAAAAAAGAAATAAAGGATACAAATGACTTATGGTTGACCCGAGGAAAAATAGGAAGGAACATCTAGGCTCAGAAAACAGGATTTTTGAAGAGAATTGTCGAATGTAAAAAGAAAAATGGTTTTGGAGGAATTTATAATGGAAGATATCCTTCGCCCGATTTATCAAGAGCGAGCAAGTTTGAAGTCCACATTAGGGATTTTGTTAATAGAAAAAAGGGAGCACAAAAGCCCCATCACTGATACGTTTGATTATGTCCTATTTGTCATCGTGGATGATGCAGAGGAACCTGTATTTTTAAAGCACTATACCTATCAGGATAAGAAAGCGGCTTTACATGTTGTGAAAGAAGAGCAAGTCAAGGAATGGATTTTATTAGGGTCGAATCGTAAAGTCGTGGATTGGATTTATAATGGGAAGATTTTATTCGACCGAAATGAATACCTGGAGCATTTAAAAACCGAAATCCGTGAGTTTCCCTTCTATGGAAGAAAGCTGAAGATGGGAATGGAATTTGCAAAGTTAATTCGTAGGTATAGGGATGGAAAAGACTTTTTTGAGAATGGCCATTACCTGGATGCCTATAACCATATTGTTCACTCGCTACATCATCTAGCCCGATTGGAAATAATAGAACAAGGTTTTCATCCAGAGGTGACGGTTTGGAATCAAGTGAAGCATATGGAACCTGAAATATATAAGTTGTACGAAGAACTGATTAGCAGTGAAGAAACCCTGGAGAAAAGGTTGGAGCTTCTTTTTCTAGCTAGTGAGTTCCTTATTTATTCCCGTACTAATGCCGGTTCTCAACACCTACTGGAAATAATGAATGCTAGAGAAGGATCTTGGACCATAGCGGAGTTAATGGAGCATCCAGAACTAAGTTATTATTCAATCGATCTAGGCGTTCTTTTAGAATACTTAATTGAAAAGAAAGTAGTGGATACCATTATAGTCGAGACCAAAGGGCACGATGTTTATCACCGATTTTATAAAGTTTAAAAAAATATACTAAAAAATCATTTTTAGTATTGACCAATAATAATATAGGTGTTATATTAATACATGTCGCTGCGGGACATCAGCTTTCGCAGCTTCAACGAAGCTTTACGAAATAAAAAAACATCAAAAAACATGTTGACAACTTAAATGAAAACATGATAAGATGTATAAGTCGCTTACGAAGTAAACGACAACGAAATTGCTCTTTGAAAACTGAACAAAACAAAGCGCCAACGTAAATTTTGAGTGAGCACACACTATAAAAAAAGCAAAATGAGCAAGTCAAACATTTCTTCGGAGAGTTTGATCCTGGCTCAGGACGAACGCTGGCGGCGTGCCTAATACATGCAAGTCGAG
>NZ_JBNNML010000018.1:0-50220 GCF_050272735.1 Peribacillus sp. NPDC046944
TCAGTAAATTATTATAGAAATAGAAAAACAGGTGGAGAAAAACAACTCGTTTTTCTCCACCTGTTTTATTTTAGGGACTTATTAGACAGCCCCTTCATTTTTTTTGTGAAATGAAAGCTAAAACTTATATGGATGGTATATACATGAAATATGGAGGTGGGAAATATGGATGCATACGAGCAAAAGGCGCTATCTGAACTCGCCTCATGGATAAAGAAAGTCAATAAGAAGTCAGGCAAGTTTGAGAGGGTTTCCAAACAGGTTCAACTCAAAGTGAACAGTTATATTCCGTCAAGGGTTCATAAAGTGATTTCCGAGAGCATTAGAAGCATGGTGGGGGCTGTGTTGTCAGGATCTAAGTATATATCCAAAGAAAAAAACGTCATGCTGTTATCTTTGCAACAAAAGGAAGAGTGGGTAAAAGAAAAGGTCACGAGCCATCGAAGAACGGCGGTCATTGAAGGGGTGGGGACGGGTGCTGCAGGCCTATTGGTTGGGATGGTCGATTTCCCCCTGCTGTTAAGCATAAAAATGAAGCTGTTATTCGAGATTTCCCGCCTATATGGATTCGACCCAAACGAATATGAAGAACGCTTGTTCATCCTTCATGTCTTCCAAATGGCTTTTTCAAGCGAGAAAAAGAAAATGGAGACTTTAAGGGTCATTCAGGAATGGAATAGGGGAAATCACCCGGAAATCAATTGGCAGGATTTTCAGCAAGAATATCGCGATTATATTGATGTGGTCAAAATGTTCCAGCTTGTTCCGGGGTTTGGCGCGGCCGTCGGTGCCTATGCAAACCACCATTTACTTGAACAGCTTGGGGAGACGGCGATCAATTGTTATCGAATTCGTCTTTTATCCAGTAAAGAATGATTAGAGTACCCGTCGGTTTCTATTTAAAACTTCGTTTCACTTTTATGAACAGACATGAATATAGTTATTTTTCATACTATATATTGAGGTGAAAACATGCCAAGAGTAACTTACCGAAGTTCGGATGTAGATTTAATGGCAAGGATGATGAGGGCAGAGGCCGAAGGTGAAGGGCTCCAGGGGATGTTATATGTCGGGAATGTCATTGTGAATCGTGCTGTAGCAGATTGTTTGGACTTTAAAAATGTTAGAACAATCCCTGAAGTCGTCTATCAGGTTCAAGGAGGGAATTATTCTTTCGAAGCGGTTCAAAAAGGAAATGTATTTTATCAAAGATCGAGAGAGGCTGAAAGAAGATTAGCAAAAAGGAATTTGGAAAGTTGGAGAGAACACCCAGCGAAATATGCTCTTTGGTACTTTAATCCATATGCTGCGTGCCCTCCAACATGGTATGACCAGCCTTTCACCGGCCAATTTAAAAATCACTGTTTTTATGAACCAAAACCTGGAACATGTGAAAGTGTTTATATGGGATAGTTTTTGGATGTTCCGTCCATGTTACAGTTTTTTAAAGAACACCCTTGTAGGTGCTTCATTTCGTGCAAAAGGGAACCCCTGGAATTAATGGGGTTCCCTTTTGCTGTTCCCGGTAAGTCAATGCCTATCCTTTATTCATAATGGTGTCTTGTTCTTGGTGGGGTTGTTTTTTCTTATGATAAGTGATTGCCGCGTTACCTAATGTTTTGGCAGCTATAAGCATGGCCCGTTCATCAAAGTCGAATAGGGGATGATGGTGTGGATAAGTAGGGTCTTTTCGTGGTTGGGCACCAGTAAAGAAGAATGTTCCTTTAACATTCTGTAAATAATAAGAAAAGTCTTCACCTGTCATATTTGGCTCAACTTCCTCTAGGAATTGGACTTCTTTGATTGAGCTGGTGCAATCGATAAGGAACCTGGTCTCCTCTTCATGGGTGACGACCGCTGGATAGCCTTGATGGAATTGGTAGTCATAGGTGCAATCGGCAGAAAGGCAAATCCCTTTAACGACCCTTTCTATTTCTTCACGAATGAAAGAACGGACACCTTCTTTGAAAGTTCGGACTGTCCCAACTATCTTTGCTTTGTCTGCAATGACGTTAAAGGCATTATCCGCGACGAAGGAACCGATGGTGATGACGGCTGAATCCAATGGGTTAATGCGACGACTGACGATTTGCTGTAAAGCGACCACGAGCTGGGAGGCAGTCACGATGGCATCCCGTGTATTATGAGGTTGTGCACCATGTCCTCCTTGACCTTGTACCAGGATTTCAAAACGGTCGGCTGCCGCCATTAGCGGACCATATGCGTATTGAATGGTTCCTGTCGGGGCCGTTGCCCATAAATGAGTGCCAAAAATCACGTCCACCCCATTTAAACAGCCTGCTTCGATCATTGGTTTAGCCCCGCCTGGAGCATATTCCTCTGCATGCTGATGGATAAACACATATTCACCTTCCAATTCATCCCTCAGTGCATAAAGGGTCTTGGCAAGAACCAGAAGAGTCGCGGTATGGCCATCATGTCCACAGGCATGCATGACGCCAGGAACGGTGGACTTATAAGGAACTTCCTTTTCATCCTGAATGGGAAGTCCGTCAAAATCGGCTCGCAATGCAACGGTCTTACCGGGTTTACTACCATAGATTTTTGCCACTACTCCGTTTCCCCCGACGTTGGTTCGAACATCTATCCCTAGTTTCCGATAAAACTCGGCGATAAAGGCAGCTGTTTTGGTTTCATGAAAGGAGAGCTCAGGATATTGGTGAAGGTATCGTCGGATCGATACCATCTCCCCGTAGGACTCCTCGAGAAGAACATCTAATTGTTCAATCATCACAAAACTCCTAATCATTGGATTATTTGTAAATAGTATATCATAATTGGAGGGAGTAAAAGGGGAATCGGTCATACATAAAGGAGCATTTATCATGATTAAATATTCGAAGCTTGCTGCCATACTAATATGCTTGTTCATTTTCATTATGATCATGAACGAAGTAGAAAAAGGAGTCATATTACCCTTTGACAGTACTATTTCGAGAATCTTTACAGGGGTGGAAACTACATATTGGTTTCCTTTTTTTAAAACAATCACATATCTCGGTTCATCCATTTTTATAGGTTGTGGCAGTCTTGTTCTCGTTCTATATTTATGGTTTGGAAAGAAGGATTACACGGCGATGGCAGTCGTCTCGATAGGAGTGGCTGGAGGCGACCTCTTAAAGAGATTGATAAAGAAATGGATCCAAAGAGATCGTCCTGAATATAGCTTGGTGGAAGCTCCGGGTTTCAGTTTTCCAAGCGGGCATTCCATGGTAGGGATGATCTTTTATTGTATGGTTGCTTATTTCACCATTAAAGCAATAAAGTCCAAATCACTGAAATGGGTAGCCGGCATTGGATTTCTTTTACTAATCCTTCTCATCGGAATGAGCAGGATTGCCCTTAGAGTCCATTTTCCTACCGATGTCTTGGCTGGCTTTGCCCTCGGTGTGGCGTATAGCGTAGGTTGTCTATCCATATATCATGGGTTGAAGAGGAAAGAGGTTAGGGGAAATGATGGGCCTTGAAAGCAGGGTCAAGGATGATTCGTCCGTTTTTTGCCAGTTTTAAAAAAGAAAAGGCCGATATCCAAAAATGGGTGGCCTTTTCATGTATGGTTGATGCCTATTCATCGGAATCCTTCACTAAAGTGTATTGGGTCAGATAGGCTTCGCCTGAGAACATTTTCTGGCTTGAATTGGTTACCGGGGAATTGGATCCATTATTATGGAAGGCTTGCTTGAAGGAGCTTGAGTTCTTCCAACTTAAAAAATTCGTTTGTTTTTCCCAAATGGTCAAGATGACGTATGTTTCGGAATGGATCGGCCTTAGGATACGAAGGGCGACAAGGCCAGGTTCCTTTTCAATGAAACCAGAAATATTTTTAAAGCGATGCTCGAATACAGGACGGCCCTCTTCGCTGACAGGGATATTGTTCATGACGACATACCCGCTTTCAGGAAGTTCGCCCGTGCCACCCACGACTTCGTATTTACGTGGCGAGGCAAAAATGGTTTTACTTGTTGTCTCATGTAAGAGAACGGTAGTTTCCGCATTTTGCATGAGCAATATTTTTTCAGCTGGATGCTTATCTTTTTTTATTTTCATGAAATTGAATGTGCCTGATGTGATGTATATATTCATATTTTCCCCTCCGGTAGTTAATAGTATTCTCTATACCCATTTTACCCAACAGGTAATGTTTTTACCATGTTCCTTCAACTGGTTTTGTCACTTCGTTTGCTCAGGTTTTTATCGAAAAAGGTCGAATTTCTGACAAATACTTAGGTTGGCTATACTTCTATATTAGAAAAAGCTATAGTTTAAGGAGATTCAATTTGAAATTCAACTACCATCTGATATTCTATGTAAGTGATACATAAAAAAAGGAACGTTGAGTGTGTGAAAGGTGGATATTAATGAGTATGGATATTAAGAATGATACATTTTTAAAAGCTGCTAGAGGAGAGAAAACGGATCATGTGCCAGTTTGGTATATGCGTCAGGCAGGTCGTTCACAGCCGGAATACCGTAAATTGAAGGAAAAGTATTCTCTTTTTGAAATTACACATCAGCCGGAATTATGCGCTTTTGTAACAAGATTGCCTGTTGAACAATATGATGTGGACGCAGCGATTTTATATAAAGATATTATGACACCGCTACCAGCATTGGGCGTGGATGTTGAAATCAAGTCAGGAATTGGTCCAGTCATTTCCAATCCGATACGATCATTGAAAGATGTTGAAAAATTAGGGGAATTGACTCCGGAAGAAGATATTCCTTATGTATTGGATACGATTAAATTATTGACGAACGAACAATTGACTGTCCCATTGATAGGGTTTTCTGGTGCACCGTTTACGATCGCTTCCTATATGATTGAGGGCGGCCCATCGAAAAACTATAATAAGACGAAAGCATTCATGTATTCCGAGCCAAAAGCATGGTTTGCGTTAATGGACAAGTTAGCGGAAATGATCATTGTCTATGTGAAGGCACAGATTAAAGCTGGCGTTAAAGCCGTGCAAATCTTCGACTCATGGGTAGGTGCTTTAAATGTCGAGGATTATAGGGTGTTCATCAAACCTATCATGAATCGTATATTCACTTCGTTACGTGAGGAAAATGTACCGCTAATCATGTTCGGTGTCGGGGCAAGCCACTTGGCATTGGAATGGAATGACCTTCCTATCGATGTAGTAGGACTGGATTGGAGATTACCTATTTCACAAGCAAGGGAAATGGGTATTCAAAAAACGGTTCAGGGGAACCTGGATCCTGCCATTTTATTATCATCATGGGATATCATAGAGGAACGGGCTAAACAAATCCTTGATCAAGGCATGCAACAGGATGGCTATATCTTCAATTTGGGACATGGAGTATTTCCTGATGTGAACCCGGAAACATTGAAGAAGTTGACCGCTTTTATACATGAATATTCATCAAGCATGAAAAAAGGCTGAGCGAATCATTTGAACGTAATGGCTAAAAGATGCAAAATAGATTAATCGAAATTTTCTAAAGAGGTGTAATTTCATGACAACGAAAAAAATGGGCCTTTTAGTCATGGCTTATGGAACTCCGTACACAGAAGAAGATATTGAAAGATACTATACGCATATCCGTCACGGAAGAAGACCGAGTGATGAATTAATGGATGACCTTAAAGGGAGATATAAAGCAATTGGAGGTTTGTCCCCCCTTGCAAAGATTACAGCAGGACAAGCTGAAGCGCTTGAAAAACAATTGAACTCCATCCAGGACGACATTGAATTCAAGGCTTATTTGGGCCTTAAGCATATCGAGCCATTCGTCGAGGACGCGGTTAAACAAATGCATGATGACGGCATCACGGAGGCTGTCAGTATCGTATTGGCACCCCATTTTTCAACTTTCAGTGTGAAGTCCTACAATGGACGGGCACAGGATGAAGCGGCCAAATATGGCATGAGCATTCAATCCGTTGAAAGCTGGTACGATGAGCCGAAATTCATCCAGTATTGGGTCGATCAATTAAAAGGCGTAATCGGGAAAATGACTTCAGAAGAACGTGATAATTATGCGTTGATCGTTTCGGCACACAGTCTTCCGGAAAAGATTCTACAATTGGGGGACCCATATCCGAAGCAGCTTGAAGAAACGGCAAAATTGATTGCCGAGGGTGCAGGTGTCTCCAATTATGCGGTAGGTTGGCAAAGTGCTGGACAGACGCCAGAACCTTGGCTTGGCCCTGACGTTCAAGATCTTACAAGAGACCTTTATCATGAAAAAGGATTTAAGGCTTTCATTTACATTCCTGTAGGATTTGTAGCGGAGCATCTTGAAGTCCTATACGATAATGATTATGAGTGTAAAGTGGTTACTGAGGAAATCGGGGCTGGATATTACCGTCCGGATATGCCAAATGTAAAACCGGCATTTATCGATGCCTTGGCTACCATTGTTTTAAATAAGCTGGATGAGAAATAATTTTTAAAAAGAGGGCGATGAATGGTGGATCAGCCTATAAAAACGATTGCCATAATCGGCGGAGGGATAACCGGACTTGCTTCAGCTTATTATCTTCAAAAAAGGTTGAGGCAGGAAGGTCTTCCTCATGAAGTGCTTTTAATAGAAGCTGACCCTCGCTTGGGCGGGAAAATAAAGACCACCGTAAAGGATGGCTTTATCATCGAAAGAGGACCAGAATCATTTCCAGCCCAGAATTCACATGTAGTCCGCCTAGCGAGAGAAGTAGGTATGGAGGAACAGCTTGTAAGCATGAAGGATGGCAGTCTTTCCGTGTTAGTACGGGAAACGCTCTATCCTTTACCAAAGGGTACTTTAATAGGAATTCCGATGAAACTTGCTCCCTTTTTAAGGACCCAATCCATCAGTCTTTTCGGAAAGTTGAGAGCTGTGGCTGATTTAATCCTGCCTCGTTCTAAAGAAAAGAAGGATCAGTCGTTTGGCGGTTTCATCAGAAGGCGACTGGGTGATGAGGTATTTGAGAACCTAACAGAACCGGTGTTATCGAACATTGTTGCGGGGGATCTGGACGGAATCAGTCTAATTTCCACGTTTCCTGATTTCTACGAAACCCAGCAAAAACATCGTAGTCTCATCATGGGCTTGAAGAAAAATACCGCTTCCAAGGAACATTCCACGACAAGAAGTGACCAGCAAACGTTTAAGGCAGGGATGGAGTCGTTCATTCAGGCAATAGAAGGAAAACTGGCCCCTGAAACTATCCTTAAGGGCGTAAGGGTAAGGGAAATTGACAAAGTGAACGATGAATACGTCATTCAATTGAATAATAATTCTACGGTTCATGCCGCCTCAGTCATTGTGGCAACGCCCCATCAGGCTAGCTATAACATGTTTGCGAATTACCCCTACTTTGATATGCTAAGGGAAATGTCAGCCATCAGTGTGGCTACAATCTCTTTGGCATTCGATGAAGACGCATTTAATATGGAATTAAGGGGTAGCGGTTTTGTGGTGTCCCGAAACAGTGATTATACAGTTACTTGCTGTTCATACACTCATAAGAAGTGGCCACATATGACACCGGCCGGAAAAATTCTACTTCGCTGTTACATCGGACGCTCCGGTGACGAAACGGTGGTAGACTTATCAGATGAAGAAATCATAAGGATTGTATTGGATGATCTGAACAAGACGATGTCGATAACCAAGGAACCTGACTTTGCATTGATCAGTCGATGGAAAAAGACCATGCCGCAGTATACGGTCGGTCATAAAGAAAAGGTTGAACAGTTAAAGAAAAGCATCAGAACTGAACTACCCGGTGTCTTTCTTGCCGGCAGTTCTTATGATGGTTTCAGTTTGCCAGACTGCATCGGTCAATCCGAGAAAGTGGTGAAGGAGGTCTTTGACTTCATTCAACAAGTCGATGCCACTCCCATAAAAACAGTGTCTGTCCATTGATGGGTAGTCACTGTTTTATTGATAAACGGGAAGGCCAGTGAATCATATATTGGTAAATCGATTGAATTACAAGAGATGTTTTGGTAAGATATAATAGAACTTATTGACCGTTTCTTTATTTTGGTCAGATTTGGGGTGAGGAATGTCTGTTGATCGTAAAAAATTGATTTTAGAAGCTGCTACTAAATCCTTTTCTCTCTTTGGATACAAGGCAACGACGATGGATCAAGTAGCTAAAATTGCCAATGTTGGTAAAGGTACGATCTATACCTTTTATAAGAATAAAGAAGAGCTGTTCAAAGAAATTGTCCAACGGATGATAGAGGAAATGAAGTATGAAGCTGAACAATCCTTCGATCAAGAATTACCCTTCTTCGAGAATCTGCATAGAGCTGTGTATCGTATTCTGGAATTCAGGCAGGAACATCAATTATCCTTGAAACTTCTTCAGGAAGAAAGGGAAATTGGGACGCCGGCTGTTCAGGATATGGTGAATGAAATGGAAGAAGCCATAGTGTCGTATATTAAAGAAAAACTAATAGCGGCGATTGAAAAGGGTTACATTCAGGACTGTGACCCGGAGATAACCGCTTTCCTCATGTTAAAAATGTATCTTGCCCTCATTTTTGATTGGGAACGGTATCATGAACCATTAGGGAAAGAAGAAATTGCCGAGTTATTCAAAGTATATTTATTCAAAGGGTTATCAGTTACTTGATAATTCTTTTTTTTGTCTTTTGACCTACATACCTGTGTTCATCTGTTGTAAAAGAACAGATAAAAAGACGATTCCAAAAAAGGAATTGTCTTTTTATCTGGGGATAGGTCAGTTGGTGTAACCCTATATGGATCATCCTACTGGATGGTAAAACACTTAAACTCTCATTCTCCAGTAAGGCAATGATCACATTGGTTTCCGTAACATTCGTGCTGTTCTTCAATTTTCTTTCCACAATCCACACACTGCTTTGGAGGTAAGTTTCTAAAGAACTCTACGCTACTTTGAATCATGAACATCATCTCCTGAATTTTTTTATTAATCTGATTTCTATAGATTTATTGTATTATAACAGAGTGATAATGTCAACGAATGTTTTATAACATATATGAAAAAGATGAAATGAGGGGGAGAATAGTTTATATTTATGGGGAAGTCATGAGAGAATAAAGGAGTGCCAAAGATGAAAATCACCGTAATTGGCTGCTGGGGCGGCTACCCAGCTAAAAATGAGGCAAGTTCCGGCTATTTGCTTGAATATGAAGATTTTCGCATTCTGCTCGATTGTGGAAGCGGTGTTTTATCGCAGCTACAAAATCACATGAAACCCGAAGAACTTGATGCGGTCGTGCTATCACATTATCACCCAGACCATGTAGCGGATATTGGCGTCTTACAGCATGCGGCACTAATACAGCAAATCTTGGGCAGTGAAAAAAGGACCATTCCTATATATGGCCATGATTTGGATACTACGGAATTCGAAAAGTTAACATATAAGGATATTACAAATGGAGTGGCCTATTCCACTGATGAACCTTTAACGATTGGACCGTGCACTTTTACTTTTATGAAGACGAAACATCCTGTGCCATGCTTTGCCATGAGAATCGAAGCTGAAGATCATGCCCTTGTTTATACGGGGGATAGTGCCTATATGGATGAATTGGCTGAATTTGCGAAGGACGCCAATGTTTTATTGTGTGAAAGTAATTTTTACAGCAACATGGACGGCACGAAGGCTGGTCATATGACGGCAAGGGAAGCGGGAATGCTCGCCGATAAGGCCGACGCCCAACTTTTGTTGTTGACCCACCTCCCACATTATGGAGACCTCAACCAACTCAAAAAAGAGGCTTCCGAGGTTTTTAAACGGGAAATTGCTATAGCCAAAAGCAATCTTGAATTTCAATTATAAAAATATTTGAACGAACAAATGGATGAAGAACGCCGACAAGGGGGAGCTACGTTGCTTTTTATTGATAATAAAGGTATTACAGATCCACAGATTAATTTAGCTATTGAAGAATATGCGCTCAAACACTTGAATATTGATGAAACTTTTCTTTTATTCTACATAAACCGTCCGTCCATCATTATCGGGAGGAACCAAAATACGATAGAGGAAATCAATTCGGATTATGTTGAAGAAAACGGGATTACCGTTGTCCGCCGACTTTCAGGGGGAGGGGCTGTTTATCATGATTTGGGGAATCTTAATTTCAGCTTCATCACGAAAGATGATGGGGACAGCTTTCATAATTTCAAAAAATTCACTGAGCCGGTCGTTCAGACGCTCGAAAAATTGGGAATACATGCTGAACTAAGCGGACGTAATGATATCCTCGCCGAAGGAAAGAAAATTTCCGGTAATGCGATGTTTTCAACGAAAGGCAGGATGTTCAGTCACGGTACCTTGCTGTTTAATTCGGAAATGGACCACATCGTTTCGGCCTTGAAGGTGAAGAAAGATAAAATTGAGTCAAAGGGCATTAAATCGATTAGGAGCCGGGTTGGAAATATTGCCGACTTTCTTAAAGAACCGATGTCAGTGGAAGAATTCCGTTCTTTCCTTTTGAAGAATATTTTTGAAGATAGTGAAGTCATTCCGGAGTACGTTCTAACAGAGGACGACTGGAAAAGAATCCACGAGATCTCAAAAGAAAGATATCAAAACTGGGAATGGAACTACGGGAAGTCCCCTAAATTCAATGTGCAGAATTCTCATAGATTCCCCGTTGGATCGGTGGATATCCGTCTAGAAGTGAGCAAGGGAATCATTAGGAACTGCAAAATTTATGGTGACTTTTTCGGAGTGGGGGAAGTTACGGATATCGAGCAAAAACTGATCGGAGTCCGGTATGAAAAGGAATCGATTAATCGTATTTTAGATGAAATTGATGTCCACCATTATTTTGGCAATGTAACAAAAGAAGAAATTTTAGCACTCATCTTTTAATGATTGAAAAAGCTGTCCTCGTAAATGGGGACGGCTTTTGTGTCTAATTATGACAATAATTGCTTAAAAATGGATATAATTGTTGATGTTGGTTCTTTCTTTTACTATAATAAAAGTGTATTTAGTTTGCGTTAAAAATGAATGACTGCTCATTCATGCTATGTACACAGGGGGAGGGAGAACGATGAATTTATCTGAACAGCTTCATCAAACAGCTTTAATAAAGGCTGATAAGCCAGCTTATTACTTTATGGATCAATCCACTTCATATAGAGAACTGGATGCGGCCGTATCAAAGTTTGCAGACGAACTACATAAGCTTGGTGTCTCAAAAGGTGATAATATTGCCTTGCTTCTCGGCAATTCTCCACATTTCATTATTTCGATGTATGGCGCACTACGAACAGGGGCCACTGTCATACCTGTTAATCCAATCTATTCGCCAGATGAAATCGGGTATATATTGAATAACGGTGATGTCAAGGTAGTGGTGGCTTTAGACAAGCTTTCACCATTATTGGAGAAGTTGAATCCGATACTTTCAAGTGTTGAGAATTACGTCATTTGTGAAACGCAACCAGATAATGGGGAGATGAGTAAACTTAGCATTTACCCTAAAATGAAATCGTTTACACAGATGATAGCATCAGGGGATGTCCAGTTCAAAGGACCCGATTTAGATCCGGAAGACACAGCCATTATTCTATACACGTCGGGGACTACTGGAAAACCAAAAGGCGCCATGCTATCCCATAAGAACATCTACTCGAATGCACACGATACGGGTGAGTACTTAAACATTACGGAAGATGACCGTGTGGTGACAACGTTGCCCATGTTTCATGTATTCAGCCTGACTGTCGTCGTGAATGCCCCATTATTAAGCGGGGGCACACTGTTAATCGTTCCACAATTCAGTCCGAAGGAAATTTTCAGGCTAATCAAAAAATATGAGGCGACGGTCTTTGCTGGTGTTCCTACCATGTATAATTTCCTGCTTCAATATCCTGATGGTACGGCTGAAGAACTTGAATCATTACGTTTTTGCATTTCGGGAGGCTCGGCTTTGCCTGTATCCCTTCTTGAATCCTTCGAGAAAAAATTCAATGTGAATATCTCAGAAGGGTATGGTTTATCCGAAGCTTCTCCCGTAACCTGCTTCAACCCCTTGGATCGCCCAAGGAAAGCAGGCTCGATTGGAACCAATATAGTCAATGTCGAAAATAAAGTCGTGAATGAATTAGGAGAAGAAGTAAGGGTCAATGAAGTTGGCGAGTTAATTGTCAGAGGGCCGAACGTAATGAAGGGGTATTATAAAATGCCTGAAGAATCGGCTGCCGTTTTAAAAGATGGCTGGCTTTATACCGGAGACTTAGCCCGTATGGATGAAGAAGGCTACTTTTTCATTGTGGACCGTAAAAAGGAACTCATTATTGTGGGCGGGTACAATGTTTACCCGCGCGAGGTAGAGGAGGTTCTGTATGCCCATCCCGAAGTCGTGGAAGCGGCAGCGATAGGCGTTCCAGATCCGAATCAGGGCGAAGTCGTCCAATGCTTTGTAGTGAAGAAAAATGACGCGTTGAGTGAGGAAGAATTACTTGCTTATTGTTTAGAGCATTTAGCCAAGTATAAAGTTCCGGCCAAAATCGAGTTTATAGACGAGCTCCCAAAAAATACGACAGGCAAGATCTTGCGTCGTAGCTTAAAAACCCATGTAACCCAAGTGTGAATGATACCTAATTAGATAGGAGACAATGGCCTTATGTGCTATTGTCTTCTTTTTTGTACAGCCGATTTGACTAGTAAATGCATAAATTATATGAACTGAGCCTTTATCTTGCTTATTTTTTTCAAAAGAGATATTATGGTTATTAAAAATTTCCCTAGATGAAAGGAGAAGAGGAAGAATGAGAGATGTAAAACTTTTAGATATATTCACCCACCCCATTGCTCAAAAATACCTGAACCGTTCAGGGATGGCCCATGCAATAGCCGTATCCTATCATGCATTTCATATGGCAAAGGAATACAATGTAGATCCTGATATCGCTGCAAAGGCCGGACTTCTGCATGATATGGGCCACTTCACATGGTACAGCAATGGAAAATGGGACTATGACCTGTATAAACAGAACGACATCCATCCAATCAAAGGGGCTGAGAGAGCCCATAAGTTGTTAATCCGGCTTGGAGAAAACCCGATTAAAGCCAAAACCATTTCCCTCGCGATCCTATTTCACACCGATTCGTTTTTACCTTCAAATGATATAACTCGAACGCCACTTCAGCAGGTCGTCAAATGGGCCGATGAGAAAGATGAAGAAGAAGGCGGAAAACACCATTACCGAAAAATTGATTTCCTGCGTGCAAAAGAAAGCATCATTCAATTAGACACACTCATTGATGAAGAGGAAAGGAAAAAGCTATCATCCTAAGTATTGACGGATGATAGCTTTTTCTATTACAGGAAATAAATTCATGATGAATTTAAGTGTTCGGAGTATTTCATCCTCGGTCTTATTCGACTTCTTTCATAATGGCTTGATAAACCTCATCTTTACCAAAATCATATTCCCCCATGCCGAAAACTTCAACAACACGATTATCAGTATCTAGTAAATAAGTGGCCGTACTATGAACGAATTCCCCGGTCCCCGAATCCCGAAATAGAAAATCGAATTGATCCGTGAGTTTTTTCGTATCCTCGGGTGTACCCCGTAAGAACTCCCACCCTTCCGTTTTGTTCATTTCAAACGCTTGGGCATAAGATTTCATTTTATCTATGGTATCCATTTCCGGATTAAACGTAACGGTCAAAAACTCCACTTCCTTCCCAAAAATATCCTGCTTCACAAGTTCATCCCGAATTTTTTGCATTTGATAGGTGGTGTTTGGACATAAATCTGGACAATCAAGGTATATGAATTCTAATAGGCGAACTTTGGGCTTTAAATTGGAGAAGCTGTATGTACCCCCGTCATGGGTATTCATCGTAATTTCTTCGGGTAACGCCATTTTTGCCTGGCGGTACTCTGTAAAATAGTAGATGCCCGATCCAATTCCAATGACCAATAATGTAGTGAAAATAATATAAATCTTTTTCATCGTATCTTCCACCTCAACTCTGATATTCTACCTTCACTATACAGGATGAAATTCCTATAGATGGAATGAAATTGGGTGTAATCATGAACATTTATGGACAATTATTTATCAAAGGGATTGGAAATACGGTTCTAACCTGTCCATTTTGGATTAAACTATAAAAAAGGCACGATTGTTTTAAAGGAGGGGCTTCATGGTAAGGAAATGGGCTGGAAGAGCGATTCTTATATATATCCTTTTTGTGGCCGTTATGTTTTGGTATATATTCTATGGTGCAGATACGGCAATCCCTCAGGCATTGCGCGGTACGGCGGCCGATCCTGCAGAATTTCTAAGCGCCAGGGAGCTTCAACTTAGTGAGGAGTATTCCGGGCTGCGAAACTTCATCTTTTTTGTTGCGACTCCGTATGAATGGCTAATGTATTTTTTCATACTTTTATTTGGACTTTCAAGGGGTTTTGAAAAATCGGCTACCACGATTTCTAAACGAAAAGGAATTCAAACGACCATATATCTATTTTGGCTCTCATTGATTTCCTATGTAGCGTTGTTTCCAATCAGCTTCATGGGCTATCACATGAGTAGACGGTATCATATAAGCACTCAGAGTTTTTCTTCATGGATGAAAGACGATATCATCGATTTTTGGGTAAATTTCGGTACGATGTTCATCATCGTTTCCGTGCTATATTGGCTGATGAAAAAAAGTGCAAAGAAATGGTGGCTTTATGCCTGGTTACTATCCATTCCCTTTACCTTATTTCTCATGTTTGTCCAACCGGTATTAATCGACCCTTTGTATAATGATTTTTATCCACTGAAAAATAAAGAGTTGGAAACTGAAATCTTAGCACTTGCAAAGAGAGCAGATATTCCCGCAGAACATGTATACGAAGTGAATATGGCAGAAAAAACAAATGCTCTCAACGCCTATGTAACGGGAATAGGTTCGAACTCCAGGATCGTTCTTTGGGATACCACATTAAACAGGCTGGACGAAGATGAAATCTTGTTCATTATGGCACATGAAATGGCTCATTATGTGGAGAAGCATATTTATATCGGGATAGCAGGATATATCGGCATGACATTGGTGGGGCTATGGCTGACAGCAAAAATCATGAACTACGTCATAAGGCGATGGGGCCATTTACTTAAGGTACGATCCGTTGATCGAATCGCTTCATTGCCTCTTTTTCTCTTGATTATCTCTGTACTGCTGTTTGTTTCCAGCCCGCTATCGAACTATGTATCCCGTTACCAGGAAACGAGAGCGGACCGGTATGCGATTGAAATGACAGAAGACCATGAGGCTGCCATCACTTCATTCCAGGAACTTACGAGGTCAGGGCTTAGCCAGGTGAACCCTCCGCTCCTGGTAAAATGGCTTCGTTATTTACATCCCACGATGCTTGAAAGAATATCTACGATAGAAAATGAGGAAACAACGGGTGATTGAAAGCTAGCTTAACAGGCTGGCTTTTTTTCTTGCCTAACTTCAGGAAAAAGGAAAATTCTGAGTTTATTTTCAGAAAAAACTATCATTTTATAAATTTACCGTTCTCTACTATAATAAATGAAAATTCCCAGTGCGTTTTTAAGGAGACCAGCTATGTATAATATAATTTTAATCACGTTAGGATCAGTGCTTGTTGCCTTAGCCTATAATTTATTCTTGATTCCCCATTTAATTTTGAGCAGCGGACTCAGTGGAATTGCGATCATGTTAGGAATCATCACCCCAATCAATACAGGGGTATTGAATTTTATATTGAACCTTCCGCTACTCATTGTGGGCTATTTAAAGTTGGGGAGACGTTTTATCACTTATACGATATTATCAGTTGTCGTGATATCGGTGAGTTTGTATGTTATACCGATTCATGGCGTTTCAACGGAGCCGATATTATCTTCTTTGTTCGGGGGAGTCATTTCGGGCGTTGGCATCGGCATTATTTTTCGTGCTTCAGGGTCATCGGGAGGATTTGATATCATTGCCATGCTCCTGGCTAAGAAGAGGGACTTCCCGCTTGGGACATTGCTATCAGGGATGAATGCGGTTGTGGTGATTGCTTCTGGATTCAAGTTTGGATGGGATGCGGCATTATACACATTGATTTCGATTTACGCGGCAGGCAAAGTGATCGATACGATCCATTCCAATCATATTAAATTGACGTTAATGATCGTCACAAAAAAAGGTGATGAGATGAAGGATCGGCTACTTACTAATTTATACCGTGGCATTACGGTCATGGACGGGCAAGGTGCCTATTCGGGTGAGCAGAGCAAAGTGATGATGACGGTCATTACACGCTATCAGTTAACCGATGTGAAGGCGATGATCAAAGAAGTGGATCCGGATGCCTTCGTTAATATCACGGAAACGACTGAAGTCATGGGAATGTTTCATAAAGAATGATAAACGGATAAAAGCCCCCCATATAAGGGAGGCTTTTTTGACTTTATATTTCACATGGCTGCTTAATTTCCAAATTGTTTCAATAGAGTATTCATTTCATTACTCAGTTTTAGGAATAGAGGTTTGTCTTTAGTATCTAGAGCATGATCGATTTCTTTTGCCAGGATATTTTTTTTAGTAGTGAGAATGGATTCCATTATAATCATATCGATTAACATTTCCTGAACGGCAGCATCATTTTTAACTTCACTCATGGATAAAGACTTCACTGACTCTGAATATGATTTATCATTTTTCAAAGTAACCACCCCTGACCCTTTTTATTAGTATATGGATTTGAGGATGTAAAATCAACAGAAAATTTAAAATAATTAGAAAAAATATAAATGTGTCGTTAAAATGACGAGGTAACATGGCCGCTTAAAGAATTCTTAATTTTTTGTGAACTTAAATGTAACCTGTATTATTTATGCTATTATAGTGGAGAATTTAACGCGTTTTCGGATAAATCTTTCATGTGGAAGTCATCATCCTTTTTTGCAAAGTTGATATTCCATAAAAATAAATGAGGTAGAGGTGGATGTAATTTGAATGAAAGCACTCAGGGATTAATCGAGGAATATGAAATCACCCCGTATACACTTATGGTCATGCCCATTAATTATGGAAGTAAAATTTACTCCCGGATCATTGAATTGGAAGATGAGTTCATTTCTCCATTCAAGCCTTTGGATATAATCAAGAAAAGCTGTGAGTACTTTGGCTCCAGCTATGGGGGAAGGAAAGATGGTACAAAACAACTCATAAATATCACCCATAAGGCACCAATAGCAATCGATCCAACCAGTTCCATTTTCTTCTTTCCGACTACATCTCCCTTGCGCCCCCAATGCACCTGGTTAGCACATGAACATGTAGTCTCCTTTGTCCGACTCAATTCCAAGCAGACCACCGTCACATTCAGGAACAGAAAAACATTCGACATAGATGTATCAAGCAGTTCATTTGAAAATCAGCTGCACCGGACCTCCTTTTTGAAATCCAAATTGATTCAAAGGATTGAGGAAACGAAAAGGAAATCCTTTTACTTATTTACCGAAACGGATGGTCTTAAAGCTTCGGAAATGACATCGAAATATCCATTGCTAAAATAATCAGTGTGTTCAGGAAAAGGCGTTGTTTCTCTAGTGGAGGCAATGTCTTTATTTAGGTTATTTTCAAAGGGGAGGAGGACCTCCTTCGATTCATGATAAAGAATAGGGGGTGAAAAAATATTTACTAAAGGGGGAATCTTTGGTAATATTTAGCCTTAGAATAAGGATGGAGTGTTACAGCAATGTATAACAGAATGTACGGAAAAGTCGAATCGCTAGAAAGTTTAGTAAATATGGTACCTATAATTAAAGCTGCTGTGCCTTCTGATTTGTCGATTGCCATATGTGATTTAGAGAAATTCATTGCTTATTTTCCAGGTGAAAGTATAAATATGCATATCCAAAAAGGGCAGTCGTTAAATCCAGAAGAACCCCTCGCCGTGGCATTGAGTGAGGATAAACCATTAAGGGCTGATGTACCAGCTGATTTTTATGGGTTCGAGTTTACTGGAACGGCCGTGCCCCTACATGATAAAAATAATCAAGTCATCGGTGGCATAGCTATCCAGTTACGCAGGCAAAGTGAATTAAGAACGATTGCGGATCAAATTTCTGTATCGCTGAGCCAGGCCAATGAGCGGATTACGGATATTGCAAAGGGATCCTATACCTTAGCGGATGTTTCCAACCAACTTCTTACATCTTCCGAAAAAGCCGAAGAGGACGTTAAAAATACGGATGAGATCTTGTCAATGATTAAAAGGGTGGCGACCCAAACCAATTTATTGGGATTAAATGCCGCCATAGAGGCCGCACGAGCTGGTGAAAAAGGCAAAGGGTTTGAAGTGGTGGCTAAGGAAATCAGGAAGTTTTCTAAAGAAACTGTCGCATCCACGGAATTGATTCGTGAAAAACTTGTGCAAATCCAAGAAGTGACCAAACTGATGGGGACCTCGATTAATCGAATAGCTTCCGTGGGTCAAGAGCAGGCTGCTTCCATTCAGGAAATTTCAACTTTTGTAGAAGAAATCAAAAAGATGTCTGATGAGCTCAATCAATTTACCGATAAGTTATAAGAGGAAGTCAACAGCTTTTGTTGGCTTTTTATTTGTTCACCGAAAAAAGCAGGGGTGTTAAATTTTTTCAGGTTTATACACCCTTTCAAAAAAGTAATAACACAGAATCTCTTCCGTTTTATTACGAAGGCGGGGATTGAAATAGTTATGATGCTCTTCATACCCTTTATATAAAAAGCAATACATCGTGAATGATTCGTCGCCGTTTAATTTGCTTACCTTGATATTCCCCTTGCGCAAATAGCGACGAACCTCGACGAGATCCTCCTGGACTGACTTTAGAGCACGCTCAATAAGTTTTGAATAGGGCCTTTTTAATTTAAACGGACTTGATTCGATGACCTTGAGATCCCGGTTTAAGATTGTAATCACCATGGGAAGGTAGATGGCTTTTTCAATCATATTTCGGTCAGCCTCTGGAATACGGGTCATCATGACCGCCCCTTTCTAATTAACGTTCTCTTATTTTATGTATGTCGGATAATTTATAGAACGTATGTTCTATTTAATATCCTAACTTAAGTGGATTTGATATGCAAGCGCTTTTGTCAATCACGTGAAATTTTCGTTAATAAGATTATGATTTCCTGAGTTAGGGAAAGTATGATGATAGATGGGTAATTATTCTTGCAATTTAAGAAGAAAGTGTTATATCTAAATTAGAACGGTTTTATTATGTGATGCTGCTTGATAGAAAGCAAGCCAAGGGAGATAGTCATGAATTTGGATACTATATTTGAGTGGATTACTCTTGAACATATATCAGGGCTTATTCAGCAATATCGTTCATTCGGCCCGATTCCAGGAATTTTGTTGCCGATGTTAGAAGCGTTTTTGCCTTTTTTACCTTTATTTGTGTTTGTCGTGGCCAATGCTACAGCTTTTGGCCTATGGTGGGGATTTTTATTTTCTTGGATTGGGGCGGTAGGTGGTGCGTTTCTGGTCTTTTTTGTTTTTAGACGATACGGACAGATGAGGTTCTTCCGTTTTCTTCAGAAACATAAACAGGTGCAAAGATTGATGAACTGGGTGGAAAGCCATGGTTTCAGTCCATTGTTTCTCTTGCTTTGTTTCCCCTTCACGCCATCTGCGCTCGTTAATATCGTTGCAGGGCTCTCGAAGGTTAGCACGTTACAATATGCGCTGGCGGTAATCGGCGGAAAGGCAGTGATGATCTTTACGATCAGTTTCGTCGGATACGATATTGTATCATTGATTCAAAAACCATTACGTACCGTGATTGTCGGAATCATCATTTTCATCCTTTGGGTTGTCGGAAAAAGATTGGAAGTAAGGCTAAATAAAAGCATGAAAAAAGAAGAAGGGAAATAACTTAGAATATACAACTAGTAGGGGTTGGGGAATCTGAGAAAATCAAAAAAGCATTCAGTATCCGACTGGATAAAATCAGGCATGGTAGCCTTTATCATTTACATCTTGATCCGTACCTTTTTCTTTTCAAGCTATGCCGTAGAAGGGGAGTCCATGCAACCTACACTGGGTGAAGGCGATAAACTCATTGTAAATAAAGTGAAATACCAAATCAGCGATATCAATCGATTTGATGTTATAGTTTTCCATGCGCATGTCGGGGAGAATTATGTAAAACGGGTAATAGGTGTTCAAGGAGACGATATTCGTTATAAGGATGATTGGCTTTACATAAACGGTAAGAAAGTGCCTGAACCATACCTTGATCATTTAAAGGTAGGATATCCGGGCCAGGATTTTACGGGTAATTTTACATTGAAAGAATTAACGGGCAAATCCATAGTTCCTGATGGCAAGCTTTTCGTTATGGGTGATAATCGACTCGAAAGTGAAGATAGCAGGCACCTAGGTTATATTTCAATGGATAAGGTAGTAGGCAAAGTCGATGTAAGATATTGGCCAATACAAGATTTTAATGTGGATTTTATAGGTGAATGACTGTGGGAGCCCTCTATAGGAAGGGCTTTTTTTTGAACGGAATACGAACGTATGGTTGGTTTTCGTCATTAGAAAGCGGTAAACTATAGGGAAAAGAGACATAATTGGAAGAAGAATCGTGTCAAAAAATAGACAGTATTTCTGGTATGATAGGTCTAGAGATATTGAAATAAAAAGGGGGGAAACAGATGTCACTCCGGTTTTTAATTGGAAGGTCGGGCACAGGTAAAACATCGAAGGTATTGGATGAAATCCGCAACGGGCTAATGGAGAATCCTGAAGGGAATCCGATCATCTATCTGGTTCCTGATCAGATGACATTTTTATCAGAATATAAATTAATTAAGACGCCGGGACTCGAAGGAATGATTCGGACGCAAGTATTCAGTTTTAGCCGGCTTGCATGGCGAGTTCTCCAGGAGACAGGTGGCATGAGCCGAATCCATTTGGACAGTGTCGGCGTTAATATGTTGATACGGAAAATCATGGAGGATAAAAAAGATGAATTGAAAATGTTCCGCCGATCAGCGGACAAGCAAGGATTCGTCTCCCAGATGGAGCAGATGCTTGCCGAATTCAAGCAGTACTGCATCCAGCCGGGTGATATTCGGAGGTATTTGGACGAAAAGTCACCGGGTGGTGGTGGAGTACAAGATAAATTATCTGATCTTGAGCTCATTTATCAGTCATTTGAGGATGAAATGATCGGAAAATATTTAGATTCAGAGGATTATTTCACTTTACTGATAGAAAAAATGGCAGAGTCTTCGTATATAAAAAATGCAGATATCTATATAGATGGTTTTTACAGTCTGACGCCACAGGAATTAATGATCGTGGAAGAAATGATGAAGCTATGTAAGAGTGTGACCATCGCATTGACGCTCGACCAGCCTTATAGGCAATTTGCGCCGGATGATCTGCATTTGTTCAGGCAAACGGGAAATCTCTATAACCAGCTTTATCAAGCGGGACAAAGAACGGGGGTCTTTATCGAACAGGACCACGTTCTGAACAGCACGGCGAAGTTCAATCGAAATCCTGGGCTGAAACACCTTGAAACATATTTTGCGCTTCGTCCCGCACAGAAGTACGATCAGCCATCTGGTGTAACGATTGCTCAGGCCGTTAACCGCAGAGCGGAGATTGAAGGGGTGGCTCGGAACATCCTGACGCTTGTCAGACAAGGTCAGTGCCGTTTTCGCGATATTGCGATTCTAATGCGAAATGGGGATGCCTACGAAGATATCCTCCAGACGGTCTTCCGTGACTATCAAATTCCGCTTTTCGTGGATTCCAAGCGGACGATGCTCAATCATCCATTGATTGAGCTGATCCGGTCAACACTTGAGATCATCAATGGGTTCTGGCGTTATGAACCGGTCTTTCGTGCCATTAAGACCGAACTTCTATTTCCCCTGCAACAAAGTCATGACAGAATGCGCGAACAAGTAGACAAACTTGAGAACTACGTGCTTGCCAGGGGAATCAAAGGGGCTGGATGGACCACAAAAGATCGTTGGACCTACCGTCGCTTCCGTGGATTGGAGCTTGAGGACCGTCCCCAGACGAGTAAGGAAATGCAACTGGAGCAAGAGCTCAATGATTTGAAACACCTATTTACAGAGCCCATCATTAAGCTATCAAAACGGGTGAAGAAGTCGGCGAATGGAAGAGAATTGTGCGAGGCCCTTTATTTGTATTTGGAAGAATTGCATGTACCGGAAAAATTGGAAAAGATGAAGCTTGAAGCAGAAGAGGATGGCGATCTGGTGTCAGCCAGGGAACATGAACAATCGTGGAATGCAGTTGTTGATTTGCTTGACCAATTCGTGGAACTGTTAAGTGAAGAGGAAATCTCGATGAAACAGTTTGCGATCATTATAGAAGCAGGTCTGGAATCATTGGAATTTTCCTTAGTGCCACAGGCAATCGATCAAGTCCTCGTCGCTAATCTGGACCTGTCCCGATTGGATGACGTGAAGACAGCTTTCGTCATTGGCATGAATGAAGGGGTCTTACCAGGAAAAGCCGTTTCTGATGGAGTGTTTTCCGATAGTGACCGCGACATGCTTTTGGCGAGCGGGCTTGATGTTGCCCCAAGTTCAAAAGTGCGTCTTTTGGATGAGGAATTCACGGCCTATAAAGCCTTCACTACACCTTCGGAATCCCTTTATTTATCTTATCCACTCGCTGATGAAGAGGGAAAATCCCTTCTCCCGTCCTCTTATTTAAAACGAGTGAGGGATGTATTGCCTCATGTGAACGAGGCTTTTTATATGAACGATCCATCTGATCTGCCTGCCGGGGAACAGGTGAAATATGCAGCAAACCCAGAAGTGGCCCTGTCTTATCTGGCTGCGCAATTACAGTTGAAAAAACGGAACTACCCAATCCATCCGCTTTGGTGGGATGTCTATAATTCCATCATGGAGGACGAGACGGTTGGACCGACAGCCACTAAGGTGCTATCGAGTCTTTTTTACCAAAATAAAACCATGAAACTATCAGAGGAAACGAGTAAGCAATTATATGGCGAAACCATTCTGACTAGTGTATCGAGAATGGAAATGTTCAATAGCTGCCCGTTTTCCCATTATGCCGCACATGGCTTGAAACTAAGGGAACGACAGGTTTTCCGTTTGGACGCACCGGATATCGGTGAGATGTTCCATGGGGCGTTAAAAATGATTTCGGATTATTTAAATGAGCATGATATCCCGTGGTCTTCTTTGACCAAGGAGCAATGTTTGGAGTTGGCTAGGAAAGCGGTGGAACAGCTTGCACCAAAGCTCCAGAATCAAATCCTGCTAAGTACGAACCGCCATCATTACTTGCGCAGAAAGCTGGAGCATGTGATTGGCCGGGCTTCGATTGTCTTGAGTGAACATGCCAAGGTTAGTGGGTTTGCCCCAATCGGTTTGGAACTGGGCTTCGGAAAAAATGGAGAACTGCCCCCACTTTCGTTCACTTTGAAAAATGGGACGAAAATGGAATTGATTGGTCGGATTGACCGTGTTGATAAGGCCGATGAGGATGAGGGTGGCGTCTATTTGCGTATCCTTGATTATAAATCGAGTGAAAAGGAATTGAACATGAGTGAAGTCTACTATGGGCTTGCCCTGCAAATGCTGACCTATCTCGATATTGTCGTTTCACAATCCCAATCGCTTATCGGTAAAGAGGCGATTCCAGCCGGTGTCCTTTATTTCCATGTTCATAATCCGGTCGTGAAATCAAAAGGCATGCTTAGCTTGGATAAAATCGATGAAGAAATTTATAAGAGTTTTAAAATGAACGGCCTAGTATTAGATCAAACCAACGTAATCAAGATGATGGACACGTCCCTTGATATAGATACTTCCAGTAAATCGGATGTCATACCTGCCGGATTTAAAAAAGACGGTTCTCTTTTAGCGGCCTCTAAAGTGGCCAGCCGTGAAGACTTCTCCTTGCTTAACCAGCATGTTCGAAAGGTCTATCAAGAGTCAGGTGACCGAATGGTCGACGGGGATGTTGGCATAACCCCATATAAAATGAAAGAAAAAACGCCATGTACTTTCTGTTCATTCAAATCCGTCTGCCAATTCGATCAGTCGCTCGAAGAGAATCAATTTAGGAATTTGCCACAGAAAAAGCAAAATGATGTTCTCGATTTATTAAGGGGGGAGGGTGAAAGATGAGTAAAACGATGATTCCCGCCATTCCTGAAGGCGTGACATGGACAGAAGAACAATGGAAAGCAATTTGGGCGAAAGACCAGGATATTTTGGTGGCCGCCGCTGCAGGATCCGGGAAAACAGCGGTGCTTGTCAACCGGATTATCCAAAAGGTCATATTGGAAGATAATCCAATCGATGTGGATGAGCTATTGGTGGTGACCTTCACGAATGCATCGGCCGCCGAAATGCGCCATCGAGTTAGTGAAGCATTAGAAAAGGAAATCAATGAAAATCCCCATTCACAGCATTTGCGTAAGCAGTTAAGCCTGATTAACCGTGCGTCCATTTCCACGCTTCATTCTTTCTGTTTAGAAGTGATCAGGAAATATTACTATTTGACGGATATTGATCCTGGATTCAGGATTGCCGATTCCACGGAAGCGCAGCTTCTGCGCGATGAAGTGATGGAAGAACTTTTCGAGGAGCAATATGGCCAAGGTGACAATGAAGCATTCTTTAAATTGGTCGATGCCTTTACAAGCGATCGAAACGATGATGCACTGCAAAATATTGTCCGGTCATTGTATGATTTCTCCCGTTCGAATCCAGATCCCGACCAATGGCTAAATCATGCAGCCCAGATGTATGATCTGGCGGAAGGGGCAGGGATAGATGATCTTCCATTTATCGAGTCCCTACAATTCGATATTGGTTTGCAGTTGGATACGGCAAAGGATTTGTTGGAGCGATCCCTAGAATTGACAAAGGTTCCGGGTGGTCCTGCTCCAAGGGCAGAAAACTATTTAGCCGATCTTGATTTGGTCGCGAAACTGGCCCGCGTGAAAGATTCTTCCTGGAATGCTCTTTATGAAGAAATTCAAAACGTGAAGTTTGGAACGGCAAAGCGTTGTACGGGAGAGGATTTTAATAAGGAAATTGTGGATGAAGCCACGAAGCATCGTGATAAAGCGAAGAAAATTATTAAATCTCTGCAAGAAGAGCTTTTTTCACGGAAGCCTGAAAGCTATCTGCGTGATATCCGGGAATTGAAGGGGTATGTCGATACACTCATCATGCTCGTAAAACAGTTTGAACAAAGGTTCTTTGCTGCAAAGTCCGAAAAGAACTTGGTCGATTTTGCCGATTTGGAGCATTATTGCCTTGATATTTTGACGGGTGAAACCATAGATGGGGAACGCACGCCGTCAGAGGCTGCCATTGAATATCGGAATCAATTCAAAGAGGTGCTTGTCGATGAGTATCAAGATACGAATCTAGTTCAGGAATCCATTTTAAGATTAGTGACGGCAGATGGTGAATATAGTGGAAATCTATTCATGGTGGGCGATGTTAAACAATCGATTTACCGTTTCAGGCTTGCTGAACCGAATTTGTTTCTTGGAAAGTATTCGCGCTTTACCCATGATGGCGCTGATTCCGGATTGCGAATTGATCTAAACCGTAATTTCCGGAGCCGGAGAGAAGTGCTTGATGGGACGAATTTCTTGTTTCAGCAACTAATGGGGCTGACTGTCGGTGAGATTGATTATGATGAGGATGCGCAATTGAAAAAAGGTGCGCCATATCCCGAAGATAAGGAATATCCCATTGACCTTCATTTAATTGATGGAGCAGCAGATACAAGTGAAGCCGGACAGGATAACGAGGATTCAGAGGTAGGTTTTGAAGCCGAGGAATTGGAAAAAGCGCAACTGGAAGCTAGGATGATGGCGAGGCTCATAAAGCGGGCCATAAACGAGAAACAGCAAATCTATGATACGAAAACCAAGCAATACCGTTCTGCAACATACCGTGATATGGTCATTCTTCTTCGTTCTATGCCATGGGCTCCGCAAATTATGGAGGAATTCAAGAAGCAAGGGATTCCTGTCTATGCCAACTTGTCCTCTGGATACTTTGAAGCTACCGAAGTTGCTATCATGATTTCTTTATTGAAAGTAATAGATAATCCGCAGCAGGATATCCCATTGGCATCCGTTCTCCGCTCTCCGATTGTAGGAATGGATGAGGAGGAAATGTCTCAAATTCGTTTATACCACACAGGTACGTATTATGAGGCGCTAGCCGATTTCTATAGGAAGGGTGACCCGGATGAGCATCCGGACCTATATCGTAAAGCTTCTACCTTTTATAAAAAGCTGGTGAAGTGGCGGAAACTGGCTAGACAGGAAGCGTTGTCGGATTTAATTTGGCTTTTGTACCGCGAAACCCAATTTTACGATTTTGCTGGTGGAATGCCGGGCGGTAAACAGCGCCAGGCCAATTTAAGGGCCTTGTATGATCGGGCCAGACAATATGAAGCGAGTTCATTCCGTGGGCTCTTCCGTTTCTTGCGTTTCATCGAAAGAATGCAGGAGCGTGGAGATGATTTAGGCGCGGCACGGGCTTTAGGTGAACAGGAAGATGTCGTCCGCCTGATGACGATCCATTCCTCAAAGGGATTGGAGTTTCCGATTGTATTCATTGCAGGCCTTTCGAGACAATTCAATATGATGGATTTGCGGAAGCCGTATTTATTGGATAAGGATTATGGATTTGCGGCGAAGTATGTCAATTCCGAGTTACGGATAACGTACCCATCACTCCCACAGCTCGCTTTCAAGAAAAAGAAACAGTTAGAGTTAATTGCCGAAGAAATGCGTGTTCTCTATGTAGCGTTGACGAGGGCGAAGGAAAAGCTCCATTTGATTGCCAGCATAAATGATGCCGAAAAAACACAGCAAAAATGGATAAGTCAAGCAACGCATGGAGAATGGCTCCTGAAAGACCATGCGCGGGCAGGAGCTAAAAGTTACCTCGACTGGATTGGTCCATCCCTTGTGCGTCATCGTGATTTTCAGGGCTTTACTGGGCTTGGTTTTGAAATGGAATCCCATCCGTCAAATTGGTCAATCTCTGTCATTCCAATGGAGGAATTGACTGTTCTGGATGAGGAAGAAGCTATTTTACAGGAGCAATTGCTGGAACATGTTAGGAAATCCGAAAAGGTGGACTTGGAATCTGAATTTGTCGATGCTGTTAAGGACCAACTGAACTGGGAGTATGGGGAACATGAGGCGACTGTGCATCGATCCAAGCAGTCCGTTTCAGAGTTGAAGCGTCAATACGAGCTGAGGGACGAGCAGAGTTCTACGGAGTTATTGCGTAAATTCAAGAGCCCGATAACGAAACGCCCTGTCTTCATGCAAGAAAAATCTCTGACACCCGCTGAAAGGGGAACGATTACGCATCTAGTCATGCAGCATATCGATTTGACATCGGACATCACCATTCCTTCCATTGAGCGATTACTCGTTGACTTGATTCAGCGCGAGTTGTTGACTGAAGAACAGAGAGAAGCCGTGAATCCGGAAACGATTATCGATTTCTTTGAGAGTGATATTGGAAAGAGGCTGCGTAAGGCGCCGACAATTCGACGTGAAGTACCGTTCACGATGTCACTTCCAGCTAAAGAGGCTTATAGTGATTGGGAAAAGGGTGAAGAGGAAGTCTTGATCCAAGGTGTCATTGATTGTATTTTTGAAGATGAACAAGGCCTTGTTCTGCTGGATTATAAAACGGATGCGATAACTGGACGTTTTGCTAGTGGATATGAAGGTGCGAAAGACATTCTTGCCGACCGTTACCGTATGCAATTGGAACTTTACACAAGAGCGGTTGAAGGGATTTTGAATAAAAAAGTGACAAGCCGTTATTTATTTTTCTTTGATGGCTCGCACTTATTGGAAATGTAAAAGAGAAGGGGGGGGTCTGCAGCTGAGGGACACCCCTTTTTTGAATGGCTGTTTTCGTAGGTAGATATTTAAATTTCATAAAAAATGAAGGAGGAAGGGAACCATTGATTCCCTTCCTCCTTCATTTTTTTACACCAATTACACGTAATCTTTTATAATCAGCTACCCAATTTCCGTCTTTATACAAAGTATCTTTTAAATTATTCTCAACGTTTGTAATGATATCTTTTATCCTATGTTCAGGAACATCATCAAATAAATGATTACCAAACATAGCAATCCAATTTTTCAGCCCTTTATCTCCGTCCAATTGTGTGGGCCTATCGTAGTGTTGAGCAAAGGTTACTCTAAATTCTGCTTCTTCCATTAAAGTTGCGTATTCAGCAATACTAGGATAAAACCACGGGAATTTTTCTTTTTTAAACGTTATCCCTTCTCTTTCGATTTGTTGAATGATTTCATCTGTTATGATTTGAACGTTTCCTTTTCCTCCGAACTCAGCTACAAATCTTCCCCCTGCTTTTAAGCTGTGGTAAATACATTGTAGGGCTTGGATTGGTGGTTTTACCCAATGAAGAGTTGCATTAGAGAATACAGCATCAAATTCGCTATGGAAGTCTAATTCTACTGCATTTTGAACCATGAACTTTATTTTTGGGTATTTAATTCTTGCTTGAGTAATCATATTTTCAGAGTTATCTATACCAACGATATCAATACCGAAAGTGGATAATTCATTTGCTAAATCACCCGTCCCGCAGCCTAAGTCAAGAATTTTTTCACCTTGCTTTGGTGCTAATAAATCTACTAAGTCTTGACCATACTCAGAAACAAATGAATGCTTTTTATCGTATAAATCTGCATTCCAGCTATCTTTCTTATTTTGAAGTGTTTTCAAGTTAATTCCCCCCATTGTCAATATGGATATATTTAGTAAACTAATTATACATGAAAGAATAAATGAAAGTTAATGATGAAATTTAATTGCCACAATGGACATAGGCTAACCCTTCGTTGAAGCGTGTTTCTCCACTTGCAGTAAATGCATCTTTCATTTCTTCCTCTTCATCGGAGAAGAATTCGTGTTTTGGCAAAACGGTAAAGTTAGCCCTTACGTCTTTCCAAAACGACCATTTTTAGGTATATAAACAAAAGAATTTGAGAAAAAGCGGTTCGTTCACGTATACTTGAATTGTAAAATAAAATAGTGCATGTAAAGGAGAAGAGTTGAGTATGACGAGAGAACAGACGAGCAGAGGATACTTTGGAGATTTCGGTGGTAGTTTTGTACCTAAAGAACTTCAAGAAGTAATGGATAATTTAGAAGCGGCTTTCATGAAATATAAAGATGATCCTGAATTTAAAGAGGAGTTTCAATACTATTTAAAAGATTATGTGGGAAGGGAAAATCCGTTGACCTTTGCACAAAATCTAACAAAAAAAATAGGCGGTGCAAAAATTTATTTGAAGCGGGAGGACCTGAATCATACGGGCGCTCACAAAATCAATAATGCCATTGGGCAAATACTGCTCGCTAAACGGATGGGGGCAAAGCGTATCATTGCAGAAACCGGAGCCGGACAGCATGGTGTAGCGACTGCGACGGCTTGTGCGATGTTCGGCTTGGAATGCGTCATCTATATGGGCAAGCTGGATACGGAACGGCAGGCATTGAATGTATTTCGAATGGAATTGTTAGGGGCTAAGGTCATACCGGTGGAAAAGGGCCAGGGCAGGTTAAAGGATGCGGTCGATGAGGCGCTGAGTGACTTGGTTCAAAACTATGAAAATACGTTTTACCTCCTGGGTTCTGCTGTCGGGCCTCATCCTTATCCTTCAATCGTCAAGTATTTTCAGTCCATCATCAGTGAAGAATCGAAAAAACAAATCCTTGAAAAGGAAGGGAAACTGCCAACGGCAATCATTGCGTGTACGGGTGGTGGAAGTAATGCCATTGGTGCTTTTGCTCACTATATCGATGACGCAGAGGTTCGTTTGATTGGTGTAGAACCCGCCGAAGCCCCGAGTATATCTCAGGGAGTTCCAGCAGTGCTGCATGGATTTAAAAGTTTGACGTTATTGGATGAGGAAGGGGAACCACAGCCGACTTTTTCCATTGCGGCAGGCTTGGATTACCCTAGCGTAGGTCCGGAACACAGTTTCTTGAAGGAAAGTGGCAGGGCCGAGTATCTAACCATAAAAGGGGAGGAAGCGCTCGAAGCCTTTCAAGTACTATCCAAAACGGAGGGAATCATCCCGGCGCTTGAAAGTTCGCATGCCGTTGCGTGTGCCCTGGTCTTGGCAAAAGAACTATCAAAGGATGACGTGTTGATTGTGAACTTATCAGGACGCGGCGATAAAGACGTTGAGCAAGTATTCAAGATGCTGAGTGAATGATGTATAGAGACAAAAGGGTTTCGGGATGAATTCGTCCTGAAACCCTTTTTAATTTGCTTAAAGATTAAGAGTCCAAGAGTTTTACCTACATATGAATCGTTTGAAGAAGCATCGCCGCCACCCGAATTTGTTGTTGAAACAAGGTCTAGAAGCTATTTAGTGTTGATGAATGAGATGAATCTTTTGCCCTGTCTTTTCTCTATCAAAATAATTCGGCTAAGATCTACATAGGTATTTATTCTATTTTCATTCTTGACGATAAGATTTCTGAATATTTTGTCGTATTTAGTCTTATCACATGTCTTTCAAAGTGAGGAGTCTAGACTAGTAGTCCGATTATTTGTGCGGAAAGCAGGTGGCTTTACCTATATTTGTCCTGTAGTGTAATTGAGTGTTTCGACCGATAGTTAATTAATGGCAAATTAAAATAAAATAGTTTTACAGCTTGAGAGCTTCATACATAGCAAATACAAAGCGAAAGCGAGAGAGGGGAAACGGGATGAAGACTGGAAAAAGGATTGGAATGGCTATGCTGTGTTTCGGGATGAGCTTCTCCATTTTTGCCAATGGAGCGGATGCCAAACAAAGCGAGAAGGTACAAAAGGAAGATATTCGCGTTTACCTAAAAGGGTCTGAGAATGAGATAACGCAAGCCAAGAAGAAGTTTGGGCATGAGCGGAGTTTTGGAAAGGAAGGCTTTACGGCAAACGTAAGCAGCGAAGAATATGAAGCGTTGACTAAGAATGGCAATCTAGAAGTTGAAAAGGTAAACAAGTATACAACTGCGCAAACGGTTCAACCGACTAGCCAGGCCACGACTGCTGCGGTTCCTTCCGCGAGAACGCCATGGGGCATCAAGGCTATCTACAATGATTCGTCCATCACTAAAACATCGGGGGGAGACGGTATTAAAATCGCAGTGTTGGATACTGGAACAACGGTTTCGCATACGGATTTGTCAGCAAATGTGGAGCAATGCAAAGATTTCACTACCTCATCCACATACACCAATAACTCTTGTACAGACAGGGACGGACATGGAACACATGTATCCGGAACTGTCTTGGCAAACGGTGGCTCTGACGGACTTGGGGTATATGGAGTGGCTCCTGAAGCCGAACTTTGGGCATATAAAGTACTGGGTGATGATGGTTCGGGATATTCCGATGATATTGCGGCAGCTATCCGTCATGCAGCCGATCAAAGTGTGAGCACAGGGTCTAAGACCATCATCTCGATGTCCTTGGGTTCAAGCAGGAAAGATTCCTTGATTTCAAGTGCAGTGGACTATGCTTATGGCAAAGGTGTCCTGGTCATTGCGGCTGCCGGAAACAGCGGATATTCAGCGAATACAATCGGTTATCCAGGAGCTCTTCCCAATGCAGTGGCTGTAGCGGCTCTTGAAAATGTTCAGGCTAACGGGACATATAGAGTGGCTAATTATTCTTCCAGAGGGAATCCGAATACGGACGGAGATTATGTGATTCAGGAAAAAGATGTCGAAGTATCAGCTCCGGGTTCAGCCATTGAATCAACTTGGCTAAACGACGGCTATAACACGATTAGCGGAACTTCGATGGCAACACCACATGTTTCAGGGTTGGCGGCTAAAATCTGGTCCTCTAATAAGAACCTGACTAATGCGCAGGTGCGAGCTCAATTACAAACAAAAGCAAAAGCTTATGACATCAAGGGTGGATACGGTGCAGCGACTGGTGATGATTATGCATCCGGTTTTGGATTTGTCCGTGTAAAATAACGGAACCCTTATACAGATGATATCACTGAGGGATAAATGCCTTTGAACGTGTATCATTTCATAATTCATTCATCATCTATATTTTTTTAATATAACAGAAACATCACTATTAAACTTTATTAATAAAATCATCAATTCAACAAATTGAAGCCTCCTAGAAATAGGAGGCTTCCATGCATTAATTATTTCCGGCGATAGGCTGATCTACCCCATTAACATCAAGGACGTTGCTTCCGTTCAGACCATTGGCGGTAAAAACGAATGCACCTGTGTTCGATGAGCCGGAGCCGGTGACGGACTTGCTGGCGGATTTCGGTGAAATGACGGCCGCATCCCCGAATAAGAGGTTTCCTGACCCGACATTAAATATTTGTACTGGACCTACAATGGCTGGCATATGATTTCTCCTTTATACAGTTTCTGTTCCATCTGATGTATTATCGCCTGTTCCTGCCTCATCGTTTTTCCTCGGAATCTGACGGATGTGTTTAATCCTTGATTCCATGCGGATATGACCTACGTTTCCTACGCCTACGATAGAAGATGAAGATATCCCGATGATATCGACATTCCCAACGCGAATGAAGGGGTTGGGATTCGAGAATGTTGTCGCGATTGGTTCAGAAATCCTCGGGATATAGAAAGGACGTGTAAAGACTTCATAATCACTGAAATCGGGTTCCAGTTCGGAAAAGCTATCACTTTTTTTCTGGACTGCCAATGCTTTGGCGGCCCCGTCGATATAAGCAGTGTCTCCAATTTGCAGGTTGGATGAAAATGTGACGGTCTTGGCTGACAAAGACTTTACTTTCGATATTCTTGTGAACATCTGATTTTATCCTTTTGGAGTGAGTGGAACGAATGGTCCGATGATGAGTGATTCGGGGGGAGTGTCGAATGCTGATGATAGCTGGATGGTTTGTACGTCCCCAATGAGGAATAAGGCGGAACTCGCTACCCCCGTCACGTTAATATCACCGACACATAACTGATGGTTTGTTACATTAAACTCCATTTGGATTTCCTCCTGTCTCGGAATGTGAGTTTGTAATGAATTGTATCAATGCTGTTTGAATATCCGATCTTACTTTTTCCGTGATCTTTTCTTTCACATTATCTCGTTGCTGAGGTGCACGTTCAGCATGTGATAGATTGTCAAAGTACATATTGATACGCTGATGAAGCTGGCGTTCCACATCCTGTCTCATGAAGTCGTGATATGAGGGTTCCAATGTGATCTGAAGCTGGCCTTCCGTATCACGGATCATATCCTCCAATCCTGAAAGAATATCATTATAAATCTCCTGAGCGACAATTTCACGGCCTGGAAATAGAAAAGGGGCAGGTTGGATGGGTTGATTGTTGACAGCGAATTCATCAATATTATTTAAATCATTAGGATTCAAACCGATATTCAACGTTCCGTCTAATGACTCGACTTTTAACTGATCAAATTTATATTCAATTTTATCCACGTGGATTGGGGGTTTATTCTTCATTTCGGCAAGTTCATCTGTCAGGCGTTTGAGTTCGTGTTCAAGCTTCATAATTCGTTTATCCTGGGCTTCAAGAAATCGCTGCATTTGTATGGAGTACGAATATAAATCATGATTCACGATTAAACACCTCACCTTCACCTAATGATAACTTCATATATGGCAGTATATGAAATTGCCTCATGTAGGTGAATGCCTATGGATTAGGATTAGGGAGGGCTAAATGGGACGAAGCTAGTCTCAGGGACCATATCATCTTCAAGAAGTGGAGCGGGTTCAGTGAATCCACCTGTATTGGCTAAGGTGGAGTATGGCTTAATCACTCCGGCACTCCCTATTTGAAAAACAGATGAATTGGTTATGCTTTCGATTTTTATCATATTGATTTGGATCGTTTGGTGGATATTGAAAATCATGATGTCCTCCTTTCAAAAAAATGCTAGAGGTTCAATGCTACTGGCTGATCGACACCATCTGAATCGTTTGTGTTAGTGGTACTGTAAGCGTTGTAAAGTGAAATGGATTCGCCTGTATTAAAAGAGCCAGCACCTGCAAACGTTTTTGAAGCGGAATATGGGCTGATCTTTAAAACGTCGCCAATATGGACAACGCCACTGCTCCCGACATTGATCACTTGAATAACTCCTACGATGGCCGGCATGAAAATCACCCTTTTTTATTCTGGTTTATCCCTTATTTACAAGCAGCAAGTCTATTTTGAATGGATGCTTCACTGTATTCTATGATTTTCCTTTATTGATGTGATTCAATTGCCTATCCCTTAGCAGCTTAGAAACCTGTGATGTTTGGTGTTGGTAAATGATATACAAATATGGTAATATAATGATAAATTCATAATTTTCAAATAAATTGAATGAGGGGTGATTGGATGAATGTGCCTTTAGTGCTATCACATTTTCTGGACAGGGCAGCTTCACTTTATGCTGACAAGAAAGCGATTATCGGGGACGATAAGGTCCTGACATATCAGGAGCTGAATGGAAGGGTCAACCAGCTTTCCAATGGATTGAGTGACCTAGGGATTAAAAAAGGGGATAAAGTGGCTTATCTTGCACCGAACTCAATCGAAATGCTTGAAGGTTTTTATGGGGCGTTCCAGCTTGGGGCTGTAATGGTGCCTTTGAACATTCGGTTGACGCCGGCGGATTATGTATTCATTTTGAATCATAGTGAATCAAGGGTCCTTTTTGTGGATCAGGATTTGTATCATCTTATCTCATCGGTTAAGGACCAGCTGAAATCAGTGGAGCATATCATCGTGCACTATAAAGCAAGCGATACAAATGAAATCGATTACAATGTCTGGCTGGAGCGGTTTGACAAAGAAGGCTTCCATCGGGAACAAGTGGATGAGAATGACGTATCAAGTCTCTTATATACAAGCGGCACAACCGGTAACCCTAAAGGGGTCATGCTCACCCACCGCAATAACTATTTACATGCCCTTAGTGCCATGCACCATTTCAGGGTCAATGACCGCGATACATATATGCATGTCCTGCCAATGTTCCATGTGAATGGGTGGGGTGCTCCTTTTTATTATACGGCCAATGGTGCGACGCAAGTTTGCTTAAGAAAAACAACACCAAATTCCATATTCAAGGCGCTTGAGAAACATAAGGTAACCATCATGCATATGGCGCCAACCGTCCTTAATTCATTGTTCCAATATTATGAAAAGAATGTACCGAAGCTGGAACAGGAAATTCGAATCGTCGTGGCTGGTTCGGCACCCCCGCCCGCCTTTGTCACAAGGGTGGAAAAAGAGTTGGGGTGGGAGTTCATCCAAATCTATGGCATGACGGAATCCACTCCAATGAGTTTGCTTTCGGTACCCCGCTCTGAATTCGATGGACTTCCGGAAAGGGAAAAATACAAAATGAAGGCGAAAGCCGGTTACCCCTCCATAGGCAGTGAGGTAAGGGTAGTACATGACAATGGTGACGAAGTAGCACGTGACGGGGTTGATGTCGGTGAAGTCATTGTTCGAAGTCATGGAGTCATGTTGGGATATTGGAAAAATGAAGAGGCCACGATGCAGGCGTTGAAAAATGGGTGGTTGCATACAGGCGATATGGCGACCATGGATAGTGATGGGAATATAGATATCGTAGACCGCAAGAAAGATATTATCATAAGCGGTGGGGAGAATATCTCATCCATAGAAGTGGAAGGGACTTTATATGAGCACGAGGGCATCTTAGAAGCGGCAGTCATCGCAGTGCCCCATGAAAAATGGGGGGAGACGCCACATGCTTTCATCGTGCCAAAACCAGGCGTCCAATTAACGGAAGCCGATATTCTGGCTTTCACAAGAGAAAAACTAGCCCATTTCAAGGCAGTGACCAGCGTCTCATTCGTAAGGGAGTTGCCAAAAACGGCATCGGGAAAAATCCAGAAAATCCATCTTCGCAATGATTATTGGGAAGCTAAAGGGAAAACGGGAAGATTCGTCAATTAAAAGACGGTCCGCGCTGCTCTATGATGAGCAGCGTTTTTTCTAGTAGTTTGTAAGCCATTAATGAATGGGAAAGGAAATATACAACTAAATTTTCCAGGCTCATTTATAATGGAGTAATTAGTGAATGAGGATGTGAAATGATGAAAACTGCAATGGCCCCTTTACAGGAAAGCAAAAGGATTGCCAGCATTGATTTATTAAGAGGTTTGGCCATTTTAGGGATTTTTTTAGTGAATATGCCTTCGTTTCATACGCCCATCTTGTATAGTAGTGGTGTTGAATATTGGGATGAAGGCTGGGACCGTATCTTGTACATAGGTAGCGATATTATCGCCCAGGCGAGTTTTTACCCCTTGTTTGCATGTTTGTTTGGGTTTGGGTCCGTTATCTTGGCTACACGGAGTGAAGATAAAGGCATCTCGTTTCCTTTGCTGTTTACAAAGCGCCTTTGCTTTTTATTAGGGGTAGGATGCATCCATGCCTTTTTCATCTGGCATGGAGACATCCTTGTTAATTACGCAATGTTCGGGTTTGCGTTTTTATTATTCTATAAATGGAAAGGGAAGTATTTGATTTGGCTTGGATCGTTCTTATATATCGTTCCTTTCGGCGTGTTCGGGCTTTTTTTCCTGATCATGAGCTTTGTGGATAGTGGATTGATGGACATTCAAAATGAGGTCGAGTCGATAAAACAATCGCAAGAGATATATTCTGCGGGCTCTTTTATGGAAGTAACGGGACAAAGAATGGCAGACTGGTATATGGTTAATGGTCCAACGAATGTCATCTTCCTCTTCCTCTCCATTTTTCCTTTCTTTTTAATTGGAGCTGGTGTAGCCAAGCAGGGATGGCTTCAAAATCCTGCCCGTTATAAACGTCCAATAAGGGTGATAGCGATTATAAGCCTGTTAACAGGGGTGGCGATCAAGATCCTACCGTATGTGACGGATTACGGTTATGGGACGACATTCATCCAGGATTACTTTGGCGGACCGCTGCTGACGATGTTTTATATTACCGCAATCACACTGTTGGTTGAAAAGACGTGGGCTTACAAGTTGCTATATCCCTTAGCTTTAGTAGGAAGGATGTCGATGAGCAATTACCTATTTCAATCGATTGTCTGTACATTCATTTTTTATTCATATGGTTTTGGGTTGTATGGGAAAGTGACTTATACGGAAGGGTTTCTCCTGATGATCGTTGTTTTTTCTATACAAGTCTTGCTAAGCTTCTTGTGGATGAAGCGATTCCGGTTCGGTCCGGTGGAATTTGTATGGCGATATGTCTCGTATGGCAAAAAGCCCGCTATGATACGGAATGATAAGTGAGGGGGAAGAATGTTCGCAAAACTGCCTTATTTGAGCGTGATACTGGCACCTTCCTTTTGTTTTTATGTAAAAGCCTATGTTATGATGAAATGGATATTGAAAGAGGGGGCAAGTAAATGGGAACTCACTTACACATAACGACTTGGGTTATCGGAATCATTCTTTTCTTTGTAACATATTCCATGCTTAAAAATGGAAGCCCGAAAGCCAAAATGATGCACATGATCACACGTGTATTCTTCCTTTTGATTTTCCTTACAGGTGGAATGCTAATTACTGACTTTGGTGCATATGCAGTGAAAATGATTGTAGGAATCATCGTGATTGCCGCGATGGAAATGGTATTGGTCCGTAGGAAAAAAGGAAAAGCTGTAAGCGCGATGTGGGCATTATTCGTCGTTGCTTTTATATTCGTCCTTTATCTAGGATTATCCCTACCACAAGGTTTTGACTTGTTTTAATCATGATTGAAAAAGGACAAATGGGTTTCATCTCATTTGTCCTTTTTTGTATGCAAACTTTACAAGGAATTAGTGGGAATTCACTTTTTCGATGATGATCCGTTTCCCTGTATTAAGGGTGAATTCAAAACGGTCATGATCCTTTTTACCATAGGAAAAATGGTGCTGGACGAGACAGATTTGGGTCTCGTTATCAAAAGTGAAGAAATTCACGCCGGATTGATTGGTGAGCTCCCTTAAAAAAGTGAGCTGATTGTAGCTATATATACAATCATAAATAGAGAAGTCCAGCGAATTCAGGGTCGTGACAAACTGGAAAAAAGAATCATCGTTCAATTCCTCCAATAAACGTTCAAACGAATATAATAGTTTTTTTCGAATCCTTATGGGTTCATTGTCCCTCAGGAAAGTGAAATCCCTGTGAAGGTGGATTTTCCCCTCCGCTTCCAATATGCCCTGCTGCCATCTTCCCCCTCTATAAACTTCAATGATGCTCTGAACGTGATCTTCAATCGATGATGCCTCATCGGTTTCATCGTCAAAAAAGATCCATTGCTGATTGATATTTTCCACAGTTCCTTCGGTAAACGCTCGTGTTTGTCTGTTCATTAACTTCGTTCGATGTTGCTGACTCATGCTTATACCTCCAATAGGGGAATCCTCACCTACTTTTTAGTCAAAATCCAATGAAAATATAACGGTATATTTTTAAATATTATGGACAAATAACCAACTTTCCATCTTTGCATAGGCTATGTTAAACAGGGATGCCTTCCTTTCCCACTCTATTTTGTCACAACAAGGGTGGGGGCAAAGGGCTTCCACGGAATGGTGCTGTAACGATGCTGGGATTTGAAGCCGGAACATAAATATGGATACCTAATTGCTTAAAAGGCAGAAGGCTATATGATTTGATCGTCCAGATGGAAAGGGTGAAGTGTGATGTGTGGAATTACAGGTTGGGTGCATTTTCAAAAGAATTTACGGACGGAAACTGAAACACTCGAACAGATGACGAAAACTTTGGCTAAGAGGGGTCCAGACGAGGAGAATGTATGGAGTGATACCCACGTCGCCTTTGGTCATAAAAGATTAACAGTTGTCGATGCAGAGGGTGGAAAACAGCCGATGACAAAGGAACATGGAAACGGAAGATATACCCTTTGTTACAACGGCGAATTGTATAACACCGAAGACATTCGAAAACAGCTATTATTAAAAGGATATTCCTTTAAGGGGCATTCTGATACAGAAGTTTTACTAACTTCTTATATAGAATGGAAAGAAAAATGCGTCGAATTGTTCAATGGGATTTTCGCCTTTGCCATTTGGGATGAAAATGAACAGAAATTATTCATTGGAAGGGACCGAATGGGAGTTAAGCCTTTCTTCTATGCTGAAAGGAAAGGCGGGTTCATTTTTGGTTCTGAGATAAAAGCCATTCTAGCCCATCCTGATGTCAAAACAGAAATTGATAGGGAAGGTTTAGCCCAAGTATTAGGGGTGGGCCCATCCAGGACGCCGGGTTCTGGTGTCTTTCATGATGTTAAAGAATTAAGGCCGGCCCATGCCCTTACTTTATCAAGAAAAGGGATGAGAATATGGAGATACTGGAATGTTCAGAGTGAGGAACATCGTGATTCACTAGATGAGACATCTGAAAAAGTACGCTTTCTAGTAAAAGATGCCGTGACCAGGCAACTCGTCTCCGATGTTCCGCTCTGTAGCTTTTTGTCAGGTGGGGTGGATTCAAGTGCGATTACGGCCATAGCAGCGAATGCCTATATGGATGAAGGCAAAGGAAGGCTTCATACGTATTCCATTGATTATGAAGATAATGAAAAATACTTCAAGGCAAATGAATTCCAGCCTAACTCTGACGGACCATGGATCAAAAAGATGTCGGATACATTCAACACCGTGCATCATTCTGCCGTCATTACTCAAGAGCAGCTGACCGACTATTTAATCGAAGCTGTCCAAGTCCGGGACCTACCGGGAATGGCGGATGTCGATTCCTCTTTGCTTTGGTTCTGCAAAGAAATAAAACAAGATTTCGTGGTGGGGTTATCAGGGGAATGTGCGGATGAAATTTTCGGCGGCTATCCATGGTTTCATCGTGCCGATGATTTAAATCGCACTGGTTTTCCTTGGATGAGGTCGACTGGTGAAAGGCAATCGCTATTGAAAGAGGGCTGGCATGAAAAATTAAAACTGGAGGAATATGCAAATGATGCGTATTTGACTACGGTTCTGGAAACTCCTAGATTAGAAGGGGAAAGTGGGGAAGAGGCTAAGCGCAGGGAGCTATTCTATGTAAATTTATTATGGTTCATGACAACATTGCTCGATCGGAAGGATCGGATGAGTATGGGCGCAAGCCTTGAAGTGCGCGTACCGTTTGCGGATCACCGACTTGTTGAATATGCTTGGAACATCCCTTGGGAAATGAAGATGACCGGTAACCGGGAGAAGGGGATATTACGTAAAGCATTAGAAGGAATGTTGCCAGATGAAGTGTTATACCGCAAGAAGAGCCCGTATCCCAAGACACATAACCCTGTCTACACGGATCGAGTTCAGACGTGGTTGAAAGATATCCTGACTGACAAAAGCTCGGTTCTTCACGAGTTATTCGATCAACAGAAAATGACTGATATAGTTGATTCGAAAGGCGCCGCCTTTAAGGTCCCTTGGTTCGGTCAATTAATGTCAGGTCCTCAGTTACTCGCCCACTTGGCTCAAATAGATGTATGGTTCAAGCAATATGATATCCAAATCATTGAATGAAAAAAAGGGGCTCAGCGTATCGTACGCTTTGCCCCTTTTCGTTTGCTTCAGTGATCAAATGCAAGAATTCTATATTGATAGCCACCCAATTCAGAGTGGTCTTCCTTCGCGATTTCCTTCGTTCTTAAATCAATCATTGAGTCCTCTTTTACATCAAATGGGAGTTTATAAGACTGTGACCGGTCTGTCGGGTTAAGAAGAATGACAACAGAGCGTGCCTCATTGAACTTTCGATAAGCGACGATGTTTGTGTTATCGATCTTTTCAAGGAATTCGAAATGTCCTTCATTTGCAAGCAAGCCTTCCTCTTTCCGTAAAGCAATCAATTCTTTGATTTCGTTATGGAGTTCGCGATTCTGTTTGTCTTCCTCCCAGACCATACATTTTCGACAACCGGGATCCTGGTCGCCAGTTAAGCCAATTTCATCTCCATAATAGATGCAGGGACTGCCCTTGAACGTCAGTAGAACGGCATGAATGAGCTTTGCCCTATTCACATCTTCCCCGCAGTCTGTGAAAATCCGTGGTGTATCGTGGCTTCCAAGAAGGTTGAAGGTGACATCGAATACATTGGTCGGATAGCTGTGATAGACAGCCGTCATTTCTTCAATAAACTGCCGGGCATTGATTTTTTGCGATGCAATGAGGCGGAACACGTTATTGGTAAATGGATAATTCATGACTGCATCGAATTGGTCGCCTCTTAGCCATGGCATGGAATCATGCCAAATTTCCCCGAGAATATATAGATCAGGTTTAATGTTTTTCACCGTATTCCGGAACTCCCGCCAAAACGGTGAATCGACCTCATTGGCAACATCAAGTCGCCAGCCATCGATATCGAACTCCTTAATCCAATAAGCGGCGGTTTCCAAAAGGTATTTTTTGACGTCAGGATTGGCTGTATTCAATTTGGGCATCGATTCAAAAAAACCGAATGTTTCATAATTGGGACGTTCTCCTCCTTTTAAAGGGAAGCCGTGGGGGTGGAACCAATCTTTGTATTCTGAGTCCTCACCTTTTTCAAGGAGGTCTTGAAAGGGAGGGAAATAATAGCCGCTATGGTTAAAGACGGCATCGAGCATCACACGGATATTCCGTTTGTGGCATTCTTCCACAAGGGTTTTCAAGTCCTCTTTCGTCCCGAATTGGGGATCGATTTCCATGTAATCGATCGTGTCATATTTATGGTTGGAATGGGCGTGGAAAATGGGAGTGAAATAGATGCCATTGATGCCGAGGTCCTCTAAGTAATCAAGATGCTGTAGGATCCCCTCGAAATCCCCTCCAAAAAAGTTGTCCACTTTCGGTTCTTCACTGCCCCAAGGCTTTGCACCTTCAGGATCATTATCGGGATTTCCATTCGCGAATCTTTCCGGGAAGATCTGGTACCAGATTGTTTCTTTTACCCATTCAGGCGCGTTAAACACTTCATTTCGATGAAGATAAGGTATGGCAAAATAACAGCCTGTATCATCAGGAGCCTCATCAAAAAAACCTTTTTCCGTATAAATGAGTTCTTCCTCACCTGATTGTAGCTTAAATCCATACCTTATTCTCCGGTAAGGTGGCTTCACATAAATATGCCAGTAATCATAATGGCCATCACTGCCAGAAAGGTACATGGGCGCTTGTTCATACTGCCAATGACCTTCATCAAGTATATTGGGGTCTCCAAAGAGGAGTCCAACGTAAGAAATATCTTGTTTTTTTGTACGAAGGCGGATATGAAGAGTTTCTGCATCGATGCTATAAGCAAAATTGTCTGTAGGCCGGTGCTGGATGGACGAACGTTCCATAGAAAACCACTCCAATTCTAGTCAGGTTAATTTTGAAAGCTGAATGAACTTTAAGACTGGAGATTGAGAGGACATTACTTATGTACTGATGAAAAGTTAAAAAAATTAAATATTTCAAAAACTATCCAGTCATTTTGATTATATACCCATTTTATATAAAAAAAGCACCTGGTTCTTAAAAAATATGAAATAGAACGCTTCCATTTAAGAAATAAAATTGATAAAGGAAAATGTTGTAAAAATTGAGTCCTCTCATATAATGATAACAATAAAGATTGATATCGTTTTCATCGTGAATCCACGTTCTTTCCTTTCGATTTTCTAACGGTGGTGTAAACAATTCGAAGCTTTGGGACATGATAGAATCAAACATTTTTAAAAGGAGAATAAAAGTGAAGAAGTTGATGATCTATTTACTCATGTCCCTCATCTTTATCGCTATCGGAAGTGCTTGTGATGCCAATACAGATAAGGAAAATGAAGTGGTGAAGGAAAGGATGCCGCGAGAAAAAGAAACCACGAATGAAAAAAAGCCGGAAAAACTGATTGTTTGGGAAGAGGAGAATAAAGGGGAAGCCCTAAAACCGATCCTGAAGGAATTCGAAAAAGAATATGGAATCAAAGTGGAATATAAAGAGCAAAAAGTGAACGATGGGATGTACACACAATTACGCCGAAATGGGCCTATCGGGACATCCCCGGATATCGTGACACTTACCCATGAAAAAATAGGTCAGCTAGTGGAGGAGGGACTGATACAGGAAATCAAGGTGAATGATGAAGTTACAGATGCCTTTTTAGAAGCTTCCATATTCGCCGAAATGTATCAGGGAAAACTATTTGGGCTGCCCAAGTCTGCTGTTACTTCCGTTTTGGTGTATAACGAGAAGATGATGCCGAAGGTCCCGGACACGATGAATGAATTGTATAAAAAAGCAAAAAAGGCTAGGGCAGGTAAGGAGTATGGATTTGCGGCTGAATGGAACGATTTCTATGATGCATATGGAATTATGACGGGAATGGGAGGGTATGTATTCGATCGGGATAAGAAGAAAATAAATCCTTTGGATATAGGATTGAACAATGAAGGTGCAGTGAAAGGTGCGCATTTCATTCAAAAATGGTATAAAGCGAGTGCCATCCCAGAGGGTGACAAAGAAGATATGGAAAAAATGTTTAGGGAGGGGAAGGTAGCCTCCATCATGAGTTCAAAAACTGCATGGATGGATGGGAAGAATGTCGGCGTCGCTCCGATGCCCCAATTGCCAAATGGAAAGCCAATGAAAACAATCATGGAAATACAGGGCTGGCATATTACCGCATTCACCAAATATCCCTATTGGTCTACAAAATTTGTGGAATATGTATCAAATGAAAAAAATGCAGTGCTCCGTTTTGAACGAACGGGAGAAATCTCCCCTATAAAAACAATCAAAGGGCATGAGGCAATAAAAGATAGTGAAAGGGCACAAGCCATCGCCATACAATTACAATACGCAGAACCGATACCGAATATTCCAGAAATGAATAAAGTCTGGGGACCGATGAATTCCGCGATGCAGGACATAACGGCGATTAAAGCCAAACCGAAAGCCGCTTTGGATGAAGCCGTAAAGAAGATCGAAAAAAGTTACCAGGAGGAATGAAACGGCAAATATGCCCCACTTTCAACCGCTCTCCATTTTATCTCTTTTGTGTAAAAAATTTTATAATATGGATTTGACGTCAAGAGGGCAAAACGCTAATCTTAAAGGCGTAAAGAGATAGCTAGGAGGAGAGCGGATATGAAAAAAAGGGTGTTATCACTCGCTTTAATTCCGTTGCTTCTTTTTTACGCCATTCCTGTAGGAGCAGCTGAAAAAGAACAACGAACATGGAAGGATGAAATCGCATACTCATTGATGATAGACAGATTTTTTGATGGAAATCCTAAAAACAATGGGGATGCAGATGTATTGAATCCTTCAGCTTTTAATGGAGGAGATTTCGAAGGAGTCACGAACAAGTTAAATTACCTTAAAGATATGGGGTATACCGCTATCATCCTATCACCTATTTTTGCTAATGAAGATAATGGCTACCACGGGGAATGGGTGAAGGATTTTTATAAAACAGATGAACATTATGGTACGAAACAAGAATTCAAGAAGCTCGTGGATGAGGCCCATAGCCGTGAGATGAAAGTTATTGTTGATTTTCAGGTTAATCAGGTGGGGAAGAATCATTCTTGGCTAAACGAACCTGATAAAAAAGACTGGTTTCACGAAAAAAAGGACATTTCCAAGGATAGCAATCAGCAGAACATGGAAAACGGCTGGGTGAATGGCCTGCCGGACTTAAATCAAGATAACCAGGAAACTCGGGAATATTTGTTGGATGTTGCCAAGTCGTGGATTGCAGAAACGGATATTGATGGGTATCGACTAAATCAAGTTCAACACGTTCCAAAGGACTTTTGGAAGGAGTTTGTTGAAACAGTCAAGTCTGAAAAATCAAACTTCTATACAATTGGCGATGTCCAAGGCAATGAGGATTTGATAAAAGGATATGAGGAAACGGGAATCGATGCTTTCATGGATTACCCACAAAATGCTGAACTGAGAAAAGCATTCGCTGCACCGGATCAGGATCTGGCACCTGTTTTCAATGCTATCGGAACGAGCGGTACACAGGCTTTATTCATGGATACCCAGAATATGCCCCGTTTCACCAAGGATGCTGCCGATCATAATGAAAACCCTGGGGCAAGATGGAAAATGGCCTTATCCTATATGTATACCACTCCAGGTGTACCCATCGTGATGTATGGATCGGAAATCGCCCTTAATGGTGATGAAGCACCGACCAATCATCAATTGATGAATTTTAAGACAGAGCAAGAGCTAGTGGAGTATATCACCAAGCTTTCCGATCTTCGGGAGATGTACCCTGCATTATCAAAAGGGGATATGGAGCCTTTGTACCAAAAGGGCGGTACGGCGGTTTTTAAACGTGTGTATGGCGACGAAACAATGGTGGTGGCCATGAATAATACAACCAAAACGCAAACGATTAATCTCAGTGAAAAGGATCTTGATGAGAACAAAGAGTTGAGAGGTATGCTGAATGGAGATTTGGTTCGTAGTAAGGATAATGGCTACTCGATCGTAATCGACAGGGAGTCAACGGAAGTCTACACTCTTGCATCTAAATCGACCATCAATACTCCCTATTTGATCATTATCGGGTTGGTCCTTGTCATTTTTGCCATTTTCATTGCTTTGGTCATTAAACGTTCAAAAAGGAATCAAGTAAACTAACCATGTACCTCTCGATTTTTGGCTGCAAAACAATGTCCCTTGGCTTTGTGGAATACAGAAACGGGAGGCTACAGCATGAGCAAAACCTGGTGGAAAGAGGCTGTTTGTTATCAAGTTTACCCCCGCAGTTTCATGGATAGCAATGGAGATGGAGTGGGGGACTTAAGGGGATTGATCTCCAAACTGGATTACTTGCAGGAACTTGGGATCGATGTCATTTGGATTAGCCCGTTTTATAAGTCCCCCAACGCAGATAATGGATATGATATCAGTGATTACCAATCGGTTTCAGAAGAATTCGGCACGATGGAGGACCTGGAACAATTGCTGGACGATGTACACCGACGTGGCATGAGGGTGATTCTTGACTTGGTGCTTAACCACACTAGTGATGATCATCCCTGGTTCGTGGAGTCGCGTTCTTCAAAGGATAACCCGAAACGAGACTGGTATATTTGGAGAGACGGCAAGGATGGTAGGGAACCTAACAATTGGGAAAGTATATTCTCAGGAAGTGCCTGGAAATTCGATGAAAGGTCGAAACAATTCTACTTACATTTATTCGCAGAGAAACAACCGGACTTAAACTGGGAATGTAAAGAAGTCCGGCAGGCTCTATACAGCATGGTGACATGGTGGTTGGATAAGGGCATCGATGGTTTCCGGATTGATGCCATCACCCATATTCACAAGCGTGAGGGGTTGCCGGATATGCCCAATCCGTATTGGCATCAATATGTCCCTGCGTTTGAGATGCATACCAATCAGGAAGGGATATTGGATTACCTTCAAGAGCTTAAGGAAGAAACTTTTGCGAAGTATGATATCATGACGGTTGGTGAAGCCAATGGCGTAAGGATTGAACAAGCGGATGATTGGGTCGGGGAAGAAAACGGTAAGTTCAATATGATTTTTCAATTCGAACATCTGGGCCTATGGAATCGGGGACATGATCATCATGTCGACGTCTATGAACTGAAAAGGACCATGACAAAATGGCAAAAGGGACTTCAGAATAAAGGCTGGAATGCTTTGTTTTTTGAAAACCATGACCAGCCGAGAAGTGTGTCCACTTGGGGAAATGATCATCAATATTGGTTGGAGAGTGCGAAAATGATTGGTGCATTGTACTTTTTTATGCAAGGGACACCATTCATTTATCAAGGGCAGGAAATTGGGATGACAAACGTACAATTCGACTCTATCGATGATTATGATGACATTGGCATGAAAAACTTTTATCATATTGAAACCTCCAAGGGACGTTCACATGATGAAATCATGCAGATCATTTGGCATAACGGTCGGGACAATTCACGTACACCCATGCAATGGAATGATACGGAGCATGGAGGGTTTACAGAAGGAACACCCTGGATGAAAGCAAATTCCAATTACCGTGCAATCAATGTGGAAGAGCAAAGGAATAATCCTTCATCCATCTACCATTTTTACAAAAAGATGATTAATCTCCGTAAGAAGTACCAGGTTTTAGTTTATGGAGAATATGATTTATTATGGGAAAATCATTGTGAACTTTATATTTATACAAGAAAAATGAATAGTGAATCAGTGAAAGTCATATGCAATTTCAGTACGAATCACCATTCCATCGATATATCTGATTGGGGGAATATGGAACTGTTACTGGGCAATTATGACAATGTGGAAGACGAATGTGAGATTCATTTGCGTCCTTACGAGGTGAGGGTCTACCATCATTAGTTGAAGCTATGTAGCCGTTGGTGCTACTGTAGTTAGTCGTCTGACTTCTGTCCTCTTCTCTAAACAAATCATACGTTTCAATGAAGGAGTTGATTTAAAATCAACTCTCTTTTTTATGATAAAAGTGAAGGCTGACTCTAAAAACTGATATTTTCTGAAAAAAATAGAAAATTTAAAAAAAGTAATGGATATAAGCATTGAGTTGAGTGTATGATAGATACATATAATTGTATATTTATTTAATATATTGGAAAAGTATTTATTGACTTTACACGAAGTTGTCCAAAAAGTCTGTAATACGATGAGGGGAGACGGGAAATGCATGGCTATTACGATTAAAGATGTAGCTCAACTGGCGAATGTAGCACCTTCAACAGTTTCTCGAGTGATTGCAAATAATCCTCGAATTAGCGAGAAAACGAAAGTGCGCGTGCGTAAAGCGATGGAGAAATTGGGATATCACCCAAATTTCATTGCCCGCAGCCTAGCAAACCAATCAACGAAAATTATAGGGTTGGTCTTACCAAGTTCATCGAATGTCATATATCAAAATCCATTTTTCTCAACAATCTTGCAAGGACTTAGCGAAGGGGCTCAGGAAAAACAATATTCGCTATTGCTAAGCACGGGAAAAACGGAGAATGAAATTTATGAAGGAATCGTGAATATGGTCCAGGGGGGGATGGTAGATGGTATCGTCCTGATGTATTCAAGGATGAATGATCATATCCTTACTTATTTGCGATCAAGGGATTTTCCATTTGTCATGATTGGAAAGCCGTACGATTTTATCGAGGAAATATCATATGTGGATAATGATAACGTCTTGGCGGCTGAACAGGCCTCAGATTATCTAATCCAATTGGGGCATGAAAGAATCGGTTTCATCGGTGGGGATATAAAGTCTGTGATGACACTCGATCGCCTATCTGGATACGAACGGGCATTAAAAAGGGCTGGGATCGTTCCAAGAAGTGAATATACGATACTTGAGAACTTTGTACATAATGGGGAACTGGAAGTAGCAAATAGGTTGCTATCCATTAAGGAACCTCCGACCGCTTTAATCGTCAGTGATGACTTAATGGCACTTGGACTTGTCCATTCACTAAGGGAGATGGGCATACGCACTCCTGAAGAGATATCAATTGTCAGCTTTAATAACGTTCTTTTCACTGAAATGTCACTACCTGCCCTAACTTCTGTCGATATTAACATTTTTGATCTGGGTTATCAGGCAGCCAAATCGATCATCCAAAAGTTACAAAAGGGAGCAGAGCCGGGGGGAATCATCATACCCCATCAGTTTGTGGAAAGAAGTTCCTGCCGACCTTTAAAGCAAGAATCGTTGGTCATGAATTATTAAAGGGAAGAGCATTGTGTGTCACAATGCTCCTTTATGAATTTCCTGGTATTGAGGACGCTTTTGATTGAACGGAAACCGGTTCCAGTCTGTCCAAGTTATGTTTCTACAAGCACTTTATCAGGAAATGGATACTCTCTAAATCCTTCCTTAGAACGAAAAAAGCAACGGATCTCCTAAATGGAATCCGCTGCCCTGGATCTTACTTTATTAACCGTTTACCACTGAACCGCCATTGACATGGATGACTTGTCCACTGACGTAAGAGGAATCATCACTTGCTAGATATACATAGGCAGGTGCCAATTCCTCCGGCTGTCCTGCTCGGCCCATAGGTGTATTTTGTCCGAATTTGGCCACATCTTCTTCACCGAATGAAGCAGGAATAAGCGGTGTCCAGATAGGACCTGGCGCTACACCATTCACTCGAATGCCATCTTTTGAAATGGAATTCGAAAGAGCGCGTGTAAAGGCTAAAATGGCGCCTTTAGTTGATGAGTAATCGATTAGCTTTGGGTTACCCTGGTAGGCTGTGATTGAGGTTGTATTGATGATGCTGCTCCCTTTTTTCAAGTGCTTCAAGGCGGCTTTCGTTAAGTGGAACATGGAAAAGATATTAGTTCGGAATGTTTTTTCCAACTGCTCGGCTGATATGTCGAGAAGGCTTTCTTGCACATGCTGTTCGCCGGCATTGTTGACAAGGATATCCAACCCGCCGAATTCTTCAATTGTTTGCTTGACGATATCCTGACAAAACGTTTCATCACCGATATCCCCTGCAAGTAGCAAGCATTTTTGTCCTTCTTGTTCGATTAATTCCTTAGTTTTCTTTGCATCTTCGTGTTCATCCAAGTAGGCTACAACTACATTGGCTCCTTCTTTCGCATAATAGATGGCGACCGATTTACCAATGCCGCTATCTCCGCCGGTTACAATCGCTGTTTTTCCTTTTAATTTCCCACTACCTTTATATTCCGATTTTACAGACTCAGGATTCGGATCCATCTTCGTTTCTACTCCGGGTTGATGTTGTTGATGTTGTGGTGGAAACCCTTGTTTATTTTGGTTTGTCATGATTACCCCTCCTATATTTTATTGTATTTTTTATATTCCTTATTTTTGAATTGCTTAAACATAAGAGTTAAGAATAGCATCTCACAACTCCTTGGAATCGATACATTGGTTTGAATAACAGGAAATGTGAAGGCGTTATGTGTGAGATATCCAGATAGGGTGTATGGGGAGGAATGGAGGGGGAAATAGGCATGGGGAAACGGGCACCTTGTGCCTTCAACTAAATGAAAAAAGCCCACCTATCAGGGTGGGCTCAGTTTGTAGACAAAAGGGGTTCGGAATGGTTTCATTCCGAACCCCTTTTGATATTTTCTTGGAATTTTGCTCAAGATTAAGAGCTTGGGTCTC
>NZ_JBNNML010000019.1:0-36910 GCF_050272735.1 Peribacillus sp. NPDC046944
GAAATGTTTGACTTGCTCATTTTGCTTTTTTATAGTGTGTGCTCACTCAAAATTTACGTTGGCGCTTTGTTTTGTTCAGTTTTCAAAGAGCAATAATGGTAATAATGGAGCGGGTGAAGAGAATCGAACTCTCATCATCAGCTTGGAAGGCTGAGGTTTTACCACTAAACTACACCCGCATTATATAATTATGAATGATTCCGAGAAATAATGGTCGGGAAGACAGGATTCGAACCTGCGACCCCTTGGTCCCAAACCAAGTGCTCTACCAAGCTGAGCTACTTCCCGTAAAATATGGTGCGCCCGGCGGGAGTCGAACCTACAACCTTCTGATTCGTAGTCAGATGCTCTATCCAATTGAGCTACGGGCGCTAATTTCTATGATGTTATTGGTGCGGCCGAGAGGAGTCGAACCTCCACGGGGTTTCCCCCACTAGGCCCTCAACCTAGCGCGTCTGCCATTCCGCCACGACCGCGAAAGCGACTTCGTAAGTTTAACACCTTTTCAACTTGTTGTCAAGTAGAAAGTTATGCGGGTGAAGGGACTTGAACCCCCACGCCTTGCGGCGCCAGATCCTAAGTCTGGTGCGTCTGCCAATTCCGCCACACCCGCGTAATAAAATGAAAATGGTGAGCCATGAAGGATTCGAACCTTCGACCCTCTGATTAAAAGTCAGATGCTCTACCAACTGAGCTAATGGCTCTAAATGAAAATGGCTGGGCTAGAAGGGATCGAACCTTCGCATGACGGAATCAAAATCCGTTGCCTTACCGCTTGGCTATAGCCCATCAATCAAACTCATTAACAGCTAGGTTAATATTATATCACTATAACATCACTTTAGCAAGAGTTTATTTTAAAAAAATAATGGCGGTCCCGACGGGAATCGAACCCGCGATCTCCTGCGTGACAGGCAGGCATGTTAACCGCTACACCACGGGACCAGCAAATAATGTTACGAAAAAAGTGACCCATACGGGATTCGAACCCGTGTTACCGCCGTGAAAGGGCGGTGTCTTAACCGCTTGACCAATGGGCCTTAATTAAAATGTTTCTGGCGGAGAAGGAGGGATTTGAACCCTCGCGCCGCTCGCGCGACCTACACCCTTAGCAGGGGCGCCTCTTCAGCCTCTTGAGTACTTCCCCAAAAAAATGGCTCCGCAGGTAGGACTCGAACCTACGACCGTTCGGTTAACAGCCGAATGCTCTACCACTGAGCTACTGCGGAATAGTGAAAGTTGGTTCCCTTTTTATGCTCAAGGACCTTAGTGGTTGTCGTGAAGAACAAGTTGTTATCTTGTCGACTCTTATGATTATAAAGAGGTTCAGAGTTAAAGTCAAGACATCTTTTTCTTTTTTTTATTTTTTTATTTCTTTTTCTTTAATCCCTTGGTAAATCAACGTTCCTCGGCACTTTCCACAGACAAATCTCGAAGTATCAATTCTTTTTTTTCTTAAATATACCTGCTGACATTGTGCACATATATATTGAATTGTATTCCTTTTCCTCTTAACTTGATTCGAAGGCAAAGGCGAACAGAATCTTGGGGCTCCCGTTTTTTTCAGTAAATGCTTAAAGTCTGCATCCCGGTGCTGGTACCCTTTCTTCTCAAGATGGAGATGATAGTGACATAATTCATGTTTTATGATCCCAATCAATTCTTCCAAACCACGTTCCTCGAAATATTTCTTGTTTATTTCTATATTATGAGTACCAAGCAAGTACCTTCCACCTGTTGTGCGAAGTCGTGGGTTAAAACTAGCTTGATGCTTAAACTTCCTTTGAAAGTGATTCATCGAAATTTCCTCAACCAATTTTTGCAATTGTTGATTATCCATCTCCCACACTCCTTCCATGGTAACAAGACAACCTATTATAACATAGACTAATAAAACAACAGGAATCTTTGGGAGGTTAGCGTTATGCCGAAATGGTTTCAAAACCAAATTAGAAGAGCTTTCTATGATAAGGATTATTATCAAGTGAAAATGTTGAATCAATGCTGGTTTTTTTATCAAAAAAAAGAAACGCTACATTTATGATCATGATTCTACTTACGTAGTGTTCGCTCTCCTATAAAAAAAACCCTTCTAAAAAAGAAGGAGTCTTTTCATTCATTAATTTTGGTCCTTAGGTTGTAACATGGTCAGCGACACTCTCTGTTTTTGAGCATCAACTTGTTCCACCCAAACAGTTACTACGTCTCCGACAGCCACAACGTCCATCGGATTCTTTATAAAACGGTTACTAAGTTTGGAAATATGCACGAGTCCATCTTGTTTGACGCCAATGTCCACAAAAGCACCGAAGTCTACAACATTTCTCACCGTACCTTGTAGTTCCATGCCGGTCTTTAAATCTTCCATTTTCAAAACATCCTTTTTAAGCAGGGGTTTTGAAAGCTCGTCTCTCGGATCTCTTCCCGGTTTGACCAAATCATCGATGATGTCTTTAATCGTTATTTCCCCGATATCCAACTCATCAGCCAATTCTTTCGGATTTAAGCTGACTAATTGTTTATTCAACTCATCACTACCAAGGTCATCAGAAGTGAAACCGATTTTCTTTAGCATTTTATTCACAGCTCCATAGTTCTCCGGGTGGATGGCTGTTTGATCGAGCGGTTCCTTGCCATTTAGAATGCGTAAGAAGCCTATGCATTGCTCATATGTTTTTGCGCCTAGTCGAGGAATCTTTTTTAATTCCTTCCTACTTGAGAACTTTCCTTCTTCTTCTCTCTTTTTGACGATATTTTGTGCAACAGATTTTGATAACCCCGCTACATATTGTAATAGGGATGGAGAAGCGGTATTGACGTTCACCCCTACTTGGTTAACGGCAGTTTCAACCACGAAGGTAAGAGATTCAGATAATTTTTTTTGGGAAACATCATGTTGGTACTGCCCTACTCCTACAGATTTAGGATCTATTTTAACAAGTTCAGCAAGTGGATCTTGTAACCTCCTACCAATCGACACAGCACTTCTTTGCTCGACTTGAAGGTCCGGAAACTCCTCACGGGCAATATCTGAAGCTGAATACACGCTCGCTCCCGCTTCATTGACAATGATATAGGAGATGTTCCCTTTCATTTCCTTTAGAATATCAGCAATGAACTGCTCAGACTCCCTAGATGCGGTCCCGTTTCCAATGGCAACAATCTCTACATTGAAGCGCTGAAGGATTTCTATCGTTTTCGTGCGGGCTGCTTCTTTCTTACCTACAGGAGGATGTGGATAGATTACACTAATGTCCATCACCTTTCCTGTCTCATCAATAACAGCCAATTTACAGCCCGTTCGATACGCCGGATCGAGAGCTAGCACCACTTTCCCTTTAAGCGGAGGTTGTAAAAGCAAATTCCGGAGGTTTTCCGAAAAGATATGAATGGCTTGGTCTTCCGCTTTTTCGGTTAGTTCTTTTCGGATTTCCCTCTCTATAGAAGGTAAAATCAATCGTTTGAAGCCGTCTTCTATGGCGGCTTTAAGCAATTCAGCAACTTCGGATTGATTATTTTTAATCACTTTCCGTTCTAAGTAACTGATGATGATATCCGTTCGCGGCTGTATTGATATTCGTAAAATGTCTTCCTTTTCACCTCTATTAAGGGCTAAAACCCGATGCGGAACGATTTTATGAATGGGCTCCTCATATTCATAGTACATCTCAAAAATCGCTTTCTCATCCTTTTCAGCATTTTTCACGGTCGAGGTCAACTTGCCTGCCTTAAAAATCTCATCCCTGATCCATTTTCTTAATTCCGCATCATCAGAAAGTAATTCTGCAATAATATCCTGAGCACCTGCTATTGCTTCTTCTATAGAAGAGACTTCTTTTTCTTCTGATAAAAATCCCTCTGCTTTATCACGGACCGAAGCATAAACCTTACATTCAAGTAACCATAATGCCAGAGGTTCCAGACCTTTTTCCTTAGCAACCGTAGCTTTAGTCCTTCTCTTTTGTTTATAAGGTCTATAAAGATCTTCGACTTCCTGTAGCTTTCCTGCCTTATCGATCTGTAAAGCCAATTCGTCTGTCATCTTACCCTGTTCACTGATGGATCGGATGACTTCGACTTTTCTCTGACCAAGATTCTCTAGGTAATTCCATCTCTCCATAATAGAACGGATCTGTACCTCATCTAGTGAACCCGTCATTTCTTTACGATAACGAGCTATAAAAGGCACGGTATTACCATCCTGGAGCATCTGTATGACATTCTGTACTTGATTGTTCTTTAAGGTTAGCTCATTGGATATTTGCTTAATCAATACGTTCAAAGAATCTTCTACCATTACCAATTCATAAAACCTCCACCCTTTTTGTTCTTCTATGTATAGTCTAGCAAATGAACGATCATTGTGCGAATTCACATACAAAAAAGCCCACTTCCGTTTATGGCGAAAGTAAGCTTCCTAAAATAAGAGTTGTATCATCCGCTGTTTGTGGACAGCTTTCTAAAATACAACGAGCGTTTTTTTCGATAGGAACCTTCCTCTTTAGAAACGATTTAGCTCCTTTGAGTTCCAGTCCATCTGAATGAAAAATAAATTTTGCGTTCTGTTCATATTTAAATCTCTGTGTCCTGTACTTTTGCTTTCTACCTGACAAATACCCGGTAACAGGGAGAGGATATACCAACTTGTCATCCATCGGATTATATAGGAAAAAGCGGATGTTCCCTACTGAACTGTAGACAAACTCCTTCTCTTCATAATAAATCTTCATGATGGCGACGGCCGCCCCCCGTTTAGCGATCAATACCTGATTACATACATCCATAAGTGACTCTACATCTAAATGATGATGCATTTTGACTTGCTCTATAACCGCGTGGGAAGATTCATATGCATGTTCCCCACTACCGAGACCATCAGCCAAAACACAAATAAAGTAATCTTTCACATGAAGAAAGAAGTAATCATCACCACAAAAAACCATATTGTTTTTAGAGGTTTGAGAGACAAGGACTTCTATATTTTCTTCTCGCAAAATCTCTTTAATCACGGAATTAACTCCGAATTCTCAGCATTAATTGCCTCCTGAAGCTTTTTAATTGCACGACGTTGAAGTCTTGAAACATGCATTTGCGATATCCCAAGCTTGTCGCCCGCTTCTTTTTGGCTTAAGTTCTCTAAATATGTGTATTGAATGATCAACTTTTCGCGATCACTCAATACATGGAGAACCTTTTCAAGTACTAATCGTTGGTTGACACGCTCGAAACCTTCGTCAACGTTTCCAAATATATCGAGTAACGTAACCGTACCGCCATCAGAATCTGCCTCGATGGAATGGTCAACGGATAAAGCTTGATAACTTTTTCCCATCTCCATTGCTTCCAAGACTTCTTCTTCGGCTACCCCAATATGGTCCGCTATCTCATCAATTCTTGGCGAACGATGCAGCGTGGTCGTTAATTCCTCAACGGTCACTCTAATTTTCGGTCCAAGTTCTTTAATTCTTCTCGGAACATGGACACTCCATGTTTTATCCCGCAAGAATCTTTTAATTTCACCGATTATCGTAGGAACCGCAAAAGCTTCGAAACTTTTACCGAAAGATTCGTCATATCGGCGAATGGCACCTAATAAACCAATCATTCCGACCTGAGAGATATCTTCTTGAAACGATTTCCCCTTCGCGTATTTCCTGGAAATCGTCTCCACTAAACCCTTGTAATGAATGACTAAGTTACTTTGTGCTTCATCATCCTGATTCAACTGATAGGCTCTGATCCATTCATTTACCTTTTCTCTTTGCGCTTGATTAGGTTGAGACTGTTTTTGCATCCATCTCCACCTGCTCTCCTTCTAAAAACTTAGTCATAAAAACCGTAACCCCTTCATGCTGGTGAATTTTCACATCATCCATCAAGGTTTCAATGAGGTAAAGGCCCAAGCCTCCTTCTCTTAAGAATTCGACTTTTTCTCCATGTTCATATGGTCCAAGCCCTTGACGTACCTCTTCGAAATTACAGCTTTCACCACTATCAGAAACCATTACTTCCAAACGATCAGGATAGAGCCCAAAACTTACTTTCACTTCGCCATTTTCTTTATCTTTATACGCATGCTGAACCGCATTCGTACAGGCTTCACTTGTAGCAATTTTCAAATCTTCAATTTCGTCGTACGCAAATCCCATTCGGCTACCTATCCCAGAAAGTGTTAAACGAATGACACCGATGAATTCCGGTTTTGCAGGTATTTTCATTTCGATGTAATCATATACTTGACTCATTCTAACCCACCCTCTGTACCACTTTTAATATCAATAATATCTGCAAGACCTGTAATATCAAATAAACGTCGTAACCTTTCCGATAGTCCTATTAAAGTGAATTCGCCATTATGTGCTCTTACGTTTTTAAAAGCACCAACGAATACGCCCAATCCCGTGCTATCCATATAGGATACTTCCTTTAAATCAATAATAATTGAAACATTCTCTTGCTCTGATAGTGGAAATAATGATTCTCTAAGCTTTGGTGCTGTATAGGCATCAATTTCGCCTTGAAGCTTAACTGTATATTCCGTGTTTAACTCATTAACATCTACTGCTATATTCATCCTTGACCCACCTCTTTACATCCTCATCAATTCTTATTTATATATACCCTTGATTTTCAAAGCTAAACATTCGCTTTGAAAATTATTAATGTAAAATCGTCCCGCAGTTGAAAATTCTGCATTTTCTCCAACTGTTTATAAAGATTATTCACTATTTCCTGCGGCTGTAAGTGCATGTTCTTCTTAATCAATTCTATAAGGGTTTCACGCTCTATGAAACCATCACTCGTACGGCATTCCGTTACCCCATCGGATAAAAGGATAATCATGTCACCCGGTTTTACGAATTTTTCATATTGTTTATATTTCGTTTTTTTATCCACGCCCAGCAGTAAACCTTTTGCATCCAAGTCACTGAAGGTTCCGGCAGACGCATCATAATAAAACCCTGGCTCATGCCCGGCCGATGCAAAAGTGAACCGCTTATCATGAGGGTTATATAAGCCATAAAACATCGTAATGAACATGCTCGGATCCACATTATGTTCAACGACGCGATTTAAACTTTCCAGTACACTCTTCGGTTCATGGCGGTGTTCCGGCAAGCTATCCATCGCGTATTTGATCATCGACATGCATAGGGCCGCAGGAATGCCTTTCCCGATTACATCCGCAATGCCTATTCCAATACACCCAAGTTCATCTTCAACAAAGTGATAGTAATCCCCATTCATCTGTCGGGCTGGTACACTTATCACGCCAACATCCAAGTTCTTGATTTCGGGTATCTTCGTTTCCAAAAGGGTGTGTTGTACCTTTGCCGCAATCTCTATTTCAGATTTCAGCTCCTGCTGTTGGTGCCTTAGACTCTGATGTTCACGATAAGCAATGCCATACCCCATCATGACTTCTAATAGAAAATCGAATGAATCCACCACTTTGGTTGGCAGATCCGGATACAATGCCATTAGATTATTTTTATGCATACTGATGATCTCTTCAGGAGATATATTATATTTAATATTTAATCTGCTGATTTTTTGACCCTGATAGAGAGCTTGTTCATTTTGATCTTTTAAATAGGTAGAAAGCGCCTCCTGGTACTTTTTATCCATTTTTTCTCTTATATCCATATTCCCTCCTAACGGAGCCACTTGATGGCGGAAATCTTAGTCCCCTCACCCGGTATCGACTCAATATCGAAATCATCCATTAAGCGTTTCGCTCCAGGCAGGCCTGCCCCCAACCCCCCTGAGGTCGTAAAACCGTCCTCCATTACTCTACGGATATCCTGTATACCTGGTCCGTTATCTTCTGCAATGATTTTCAAGCCCGACTTGCCGTTTACAAGCAATTTTTCCAGACTCACATTTCCTTGTCCTGCATATAAGTATATATTCCGTGCCAATTCGCTTATGGCGGTTGTGATTCTAGCCTGGTCTACCGTGCCAAAGCCCAGTTCTTTAGCGAAGTTCCTTCCAAGCTGCCTTGCAGCTACTATGTCCCACTCATTAATAATTTTTACGCAGGATTGGACCCCCATACACTAATCCCCCAATTCCTGTTGTAATTTTTCCAGGCCCTTCTCTAGATCTAAAGCTGTTAGGACATCTTCGAGACTAATTCCCAATTCTATTAAGGTGATAGCAACTGCCGGCTGGATTCCTGTAATGACAACCTTGGCCCCCATAAGCTTTGACATACTGAAAACATCTCCCAATACCTTTGCGATAAAGGAATCTATAAAATCAATGGAAGTAATATCAATCACCACACCATTGGCACTGGTTTCATGGATCTTATCCAATAAATCTTCTTGAAATTGAAGGGCAGTCATATCATCCAATTCCCATTGGATAGAGACTAGCAAACAGTCATAAAGCTTTAAAATTGGAATCCTCATATGTCTCTCTCCACCTCTACAATTTTTCGGCTCGTTAATTCCAACGCAACCTCTATTCCCTTCTTCAAGGTGTTTTTTGTAATTACCTCATTCAAGTTAATTCCTAGATTTACGATCGTTTGGGCAATTTCCGGCCGGATGCCGCATAATATGCACCTTGCCCCCACCAATCGAACCGCTTCTCCTGCTTGAATAATATGATGGGCTACCATGGTATCGACTACCGGCACACCCGTAATATCGATAAGAACGACTTCGGATCTGTGCTTGACCACGCCCGTCAAAAGATTTTCCATGATCTGCTTTGCACGTTCCGTATCAATTGTACCGACCAAAGGCATAACTGTGATGCCCTCCAATACGGGAATTAAAGGTGCCGAAAGTTCCTGTAAGGCCATTCTCTGCAACGAGACGGTCCTTTCCCAGGTTTGCGAATATATATTGACGATTTCATTACTTATCGGAGTCGACCATTTATTTAAATAATTAACCAGCTCCATTTGATTATCTGGAGATACAATACCTTTATCAGCCATACCTTGCATGACGATAATCAAGAATTTTTGAAATCCTTCATTGACGAAAGTAAGGGGCCACCCTAGTTGGACCACTTTCTCGGCAAAATCTGAAAGTTTCAACGTGAACTCCCTGTCCTTACTATCGACATGGGCGATTATCATATCTATAAATTCACTACTCGTTTGTGTGAACATCTTATCGGAGACAACTTTTATCAATCTCACATCTGTATTTTCCTTCATGATGTTCATCCATTCAGTTAGGATGTAGTCTTGGTTTTGTTTAATAAAATTGTAAACCAATTGATTCATAATATCCCTCCATTTTACCACAATTACTATGTTTTACCCTCTGCGTCACATCAATGTTACTGAACTGTAATCTTTTCCAATTTTAGTTTTATTTCAATCCTATTTATCGATCCTTATAGTCCTAACACATCATTTTACCCAAGATTCACATCAAGAAACATGAATGGAATGGAATGCCGTTGCAAGCACTTTACACCCCTTATCTAATTGTTATTCGTCAAAATCCTCCCATTTCCTGCTTAATGGTTATTTAGTAACTTTAATCGATAGCTTCACCATCATTTTTTGATAAACTGACCGATACACTCAAAAGTTTGTATGCAAAAAAAACGATTCCTTTAGAAAAGGAATCGCCAGTTTTACCTTATAGAATTCGAATTATAATAACGCCCGTAATGACGGGAAACTTTTTCTTTAAAACTCAATCAGACCTAAGCTAATTTGCAGAGCTTCATTGACTTTTTGCATCATAGGATCGTCAAGATGTGTTATTTTATCAGTTAAACGCTGCTTATCAATTGTACGGATCTGTTCCAGTAAAATGACAGAATCACGTTCGAATCCGTACTTTTTCGCATTAATCTCAACATGTGTAGGCAATTTCGCTTTTTGAATTTGAGCTGTAATGGCTGCCACTATCACAGTCGGACTAAAGCGATTACCAATATCATTTTGTAGAATGAGTACCGGACGGGTTCCACCTTGCTCTGACCCTACTACCGGAGAAAGGTCTGCGAAGTACACGTCACCACGCTTTACAACAATCAATGGCTCAGCCTCCGCTAACTAAACGTTCAACGCAATGCCCAGCCTCGAACTCAGCTTGAAAAGCTTCAGAAGCAATCGTCAAATTAATGGCCGCCATTTCGATATAACCGCGTTTCATTGATTCGCGAAATTCTTTCTTTTTACGTTCGCGAAGATACATTTTTGTGGCACGATAAATAAATTCACTGCGATTAACATTTTCTTCACTCGCATACCCATCTAGTTCAGTTAAAAAATTTTGAGGTAATCGAATTAATATCTCTCTTGTTGCGCTGGATTCAGACACAAACATACACCTCCACCATCACTACACACCTTTATTATATATCCTTTTCAATATTACCATTAAAATTCCTATCTGCAAAGAGTATATTCCATTTCTCCATTCTATTATCAGCATAATAATGGATTTCTTATTCACAAACTTTGGATTTTCTTACAATCCCGTCTATCCTAATAGTATATTGCGTACGTGGCTAAACATGCCGTTTTTCAGATATAACCGTGGAACTCTCGCTCCTAACATGCATGTTACCTCATAATTGATCGTTTCAAGCTTGGCCGCTATTTCATCCACCGATATCGACTCATTTCCATTCTCGCCAATTAGGGTCACTTCCGTTCCCACCGGGAAAGGACGAGGTAATTTGATCATACACTGATCCATGCAAATCCTGCCTACGATGGGGACCCTTTGTCCTTCTACAATAACTTCCTGCCCTTGAAGCTTACGGATCCAACCATCGGCATACCCGATCGGCAAAGTAGCAATCCATTCATCCTCACTAGCCGTATACGTAGCTCCGTAACTGACACTATCGCCCTTAGCGAGTTGCTTAACGGCGACGATCTTGGTTTTTAAAGAGATCGCTTGTTTCAACGGAAATGGTAAAAGACCAAGCATTTCTTGGGAGGGGCTCAACCCATACATGGAGATTCCCATTCTGATTGCATTGAAATCGGCTTCAGGGAACCTTAAGGACGCTGCACTATTAGCAGCATGAATGTAAGCAGGTTTCCTATTCAATACCGATAGCATTTTTTTGAATAATTCAAGTTGCTTTTCATAATAATCCGTATCGAGTTCATCTGCCGTTGCAAAATGAGTGAATACCCCTTGAAAGTTGAAGCATACTTCCTGTTGAATTGAACTTTCCAATTCCTTTAGCTGTTCTGTCGTACGGACACCAATCCTGCCCATCCCACTATCCACTTTCACATGAACGTCCAGAACCTGCCCTGCCTTGAGTATATGACTTGCCTTTATTAACCAATCACGATCAAAAACTGTCAACGATATGCCATGTCCGGCAGCTATCCCAGCACTTTCGGGTCTCGAAGCCCCTAGAACTAAAATGGGAGCGATTATTCCCTTTTCTCTTAATGCTAGTGCCTCATCAAGAAACGCGACACATAAAAAGTCAGCACCTGCTTGCAATGCAGTTTGAGCCACTTCGTAATCCCCATGACCATATGCATTTGCTTTGACCACAGCAAACAGACTAACACTGGACGGTAGTCTGTTCTTCATGGTTGAAATATTTTCATACACACTATCTAAGTTCACTTCTGCCCAAGTATCACGATGAAACCCTTGTGTTTCCAAAACCCGTTCCTTCTTTCTGACATCACCAATAACGATTTCTTCTCATTATAGAAGTTTGTTTTTTATTATAGCCCATTCTATTACTAACGGATAGAAAGATAAAGTGCTTTTTTTACCAAAATTTTATATACCGACTAAACGACCGATTACTTCAGTACAGATATATTCTTCTATTCAATGGCAAGCCAAGGCCCTCCCAGCCCAATGTAATTGTGGGAAAGCCTAGCTTGATTGAATTCTTCGCCTTACTTAACAGAATCTCCACCAACAGAACGGGCTATTTCTATCATCTTTTCCTGTGTTAAGTCCTTCGAAGCTAACATGTAATCCACACCTTCAAAGGTCCAGGCTACTGTATTTCCCGTCATCGCCCCCACTGTAAAACCTAAGTCGACAGGCTCTCCATTGACATTGGTAGAAACAGAGGTTTGGACTACTTTTGCTTTTTCTTGCACTAATGTAAAACTAGTTGACCCTTCATAGGTCAGGATGACACGATCTCCCCCATCAGCTGCGATTTTCTTTTCTTCTGTTAGATTCATATCATCAAGATTGGATGGATATTTAACGGAAAATCCTTCATCCTTCACTTCTGCCATGACAGGAGCTTCAAGTTGGGCACTTGTCATGTTCTTTTTCATATCGAATGCATCCTTGTCGAATGTCGTATCAAATTTCACTTTAGAGAATTCCACCAGGACTAATGCTGTTTTATCCGGATCCATGACCTTAACGCTTACCGGGGATAGGTCCTTTTTATTGAGTGTGATTTCTTGAAAAGGAAGCATCTTATTGTTTTGGTAGCGTGTTTTGGTCTCGAAAACATAATGCTTATCCGTTTCTTTATATGTTGCGCTTTTATCTTCCGTGATATCTTTCACCAATGATTCGTACAAATAGGCCTGGCTACTGTTTTCCGGCCATTCACTTTGAAACTTGAAGCTTTTGTTCAAAGCGGGCGTCAGTACATACACACCATCATCGTTTTTCAAAATCATTTGACTCTGGTCCTTCTCTTCATTTTTTAGATTCACTCGGTAAAACGCAGGATTTTTATGCCAAATTTCCACAGTGTACACTTGAGGCTCCGTCCCCATCTTCAGCGTCATTTTCGCGTTTGCTTTATACCCCTTCATTTCCCCAATCTTTTCATTTAAATCGCTCACTACATCACCCTGTGATTTTTGGCCGCAAGCAGAAAGAGCAAGCAAGAGCATGATCCCTGCAAAAAGCATTACCATCTTCTTCATCTTTTCAACCCCTTTTTGTCATTTGAACGTAAAAGGGAGAGGAAAAGGCAGGATCCGGACATTGGCTCGACTGATGACTTGCATCCCAAGATTTTAGACACGACTTTTCCCGTCCCGCCAAAACCTTTTTGAGAGCACCTACTCTGCCATGTACCTTTTACCGGGCCTTGTCTCCCTATAGCACTAAATGTATATGAGACAACCTTGAGGTTTATGACCCGATAAGACAAACTCAATCAGTCCCCTTCAACTACGACTTGTGCAATCGCATAGTCACGGCTATGACTGATTGAAAGATGGACACCTTCAGAAAATGGCTTCATAATCATGGGCTTTCCATTTCCATCTGAAACAATTTCTATATCCAAGAAAGATAGATGCTTCCCAATTCCAGTCCCCACTGCTTTTGAAAATGCTTCCTTGGCAGCAAAACGGCCAGCAAAATACTCAATCTTTCTTCTGCCTTGCAACTTATCAAACAGTAAAATTTCTGAATCGGTTAATATGCGATTCTTGAAGCGAGGCTGCCGACTAAGCAGCAATTCAATCCTATCCAACTCCGTTATATCCACACCAATTCCTTTAATCACTTCAACACCTCTTCTACTAAGTTACTATCTTGCATATTATCAGAGGACGATACCTCCTAAAAAATGATATTATATGTATAGAAATCCAATACTAAGGAGAATTCCATGTTTACAAGAACAGAAAGTTTTCGCGAATACGTGTCTTCTTATCGCGCCGTAACCGGCCTCATGTTCATGATGATGATCGTGTTTGTTTTCAACCTATTCCCTTTGTTTCCTGGTAATGTTCTTTTTTATTATGGTACAGGCGTGAACCTGTACATTGCCGAGGGCCAATGGTGGCGTTTGATTACACCTATTTTTCTGCATGGAACGTTTACACATTTACTTTTTAATGGGTTTTCTCTTGCCATCTTCGGTCCAGCCCTCGAAAAATACCTTGGCTTTGTTAAATTCGCCATCTTTTTTTTAATGACCGGTATCCTAGCCAATATCGCCACTTACTTGTTACTGCCACTCACATATACACACGTAGGTGCAAGCGGCGCAATTTTTGGCATACTAGGCTTCTACCTCTATCTTGTCCTCTTTCATAAAAGCAACTTTTCCACCAATGAAAGAAATACGGTTTATACGTTAACAGGCATTGCAGTAATTATGACATTTATTCAGCCACAAATAAACATTGTCGGTCATTTAGCGGGACTGGCTGCTGGTTTTTTGACAGCGCCCCTTTTCTGGAGGAAAAAATGGTAAACCGAACAGCCGACTCTAAATACGGAGTCGGCTACTTATTGTGCAGGTACCACTTTTCAATTAGATGGCAATCCTTATCTTCTATATCAACCACTGTACCCACTTGGGAGCTGATCCCTGACTTTATGGAAGCTGATATCGTCGCTAAATGGCTTCGCTTCTGGAAATATCCCTTTTTATATGTAAGCGATTGAATCCTGTTTCTTGGCATGATTAAAGTCTGCTTGGAGATTAAACGGCTGCTCAGTATCAATAAGTCCCCCTGGGTCTTCCACCCGGCCTCTATGAACTGCAAATAGGACCAAAGGAAGGAAAGTGGAATCAGTAATAAGGAGAAAAATCCCCATGTTCTGAAGAACCATATGAGGACCGCGATAATCGGGAAGAATACGATTGCTTTGCGGATGACATAACGATAATAAGCACGTCTAGGCAAAGGCTTTATATCCGCTACCGTTTCATAGCCTGGTAAAAATTCTTGGATTTTATCAGGCAAGTGTTTCTTTTTAATTAACGGAAAGAGCATGATGGAAAGACTTTCACGATCTTCCGCACTTCCCCCAGCATACTCCAAATACACAGTGGCCAATCCCAATGGCTTACGTACGAGATTTTCCATGATCCGAATCCCCTGGACCTTGCGGATGGGAATCGTTAATTGTTTTTTCTCCAACAATCCCCTTGTAATAACAAGCTCCTCACCTGTCCTCAAAGCGGTGAAGTTGGCATATCTAATGACCATACTCACAGTGGCCAACACGTAAACGACCAATAAGCCCAAAATGGCAAAACCAGTTAGTATGACTGACCCGAGCCCGATATACTCTTCATAATTCTTGAAGATTTTTTCAAAAGGAATGATTTCATCGAACTGTGATATAAAAGCGATTCCACCGGATAAGAATACACCGATTGCCCCCGACGTTGCCGCCATAACAAAAAGTTGAGGCAACGCTTGCTTAAAAGTAGAGGAAGCCCTATCTTTTTCCACGACGTGTAAATCTTCTTCTGTACGTTCCCCTTCAAGGATGTCAGAAGAAGTTTTTTTCTTTTTCTCCTCAATAATTATTGTATTCAGCTGATTCGCTTCGCTTTTTCTAACGGCGGACAAAACGGCATCAGCCTGAGTGCCACCAGCCGTTTCGATATTCACTTTCACAAGACTGAATATGCGTTGGATAATCCCCTCTGAAATATCAATACTATGTATCCGGTCAAACTTAATATAACGCTTCTTCCTGATGAATACGCCGGATTCTATCCTGAGCTCCCCGGACTCTAACCGATATGTAAAGCGCAACCATTGTATGAAAGCACGAATAACGAGCAAGAGCACGACGACGCCGATAACTAATGGCTGGACCCATCCCGGGACATCATTATTTTGCCCTGGTAACACGATCACTATCAAGAATGGCAAAACCAACTCTTTTATCGATTTAATGATATTGAGAAGGACAGCAATGGGGTGAAGCCGTTTCGGTTCAAACATCTTCTTCCTCCACACTGGCCATCCTGGAAATATAGTGCCGTAATTCATCCGCTTCCGTTAAATCCAGAGCAGGTATAATATGCACCGTTGCAGCTGTGGATATTTCCACGGATGCCAAATCATACTTCCTTAATAAGGGGCCTTGCTTCGTTTCAACATGCTGTACCCGAATCATCGGGATGAGGGTCCTTTTAATCACAAAAATCCCACTTTGGATATCAATCTCCGTATTTCGCACGTCATAACGCCATCTTTTCCAGCGTAAAGAAGGAATCAAAAATACGGTCAGGTAACATTGAACGAAAGAGAAGATAAGCAATGCTCCAAAGATCCAATAAGTCCACCCTTGAATGATCGTCAGCACTAAAATGACCAAGCTCAAAACCCAAATGATTGAACAGCCAATAAGCCCACTGAATTTCCAAGCAGTCAGTGCCTTATCGGATATGAGGCTTTGAGGTTCCATAGTACCCTCCTTTTCCGATTTAAAATGAATGCTCTTGTTATTCCACACATTGGTGTGCATCCAATTTGATATACCTCATTGTACAGAATTCAAACTTTTCTTACAACTACCTCATTCATTTAATTCTATTTATTACAAAAACATTCACTTAAATACTTTATTGAATAAAAAATAAGCCGCTCAGATGAGCGACTTATTTATCGAAATTCATTTCAATTAATTGCTAGATTTTTCTCTTTTTTGGCTTGTGCTACGGTTGCCATAGCCATTAGATTTACGGTTCGAGCTAGGACGTTTATTTGCCCCGCTACCGTAATCTTTTCTGCCTGAAGAACTACGTCCATTACGCGGTCTGTTAGATGAACTGCTTCCACCACGGTTACGACGCATTGAAGGAGATTCTTCAGTTAATTTAATCGGAGTTTGATCCGGTTCTTTCGTCATTGACTTAAGCATAGCTGCAACTAAATCAGCTGCACTGTGTTGTTTCAATAACTCTTCAGCTTGACCAAGGTATAACGATAAATCGTCATTCTCGATTGCAGAAAGAACTTTCTCCGTTACTGCTTTTTGTTGCCCTTGCAACGCTTCAGTTGAAGTAGGAGTTTTCATTCTCTCCATACGTTTTCTAGTTGTATGTTCAACTGCTTGAAGTTGCCCTCTTTCTCTTGGTGTTACAAATGTGATTGCAATACCATGTTTACCGGCACGTCCTGTACGACCGATGCGGTGAACGTAACTTTCTGGGTCTTGAGGAATATCAAAGTTGTATACATGTGTTACACCGGAAATATCAAGTCCACGAGCGGCTACGTCCGTAGCTACAAGGACATCAAGATTTCCTTCTTTGAATTTCTTCAATACAGAAATACGCTTCGCTTGGCTAAGGTCACCGTGAATTCCTTCAGCACTATAGCCACGGATATTCAATGCAGAAGACAATTCATCGACGCGACGTTTTGTACGTCCGAATACGATGGCAAGTTCTGGTGTTTGGATATCGAAAAGACGTGCTAATGTATCGAATTTTTCACTTTCTCTTAATTCCAAGTAGTATTGTTCGATGCGGTCAACAGTCATCTCTTTCGCTTTTACACGAACAAGAACTGGTTCATGCATGAAACGTTCTGCAATTTTACGGATTGGGTCAGGCATTGTAGCTGAGAAAAGCAATGTTTGTCTTTCATCAGGAACCGTTGAAAGGATAGACTCGATATCCTCAATGAATCCCATGTTAAGCATTTCATCCGCTTCATCAAGGACTACAGTGTGAACTCCACCTAATTTGATGTTTTTACGTTTGATATGATCTAACAGACGACCAGGTGTACCAACGATGATATGTGGTTTTTTCTTTAAGGCACGGATTTGACGGTCGATGTCTTGTCCTCCGTACACTGCTAATACACGAGCGCGCTTTCCGTAACCAAGTTTGAAAAGTTCTTCAGAAACTTGAATGGCAAGCTCACGAGTAGGTGCAATAACAATCCCTTGCACATTTTCGTTGGCAATATCGATGTTTTCCATCAATGGAATACCGAATGCTGCTGTTTTACCTGTTCCCGTTTGCGCTTGACCAATAATATCTTTACCTTCAAGTGCTAGAGGAATCGTTTGGGCTTGAATCGGACTCGCTTCTTCAAATCCCATTTTTTCTATTGATTTCATAGACGTTCTATCTAAACCTAATTCGCTAAACAATGTCAATGTTTTCGTACTCCTTTTTATATCGTAAATTTACACGTGCATTCAATGCACGAATTGATTAGTTCAAATCCTCATCATCATGACAGATGTTCTACTTTATTCTTATGAAAAAGTTTATCATTATCACCTAAAAGAATATCTACCTTTTAGCTCTAATGAACTCAATATGATTTTTTAAAAAGGAAATATACCAGTACTTGCGTTTCACTGGCATTTAATGCATTGCGCACGTGTAGACTTATTTTTAACATACGCCCATCTTTTTAAAAGTGCATGTAACCAAAATTAAATTCAAAATGGAAAATTAAAAGTAGCATAAACGGTTATTCACCGTTTTATTTCAGGTGAGGGCTGCTGCACCTATTATTCCACAGACTTAAAAGTCTGTCTGAATAAAACTTGACGAGCGCCAAGATTCTTATACAAAACAGGCCCGGTGCGTTGAGGATGTGCAGAAGTGGAAAGACGCTAAATGCAGCTTATTTCCCTATTAGCTACTAAAGCCACTGTGGTACGCAGCTTTTATATATGACCAGACGCGCGGCCTATTTAATCTAAAATAATCTCAAAAAACCTCATGAAAAACATGAAAGAAGAAACAATATGTTGCCTCAACCTGATTAATCTAATTAATTATTCATCAATGATAAGACATTTAAACTCATACTTCATATTACCATTTTCAAACTGTTATTGCAATAAAGGATATTTTCGTATCCATCGTTACTTATAAAGAATACGGCGGGAAGCCGACATGTCAAATATCCATTTCCCCCAAAAACAATAGTCTTGATACCCATTCATCGGGTTTTTCTCCTAGAAGTGAAATAAGGAACGATGCCCAACCGATTCCGAAATAAAAAAAATCCGGGTACCCATATGGTACCCGAACTCCTTCCCATTTAGACCAATAAAACGAATTGTTCGATTTTACAAATGGACAATATCTTTTTCACAGGCTTCGTTGCACCCGTCATTTCTATTTCCAAGTTTGCGGATAATGGATATAACCATTTAACGAGGAAACTAATGCCGGTGCTATCAATAAATTTCACTTTTGATAAATCGATTTGAAGGCGATCTATATTATCCGGAACCTGGAAGGTATTCAATAGCCTTTCAAGATAGGACGAGTTCTCATAATGAATATCACTTAAGATATGCACATTAAACGTATTTTGATCAATATGGACATGAAGCATGCGCGCCCACCACCTCTTTCACATTAAATACCGCTGTAGCTCTTTTTCCTGCCTCATCAAAGGAAAACTCACATAATTGCTGGATCAAGTATAAGCCCCTGCCCCCTTCATTACTCACATCGGGGCATTCCATCTTCCTATAGCTCTCCCAATTAAACCCTCCAGCAAATGAATGAATTTTTATGGAGATTCGCTCGAAGGCTTCTTCCTCAATCTCTAGATCTGCTTTATCCTGACCTTCATGTTGTATAATGTTCGATAAAAGTTCCCAAATCACTAATTTCACATTAAAGAACAAAAATTCAGAGCTATCCTTTACCTTAAACATTTCAAATTCCTGCATGATTTCATTTACAGTCTGGGCGAGCGTTTTCACATTCAACTGTCTAACCTGGATTTTTTTTATTGGCATTTTGAATCTGCTCCAAAGTTTTTGAAAGATATGGATGAATATAATCTTCCTGATGTTCTAATCGGTAAAACTGGCTCCAGACTGAACCTATTATTGCTTTTGTTTCTAAAGTATTTTCTTCCACGCATCGATCGATTTGCAACAGCCACAACTTTATCGAAAGCCTTTCCTCGGGACTGTTTGGCAATTCCCCCAAGTCAATTCGAATAATCTTTTCATTCGCCTGTTCTAAAAGAACTTGTGTCATTTCATACGTTGATGCATACGTTTTCCCTTCAAATTCCAGGTACCCTTTCATCATAGGTCACCTCTTTAATTTAGTATCCATTAACCCTTGAACTTCTGCGATAGTTCAATATTCAACGAACTCAATTGCTCAGCCATCTCTGATATTTGGGAAGAAGCCGATGTGAGTTCCTCAAACGTTGATCTAAATTCTCCAATTTCTCCGCCCAAATGACTGATTTTCCCGTCGCTCTCTTTCACGCTTCTTACCGAATCATCCAGGATATCTATGATTTCTTTATTTACATGTCTAAAGAATCTCGCTTCATCCACGATACTTTGAAAACTCTCATCAAATTTCATCACCGTCTTCTGGACTGATGCCACCTGTTGTTGAATGGAATCAAGTGATAGCTCGGTTTTGCGGGCAAGGTTTCTAACTTCTTGTGCGACTATAGAGAAACCTTTTCCGTGTTGGCCTGCTCGAGCTGCTTCAATCCCTGCATTTAGCGATAGAATATTGGTTTGATTAGATAGGGTGCGTATCGTCTGTACCACTTGCCCAATATGTAAGGAGTCCTCATTCAGTTCCTCTGTTAAGTTCTTAACTTTTTCGATTAAGTCCACGACATCATCGACTTTCTTCAAAGCCTTCGTGACATTGCCTTTTCCTGCTTCAACATGATGGATCATCGCTTTTGACCCAGTATTAATTTCATCAATATCTTCGAGCATGCTTTGGACCCGAGTATCCCGTTCGGCTAGCGAAGCCATGGTTTGTTTCGCACTGGATGCCAATATGGATGAAGAATCGTTCAAACGGTATTGAAGCTCCTCAATCTCATTTAGCTTCATCATGGAGGATGTATAAGACTTTATATATGTCTGGATCGCAATTTGCATATCGAATGAACAAAGCTTTTGAAATGAGTAATAATAATCCTGGGCTTCTTGCCAACTATCACACTCACGGGTCAGCATCTGCAGGACCTCATGCTGAATGATGGTAAAGGCACCGATATACCACTCTGGGAAAAGACCTATCCGGTTATGCACACTACCAATAACCTTACGTCGTACCACGTACTTCTCCCCGACGTCCCCCGAAACCATATCCAGAATATATTTCTCTAATGTCTGCTTTAACCTATGAATAGTGGAATGTTCCTGAATGATCATGGTTAGGTTGGGAATTTCCGAAATGCGAGCATAAAAAGCGTCCACTATCTTTTCAACGTTCTTTTCCATAATAGGCTTTAGACTCATAAGTGTCGTAATATCCTGTTCTTCCAAATTCACAAACATAAGCTGAAGAGCATTCTTTCCCTTTTCAATTTCCGAGAATATAGGTGCACGAGTCGGAGTAGATCCTATTTTAATGGGGACTGTAGGATGCTTCTCTTGTTTCTTCAATGATTCCTTATTTTTCAAACTAAATAATGATGTAAATGGACACCCACTCAACTGTATTTCCCCTTCCCCTCGTAAGACTTTATACCTACCATATTTTACATCATAACCCAAAAAACGTGCAGTAATATCAACAATATTATGAATTCTTGTGCAAAAAAAGCATGAAATGTGTCTTTGTATAGTATAATAGTCCTGCATATGCACAACCTAACAAATATCAGGGGGTTATATGAATATATATACGTTGGATATCCCAGAATGTAGAGACTTTAGCCTTGTATTACAAACACTAGACAAGAAAGTCATTTTTTTAGAAGACCCGGTAGGACAACAACATCTGTTTCGAAATAAGACGGACTTATTGCAATCCTTATTCATCCTACCTTTATACCTTTCGAGAGACTCCTCCCAACAAACCGCCTTGTTTGCTTTAGCCGAGTCTTATGAGATACCCATACTATTCATATATAAGCGTTCAAAAAAGTTAAAGGATCCACAGACCTTACCCAAAAAAACGATTTATGAGTCGATGGCCTTCCCTGCAGACCCAGTGGAGATTAAGCTGAAATTGAAAGCTCTTCAGAATATTAGCATGCAGTTATACTCAACGAAGATGAAGGAACAGGAACTAGTAAATATCGGACTTAAAGTTAAGCAAAACTTGCGTGTAGCTCAAAACTTTCAACAGCTTGTCCTTCCTACATCCATACAAAAGAAAGATATCGAAATCCAGGGGCTTTTCCAGCCATCAAGTGAGCTGTCGGGGGATTTATTTTACTGGCAGGAGGTCGAGGACGGGAAATACGGGTTCATCATCATCGATGTTTGTGGAAAAGGAATTCAAGCCGCACTCATCAGCATGTCTATCCGCTCTTTAATGCCTGGGCTTATCAAGCGTGTAAAAGACCCCACCTTCATTACGAAAGAACTGAACAAGCATATGGGTCATCTGTTCCAGGAGTATCAAAAGGAAAATACGAATGCCCCATACTTTACGGCCTTCATTGCTTTTGTGGATACGGCCGCTCGAATTATTGAATATGTTAACAATGGGCATCCTCCTGCAATGATGTATTCCCCTTGCAATAATGAATTGCAAATTTTAAGTAATGGCTCGATGCCTATAGGTCTTGTACCAGATATGCCTATAGAAAAAGGATCCATTCACTATGAAGCTGGGAGTCGTTTCGTTATATATACCGATGGACTTTCTGAGTCTCCCAGTAACCATACCATTCATAGATTCGATAAGATTGAACAGGAGTTTATAGATAATGTCCACTTAGATACATCAGATCTTCTTCATGAATTATTACTCTCCAGGATGAAGCATTCCGAAATCAATGATGATATCTGCATCATTGCTGGTACCTTGTTTTAGGCCTCCAATAGAGAAAGAGCCGATTTCATAATGAAATCGGCTCTTTTTCTATTTCTCATCATTTTTGCAAGGCTTTTACGACTTCTTCTAACTTCATGCCTCTTGAAGCTTTGACCAAAATTAAATCATGGGCATCAGTAGAAGTCTGTAGCGCTTCTATTAATTGTTGTTTATCTTGAAAAGATTGAACATTCTCAGCTGCAAATGTTTTACGTGCACCCTTAGCAATATAATCGGCAAGCGGTCCATATGTAAAGACCTTATCAATTTGATCAACCGCTATCAGTTCACCTATTCTCAAGTGGAAATCTTTTTCGCTTGCTCCTAACTCCAACATATCTCCAAGTACAAGGATTTTATTCCTAAAACCGGATAGACCTTCAATCAGCTCAATTGCTGCCTTGACGGAAGTGGGGCTGGCATTGTAAGCATCATTAATGATTTTCTGCCCATTTATGCCTTCGACCATCTCCATCCTCATGTTTGTAAGGCGAATGGCTTCTAAGCCCTTATGGATGGATTCGTTACCTATATTCAGTTCTTTTGCGGCAAGAATGGCAGCCAATGCATTGAGCACGTTATGCTGACCCAAAACCGGGATTTGATAGTCACCTTGATTCTCTCCACCAAGTGTAAACGAGGTACTGTCTGCCTCTTGGGTAATCGTCAATGGGAACAAGTCATTCCGCTCCGTACGTCCGAAGGATAGGACACGTAAATGGGGGAATTGCTTTTGAATCCGGCTTTCCAGCAAAGGTTCGTCACCATGGTAAATAAGCGTTCCGCCCTGTGGCAATCCCTCCACGATTTCTAGCTTCGCATTGGCGATTTCTTCTCGCGAGCCTAAATCCAACAAATGCGATTCGCCTATATTTGTAATAATGGCTACATCTGGTTTTGCTAGCTTGGATAAAAATTCGATTTCCCCACGACTACTCATGCCCATTTCTAAAACGGCTGCTTCTGTTTCCTCATCCATGGATAGGATAGTAAGTGGTAATCCAAGATGATTATTGAAGTTACCATTCGTCTTATGGACTTTATAGGTAGTGGCCAGCAGGGCAGCCGTCATATCTTTCGTAGTGGTTTTACCATTGCTCCCCGTTATTCCAATGACTTTAATATTCAATTGGTCCCGATAAGCGCGTGCCAATTGCTGTAATGCCTTTTCAGTATTTTCCACAAGGATGATTGGTAAATCAGTAGGTGGATTCGGAATATCCTGCTGCCAAAAAGAAGCGGATGCTCCCTGCGCAATGGCACTTCTGACATATTGATGGCCATCGACTTGCTCTCCCTTTAACGGAACGAACAAGCATCCTTTCGTAACCGCTCTTGAATCGATGGTTACACCATTAATTTCAATGGGTTCAAATACCTTACTATCGTTCAATCCATTTACCATCTCAGATATTTGTCTCAACGTTCTCTTTATCACTTTCGTTCCTCCTTCGTTCATCAAACTAAATCTTCCATTTTCTTTATAACCAAACTAAGCAGCAATCGGCATGGAGAACCGATTCCTGCTTGCTAGAGTAAGTCCTGCGTATAATTGAAATACAGGAACCCACTTTACATTACCGCTTACACTGTATATTTAATTTGTTGTTTTTCTTCATAGCGCTCTAAAGCAAGCTTCACAAGTTCTTCTATTAATTGTGGATATTCAAGACCCGTGTGCTTCCATAATAGCGGAAACATGCTGAATGGCGTAAAGCCAGGCATCGTATTCACTTCATTGATATAGACCTTTCCATCTTTCGTCAAAAAGAAATCGGCCCGGACGAGTCCGGAACAGTCCAATGACTTGAAGGCTGTGATTGCCATTTGAGATAAAGCTTTGTATTGACTTTCCTCTATTTCGGCAGGTATGGCCATCGCTGAATTTCCGTCGACGTATTTAGCTGAATAATCATAGAAGTCAAAGTCTGTCTTAGGAATGATTTCTCCTGCCACAGAACAAGATGGGGTATCATTCCCAATCACGCCAAACTCCACTTCACGGGCGATGACTCCTTCTTCAACGATGATTTTCCGATCGAATTGAAATGCTTCTGCGACTGCCTTCTTCAACTCATTAGCATTATTACATTTGCTGACTCCTACGCTTGAGCCTAAATTAGCCGGTTTTACAAAACAAGGGTACCCACATACTTCTTCCACCTTCTCAATGGACCGTTCTGTGTTACTCTCCCATTCCGAGCGGATGAACCATGTATAGTTAACTTGCGGTAATCCCGCCTGTGCAAAAATATTTTTCATGATGACCTTATCCATCCCTGCGGATGAAGCCAGTACCCCATTTCCCACATAAGGAAGATTCAACAGCTCAAGCATCCCCTGTACTGTTCCATCTTCGCCATTCGGTCCATGTAGAAGAGGGAAAATGACATCATAACCCGTGGACCCACTATTTTCATCAGTTAAATGGGCTTGCAATGACAAAGGAGAAGTCAATTTATCGGATGATAAAGCCAATTCCTCGACGGATTTTGCCGGACCAGTCAACTTTGGACCATTTACCCAAGAACCTTCTTTTGTTATGTAAATCGGATATATGTCAAACTTTGCTAAGTCGAGAGCTTTAATGACTGCTAAAGCTGTCTGCAAAGAAACATCATGTTCCGCAGATTTCCCACCATAAAGCAAACCAAGTTTAGTTTTCATGAGTTATTACCCTCCAATATTCTTTTAACCATGTTCCATTGTAACACTTTACACTAAAACGGGAAAAGTGAAAGTTCCCCCTTCTATAGCTATAATTAGAAGTTTATGCACCCAGTTGCAAGTCCTACGACCCAAACCCTTAATTAGCTAAAGAAGTTATTTATATAGCGTCGTGTTGATAACGCTCTCCCAAACCTTTTCTTTACGATGAAAAGTAATGAAGGCATCAGGTCCTTGTTCTTTTCTATCTAAGAAATCATCATGCATCTCATCCATGTTCAAATAATCTCCCACGATCCATGCTGGGATCTCGATTTTGGTCCTTGTAATCTTCACATGTCTAAAAGAAAAAACTATACCTTCCGCCAATATAGGAGCCAGGGAAGAAATAATATCCAAAGGAATTGCAGGCAATTCTTTTTTCTTCCTCATTCCTAACCATGTTCTTTCGACTTTCAATGGTTCAAGCTTCAACGGAAGTAAATTTCCCAGCATCTTATAGTACGTTGAAATCGAACGAAAGTAAATTTTATTAAACCATCCATCATCTTGGGCCAGATAGACAAATTGATTATTCAGTTTGTGAAAGAAAGGGGGTTCTAAGTGATTTTTGGTATGCCCCACATATAGGAGTTCCGCTAATTCCCTGCCGTCCAATTCTTCTAGACAATCCGCTTCCTTAAAATCGACCCAACAGAAATCTCCATATGCACGAACATCCTCTTTAAGTAGCTTATAAACGTTCTCAGATGAAACGCTCTCCAGCAAGACATTCAAATCGTACTCCCCACCATCATATTGATGTTTCAATAATAAGATGGAATTCAAGCTATGCGGTAAGGAATAGGAGAATTCTCGAAAATTAAGGCCATTAAAAAGGACAAATCTTTCGGAAGCCTGCATATGCATATATAAGATGTCATTACCTTCATTTTTCATGATTATATTCCCTCCGAGCCTTTCATCAATAGTTCTATTTTATCAAACTTTTTAATATTCACGAAGTGTATATAAAATAGTAGTAAAAATAAGAAACTAGACAGGCAGTAATTTCCATATTATAGTAAAAATAAAAGCTTGGAGGATGAATGATGGATAAAATAGAAAAAGACGATTTCATCAATCACTTGCAGGAAGACGCTGTCGCCGATTCATCAAAAAATTGGGGTCTTTGGGAACTCGAAAAATTTGCATTCGATAAATACTTTCATCAAGCCGACTCCATCCTTGATATTGGATGCAGTACAGGGAGGACGACCTTTGCTCTATACAAGAATGGGTTTCATCATATAACCGGACTGGACCCTTCACCCTCCAAGATTCAAGAAGCCCGGAAGTTTTCACAAGATGAAAATATGGAGATTCCATTCTTTCTTGGGAATGCCACGGAAATCCCTTTCAACGACTCGTCATTCGACCATGCACTCTTTTCCTTTCATGGTTTAATGAAAATCCCTCAACGAAAAAACCGCATTCTCGCTTTGAAAGAAATCAAACGCATACTTAGACCAGGAGGCCGTTTCCTATTCACCACACCGATTCGCGACAGTAATGAAAGGTATCTTAATTTTTGGGAACAGGAAGAAATGATTTGGTGTGATAGTAAACAGGATGAACGGCTATATGAGTTCGGTGATATCTTCACAAAGGGAAAGTCTCACCAAGAAGAGGCCTATCTCCATATCCCGAGTCAGCAGGAAGTCCTTGATTGCCTAGAAGAAGCCCAACTGACTGTTTTGGAAACCTTTCACCAAGATTCATTTAATGAAAGCGTTATGGCTATGAACTTTTCCCCTGACTCCCATTTCTGGATCGTCCATCAATAAGTTGTTTTCGACTTTCATCTGAATACAAAAAAACTCCAGAGTGCAATCACCCTGGAGTTTTGACTTATATTAAGAAGCCTGTTCGAGTTTTCCTTTTTCGGCAGGAGGGTTGAATTGACCTTCCCACTTGGAAATAACGATGGCTGCTAAAGAGTTACCAATAACGTTTACTACAGTACGACCCATATCAAGGATACGGTCAATACCTGCTATGAAGGCAAGTCCTTCAATTGGGATGCCCACCGTACCTAATGTTGCTAAAAGTACAACGAAGGATACGCCCGGTACACCGGCAATTCCTTTAGAGGTAATCATCAACACTAACATTAGCGTTATTTGCTCATAAGCACTTAGATGTATGCCGTACATTTGAGCAATGAAGATGGCTGCTAAAGCTTGGTATAATGTGGAACCATCTAGGTTGAATGAGTAACCAGTCGGAATAACAAAAGACGTAATATGTTTTGGACAACCGGCTTTCTCCATCTTCTCCATGATTCTTGGAAGAACCGCTTCTGAACTTGCTGTGGAAAATGCTAAGATCAATTCTTCTTTCAAAATGGCAATTAACTTAAAGATACTGAAGCCTACAAATTTTGCAATGAGCCCCAGGATGACAACTACGAAGAAAATCATCGTTCCGTATACGGAAAGGGCTAACTTTCCTAATGGGATTAGTGATGATAAACCGAATTTAGAGATTGTCACACCGATTAGTGCAAATACCCCAATCGGAGCAAATTTCATAACCATATTGGTTAGATTGAACATACCTTCCGCCGCACCTTGGAAGAAACGGAATACTGGTACTCCTTTTTCACCGATAGCTGCAATGCTTAGTCCAAACAAGACTGAGAAGAAAATGATTGCAAGCATATCGCCTTCTACCATTGCTTTAATCGGATTAGATGGGACAATATGAACGATTGTATCTATAAAGGATTCGTGTTGCTTAGTTTCTGCTGTGTCAACATAAGTGGAAATATCCGTTTGTTCAAGCTCACCCATATTTACGCCCGCGCCAGGCTGAATAATATTGGCAGATAATAAACCTACGCCTATTGCAACTAGTGTTACTACTATAAAGTAGGATAGTGACTTGGCACCTAATTTCCCTACTGATTTAATATCGCCCACGCCTGCAACTGCAACAATAAGGCTAGAAACGATAATTGGAACGACGATCATTTTAATCATACGTAGGAAGATATCACCTAATGGTTGTAGATAGCTTTGTGCCGTCTCACTTCCATAAAATATAGCACCTACGATAATTCCTAGAATTAAGCCAATGAATATTTGGCTTGCTAAACTCAGTTTGAATTTCTTCATTTAATTTCCTCACCTTCCATATAGTCTTTGATGTAAAAACATTTGTCTCGGTAAGGGAAACAAGATACTAATAAAAAGAGAAAAATTTTTCTGTATATTGAAAAACTTCTATCCTTACGCTTAAAAAAAAGACACCCTACGTGTCATTTTCCCTATTGGCGTGTTATTCACACATGTTCCCTCGAAGACGCTTACGGGGTTAGCTGTCGGGTTAGGAATCGGAAACACAATGGCCCTTTCATCTCTGAATTCACCCCTAGCGAATATAATCCGCAAAATTGGTTCCCCCGTTCTTTTTTATAAGATTAAGCGAGCTAACTTATATTAAAATATTATACTAAAAATATTAATCTGTAAATATATTTTCTTTCCCCACACTCCGAAAGTACAGAGGGGATTAAGAATATTGAGTGCTACGTGGGTTTACACTTATTGTTTAAATAGGTAATTAGTTTTAACAGTAAAAAATTATGGCCATTTTTGATTTAACTGAAAATTATTTTTCCAAAAATCCTAGTAAAATGTATCTAACTTTTTCCCTTTTGGATAGTTTCTTAAAAGTTGCAGAGTGAACCTTGTCCAATTTGAGCGGGGTAATGAAGTAAGAGTGGTTCTTCACTACCTTTTTCGGTTCTAAAAGGATGACATCTCCCACTGCTGGACCTTTAAGCATCTCTTGCTTCCCTTTTGCTTGAGCCCCTTTTGTAAAGTATTGTCGGTTCAAATGCCCTTTATTGGTCATTTTATAGACATGCGGCTGCTTCCGTTCATGTATCGCTTCTGTTGGAACAGTCGGGACTCCCGTCTTCACATTCGTTATAACGGTAAGGTCGACCTTTGAACCGTCTAATAGCGCTTCCTTATTCTCTGCTTCCGTTACAATTTCCGCTTCGAATGTATAGCGATTTTCATCCTTTAGGGTTGGCTCCTCTTTGGGATAAGGATGTATACGGCTGATGGTTCCGCCCAACCTCTTTTTCAAATCAGGAGAACTAGCTTTTATCTCCATCCCTACCTCTGCCTTCTTTAACTCTTCTTCAGAGAAGGAACCTTCGATGGCCATTTCTGTCGAAGCAATTGAAATAATCGGATTCGTTAAATTTTTATTGATCTTCTTCACGACACCATCCGCTTCACTTGTCGTCTCAACGGCATTGGTTTGCACCTCAATTGAGCTTAATTGTGCTTCTAGCATGACCACTTTTTCCTTCAAGCTATTTTTTTCAAGTTCCTGCTTGTACATCTCCTGCTCAATATTACTTTTAATTAAGTCTGAGGAAGAAGTGGTGATGTCTATATTTAGGTTCTTTTCTACTGTCTCATCGATAACCGTTTTGTTTGAATCCAGGGCCAGACCACTTTGATAAGCTTTCAACTTATTTATGTACTCATCAATTCCGACGATTTCTCCTTCGGTTGCGGCCTTTTCCGCTTCCAAATTATCTTTTAGTGCATCCAGTTCGGTTGTAGTGTATTCAAATAGGGATGTTCCAGCCGTTACCTCGTCCCCTTCGTGAACCAGGAATTTCTGAAAATCATTGTTTTTAGCATCAAAATAAACATCATATTCTTCTGCCGGTTTAAAGATTCCCTTTGTTTGAAATGTTTCAGTTATGGTATCTTTCTTAACTTGTGTCCATCTTTCGGTAAAAACGGTCCGTTCCACTTTACTGTCTTTTTTTTCAATCAAGTAAATATTACCCGATATCAAGGCCAAAGATGCTACTGATAGGGCTGCTAATTTCCACTTTTTCATTTTTCTCACCGCCTTATACGAATACGCCAACTTGTAGATATGCTAAAAATGCTTTAGCAAACCACGAGGCAATATAAAATAGAATGATCATTGATAAGACAAAGGCCTTGCTTCGTTCCGTATATACCTTCAAATAATAATATTGTAAAGAAATGATTAAAATTTGAAAAATGGTGATTTCACTAAAAAAATGAATAAAGTAATCGCTTCGAATGAAGTACTGGCTGATGACTCCAAGTGAAAAGGGGTTGGCATCATGCCCAATATCCATCAAAACAAAAAGGGGAATTAACAAAACCTTCTCCAGTAAGTGCAAACTAAGCGTAATCATTTGAACAATCACGGTTTTTATGTATGGGATATCCAATACTACCCAAAAGAATAAAGAAGCTAAAAAGATATAAATAGAAGGATAAAACAATCCTGCAATCATATTTCCAATTACAATCAGTAATTTTCCCGTTTCAAATTCACTTACATCCATCTTCGTAATATTTTTAGAAAATGATTCTGAACCAATTCCAAAATATCCACTTACTGAAAAAACTAAGACACTAAGAAAATATAATCCTATTAATTTCCAGAAAAGTCGTGTGACCGCTTCCGCATTTTGCAATTGGTAACGGCTTCTTTGCGGTTCAAAAATACCCTTTAACAATCGGACCTGGTATATCATGTATGTTCCTCCTGCAAAAAATGAAATATCATTTTATATTTTATCTTATTTTGTAAACAAATGCAGAAATAAGGAGGAATAAATATAAATATATACTCTTAATGCGTCTGATTCTGTTATACTCCTGAGCTAGGAGACAAAAAAGCAAGATGATGTTTCAGAACTTCTATCTGTGTAGGCGTCTGATTATAAATCTCTCCATCCATATCGACTTCGAGAGGTAATTCGGTTTCCACCTTCAATTTTCTTGCCTGGATATACATGACACCTGACTCTGAGCTGACACTTTCAGTCAACGAACTCTTCATGGCTAAGATCTCCCTAAATACACTTAGGCTCGATTCTTTCACGATGACGATATCAAACAGCCCATCGTCTGGCTGGACCATTGAAAAAGGCATTGAATTCGTTCCGATAAAATTACCATTCAAGACTAAAATCATGACAGCTTTTCCTTCGACACACGTTTCATCATATTCGACTCTAAAAGGAAACGGTTCTTGATCGCCTATCGTTCTAATTGCACTTAAAAAATAACCAATCTTCCCGAATTTACTTTTTTCTTGTTCATCTATATTGTTTGACGTATCGGTAATCAGTCCAATACCCCAAAAATTCAAAAGGTAATGATCGTCCGCCTTCCCCACATCGATCATACGGACATTTCCGTTCACTATAGTTTCCGCCGCACGACGGATATTTTGAGGTATTTCCAAGGTTCTGGAGAAATCATTGCACGTCCCTCCAGGTAATATTCCCAAAAGCGGTCGATGTTCGAGTGGAGAAAGACCATTCACACATTCATGCACCGTTCCATCTCCTCCCAGAACGAATACTACGTCCATACCTTCTCCATATTCCGAACAAAACTTGTCAGCATCACCCTTTTCCTTGGTCTGAAGAATAAGAAATTCATCAATTTGGGGTGTCAGAATAGGGAGACATTCCTCTAATGCCTTTTCCACCTTACTATTTCCTGCACATTCGTTATAGATCAGCATTCCTTTTTTCCATCTCATATCCTGTTCCCCCCCGTTTAATGAATAGCTACGCTACGCTTCCCTTTACTTTTTCCTTTTTTCCTCCTTTTAAAACTCAATCATGAATAGTTGAAGCAATTAAATTATTAATATGAAGAAAGACGTATAAAAAATAAAAAAAAGAGGCGGCAGCCCCTTCCAAAACGTCATGAGTGTATATGCAAATGATCTTTCATTAATATGATGAGCTTGGAACAAAGGGTACTTCTAGTCTCGTCCTTTTCCACATAAAGCAAAAAACCTTCCAAGATGACACCATTTGGTCTTTTTTTAAAAAGACCTCTCTAATCACCTCTAAAGCCTCTGTATCTTTACCAGTCCCATATCCTGCTCCATCCCCCGACTTCATCCTTAAGAGTTTATCTATCGTCAGGTCAATCTACGCTTTAGGGTCAAGTACATACGCTGAACAGTCAGGTCCAGGTAACTGATTCAATAAAGGATCGTCGCCCTTCAGTAACCCTCTATGATTGAATCTAACCAATTCAATAAGAAAATTGGCAACATACTTATGCTTATGGGGATTATGTTAACTGGGTTTATTTCCTCATAATTAATGTTTACCTGGCAAGTAGCTAAAAAAAGGTGTTTTTCCATTCCTAATTGAATAGTTAGTATATGAACGTTATAAGGGGATATTAAAATGGTAAAAATACTTAGAAAAAGCGCTATATATAGTTTTTTTTATGGGAATAGGTATAGGAATTTTATTTGTAAGGTATGAACAAGTTACACGAGTGAGTTTTGATGTGACTGAAACATCCTATTTGTCTACCATGGAATACATAATTATCTTGCTTAAATATGGTGTAATAACAGCTATACTTGGTTTGTTATTTGGATGGTATAGATATAATAAGCAAAAAAAAGCTGTTTAAGATGTTCATAAAACGGTACATTAGGTAATTCCGTTATTAACTTCACCAGGTACTGATACCGAAGAAAGGCGAGCAATCAACCCAATCAAAAAATTCATAAATAATGGGTTTTGCTTCCATTCATTACTGCTTTAAGCTTGAGCAGGGTTTTCTTAAGTGAATTTTAAGATACCATGTAAAAAGTGAGGCAGTTTGTCATGGAGGAAAGTGCTAAACAAACCCGAAAATTTATTTTTCTGGGTTCTTTGCTTTCTTTATTATAATTATTCTGCCTGCATTTTCTTTTTAAACATTGCAATTGCTACTACCGATATGATGATGGCATAACCAAGCACCCACCAGATATGAGGGGAAATATCACCGTATTCACCAGTAAGAGCAGCTTTTCCCATTTCGACTGCATGAACAAATGGTAAAATAAATGCAACGTCTTTGAATAGGCCACCAATCAGGTTTAAGTCAATCCATGCGCCCGAAAGCCATGCAGATAAATTGGTCAGTAGTGCTCCACAAATACCTACAGCTGCTCTTTCACTTAACAGCGTTCCACATAATAGCCCAATCCCTATAAAAATAATTGATGTTGGAATGAGTAAAGCTAGTGCCACAATCATAGAAAGAGAGATGGCTAACCCCATAAACATCGCAACAATATAACAAAAAATCCCCTGTACAATCGACATCATTAGTAAAGGTAAAGAATAGCCCATAATAAAATCTGTTGATGTCATAGGTGTTGTGAAAAGCCTTGTTAAAAATGAGCTTGCTCGGTCTTTCGATAAAACTTGTGCGGCAAAGAGAGCCATAAAGGATAGACCAAATACCGCGATACCAGGAGTTAGTGAATCAACATTAAAAAGATCAACTGGAATGCTACGATTAATTGCGGATAACAGCAGTAATAACACAACCGGGAAGCCGATTCCAAAACAGAGTGATAGTGGGTCCCTTAAAATTTCCTTTGTCGTTCTGTTTGCAAATACGAGCATTCTCATTGGATATCACCTTCCGTTACAAAATACACAAATGCATCCTCAAAGCTCACTGTGTTAGCCTTTTCAATAAGCTCTTGAGCCGAACCAATTGCTTTAATTTGCCCGTCTTTCATAATGCAAATACGGTCAGACAATGCCTCTGCTTCCTCTAAATAATGCGTCGTTAATATAATGGTTGTTTTTTCCTTCAGTTTTTTTATTAAAGCCCAAAGTTCACGGCGTCCGATAATATCTAATCCAAGTGTCGGCTCATCTAAAAATAAAATCCGCGGCTCACTAATTAAAGCCATAGCGATGCTCAATTTGCGTTGCCAACCACCTGATAATGTTTTGCTGCGTTGCTTTTCAAAAGGCTGCAATGAAAACTGAACAATCATTTCATCAATTATTATCCTTGTTTTCTCTTTATTAAAGCCGTGTACTCCAGCCATTAACTCTAAATTTTCACGTACCGTTAGATTGGGTGCAATCGCCGTCTCTTGTGGGGATACCGCAATCGCAGTACGTACTTGCTCTGGCTCATTTATAATACTTTTCCCTAACAATGTTGCATCTCCGCTCGAAGGCTTTGTTAGACACGAAAGCATTTTAATCAATGTCGTTTTTCCTGCACCATTAACACCAAGAAGGCCAAATAATTCCGTTTCTTGAATTGAAAAAGAGACGTGGTCAACAGCATTTTTAGTACCATATGTTTTCGTTAGGGAGTTGATTGTAATAGCGTTGTTCATTTATCTTCCTCCTGTTTAAAATTTTGGTTTACCATATTGAAAAAGCTACTCAACATTTGTTCAGGTACAATCGCAAGACCACGCTCTTCATCCCCCAAGATAATTAGCGTATCTCCTGGATTTAATTGAAACAGTTCCCGTGCTTTTTTAGGTATAACAATTTGTCCTCGTTCACCTAGTGTGGCTGTACCAAAAAAATGCTTTCCTTTCGGTGGTACACCGAAGCCATTTTCTTGTTGTTTAAAACGAACAAGATTATCTAATGTAACATTGTAAAGCTTCGCGAGCTCCATACAATATTGGATATCGGGTGTAGAGTCCCCTTTTTCCCATTTGGCTATCACCTGTCGAGACACATTTAAACGTTCTGCTACTTCTTCTTGTGTAAGTTGATGCTGTATACGCAATGCTTTAATATTCATATTAATCATTTTTTTCATACCTCCAAATTATATTATCAACAAACTTACAGGCAATCGTCCACCTACATTTATTTACTTTATTGTTACGATTCGTAGCAAAAATAAAACATATACAAAATAAGGACCCGATGAGTGCGAATGTATGGCATTTTTTCCGAAGAAAGGCGAGCGATCAACCCAATCAAAAAATTCATCCTATAGTCAATTACCAAATGTTATTAGTCTTTCCACAAATAATATAGATGTTTTGCACACTCGTAAAATCATGCTTTATCGACTTTTCAGCTCCTTCATAATGGTTTGGATAATGTGCTCATCTACGCCATTGAAGAAAGTTATTTCAGCTTCAGCTGTTTTAATAACACAGCCTAGTACAGCAGTGTATTCAGAAGAATGAAACGAAGTAGTTTCAGTTGGAAAAGGATCGAGTTTTACTGGAACAATGGTTAATTTGTTTGTGGACATAAGGATGGCACCTCCTTTGATTGATACGTTTATCGTACCGAAGGTGCCTGGCGTTTTATATGCGTTATTTGATTACGGGCTTACGTTTAAGAGACCAAGGAATTGTTCCTTTTTTAGTACGTTTTTGGCTTCTTCTTCAGTAATACCGATAATGGGGATTATGGTAACCAACGCCATCGTATTGGTCGATCGTGTACTTAAAAACGAAGAAAACGGCCTCTCGACTCTCGAAGCTGGGTCAACCCGTCTTCGTCCGATCTTGATGACAGCCTTGTCCATGATTAGCGCATTGATTCCTCTCGCAATTGGCACAGAAGGAAGCGACCTTATTTCACAAGGAGTTGGCATTACCGTAATGGATGGACTAGTGAGCTTTACATTGCTTACCTTACTTATCGTTCCGGTCGTATACGAAGTAATCATGAAATTGGGTAAAAGGGAGAAGGCAGTGAAAACAAAAAAAGAAACGAGTTTCCCCGTTCCCTTAAGATTTATTGAACATTTAGTTTTTAGTAAAGGTTTGATCTATTGCGTTTTCCAGGTTCAATGATTTTTCTTTTAAGTAACGCTTCGTCACGTTTAAGTCCTTATGGCCTGCTAGCTTGGAAACAGTTTGTATATCAATACCATTATCCACTAGTCTCTGGCAAAATGTATGACGTAATTTATGTGGGTGTACATTGTATTTTTTTAAAATATATTGTACCGACCTCGGCGTGATTCTTTGATTATAGCTTGAGATAAACAATGGGTCTGCTTTTTCCTTCAGTGAACAGAGATAGGTTCTCACATACTGCACTGCTAAATCTGTTAGCGGAACGGTTCTGTCAATTTCACCTTTTGCATTCCGGACAAGAATATAATTCCGATTGCCCTCCATGATAACATCACTTCCATTTAAATCACATAGCTCCGAAACACGAATGCCAGTATGTAACAAAAGATAAACAATGGCGACATTCCTAGGATTTCCTTCTGCCTCTATATCCTTCAAAAGAGCTTCTTGATCTTTGATGCTTAGTGACTCAGGTGCTTCATTTTTAGATTCCTTTACCTTACGCTCAACAGAAAGCATAATTTGTGGCTTCGCTAAAAATTTAAAGAAGACATTCAAAGCATTATAATGCTTTTCTATTGTCCCTGGACTTTTCTTGCAATTTTCTAAATAATCAAGATACAATTGAACATCCTCAGAATTAATTTCCCTTAGTACCTTTTGTGTCTGTTCACAAAACTGAGAAAGAACACCTGTATACGTTTTAATCGTATTAGCTGATTTCCCTTGGTCTTCCAACCATCCAGCAAATGAAGAAATCATTTCATCTTTAGCAGAGGTATCCATAGGCTATTCCCCCAATGACAGTTTCAGAACTAAGTTAAGTTTAACATATTTCCTTATAGAAACGAAGAATTCTGCCCCCTAATCTCCTAACGTCTGTGAGAAGCCCGGATGCGCATGCTAAAAAAGAATGGTAGGAGATATCATCATATTGCAGCAATACTCTCATTTTTCAAATGTATCTTTCACGTCTTGGAAAATCAACACAAAAAAGGCCAGCCTAGTGGCTGACCTTGAAATGGCTTGGCGGCGTCCTACTCTCACAGGGGGAAACCCCCAACTACCATCGGCGCTGAAGAGCTTAACTGCCGTGTTCGGAATGGGAACG
>NZ_JBNNML010000020.1:0-33106 GCF_050272735.1 Peribacillus sp. NPDC046944
TGGACATGGCAAGGTCCGAAAATAGCCTAACAAAGTGGGCTCGTAGAGACCTATATTCTAAATTTTGAGCGAAATTTCAAGAAAATATCAAAAAGAGGTCCGGAATGAAATCATTCCGGACCCCTTTTGTCGACAAACTGAAAGACCCCAAGATTGGGGTCTTTTTCTCATTATTGCTTTAGAGTTCTGTTTTTAAACTTCGTTTTAATAGGCTTACATTTAGAATAAGAAGCAAGTTATTTTGTGATACAATCTATTAAATGCTATTAGGCTATTGCCAAAAAAAACGAATTTTGGGACTTTAACCGAAAAAAGATGCGAATTATATAATACTAGAAAATAGCAGACAGCAACAAAGATTTCGAGGATTGAAAACAAGATTATTACTTTCCCCTTCAATATAGGATAATAGTTGAAACTCATCTATTCTAGCTTTCTACTTGGGTAGGTACGGAACAAATAAGCTTAGAACCTTTTCAAAACTTCTTTCTAGTTGGTAAAATATTTTTGATTTTCTTCCTGTTATAAGGCTAATACGATAAATGGAGGTAGTGTAAATGAAATAATAAGAACAAATAGTTACAAGTAAAAGATTTTCAGGAAAGTAATTCATTTAGCAACAAAGACAAGGGATTTAAAATTGCTTCTCCAATGATGATAATTGAAGAAATGTGCTAGTATATTACTGTTTATAAGAGGGGAATATTTAATGAGTACAAAAGCAAACATTACTGTCGATTACAAAGTTTTTTTAGGTAAAACACCTATATATATATATATATAAAGACTCAGGAAATAAACTTTCTCGAATTTTTAAAGCATATGGCTATTGCAGGACAAGCTTATACACCAAATAAAAGAAGAATGAGAAGAATGCTTGGTATGTATCTTCATTATGCAGACTACTTGAGAAGAATTTCATTTAAAAGCAAAAAACCTCATTTTAGTGTTCCTAGTAATTTTAAATATGACCCTACGGAAAAAGGACATTTTTCAAATTTAGCAGGTAAAAGTTTAGGAGATTTTTTGGCGAAAAAATTAAGCGGTGCAGTTTTAACATTTAACTATGAAGCTTCTATGAAAAAAAGGGGGACTCCTATAGTAGGCTCTAGGCCAGATTTACTTTGCATTAGGAGAGATAGCAGTTATTTTGCACTAGAGGCTAAGGGGTATACAGAATCACAATAAGAAATACAAATGATGGAACATCTAGACCAGGCATCTAGGGGGATAATACCTTTTAGCTTTTCGGTTGCATCCGCTTCATGTACCCTTTATAAGAATATTAAAAAAAAGTATTATAAACGATTAAAACATAAGGCGGTTAAGAGAAAAACTGTAGGTCCGAGAATTTACAAAGGGATTATACCTTTAACAAAAAAATAAAACTCTCGGAAATAAAAAAAGAAAACAATACACATGATTCCTCAACTGAACCAGACTAAATAAATTAATTACGGAATATTTTAAGGGGATAAGTAATATTATTTCAAACACTACTTCAACAAAAACGTGAATGGTTGGGCTCAAATTAAGTACAAAAACAAGAAAAGGTACATAAATAATGCAATTTTACGTTATTATTCACCTTATTCGAAGAAGAAAGTGACAGCTATCTTGAAACAGATTGAAAAGGCGCAAGATAGTATTGCTTACGAAGAACAGTTAAAAGAATTCACGAAGAAAGAAGTTGTTAAACGACTAGGCAAGACACACACTTCTGCTTATATCGAAAAGTATCTAGCTTTTGATATGGTTGAAACATTATATGGTAATAGATATGAAAGAAGAGATAACTATCACGATGACAGTATAACTTATATGGTATTTGCCTTTGACTTACCTTCTTTGAAAGCAAAATTGTCACATTATAAACAAGGTACTAAAGAGTATTTAACAATATCTTTCAACTTCGAAGCAGATGATATTGGGAATAAAATAACCCCAAGCGGAACTAGGACCTATAAATTAGTGAAGGCGAATAACTCTGGTTGGAAAATATCTGACCAAACAACAAAATACAACAAGAAGTAAAACGGTTTCTACGTATTTTTAGGTAAAACACAAACAAACAGACAGCAATCGGCTGTCTGTTTGTTTTGAACCATTTTTCTTAACAGATTCCCCAGTTTCTTTATCGTATCTAACCAACTTACTATAACTACTACTTCGTTAGCAAGGAGTATAGCATTCATTAACCTTCTAATAGTTTTTTCGGGTATTTTTCTTCCAGACAATGCCTGATAATAAGGTGATAAAAATCATCCTTTAGCTCAATAGATGCAAAAGTGAAGCGGTTCAGGAGCAAAGATTTTAGCACCAAGAAGAACCAAACCTGTCATTATTAAAACAACGTCGAATTCTTTTCTCACGAACGTTAAAATGCTTGTATACTGTGTTTTCTTTTTCTTTACAATCATTCCAGCAGCAAGGAGAAACAAAGCAGTTGCTAAAAATTAAAGGATTTAAGGTCCCTTAAACATTGCGTTAAACTGTGCCATCAGCATTCCGACTAATAGTAGGATAATAGCATTTCTAAACTCCATATAGTCATCTTGTCTTTGTCTTGATTTTACTACAAAGAAATCATCTTAGATACTTCCAAATCATGAATATCCCTTTTTGAACATAATTAACTACCTGAATTTTAAGGCGACTAAACGTAACATTGAGTTTGATTTTCAGGAATAAAAGGAACAAATAAATTAAGGGGGAAGACCCGTATTCAACAATCTTTATCTGCTCTAAGACGGAACCCGGTAATTATTACTTAACACTCAATTTAACAACACAAATGAGCAGGAGACTATAATGGACAGCTTCATATAAAAAAACGATAAACCCCAGTTATATAAAAAAATCGATTATTTTACAATGGTTATAGTAACAGTTTGACTATAATCATTATATGCTTCGGGTTCTATATGCCAAACAATTTTACCAGGTTTTTTAGCTTTAAAAACAGTTCCATAACTTAAAATATCATTTCCTGAGTCAAAGAGTAATCGGTATCCGTAAACTTCACTATCTTTTGTAAAATTTCTGACGATAGATAGTTTTTCACCTACCTTCATTTTAATAGTGCGCTCTCCATTTTTATTATAAGTGTATCCATCAATCATAGTATGGCCGCCTACATTTTGTAGAGTTAATAAATGTTTTGCACCTGCTGCTACTTTTCGGTCATCCGCTCCAGTACCTTTGTAGCTATAAAATTTCTTGTTCTTATAAACATATTTTTTCACCACTATCGTATTACTAAGAAGATATAGTTGTTTACCCTTTATCACAGCTCCACCATTAAAATATTCCCCAGTAGGCTGAAGTATTTTTTTTACTGTTTTCCCATCATTTGAACCTATAATAATGGGGGATAAATAAGCACCACTACCTGAATACATTCCTAATACTACTTGTTCTTTTGAGTTATCTAGCAATTTACCTTTTGTTATATACTCAAATGAAGAATCTTCATTGTTATATTTTAAGGATTTAATTACTTTCCATTTCTTCTTATTACTATCATATTGATGAACATTAATAATCGTATTATAAGTAAAGGTATTTGTATTAAATTTATTATATGATGCAACAACCTCTGAAACACGTTTTCCAGTGATTTTTGCAGCCACCACGTTTGTAGGTTGTTTGTAACCACTAGATAATTTTTTACCTTTTAGGACTTTAACTTGTTTGTCAACTATCAGAGTATCTGAGCCTGTAGCACCAACTGCGTTACTTGTAACAGAAAATAAACTAGTTACCAACAGAATGCACGAGAACAAAAAAATAAAGTGCTTTGATTTCATATAATTTCCCCATGTGTAAAAATATACAATTTTTTCGGACTCTTTATTATAGCGGTTTATATGATGAATACCAATAAAAATATGACAGAAGGGGTAATTCAAATGAATGTGGCGTTATATAATAGCTGATAGGGAAACCCTTTACCTGCAATCATTAAGATAATTAGTAAGAAGGGGAGATAAGGATGGAATTTAAACAGGAACGTGTAATAACCATAAAGATATGAAAAGGCTCTCATCGAATGAAATAGGCAAAAGATTTATTCAAAAAAAGGCAGAAAGCTTTTTTGGGACTGTCTATGTATGGAGTTAGATAGCAAATGCTCTGAGGATAACACCGCTTTCCCAGAATATATCTCTTCACTTACCCCGAAACCCCACAATACGCTATGGACATAGAGAGGGGCTATACTATCCCTACAGAAGATAAAATAGAGAGTCTGGTTAATGTCCTTGAATTAGATGAACGAACAGCCTTTAGGTTAGCTGATAAACTTCCCTTAAGACTATATGAGAAAGCCAAGCAAAAATACTTTAATGAGGAGTGATAATTTTTGAGATATAACCGCCATGATGATATGGAATACCTATGTTCATGTGGAGAAATGCAAGCAGAGGTGGACCTCTTTTATTGTGATGAGAAAAGTCAGTAGTTTCAGTAGTTAATGATATCTGCTCTTCTAGGAGAAATGAAAAGAAATAGTAGCTGCACAAAACGGCAGCTACTAAAATTTATTATTTTTCAGCCTTAAATGTTACGGAAGTTTTATCACTTATTAACTTTCCTGTACTGGTTCTTGTAATATATACTTTCCCCGATTTCTTACCAAGTTGTTTAACTTTCAATGTTATGGAAGAACTAGAAGCTGAACCGGAGGCTAGTTGCTTACCTTTAGCATCATATACCGTAACAACATCTTTTTTACTTAATGACCTAACAATAATTACATCAGATTTGTTTTTATTGTTAGTTACTGAAATTTTATTTGCTGAAGGCTTGGTTGAAACAGGAAGATTGGTTAATCTAGCATGTCCAAATACAACGCGATGTTTACCCTTTGCTCCATCTTCTTGTTGAATGTATAGTTGTAAAGTCTTTGTGTTTTTCGGTAACCTTAGAGTGAGATTTTTCACATCATTTTTCTTTAAATTTCTAGAATACAGCAATTTGTTGTCGGCATATATATAGGCACTTGATTTGCCATAATCCCCATTAATCCAACCTGAATCTAATGATAAAGTTGTTTTAAGAGAATTAAAGCCCATGTTCTTTATATTGTAAGTTGCAAATGCACTACCAGCAGGAGATACTAGATTGATATTAGAAGATATTAAACCGATACCTGAAGTTATCATCTGTCCATTGGTATATTGGAATGGCATGTAGCTCCCCCACATATGCTCCCTGTATGTACCAAATGAAAAACCGTTACCACTATAATCAATGGCACCCACATTTGCGAGTAATGATGTTTTTGGGAGAACTAAGGGTTTTGCGTTTGTTTTTTCAAAAAGGGGGTTTATAAACACAAGTCCTTGCGTACCTTTTGCTCCCTCGATTTGTTTGACAGTTAATTCTATATTATTAGTCCCTTTTGGAATACGTAATTTTAGAGAAGCGACTTTCGTTTTTTCTGTAAACTCCTTTTCATATAGAAGAATGTCATCTGCATATATACCAACCACTGTTTGTCCATAATCTGCATGAGTCCAATATGAGTCTAATGAAATCTTTGTCGAAAACTGATTAAACCCCATATCCTTAATATTATAGGTAGCATATGCATTGCCGTTTGTAGATTTAAATCTTATTCCATCTGTAACGATATTCTCATTTATGTCAGTATAAACATAATTACCATCAATCCCTTGATAAGATGAAGCTCCTATTGTGCGAGGACTTACCGATAAATCCTTTGTACTTGAATACGTTCCAGAAAAGGATAATGTAGGATTAGCAACTATGATACCCTGTGTTCCTTTACTGCCATCTAGTTGTTCTGTAACAATTTTGAGTTTAGTAGCCTTTTCTGGCAAGGAAATTTTCACATCTACTGTTTTTGTTTTTGAAAGTTGGTATTCATAAATCAACACATCATCTGCATAAATACCAATAGCTGACTTGCCGTAATCTCCATTTATCCATTTAGAATCTAAACTTAAAGTAGCACGGAAGGTTTTGTATCCTTCATTTTTAATATTATAAGAGGCAGTAGCGCTGTCCCCAAAACCTAGTCCGTTTATAATTGGATTTCCCTTAATGTCTGTAAAAGAACTAGAATTCCAAGAATTTTTGTAAACATCTGACCCATATGTTCCTACTAAACTTGTCAAAAGAACATCAGTTTCTGCTGCTGCCACCTCTTTTTGTTGAAAAGATAAGATAAGTAAAAGTGCTGTAAAAAATGTAAATAATTTTAACTTCAAGAATACATCCCCTTAATAAGTAATTTTTACTATTTAGTAAGTATAAAGTCCCTTTTGTGAAAAAAGCAAGACATACCTTTTACCCGCTATTAAGGATGGTCGCATTTTATATCTAGCGATAGAGTTGTTCATCATCCCTAATCTGAGCACTGTTACAATTCTTTTTCTTTAATATATTATAGTTGAGTTAAATACAAGCACTGAAATTCAATTCTATTTATCGGATAAATTTACCCTCATCCCTCTAATAAATGGGTAATTTTTATTGGCTATGTTAAAGTTATTGGTTGCTTTTCAATAATCGTCCTCTTTTTTTTAATGATATTTTACATCAAATAAAAGTTAAAGACCGAGAGATTGAAAAATGTAATTGGAAATGTAAGGGGGAAAAACCTATTTACACCTGAGTGACTTCCTCGTATACTTAAATATTGTTGCATCAACATTAGTCATTACTAATCTATTTTTTAGGATTTCCTAATGATTTTATTGTTGGTGTAATCGTTTTAAAGAAAATGGTTCTACCATTATCGACAGTAGGGGAGAGAAGGATTATGGGACGAGAAATAAAGGGGAAGTTAAAAAAAATTACATTGTGCCTTGCGTTAACAACAGCTGTATTACCAGTAAGCTTCGCACAAGGTGGCTTTTCAACAACAGCATATGCTGCTGAGGCTGCATTTAATGCTACAGGGAAAATTACTGCACCTTCTGGTTACAATGTAAGAAGTGCTCCAAAAGCAACTGCAAAACGAATCGGTGGGGTTTATAAAGACAACATCGTAACAATTGTTGCGAAAGATGGAGAATGGTACAAAATTAAATTCGGTAGCGGATATGGTTACATTATGGCAGTTAGCAGCGGACTTCAAATTACAGCTACGCCATCAAATGAAGTTACATATAATGCCACAGGAAAAATCACAGCAACTTCTGGATTTAATGTCAGAACTTCAAAAAATATTTCATCAACACGTATTGGTGGGGTTTACCAAAATGACATGGTGTCAATTGTGGCAAAAGCTGGAGATTGGTACAAAATTAAATACGGTACTGGTTATGGGTACATCATGGCAGTCTCTAGTGGATTAACGATTACTAGGACTACAACAACACCACCAACAACTGGTGAAATCGTTTTTAATTCAAGTGCCAAAATCACAACGCCATCTGGTTTGAATGTACGTAATGCAGCAAAAGCGAACGCAACAAGAATCGGCGGTGTGTATGTAAATGACATTGTTACCATCGTTGCGAAATCAGGTGATTTTTATAAAATCAAGTTTGGCTATGGCTATGGTTACATCTCGAACAATTCTAGTTATCTAAGTCTTGTGACACAGCCTCCTATCGTTCCTCCTGTTGCAGTAGATAAAGCCAAAGTGTTCCAGAACGCTTTATTATTTACGCTTGGTGCAGAGGGTGGCTATGTAAATGACCCTAACGATTATGGTGGTCCAACAAATATGGGAGTTACTCAACCAGTATTTACTTCATATCTTAAGGCAAAAGGAAGAGCCTGGAAAGATGTTCGATACATTACGAGAGCCGAAGCAGAAGATGTTTATTACACGCTATATTGGAAACCAGCTAAATGTGACCGAATGGCACCTGCGCTTGCTGTCGTTATGTTTGATACTGCGGTTAATCTTGGTGTTAACGGTAACACTTATGCAGGTGGTGCAATTAAACACTTACAAAAAGCTATGGGTATTACTGCAGACGGTTCATGGGGCGCTGCAACTGAGAATAAATTTGCATCTTACAACCTAAACCAACACTATGACTTAGCACTAAAAGTGATTGATTTTAACAAATCTTTCCGTCATGAGCGTGTTCGTCAAGACCCAAGCCAAAAAAAGTATTTACAAGGTTGGTTAAACCGAGATAACAATCTACTAAAATTCGTTTCAACAATTCCTAGATAAGACCGCATTTTTAACACATAGATTATTAAACATCTATATTATTAAAAAGCAGATTCAATTAGCTTGTAAGAAGCTATGAATCTGCTTTTCTTATTTATGATGAAATCTTATTGTATAGAATCAACCATTACACCATTACCTTTAACATAGCCTTTTATTTTTAAACGGTAGTGAGACGATATCAACAGTTCATGCTCTCTCCTTCAAGAACATAAATTCTTCACCTTCATATAGATTCATTAGCTGTACCTTCTGAACTTCATTCAGTATCAATTCAATGATTTACTCTAATAAAGTGTTTATCACAAGTTATGTTCTTTTGAGGGGAAGAATACACTTGTTTTGTACTACCTTGCTACATCAATTGTAGCCATCAGTAAAAGGGAGGAGTTTTCCTCTCTTTTTTTTCATTTTTTAGCAGAATCAGCTTATAGAACCAGTAATAAATATAGACCAACTGGTGGCGGAATGGTGGCGCATTCCAAAGAATCCCCAATAACTAGAGGACAATTATTGTTATGAAATGCGCGGTAAACCCATACGTATCAGTACTTCTAGCGATTATAAAGAACTAGAGGAAAAGGGAGATATAGTTTTGACAGGGTAGAGGTCGCTGGTTCGAACCCAGTCGGAATCATCATTTCTAGAAGCGGCAAGTCCTTGTGTATCAAGGGTTTGCGGCTTTTTGTTTATTTTCTGATACCTTGATTTTTAGCTGTTTTTTTATGCGTTGCACAGAAATTGCACAAACACTGCACAAAACATCCATTTACATCAATCGTGTCAAGGGTTCCAGCTTGTGTCGTTTTTTCTTTTTTGTCCATTATGTCCAATCGGCCGTTTTTCGCTGCATCTCCTCATTTGTATGTGAATAAATATCGAGCGTGATACTGACTCGTGCATGCCCTAATCGCTCACATACAACCTTTGGGTTCTCACCGGAACGCATTAACATGGTTGCGTGTGTATGACGAAGATTATGAAAAGGAATATACGAAACGTCTGCTTTTTCCGTTAAGCTTTTATACATCCTCAGCAAATTCCTTGATTCGATATACGTTCCTTTTTTCGAAGGAAAGAAGAGATCCAAAGGATTATCGGTTTGGTGCTGTTTGTGTATGGTCAAAGCTTCTGTGAGGCTGGGAGACAGAAATATAGCTCGTTCTGAATGAGTGGTTTTCACTTCTTTCGGTTTCAGCCCATGCGCTTTTGTTCGTGCTAAAGCTTCAGCAACATGAATCACACCTTTTTCTAAAACAACGTTATTCCAGCTCAAGGCAAGGATTTCACCTCCTCTCATGCCAGTGAACAGTGCCACTAGAAAAAGAGCGAGGCAGTTTTCTGCTTCACAAACCTTTAGGAATCCTTTTGCTTCATCCAATGTCCATACTTGCTTGTGTTTCTTATGAATGGACGGCGGCGTGGCATCTTTAGAATTAGACTCCATTTCAACGCTTTTTGCAATGCTTTCGATAACAAGTTATGGATCTTCTTTATATAAGCATTTGACCGTCCTTCATTTAACTTTTGAGCATACAATTGGTCAATCATATAGGGAGGTTAGTAGAATAAAGTAACCAACTTCTGAATATACAGTACAAAGATAATCCATCTGAATGGGAGAGTTGTACTTGAGAATACTTGTAACTGGTTCAACAGGACAATTAGGATCGGCTTTGTTAAAGCAATTAAAAGGTTTAGATTATCAAGTAAAAATAACTTCGAGAAGAAAACCAGAAGGAGTAGACTTTACATGGGTTTACAGCGATTTATTATCTGGCGAAGGTTTAGAAGAAGCGGTAAAAGATGTTGATGTAATTATTCACGCAGCAACTAGTCCGATAAAAAATTCTAAAAGCATTGAGGTTGATGGGTTTGAAAAACTTTTAAGCAAGTTGCATCATATAAAACTTTTTATTTATCCATCAATTGTAGGTATTGAGGAAATCCCCTTCAAATATTATAAACTTAAATACAAAGCAGAAGAATTATTAAAAAATAGTTCTGTACCTTATACAATTGCTCGTGCAACTCAGTTTCATAGCTTTGTTGAGAATCTATTCTTATCAAAACCTTTCTTTAAAAGATATATAGTCCCTGGAAAGATTAAATTTCAAAGCGTGGATGTCAATGAATTCGCTAGACATTTAATCGATTTAGTTAATAAAGGCCCACAAGGAAAATTAGATGATTTCTGTGGTCCAGAGATAAGGACATTAAGAGAAATGGCGGAGTTAAAAATTAAGGTTAACAATGAAACCAATGATGTTTTAAGTATTCCTTTTTCAGGAAAACTATACAATTCTTTGATTGAAGGGAAAAATACAAATCCTATGCAAAAGAAAGGGATGATTACTTATGAGGAATATCTAAGGAATAAGCTGAATTAAATTTACTGAGTGAATTTATCAATAAGGTATCAAGTAAACAGCATTTTTTGAAAGGAATTGATGATATCGAACGATTTAATAATTACAGGAGGTTAAACAGTTGAAAGCAGCAATTTATAGTTCTTATGGTTCCCCTGAAGTAATGGAGATTAGGTATGTTGAGAAACCGTTCATCAAAGATGAAGATAGGGTATTAATTAAAGTGGTCTCCGCCTCTGTAAATAAATATGAAACTCTATATCGAAAAGGTTATTTGCCAACAAGAATGGAGAATGGTCTTATAAAACAAAAACGCAAATTCTAGGAATAGACGTGCAGGTACCGTTGAAGCCGTGGAAAAAAATGTATAAAAGTTTAAAATTGGCAATCGTGTTTTTGGAAGTTGCGTCGGTTCCCATGCTGAATATGTCTGCCCAAAAGAAAATGTTCTAACATTTATGCCAAATAATGCAACGTTTGAAGAGGCAGCCGCAATAACATGCGCTGCACAGACCGCTCTAGAAGCATTACGGGATGTAGGGAAGCTAAAAGCAGGCGATAAGGTTTTAATCTATGGTGCATCGGGTGGAGTGGGGCATTTTGCTGTTCAGCTTGCTGTGGATTTTGGCGCTGAAGTAACCGCAGTTTGTAGTACGTCTTATATCCAGGAAGATTTCGCTCACAACGGAAAAAATACGATGTCATTCATTACACCAACCAAAACGGCTGTCTCCGAACCATTCACCACGGCCATATACCAATCTCCTGATAGTAACGGCTGATATAATAGTACAGCAATAACTGCACTTGCGGCGGCAATAATATAAAATATACCGATAAAGAGGAATAAAAAAATATCGATTCCACTTTAATGGGAATCGGATTAATTTAATTAAACCCATCAGCACCAATGTGTTGCCACATACATTCTACACATTGTGAAGCGTTCGCTTGATTAGAATTGGTTTAATAGTGAAATAAAATAAAAAGTAGAATGTTTAGAAGTTTTGGTATCGCATTTCTAATTTATTTATGGTGGAGCAAGCACTCATTATAAAGTAATCACCACTTTACCTTGAGCGTGACCTTCTTGGAAATATTTGTATGCTTCCGTTATTTCACTTAACTTAAATCGTTTATCAATTATTGGTTTTACTTTTCCCATTTCAAGTAACTCTTTTATATCATTTAAGTCTTTTTGATTTGCTCTTTGTAACAGGCTACTTATTTTCTTGCTTCCAGTCAATGAAATAAAAGGTCCAAGAAATAATGTTTGATAAAGTTGAGACTCGGAACCTCCTACGTGAACAAATTTCCCATTTAGTTTTAGTACACGTTTATAAGCTGCAAGGGAATTAGAACCATTCACGCCTAGAACCAAATCATAACATTCCTTATCTTGTGCGAAATACTCTTCTGTATAATCAATGATATGATCTGCTCCTAGAGAACGCAATATTTCAACGTTTCGTGTACTACATACGCCCGTTACTTTAGCACCGAATGATTTAGCAATTTGTACCGCAAAAGTACCAACGCCTCCAGATGCGCCATAGATTAATACTTTATGCCCCGATTTAATTTCACCTTTATTACGTAGTCCTTGTAAGGCAGTCACGCCTGCCATAGGAGTCGCTGCAGCTTCCTCAAAAGAGATATTGGTTGGCTTTATGGCTAAAGCAAATTCGGGGACCGTTACATATTCAGCAAAACCACCCCAGCCACAACCAGAGAGGTCACCAAATACTTCATCACCTACTTTAAATAGTTTAACTTTTTCCCCAACAGCTTCAACTGTACCAGCTATGTCACCTCCTGGAATTGAGTATTTTGGTTTTGTTAGTCCAAAGGCAAAACGGGCTAAGAAGGGTTTACCTTTCAAAAGAACTAAGTTGCCAAAGTTTAAAGATGCTGAATGAACCTTAACTAATACTTGATTCTCGGTAGGGAAAGGTTTTTTTACCTCCTTTAATTCAAGTACATCGGGCGAACCATATTTATCACAAACTATCGCCTTCATAAAAATCCCCTCCAAATGCTAATATATTTGATTAAATTTAATAATAACAAGGAGATAAAAACCGTTCATTGACTTAAGTTAATTTCTAGATACTTTATAAATTTTTTAGCTGGTATCACAAAGGTTAAGTGTGATATATGGTTCAATGATATTTGGTGAGTCAGTCTTCGGTGCTTAGTTGCTACTTTTAAGCAGGATAATTAAGGATGAAATCTATTTTATAATTTTTTTTAATTCGTTTTTTTATTCTACTTAACGACTCAGGAGTAATTCCAAGATAGCTAGCTAAATGATGTTGTGGTACACGGTCAATTAACTCGGGGCGTTTCCTTAAAACAGATTCGTATCGTTCTTCTGGAGAAGAACCAATAAATTCACCGAATTGTTCTTGTATTTCACCAACGTTTATTTCCATCATTTTGCGTATCATTATTTCAAGTTGTGGGTATTTGTTAAACATCGTATTTTCAGAATCAACATCACCAACAACTAATATGCAATCTTCAACACACACTAATGAATACTTAGATAAGTCATCTTGAGTCTTTTCGTTGATAATTGGAATAGCTTGATCTTCAGTAAAAAAATTTGATGTTACTTCTTTACCTGATTCATCTATAAAAAACTGCCTAACACACCCCATTAATACGAAATAACATGTAATGGCGGAAAGTTCTCCTTGTCTAAGAAGATATTGTCCTTTTTTATATTCATCAATTCGTAAACTTTCAGAGATTGCCCGCTGTTCATCTTCGCTGATTAAAGTAAAGTCAGACATATATTTTAAGAGTATATCAATCATATATTCTCTCCCTTTCTAATTGAAACAATTTAAATGTATCTTAATCATTTCAACACCTTTATCCAGTTCACCTTGATTAGATAGAAACAATAGAAATAGGCATCTCTTTTACTATTCAACTAAAGGGATGTTTTAGTAAAGAAAGGATTTATAATAAAGCATATAAAAATTAATCTAATAACATTCCAAAAGAAAAATTTAGGCATACTAAAAAGAGCCAGGTTCTACGATTGTAGGACCTAGCCAATTACTTAAATCCTCAAGCATCAATGTGTTGCCACATACAGTAGGCACATTTGGTATGTGGGAACATAGTATACACATAAAATACTTTTTATGTTGTGAAAGTTTAAGGGTAAAATGATTCTGATTCTTATTTTGAATAGAATAATGTGATGGTTAACAATCGGGCGCAATTCCTAAAAAGGGGTTATGCCTTCTTCAGCTAAAGGGCCAGATTGTTGAATAACATTCTTTTGTGAAAGGTAACCAAATGACGCTATGTTAACTTAAAAGGCACTAAATGTTAGGATGATTAGATACTTTTGCAAGATATTTGCTTTGTTCACAATTTGTTGCCCTTTAGTAATTCTAAAGAATATTTAGTTTTCAATACGATGTGACGATGAGGAACATCAAATAATAATTCTTGTAGTTTTTTTCAGACCAATCATCTGTGTACTGCTTTCCACACTTATGAAAATAACGGCTTTTACAAGTAAAGCAACCAAATACGGTTCAGAAGTATATTCACTGCCAAGGCATTTTGCATAGCCTAAGTCTATAACCATTAAAATGTTCTTTAAGTATTCGTGTAATGACCCAACTATTCTTTTCAAGCCAACTACGAACATTATACTGAACAGTTATCCACAAATCGATTATTTTCAAATTTCCTAAACAACAAAAAGGGTGTTGATGAATTTTGATTCATCAACACCATAAATAATAGAACCCTATAGATATTTAAACAACTTTTACTTTCTGTTCGGCTTTTGACAACACTAGATAGCCTACCGCTGCGAATGCTGATAAGAAGGCTACAACGATATAAGACCAAAACCAACCAAATTGATCAGCTAGGATTGGCATTAACCAATTGGAACCCATGTTTCCAATTAAATACGCCGTAACACCCACAAAACCAATTGCCGTCCCAGCTACATTCAAAGGAACAAAGTCAATTGTTAGAATGTTAACAATTAATTGTGGTCCATAAATTAAGGCTCCTAAAATTCCACAAACTACTAAGAATAATGCGTAATTTGTAACACCACCGCTAACTAACCTCTCGTAGAAAAAGACAAACGCCACCATGGCAAACAAGCCAATTGATCCAATTTTAGCCATTTTATTTGGATATTTAACAGCTAACCATGCGAACACAAGTGACCCCGGGATCGCAATCCATTCAAGAACTGAAACAGCCAATTGTGCTCTTGTATTCGATAAGTTCCCCACTTCACTAAGATAAATTGGCATCCAATCTGCAATTCCAAAACGGAGAAAATATAAGGCCACGTTCACAGCAGATACTAGCAATAATAGTGGATTGGTAAAAACATATTTCCAAATTAATTGCCAATAGCTCAGTCCTACTTTTTCTTCTTCAGTTGCCACATTGGATTCCCCAGCGTCACCATACATCGTTCTTAAGGAATCGAGGCCTTCAGATTCAGGGCTATCTCCGGCATAACGCCAACATATATATGCAAAAAACAGCACCAAAACTCCTGGAACTAAAAATGCCATGAAAATATTTCCTGTTTCAGGAACGACTAGTCCCATACTGGTTAGGGCCACAATGATCAAAGGAAGTAAAGCTGACCCAGCATTTTGTGAGATATTCCAACCTGCAATGGCTGCTCCACGAGATTTGTTCGAGTAATAATTAGCAAGCATCATTTGAGAGGCAGGAGCTAAAGCACCTTGTACAACTCCACTCAATATTAGGAGAATGGCTAACACTGCAATCGATGAGTTGAAAAAGCCAATGAGAATTGCGATTAGGGCACTTGCTCCCAAACAAATCGAGAAAAGTTTTCTTATACTAACACGGTCTCCTAACGCCCCCATATAAAACTTAGCTAATCCATAAGAAATAGTTAAACAAGAAAGTAACAAAGCAATATCTGTTTTATCCCATCCATTTGTAGTCATGATACTATTTGACATTAACTTAAAATTATTCCGCACAAGGTAAGCACATACATACCCTAAAAATGCAATCAGAAAAATTATTTTCCGCCGAAAGAGATAGCGTGCAAATTTCTCGGTATTTTGTTTTTGGTTAACTAATTCCATTACTGAAACCACTCCAATACAGTATATTATAAGTTCTAAGTTCTAAGTTCTAAGTTCTAAGTTCTAAGTTCTAAAGTCTTGAGTCTTGTAGCATATTTAATTAAGCTGCTTGAAATATTTTCTAATGGCATCCCCCCTGTTATTATGAAAGCGCTTAAAAAAGTAGGTGACACAAGTGTTTAACATATTAGTATTATCTTACTTTTTAACCCTTTAAACTATCAGCGTATATCCTATTATTCGTAAGAAAATATCCTACACTGTGCGACCAAGACTATTAAACTAGTAACAATGTGAAACTATGATTGTGATATAATAGTAAATACTACTAATTACTAGGAATAAACTTCTAATCTGCAAATTGTTTTTGACGAATTCGTCCTAGAAAGGGATATATGGAAAAATTGTACAAGTCAATTCCGATTTTATTAATGATCACATTATTAATAGGTTGTGCGTCGAACCTATCAACCTATCAAATTGTTTTTTCAGAATATGAAAAGCAATCTACAAATATTAAAGAGGATAAACAAGATCCGATACGGTTGGCCATTTCGAGTGTGCTTTCTCCAACAGATACGATTATTTACTATCGAAAAATCGCAAATTATATCGGTAAAAAACTTAACCGACCAGCCATTTTAATCCAACGCAGAAGTTATAATGAAATAAACAACCTAATGATCAATGGGGGAGCTGATATAGCCTTGCTTCCAACAGGAGCTTATATCACGTATAGAGAAAACGGAGGATTTGAAGGAATTGCAACGCAAGAAAGATTTGGGAGCCCTTATTATTATGGTTACATTGTTGCAAGTGTTGAAAGCGGTTTCTCGACAATTGATGATTTGGAAGGCAAAGATGTTGCATTTTATGATCCTTCAAGTTATTCTGGATATCTTTTTGTGGAAGAAGAGTTGGAAAATTTGGGGGAAGACATCAAAAGCTTTTTTGGGAGACATGTATACACATATAGCCATGAACGATCCCTTAGTGCCGTTTTAAATAATACCGTAGATGCTGCAGCTGTCAATTCCCTAGTTTTTGAAACGATGGAACGTGAAAACCCTAAAGAAGTCAAAACATTAAAAATTATCGGAAAATCGATGCCATTAGGTACTGGACCTGTTGTTATCAGAAGTAATTTAGCTAAGGAAGAAAAGGAAATGATTAAAGCGAGTTTTCTTACTATGCACGAACAGGATTCTATGAAGATAGCACTTCAAGGTTTATATATTGATCGCTTTATCCCATTCGACTCGGAATATTATGAGGTTCTTTATGAAATGGATAAATAACTTGAAAATAAACCAAAAGATACTTGGGGCTATCATGTTCTCCTCACTTTTTCTAGCTAGCATTTTTGGATGGATCATATGGGATTCACTTACAAATATGATGACGGAGGATCTCGCGAAACGTGGTGTCAATATCGCAAAAAATGTTGCAGAAACAAGCTCAGACTACATTCTATTTGACGATCAATATGCGGTGGATAATCTTATTAAAGAAACAAAAAAGGTAGATGAAGAAATTCGCTATATCTTAGTTTTTGATAGTCGTCGCATGCTTTATGCCCATACATTTCCGAATCCTGAGATTCTGCCAAAGGGAATATTAAAGGCACATACGCCCAGAGGGATTACCCAACAAGAGTATACAACTTTATCCTCAGACGAAGGTAATATCCACGATGTCATTGTTCCTATCGAAGAAGGAGAAGTAGGGTATGTTCGAGTGGGGATGTCAGAGGAAAAATCGTTGGAATATATATATTCTAGAATCGTTAAATTACTGATTGCCACATTGTTAGTATCAATTGGTGCCATGGGAATGGCTTATTTTGCTACCCGTATGATAACTAAACCAATCAATACTTTAGTAGATGTAGCTTTAGGCATATCGGCAGGTAACTTTTCCTTAAGAGCAAAAGGAACCAATAACGATGAGATTGGAAAACTGGCACAAGCTTTTAATGAAATGACTGATCATCTTATTAATTCTAATAAAGAAGTGGACTATTTACTTAAGGAACTTCAACAAAAGGATTTATTGCGTGATAAGTTGATATCGAAGTTATTATCTGTTCAAGAGGATGAGAGAAAAAGAATTTCACGTGAACTTCATGATGAGACAAGTCAAGCTCTCACCTCATTAATGGTAACCATGCGAATTATGGCTAATGAGGCGAAAGATGGTGAACAACGTGAGTTACTTTATACAAGCAGAGATATAGCTGCAGGAATTTTAAAACAGATAAGGGATCTAGCCGTCGAATTACGGCCACCGATTCTTGATAAGATGGGGCTTGTTTCAGCGATAAAAAAATATGCGAGAAATTTTGAGGGGAAATACAAAACCCAAGTTCATTTATTTGTTCCTGATGATGACGTTACAATAGCTGAACATGTTACGTTGGCTCTATACCGAATTGTTCAAGAAAGCATGAGTAATGTGGTGAAACATACCAATGCTACTGAAATTATGATTGGCTTGGATATTAATAAACGATGGATCAATTTGACAATAAATGATAATGGTCAGGGAATTCATGAAGCAGATTTTGAAAAAGCTAAGCAACAAAATAGGATTGGTATACATGGAATGAAGGAAAGAGCAGAGTTGCAGGGTGGTACATTTTTTATCAGGACGAACAAGATGGGAGGGACAGAAATTTCCGTTTCTCTACCATTAAATTAGAAAGAAGTTGGTAAAGTTGAAACAGAGTTTCAAAAGGAAAATTAGTATTATGCTAGTTGATGATCATGCCATTCTTATATCAGGGTTAAAACTTTTATTGCAAAAACGGACTTCTTATCAAATTGTGGGAGTAGCTGATGATGGGCATAAGGCTCTTGAGCTTTATGATAAATTAGAGCCGGATATTTTGATCCTCGATATTTCTTTGCCCGGTATGGACGGACTACAGGTACTAAATAATATAAGGGCACGATATGAACATGCAAAAGTGATTGTTTTAACAATGTACGAAGATGAGGAATATGTATCATTAATTATGGGAGCGGGTGCATCGGGTTACGTCCCGAAAGTAGCTGTAGATGAAGAATTGTATTCTGCTATTGATACAGTTATGGATGGCTATATATACTTGCGGCCAAAGGAAATGACGTCAATGATAAAAAATAAGCAGAGTGAAGAAAAGATTCACAAGATGTATTCTACAATAAGCCCCCGCGAGAAAGAAGTACTACAGCTGATTGTTAAGGGACATTCATTAACTGAAATTGCAGGTGAACTACTGATAAGTATAAAAACAGTAGACACACATAAAACAAGAATCTTCAATAAACTAAACATTACTAAAAAAAGTGAACTGGTTGAATTCGTTTTTAAACATAATCTGATTGATATATAGAGGCAGCTGAATGTCGGTGCCTGTTTTTCGGTACGCTAATGTTTATAAATCGAGGGACAGAAACCATACCTCCAATGATTACTAGAACTTGTTTCTCTGAGTAACGCAATTTTACTGCTAGGGCAGATGGTATCAAATCCACTATAAAAAACTACCTAACACATCACATTAATACGAAACAACATTTAATGGAAGTGGTATCTCCCTGCCTAAGAAGAGATTTTCTTTTGTTATATTTATCAATTGTATACTTTCAGGGAATGCCTGCTCATCTTCACTGATTCCTTTTCTGATTGAGGCAATTTAATTGCTTTTCCCATTCAACTAACGGATCCTTTAGGAAGAAGGGATTTATAAAGCATACGGAAATTTCCCTTTAACATTCAAAGATAAAAAATTTAAAATACTAAAAAGCTAGGTTCTACTTTAGTAGGACTTAGCCAATCAATTAAACCTATCAGCACAATATGTTGCCACATACAGTCGACACACTGTGAAGCGGTGGAGTGGTTGGAGTTAGCATAATAAAAATTGAAAACCAAATATATATGTTGTACAAGAAAAGTTTGGTTTACAAGTCATAGGTGAAGAAACTCAATTATCAAATTATTTTGAGGAATGATTTGGTTCGGGAACAAAGCCTATTTTGAATGGGATAAACAAGAATTGCTAACTATCCAATCCATGAATCAAACTTTTTGATACTTATTTAACGCAGTTGAACTTCAGTGAATATACTCAATAAGATTGGCAGGGAAGGGGTCGGGGTTCGAATCCCTCATAGGTCATCACTTTCCAAAGGCTAGAATACTTGATAAATCAAGGGTTCTAACCTTTTTTGTTGTTGTCGTACTAACTGCATTTTAATCGGCTAGAGTGATTTGCTAGCATAGTTATTTTTCTTAGCTGAATTTTATAACCGGAAATAATCAATACAGAATTTTGATAAATCAACTTTCGAGACTTAATGTAATTAGTTGTTCTAGATTATTTTGTTCCATGAAATTGAAAGGAAAAAGGTGTAGGTTAACTCCCGCCCTCTCCAATAAAACACAATTATAGAGGGATTTTATGAAATAAGTGAGTAAGAACAGGCTATGTTGGATCATCTTATAAAAAAATATGTTGATAGTAAATTTGACGTTCTTAAAGTTGCAATTAAAGGTGTAGATAATAAAGAAATTATTAACTCTCTTCTAAATAATAATTTTTAAGCTATCAAGACGCAATCTCTCTCTATATAGACGGGTATGGAACGAATTTCTCTAGACCTTCTAATATAGAGAAATTTAAAAAAACTTTTAGTGTTTAAAGGTGACTCTACTACATCTCTTTTATATAAAATGTCCACCATCCACACTCACCACATGTGGAGTGCTGTGCGTTGATAATTTCTTTAATCCTCCAATTCTACACTTTTAGACATTCATTTTTGGACATTCTTCGATTAGCATTTTTATCTCTGAAGTATTAACTTTAATCCAAATTATGCACCATTTCACATTCAGTAACCATCGACTCCTCTACTATTCTATAGCATGCCAATATCCCGGAGTATAAAATGTCAGGATCTACATGGACTTGATTATTAAAGGTATCGACAAGTTTTTTTTATATCAAAAATATCTCTACAAAACAGGTCAAAACCTATGAACAACTGACAAATACTTTGAAAGGTATCCATTAAATACGTCGATTCCTACCTATTAAACAAATTGAATGTAGGGTTTTGTCAAATAAAACATTTTTATAAATCCGAAAACCAACAAAATTTTCACTAAGTAATGCTTATGATTAACACTAAGATTTAAAGGAATCTATTAAATATTTTTTAAAGAGATCATCATATCTATGCACCTGGAAAATCTGAATTTACAAATATAACCAAATGGTAAATTTCATGCAGGTGTTGTCCGATTTATGACTATACGGTTTATGGCTTTGGAGGGGGGATAAACTAGGTAAGGCATTAAGCTGTGACAGGAGGCGAGGTGATTAAGGAGCGTGTTTCTAACCAATGTTGAAGCCTCCAGCTAAATAGTAATGATTTAAAAGCGTCTGGGACGGTATTTGCGGATATTATCTCGCGTGAAATACCAACAAGGCAGTAAATTCAGCCGAACCGGGCTCCACGGTATCAACATAACGATTTAACACCTAGCAATTACCTAACCGGACTGGCGTAACAGTATGATAGGCGGTAAGTACAATGAAAAATCAGAATCTGCGGATAAGGTTGTCAAACAAATGCTTGGTTTCAAAGTGATGTTGGATCATCAAAAAAATACGAATATGCAATGATTGAGGTCTGGCAGTAGGTTAGATTACACATGTCAGGATATGCCTTCTGTGCCGGGGGAGGCACGGCGTAGGGGGGGGAAACGTGAAAGTGACAATTTATGAAGAGAAAAGTACAACCCCATCATGTTAAAAAGGGGAGATCGTTACTTATAAAACAAGTGACGGAATCCTGATTACCCATCGGATTTTTAAGGGACAGGGACGCAATACATAACAAAGGGCAATCACAACAATATACCGGATGCCACTATATTTCATTGGGCATCTATATAGGGGTTACAATTCCTTATATCGGTCACTTTGTCAAATCAAGTGAGACTAGCGCTTTACTGCTTATTCTACTGGGGGTGTTGTTATTCTTAATGCAGGTTTTACAATTTGGTAGACCTTAAGGGGAATTGAAAGTAAAGAAGATAGCGAAGGAACAATATCAATTAGATTCGGTTATAAAACTACAATTTGATAGTCGTTTAAAAATAACATCCCTAAAAAAGGGGAAAAAGCTTAAGGAGGAGTAAATATGGAATTGAAAAAGAAGTTAGGTATGGGAATTATGGCGGGAATAATGGGGGTATCTTTAATTGGGGGGGGAACTTTCGCGTACTTTAGTGACAGTGCAGATGCGAGCGGTACGTTTGCGGCGGGGACACTCGATTTATCTGTGCAACCCACAACGATTATTGATATCAGCAACATCGCTCCTGGAGACTCGATGACGCGTGTTTTTGAACTGCATAATGATGGGACACTAGATATCAAAGACGTGACGTTGGGTACCCAGTATTCCGTGGTTGATACCAAAGGGGATAACACGGAGGATTTTGGCAAGTATATTGAAGTGGAATTTCTGTACAATATGGACCAATATAATGAAATCATTTACAAAACAACATTGGATAAGCTAAAGGGTATGAGCCCAAAAGCGGTGTCAGAAAAGATATTTAACGAAGCTCTTGATGGTGGCATCCTTAAGGTGGGCGATGAACATGATTTAGTAGTGAAGTTCAATTTCATTGATAACGAGGGAGATCAAAATCAATTCCAAGGGGATAAACTTAAACTATCATGGACTTTTAACGCCACACAAGGCAAAGGTAGAGACCTATAAGATAAAAAAAGCTGTGTCATGGCTGTTTACTTATTTCGATTTGGACACTTCCCTATCAAACTTGATTATTGATTTTCGCATTTATGAGATAGATTCATAGGAAAAAAAACAATAGAATGGATGGGACAGTTGGAGAACTGTCCCGTCTCATTTAAGAAAGTTTAGAATTGAGAAACCAAATTGGCATTTATTTGCTGCCTGAACTTTGCCCTATATAGTTACGTTTTTACAATACCCAGTAAAATATCGGAGGCATTTTAAAGCTTATTAAGCTTTTTATTTGATGGGTAAACTCAAGTCTGATCAGTCAGCGACAATGACTCTGGAAAGTTATGAAAAGTAGGAATTAAGATAATTGATGAAATTGATCAGTTTTAGCCATTTTATCCTTGTTATTTTTACTTCTCCTGCGCCGGGCAAGGTACACGTTAAAACGGACTATGGAAATATCACATAGGGACAATTGTACCCATTTCATCCATTAGTAGTTGGTATTAATATCGTAGAACCTTACATCAATTACATAGTTAATTATCATAACGAAAGTGTTTGTCATTATAAAGTATCAGGCTATTCTTATGGAATGATTACACCACCCTTGAATTTTTAGAAGGGGACGGAGGAAAATGTATCAAAAAAAAATTGATGGGAGGTGATTTGCAGGCGCTCTCCTATTAGGGTGCTTAAGAGGTAATTCCCTTAAGTTGCATAAGAATTGAGGTTAAATAAAGGCTCTTGTATTCCTCAATTTGTTAAATGTCAAATGCTATGGGGATGTCTGCCTTAAGGGCCCTATTAAGAATTTGGGAAGAGCGGATAGTTTGCCAAGCTACGCTACTAATGTTTTCAAAGTAAAGGCGTGGAATGTTAAAAAAATCAAGGATTAGATTGAAAAAGAAAAAAGGGAGCATTTTTAAAAAGCTCTCACTTGGTATGACGGGGTGTCAATCGTGGGAGACAAACATGACAGTAAAGAAGCATTAGTAAATACTGGCCTTGTAAAAGATGGGGATTCAGTTACCCACGTATCATGAAGGTATGGAGGCTGAACTTCGCGTAGAATCGAATGATGAGAGTTATTACTAGTCTCATAGAGGCTACATAAGTTCCTACATCCCTTTATTAGACCTAGACAACAGGATAACACGGAAGAAGCTGGCACTATTTTTTCGATTGTACCTTGAGTTTCTAAGATTGGCCAGCCTTTTCCTTATGACTGGATTTAACGAAGGAATGTAGACACACTGATGCCTAAAGAATTGGGAGGGATGTCAACATAGGCATTTATTGATCCATTATGTATGCAGTGCATAAATCCCTATTACTACTTTCCATAATTATCTAGTAGTGACAGCACAGCGTACCCATATCTTGAGATAGTTTCATATAATATTAAAATACTGTAAGAAACTTAGTCAAAAAGTATTTTTATGACACTCTATCAATGGTTAAAACCGTTGATACTACAACATTTATACAGGGGAGGAATATGATGAAAAGGTTTGGTCTGAAAAAAGTTTTTTCAATAGCGATAATAATTGCATTTCTACTTGGTACGAACCAAATGAGTTCTACGGCTGCGGAAAATCGAATTTTCAATGATATGCCACATACAGGAAATGTTTTCGCAGACATGGAAAAACAAATTGATTATTTTAAAGAAGATGGGAATATTCGGAGTGATATCGCGGTCCGTACATTGAAAATGCACATTAGCGGAGTAGCTCTTTTTCAAAAACAAGGACAGACTGATAAGGTAATTAAACAAATGCAGAGTTTTAAACGCCTGCTTGATAATCAGAAAAGCAACGGGGGCATTTCCGGAATAGCGCATGATGTCCTGAATACTTACACGCAATACGTGATTGGGAATATTAATGGTTCATTTAACTCCGATAATGTTATGAAGCATATCAAACACCTAAGTATTGATATTGGGCCAAGGGAGGCAGGCAGTGAGGGTGAGAGGGCAGGAGCTGAATACATTGAAAGTGTGTTGAAAAGTTACGGCTATGAGACCAAAATTGAGGAAGCGCCAAGGAGCAACCGAGTTGAATTGATACTTAAGATACTCTCCGACAATAACAAAAAACTTCCATTGAGGGCCGTTAGCGGAGCCCCTCAAACGACTGGGGACGGTATCACAGGGAATATATATCATGCGGGGAATGGTCAACCGAGTGATTTCACTGCGGCTGCAAGTGGCAAAATCGCCTTAGTACAAAATGGTGGAATCACTGCCGGGGCCAAGGTGCAAAACGCAATGGCTGCAGGGGCGAAAGGTGTCCTTATATATGACAACCAGGATCGCTTTACCCTTCCATCTGTTTCCTTAGGCAGCGTACGCCCGAACATTCCGGTTGGGACAATTACCAAGAAGGATGGGGAAGCATTTGTTTCTCAACTTTCCAAAGGAAATGTAGAAGTCCAACTTTCAATTAAAACACTGACGAATCAAAAAACAGTCAATGTAATCGCTGTAAAAAAACCAAAAGGCATTGAAAATCCTGAAATTTATTACATTGGCTCACATTTGGACAGTGTTGCATTCGCGCCAGGGGCCAATGATGATGCCTCCGGGACGTCTACACTAATGGAGTTGGCAAGGATTTTTAAGGACTATGATGGCGACAAAGAATTACGCTTCGCTGCATTTGGGGGCGAAGAACTTGGATTTGTCGGCTCGAAATACCATATCGGTAATTTGTCAGAAGATGAAGTTAAAAGAACAAAAGTTCAGTTTCAGATGGATATGACTGGTACGGCTTGGGTACCTGCCTCGCAACTTTTTATTAATACTGTAGATGGGAAATCGAATCTTGTTTCGCAATCAACACACCAAGCTGCTGAAAAACTAGATATTAATAAGGATTTATTGCCTGTTCATATGTTGAGTAGGTCTGATCATGTTCCATTTCACGAGAAAGGGGTACCATCAGCATTGTTCATATGGATGGAACCTGGTACACCACCTGGGGGAGCTAATATTGAGCCTTATTATCACTCGTTAGAGGATAAAATAGAGCATGTAAGCCCTGAAAGAATACAACTTACGGGGGATGTAGTTTTTAAAGCTATTTCTGATCTAATTGGTTTCCAAGAAAATAGTGGTAATAATGAAGAGGCATCACTAAAGGATGCTTCATAGATTCATAGTTAAACAGCTGAATGCCTGGAGAACAGCTTGGTTTTGTATAGAATATCCAGATAAGTAACCAAAAATATCAAACATTTCCTTGGGAAGCCTAAGGGAATATTTGATACACTCACCACATTGCGAAGCTGTCGCGGTACTGGAATAGTTTAATAAGCGAAAAATAGCTGTGTCAAATTCCGGGTTTGAGTGGATTTCGGCACAGCTTTTCTTTTGTAGATATGATTTATAGTTAAACAGGATTAGTTGCGAAATATCAAGGCTATGAATAAAGAAATGAACAACTGAGGGCTGCATTTACAGAACAAGAAAAAATCCTTACGTCTGCTTCGGCTGAAAAACAAGTATTTGAAGAAGCACTAGCTGCTACTCTTAGTTTGTCTTAATACAATAGATTTTTACAATGAAGAGCAAAAAATTAAAGCTTCTCTATATTGCGATTTAAGCGCGTGAGAAATTGCTTGAGTTGCTGTAATTCGCTTTCTGAAAAATCATCATAGAGATCATTCATAAATTGATTTTTAAACATTGTACAGCCTTCTAATAATGCTCGTCCTTTATCTGAAATCGTTACAAGTACTTCGCGATTGTTTTTTTCATTACGTTTGCGTTCAACATATTGCTGTTCTTCAAGCAACTTTAAATGGCGCGTGATGGCCGATTGATCGATAGCTAAGGATTGTTGTAGTACCTTCTGTGTAACACTATCCTTTTTAACTAAAGAAACTAAAATTTCATATCTAGTCAAACTAACTTCTGTTCTTTTTTCGAAAATTTGAGTGACGTGACGGTCTAACCTTTTCAACATCATAATCATTTGTTTCTTATCATCCAAACAAACTTCCATACTATTCCTCCTCACATTGGTTGCTCGTCGTTTTGCGCTCACTAAAACTTGTGTTCGAATTCGGCCCTATTATAAAAGCAATTTAGGTATCTAACGATATACGCCAAAAACTGCTCTTTGTTACATTAAGCTTTTGGACACTTTGCGATCCCTATATGATAGCATTTCCGTTCATTTGGATTAAGTATAACAAATTTCAAACTTACGTGAATCAAGATATGATTAATGCTTTAGCGATACGGATCAATTCACTTAGCTTGAAAAACGGATAATTTGTTCAAACGGTAAACGTGATGAATTACGTGCTGGCATAGCAGGCTTTCCGATAGCAATTAAAATCATCGGTAACTCATTGGCAGGTAGCTCATACTTTTTAGCGAATGCTGCTTTATCAAAACCGCCCATTATTACTGTTTCATAGCCCATGTCCTTCGCTAAAAGTACTACTTGCATAGAAATTAAACCAACATCTAAATGTGCAATATTTGTTCGTTCAATTTCAGAAAAATTACTATATGCAGATTCAGAATTGGCAATCATCATATCAGCAATATCACGTGGCATATAACCTAGCTCAACATTTAAATCATTAATTTGTTTAGCGTTTTTATACATTTCATTATCGCCTAATACCGCAATAATCGCTGATGATGTTTCGATTTGTTCCTGATTAAATCCAGCAATGCGTAGTTCTTTCTTTTGCTCTTGATCATCAATAACAAGGAAGCGCCAAGGCTGTAAGTTACTTGATGATGGAGCTGATGTTGCTTGTTCTAAAATATGTTGAATTTGCTCACGAGGAATCGTAACACCAGGCTCATATTTACGCACCGATTTACGTTCATCCATTAATTTTTCTAAAGCTGTTTTTTGTTGTATCATATTTTTCACCCTTTTTTGTTGGAATTTGAATCGGCTTTTATTATAGTTGATTAGTCAACAGTTGACAAGTCATTTATCAATTCAGGATTTTTGATAGGAGAATGATTCGACAATTGGCACGGAAGAGATTCGGGGTTCGAATCCCTTACAGGTCATCTGATTGGTAGGCCAGAATCCTTGATATATCAAAAGATTTAGTTCTTTTTCTGTTATTATTTACATGATATTATTTAAATTCCCTAAAATGGTAGCAATTACAAAATGGTATCGTTAAGCGGTTAAAGAGGTAATTATAATAAAGATAAAATTAACGCCAGAGAAGCCAAAAAGATAGAAACGGTTTGCGTGAGCCATGGCACTGAATAGGGATGACCACGATGATATAAATTAAATTGCTTAGGTACTAATACATGGAGCACCTGTCATTAGGTTCTGCTATGTATTTTTTTACATGGAAACTTATCCTAGATCACACTGACGGAAATAATTTTAGCTGAGTATGTGAATTTGTACGTGAGTTATCGTGTGAATTGTACAGAGGAAAAGAAAAATAGAATAACATTATGTGATAAGATACACTTAAATGTTTTTAAGGTTATTAAGTTAGTAAAGTTATTATACTATTATAAGGAGTCCTAAAAGTGAAAAGGATAACAAGTTATTTAGCATTACTTTTGACGATTATGTTTATGGTTGGTTGCAACGAAGAAAATGCAACCATTACAGAAGGAGAAACAGATTCACAAGAAGTAACCACAGTCAATACTGATGAAAATAGTATAAAGGAAGAGACTATCAATACGGATCTTGACGGATCAATAGTTGAAGAAACAACAACCGAACCAAACGATGAAAAGTTCTCAGGATACAAACGTATTGAAATTGATGGTGGTGATTTGTCTGGATATCGTGAACCCAACGTCGTTGTTGACATTGGCTATGGGGACCGTGAATATTGGGCATTTACTAATGAATACGGGCAACTAGTACGTGTCATCGCTGACGAAATTACTTTACAAGATGACCGTAACGAACCTGTAACATCGTCTGGAAGATACTATTCTGATGAGGCGAAAGTTCCAGGTGTCGAAAGTGATGTTCTAGATGAAGGACATATCATCGCTGATTCTCTCGGAGGGGTATCGAATGCATATAATATTACCCCACAAGATAGTACACTTAACCGCCACGGTGACCAAGCTTATATGGAGAATGCGATTCGTAGTGCAGGTGGAGCCACTAATTTTGAAGCGATTATTACATATCCAAATTCGAAAACGCAGATTCCTTCACATTATCAATATACCTATACGTTAAGGGGCAACAAGATTGTTGATTCATTTGACAATGGAAACCCTGATGAAGTAAATGCATCACTCGGTTTAACAGGCAGCAAACCTTCTAATTCAGATAGATCAAATCAAAATTCAACGAGTTCAAATAAAAACGGTGATATTTCTAGTGTTGATACTAACGGAAATGGACAAGTTACGATTAAAGAAGCAAAAGAAGCAGGTTTCAGTATGCCCATAACGAGGGATCATTGGTTATATCCCTATATGCGTGATAACGATAATGACGGTATGGTAGGTGAGTAAGAGCCTTTAAGGTAAAATAAAGATTATTCACTAACAGATTTTTGCATTAATTTTATAAATAAACGGGGTTGTCCTAAAAGTCATTTGCCAGACTTTTGGGACAGCCCCGTTTTTTATTTTGCCTAATTGGCTGTATTTGAGCTTATAGAAGTATGCTGGTTAAGTACGTTCATTATAATGCGTTTAAAATTAACCCGATTGAAGCGTAGATAATTACCGTGAAGTAGATAACCATCATGTGTACTAAGGAAAATATAAACATTTTATTTGCCCAAACCTTCAGTTCGTTTTTACGTTGTCCGAATAAGCTGAGACCTAACCATATCAGGCCTAAAATAAGTGAAATTAAAGTAAGGCCTAAGCTTAGTGGTAGAAATAAAAAGCTGGACAGCACCAATAGAACTAAATAGAAATTTGTTTGAATATATGTCCGTTTCCTACTTTTTACAACGGGAAGCATGGGAATATTTGCTGCAGCATAATCTTTTTCCTTACGGATGGCAATCGCATAAAAGTGAGGCATTTGCCAAATCACCATGATTAAAAACAATGCCCAGCAAGCGGGATGCCAAATATCTGGAGCGACTGATGCCCAACCGATTAAAGGAGGCATGGCACCAGAAATACTCCCAACTTCCGTATTCCAAATAGTATGGCGTTTAGTCCACATTGTATAAGGGACAACGTAGAAAAATACCCCTAAAAATCCAAGTAAAGATGCTAATGGAGAGGTTAAATATAATAAAACTAACCCGATCACTAGTAATAAAATGGCAGCTACTAAAACTTTTTTAATCGATATAGCACCTGTAACTGTAGGGCGAACCTTTGTACGAGCCATAATGGCATCAATATCGCGATCATAAATGTTATTGAACGCACCGGCTGCGGCTATAACGGCTGCTGTTCCTAAAAATGCAAAAACTACATTCCAAACGTTATCTACAAAACTGTATTGATACGTATATAAAGCGAGCATTAATCCTGCGATCATTGGAATAAGATTTGACTTGATAATTCCTGTTTTAACTACTTGAGCCCATAAGGTCATCTGTGATTGCTTTTTCATTGTATTTTGTAGCTCCTCTTTTATTCACAAGAACTAATATAACCTATAAGGTTAGCTAAATTCCATCATAATATTGCTTTTCTACAATCATTTTTAATTATATCATGTCTATATCTAATGAGATAAAAATATAGATGAACTTTATCCATTTCTTTGTTTTACAACATTGATTGCTTGCTAGGGGATAGTGGGATGGAAATGATATGGGTTAGTTGATCCAACATGAAAAATCATTGCTTTTGTGTACAGCTACTGAAACATGCAATGGACTTCTCGAAAGAAGTGTACGAAATAAGGAGATTATAATGACTCATGACTCAACCATATTCTTCTGCTTGGAAAATATTGAGTGGCTCTGAATATCCAAAATTGAATGGATAAATACATTCCTTTGACAAATAATAATTGTGAGAAAGTAAGCGGGAATTTTATTTTACATTGGAGGAATATCATGGGTAAATTGGATGGTAAAGTAGCTATCATTACAGGGGCAGCACAAGGGATGGGTGCCATGCATGTTCGCAAATTCGTGGAAGAAGGCGCAAAAGTAGCAATTACGGATCTAAACTTTGAAGGTGTACAAAAACTAGCCAATGAATTGGGAGAAAATACAATCGCTCTTAAATTAGATGTTGCTAGTGAAGAGAACTGGGTAGAAGTGGTAGGAAAAACAGAAGAAACATTTGGTCCAATCAATGTTTTAGTAAACAACGCAGGCATTGGTATTTTCAAAACTTTAGAAGAATTAACCGTAAAAGACTTCGAATTAACATTTAAAGTAGATGAACTGGGAGTATTCTTGGGAATGCAAAAAGTACTTCCTTCTATGAAAAAAGCTGGCGTAGGTTCAATTGTTAACATTTCATCAGTAGATGGTTTAGTAAGTGCGCCAACGGCCATTGCTTATAGTGCTTCTAAACATGCTGTCACGGGTATGACAAAAGGGGCTGCTGCAGAGCTTGGACCCTATAATATCCGTGTGAATTCCGTACATCCTGGAATCATCAAAACACCTATGGCTGACCAACCAGATGTTGAAGAATATCTAAAGCAACTTGAACAAGATATTCCCCTAAGAAGAAGAGCAGAAATAAAGGAAGTTTCTAATTTAGTTATGTACCTTGCATCTGATGAATCTAGCTATTCGACTGGAAGTCAATTCGTAGTAGATGGCGGAATGATCTCTGACCTATAAAAAGAGGGAATGGTTATGAGGAAATTTTCAAATGCAGTCTTTATATTTTACTAATTATTACTATTATTGGCGCAATTCTGTAGTGGGATTGTGCTTTCTTATGATTATAGATCTAATAATGGCATGTAGCTTGTCGAGTTAGAGAAAAGAATATATGATGACAAACAAATTATCACGACAGATTTTAATAAAAATTCAAAAGGGCTCGGAATTAAATACTTCCGAACCCTTTTACCTTCAAATTAAACGTCGTGTATGATGGGTTAATTTCTATGTGAAATGTTATATTACACAATTATGTTTTCTAGATAGATGATGAAAAATTAATTCTTGGGAAATCTTCGAAATCTCATTCATATAGTTAATTACGGAAAAAGTTCTGTTGAATTTTAATAATCCAATTTCCTATGACTATAAGTTCAAGTTCCTTTTTTAACATAGAATCAATTTTAATCCCTGGATGGAAGAGAATATGGTGAAGTAGAGGAGACGATTTAATAGTAAGGTTTGTATGATTATTAATCTTTTTTAAGATAACGTTTATAATATACATGATTATAAACGATCCTTTTCATGAGAAAGGTAGATATCTTCGTGTCGTTAGAATCCTTAAAGTATTGAGGAGAGTCCCATAACTCTTTAAAAACTTCTGAAATTAAGTTTTCTGAATAGATCTTAGATCCAGTTAATTTTAAGGCAATACTCTTTAGCATTTCTTCATGATTAGAGTATAACTTACTAAAATACTCGGTATCTTTATCTAATATATGAGTAACAATTTCATTTTTTGTATCCAATATTACACCTCATTTCTGTGTTGCTATAGGTAATATGTACCCTGTTTTTACTGAAGGAAAACTTGAAATCATGAGAAGCAGAACTTTATATAGAACAAGGTTGCAGAATTTATGATATTTGCAGCTAAAAGGGGCTGTCCCAAAAGTCAGGAAAATGACTTTTAGGGCAACCCTTTTTTTATGAAATTTATGCACAAAAAAATCGCCCTTTTTAGTAAAATGAAGTTACCACACACCATTTATGAAAGGACGATTATTTATGAGCAATCCAAAGATTACTACAGAAAATTATAACATGGAACAAACTATACTACCACTCACCATTCAAGAGGAAACTACCGTTCCTCAAAAACGAAATTCCACACCTACTTTTATTCCCTATGATAACCAACAAACCACTGTTATTTTTGACATTCAGGATCTCATTCCGGTTCACCACGTGGCGCGTGTAATCGATCAAATGATTGAATCAGTAGAAGATAAAGTCTTTTTTGAGCACTATAATGGTGGCGGACGTAGCTCTTACCATCCCAAAATGATGACGAAAGTCATTTTGTATGCCTATTCTCAAAAAGTCTATTCCTGTCGTGAAATCGCTAAACTGGTTGAAGAAAATATCCCAACAATATGGCTGGCTGCCCTGCAGAAACCGGATTATCGAACGATTAATCGATTTCGCACACAACAAATGGAAAAGCTCCTTCCGAAGCTATTTGAAGAAATGATCCATCAACTAATAGAAGAAAAGCACATCACAATGGAGAACTATTTCCTAGACGGAACAAAAATTGAAGCCAGTGCAAACAAGTATTCATTTGTGTGGAAAAAGGCGACGACCAAATTTGAGGCGAAGCTGCAAGAAAAAATTGAAGAAACGTACCAACAGATTCAGACCATTACAAATGAAGAAGGGCATGAACTGTCTGCTCAAGACGAAACGTCCTTTTTAACGGCAGAGGAAAAACTAACTCAAATAGAAAAAGCATTAGTGAAAAAAGTTGAAAAAGAAACGAATGGTATCCAGATTGAAGAAGATGTCCAGGTACGAAAAGAAAAACGACGGGAACTCAGTCCGGTTAAGAAACTATTGAAATTAGTGCGCGAAGACTTAGGTCCACGA
>NZ_JBNNML010000021.1:0-28052 GCF_050272735.1 Peribacillus sp. NPDC046944
AAGCATCCTCATCACCCCAAGTTTTAATACTTCTATTTTAAAACAAAAAAAACTGTAGGCAAAGTCGATTTTCATCGAGTTTGTCTACAGTCTGAGCCCACCTATCAGGGTGGGCTTACTAGTTTAGCGGTAATTTAGGAATTGTACATCAATTGATAATTCAGCACCACGGATGGCAGAGATGATGCCTTGCAGGTCATCCCTGTTTTTTCCGGTAACGCGAATTTGGTCGTCCTGAATTTGACTTTTGACTTTTAACCCACTGTTTTTAATGATGGTGTTGATTTTCTTTGCTTGTTCTTTATCAATACCTTGAATGAGTTTAGCGCGTTGACGGACAGTACCGCCGGAAGCCCCTTCTATTTTCCCGTAATCGAGGTTTTTGACGGGAACCCCACGCTTTATAAGTTTACTGATTAAAACATCTTTTAATTGATCAAGTTTATACTCGTCATCAGAAACCAAAACGAGGTCTTCCTTATCGATGGAAATCGTACTTAAGCTGCCCTTGAAATCATAGCGCGTTTGTATTTCTTTCATTGCCATGGTTACAGCATTTGTCACTTCCGAAAAATCTACTTTGGATACTATATCGAATGAATTTTCCTTTGCCATTACTTACCTCCAGCAGGTTTTATTTCTTTTATTATAGAGAAGATAGGTAAGGAAGACAACCATTCATTCTGTTAAGCAAGTGGACTTTGTCAAGGGGATACAGGAAAAAACGGGGGATGTCCCCCGTTATTTATGATCTGTTTTTTTGGAGTAGGAATGTTTTCCCGCTTTAAGATTTTCCTGATAGGCCATGTTTTTTTCGGCGTTTCTCGCTTGGTTATCTTCGGGTCTTTTATTGTTATCTTTAGTGTGTGGCATAATAAAAACTCCCTTCATAATCATGATCAATATGTATTGTTCGCAATTATAAGAGGGAGTATGCATATTTATGATTTCGCAGGGGTATCGTTTAAGAAGAAGATACCTACAGTACCAGGACCGGTATGTGCCCCGATTACTGAACCGATTGAATGGATCATGAAATTTGTCGTACCAAATTCATGTTGAATCACTTCTTTCCATTCCAATGCGGATTCTTCGTCATCGCCGTGAACAATACCAATTGTTTGAGTAGATAGATTTATGCCACGCTCATGCATTAATTCCATCGCTCTTTTCACTAATTTCTTTTTGCCGCGAATCTTCTCAAGAGGAACGAGTTTTCCATCCTCCACATTTAGTAGCGGTTTAATGTTTAATAACCCGCCAACAAGGGCAGATGTTTTGGATATACGTCCACCACGCGCCAAGTATTCAAGGTCACCTACCGTGAATAGGTGTTCCATGTGCTTGAGGAGGAAATTTATATGTGTTAAAATTTCTTCTTTAGAAGCTCCACTCTGAGCTAACTTGGCAGCTTGTTCAACGACCATGCCAATGCCTAATGATGCGCATTTCGAGTTAATGATCTCTATGTCCAAATCAGGGTATTCTTCCTTCACCTGGTTATGAATCATAACGGCTGTTTGGTACGTTCCGGATAGTTCAGAGGAAAAGGCAATATAAATGCCCTGTTTTTTTTCTTTGGCAAACTCCGTGAATATTTCCAAGAAATGTTCCGGAGAAACTTGTGAAGTTTTTGGAGCCTTACCATCAAGCATGGCTTGAAAAATCTCCTTAGAATTAATGGTAACGATGTCTTCATAATTTTGCCCATCCAAATGAACTTGTAGGGGGATCAATGTTACATTGTTTTCTTGATAGAAAGACAATGGCAAGTCACATGCACTATCCGCAAGAATCGTGATAGCCATAATACACCCGCTTTCTTTTTACATATTTTAGTAAATGTGAGTTTTACTCTATTTAGTTTAGCATGTAACGGTGAAATTTCAATCACTACGACTATAGAAAGAGAAAATAAGGGGAATTGGCCACTAAAAATAGAATATATTGGAGGTTTTTTGGTTGTATGGTAATGAAATAAAGAAAATTCTAATTGTCATAATTGGTGCATTACTGAATGCTGTTGCAATGAACTTTTTTCTGATTCCAGCAAATGTTTATGCAAGTGGATTCACAGGGGTAGCGCAGTTATTATCAAGTATTATTGGATCCTTTGCACCATTTAATGTATCGACTGGTATCTTACTCTTTCTATTGAATATTCCAGTCACTATTCTTGCATGGAGGAAGGTTGGGAAGTCCTTCACTTTTTATAGCTTCCTCAGTGTTATATTAATGAGTTTATTTATGGAAATCATCCCGCTAACACGATGGTCCCCAGACATTTTGTTGAATGCTGTGTTTGGTGGTGTGATCGCTGCGGTCGGAGTAGGGATTACATTGAAATTCGGGGCATCGACAGGTGGTATGGATATTATCGCCATGCTTTTATCACGCAAGAAGGACAAGCCTGTAGGAACTTACTTATTTCTTTTGAATGGAATCATCATCGTCACAGCCGGAGCGGTATATGGACCTGAAAAGGCCTTGTATACCCTCGTTACGCTTTATACTTCAACACGAGTGGTGGATGCTATACATACTCGCCATGAAAAGTTGACAGCCATGATCATAACGAAGCAAAGCGAGGAACTGAAGCAAGCCATCCATGCTAAATTGGTTCGCGGCATTACAAGGCTCCCTGCTAAAGGAGCTTTCACCAATGAAAGTAAGGAAATGTTAATGATCGTCATTACTCGGTATGAATTGTATGATTTGGAGAGGATTATTCAAGAAGTCGATCCCCATGCCTTCACCAACATTATTGAAACGTCGGGAATCGTTGGTACGTTCCGAAGGGAATGAACAGTAGGATTTTTACCATATTTTTCAATACTGTTACACTTCATTGACAAATGGATAAATATTGGTGTTTTACGTTTGAGGCTTATCCCAAACGGCTAATGTACTAGCGTATCGCCAATAAATCTTGTTGAAGGAGTGATGAACAATGGCTAAGAATGAAAAGATGAGTAGGGAAGAAGCTGGACGCAAAGGCGGGGAAGCCACTTCGAACAATCACGATAAGGACTTCTACCAAGAGATTGGACGCAAAGGCGGAGAAGCCACCTCAGATAATCACAACAAAGAGTTTTATCAGGAAATTGGTCAAAAGGGCGGAGAAGCCACATCCGATTCTCATGATAAAAGTTTTTATAAAGAAATCGGTAAAAAAGGCGGAACAACAGGAAATAACGGTTAAATAGAGAAAAGCCTCCAGGATCCTGGAGGCTTTTCCTTTTTACTTTAGATGGTTTTCCAACTTTTCCTGAAGTTCACGCAACTGTTCTTTTTCGGCATTATTCGTATTGGCATTAGCCGAAGAAAGAGCATTTTTGGCGATTTCTACAGTTTTTTGCTGGTCGCCACCAGGCTCAGAGTGGAGAGCTTCTTCAACAAAGTCCCGAGCGATCTGGAATAATTTGTTTCCCATTAGAAGCCACCATAGCTTTGTTCTGACATAATGCGTAATCTGTCTTTTTCAGCCTCTGCATACGTAGTGTGATAAGGGATTTTTTCAGCGTGTTTGGCAACACTTTCTTTGCCTTGCTGTACAAAACGTTTTGATTTTGTTCCCATTATTATCTCCTCCGAATCTGAGCTTTTTGACAACGATGTTTGATGTTGTCCCTAGTAGTGTGGCTCAATGAATGGAATTTATGAAGGAAATAAATGTGTTATTTCAGATTGAATTTTTCCTCAAGGAAAATGGCAATGCCGTCCTCCTCATTGGTCAAGGTGGTCGTGTTGGCTACGTTTTTCACTAATTCTATAGCATTACCCATGGCGACACCTGTTCCTGCATAGTCAAGCATTTCCAAGTCATTGTCCTCATCTCCGAATGCGATGATCCGGTCTTTTGGAATGTCCAGGTAATTGGATACACGCTGAAGCCCGACAGCCTTGCTTAATCCACTTTTTATGATTTCGATGATGTGAAAGGGCTCTGACCAACGTCGGTGATCAACCAATTCAGCATGGACATCCGATAGATGCTGCCGAATTTGCCCGACATATTCGCTATCTGTATGGATGAGCATCGAAGTAGGCGAATCGTTTAGGTAGTTCCGCAGGTCCCCGCTAGTCATTTTTGGATTCCCTACATTGAACATATTCATCAATTTTTCGTCATGATAATGGACATATAAATCATCCCTAACCTCTGCAATGATGTTATGATAGCTAAATTGGTCACAGGCCTCGACTATCTCTTTTGCAATCTTGATGTCGAGAGGTGAATGATACGTCCCCCAGCTTGTCTGCAAGGGATGGTGGACAAAGGCACCATTGAAATTGACGATAGGCGTTGTCAATCCCAACTCACGATAATAGAGTTCGCTTGAGCGGTAGGGACGGCCTGTCGCAATCATGACTTCATGTCCATCCTCTTTCAGTTTTAAAAGGGTCTGTTTAGTGCGGGGGGAAATGGATTTTTTATCAGTAAGTAATGTTCCATCAAGATCCAATACAATTAAATGCTTGTCATTCATCTATGGCACCTTCTGTTCTTTTTTGATTTTATTATAGGCGAATATTGTTAAGTTTAGTGTACTGAAATTGTAAATGTTTTTCATTCTTTATGCATTCTTGTATGATATTACTAAATGAAAGGGTTATAATAATCCCGAGATTATACGACTTACTTAAATAGGTTTTTTAATAAAATTTTGGTTGTTCCATTTAGGGGCAATCAGCATTATAACATGAATGATTCGGAGGGGTCGAATTGGTTATCATCGAAAAAGAAGTAATAGGGCATATTCCCGTTTTACATGTTAGCGAACGGTCCATTTTCAATAAGGAACTGCCGCTAGTCATTTTTATACACGGATTTCAGAGTGCAAAGGAACACAATCTCCATTATGCGTATTTAATGGCTGAAAAGGGCTTTCGCGTGATTCTTCCCGATGTTGTCTACCATGGAGAGAGGGAAACGGGGGAAAGCGAATCCGAGTTGATGCCTCGTTTTTGGGAAATGGTATTACAGAGCATCAAAGAGTTGCCCCTACTTAAAGATGATTTACTTTCCCGTAAATTAATCGATCCTAAAAGGATTGGCATAGCCGGCAGCTCAATGGGTGGGATTGTGACCAATGGGGCGTTAGCGACTTATGATTGGTTATCGGCGGGCGTGAGCTTGATGGGGAACCCTTCATATGTTTCGTTTGCCGAGCTTCAAATAGGGGAAATGAAAAAAAGGGAGATTAGCTTTCCCCTATCGGAAGAGGAAATCACACAAGCGATTGCACAACTTAAACCATTTGACCTAAGCTTGAATCCCGACAGGCTCGCTAATCGGCCACTATTGTTTTGGCATGGAGCAAAAGATCATGTGGTTCCTTATCAATATGCATATCGCTTTTATGAAGAGGTTAAATCAAGTTATAATGAAGGGGATAATAGAATTAATTTCATTCTCGACAAGAAAGCATCTCATAAGGTAAGCAGAGAAGGTGTGCTTCAAACGGCGAACTGGTTTGAGAAACATTTATTGCCAACTATACAAAAAGCTTAATGGAACGCGAAAAATCTGTTATGATTCTAATATGTAGATAGTGTAAACCGTTTTAACTATCAGCACCCGGTATGAATGACGGGGATAATTGATTATAAAAGGAGTGATTAGGATGGATCAAGATACAAAAGACATTATTATGGGAGCTTTGGAACAGGTTATTGACCCGGAGCTTGGAATAGATATCGTCAATCTGGGCTTGGTATATGATGTGGATATGGACGAGGCAGGACTAACGACTGTGAAGATGACCTTGACGGCTATGGGCTGCCCATTAGCTGGTACAATCGTCGATCAAGTGAAATTGGTGCTTGAAGATATTCCGGAAGTGAAAGAAACGGACGTGCAAATTGTGTGGAGTCCACCATGGTCCAAGGACCGCATGTCCAGATATGCAAAAATCGCATTAGGCATAAAATAAATTCCATGTAAAAGAATGAATAGAGAGCCAGTCAAAAAACGGTGAATCCGCATTTTGTGGACCAGCTTTTTATTGGCTTGGCTTTTTCTAATACATGAGGGCTAGGAGTGGTTAATTGACCAGTCAAATAAAAGATTCTTTAGATAGGCCATTAAGAGATTTGAGAATTTCCGTCATCGATCGTTGCAACTTCCGTTGTCAATATTGTATGCCGGCTGAAATTTTTCATGAGAATTTCCAGTTCCTCCCGAAGAGCGAGCTTTTATCATATGAAGAAATTATAAGGATCTCTAAAATATTCGCAAACTTAGGTGTGAAGAAGTTAAGGTTGACGGGCGGGGAACCGCTGTTACGCAGAAATCTTACCACGCTTATTTCCGAACTTGTCTTGATTGAAGGAATAGAAGATATAGGGTTGACCACCAATGGCGTGTTCCTGAAGAAGCATGCGGCCGATTTAAAGGCAGCAGGTTTACAACGAGTGAACATCAGCCTAGACAGTCTGGATGACGAGTTGTTTAAAAAGATGAATGGCAGAAATATCGGGATAAAACCGGTTCTGGAAGGCATCGCCGCTGCTAAAAAGGCAGGACTTGGCGTCAAGGTCAATATGGTGGTGAAAAAAGAAACGAATGAATCTCAAATCCTGCCAATGGCTCGTTTTTGCAAACAGGAAGGCATTCAACTGCGATATATAGAATATATGGATGTTGGCCATACAAATGGTTGGCAACTAAAAAATGTGGTAACGAAAAAGGAACTGCTCGAGATGCTACAGCAAGAATTCGAATTGGAACCTGTGGAAGAAGATTACTTTGGGGAAGTTGCTAAGCGTTTCCGTTATAAAGGAACAACAACTGAAGTAGGATTCATCACGTCGGTTTCGGAATCATTCTGTTCAAGTTGCACGCGTGCACGTCTCTCTGCAAACGGTAGCATATATACTTGCTTATTTAATGGGAAAGGCCATGACTTGAAGTCATTGGTTCGTTCAGAGATGTCGGATGAAGAATTAACAGACCACATCATATCGATTTGGAATCATCGAGATGACCGTTATTCGGACGAGAGGGTAGCGGGCACTTTGAAAAAACAAGAAAAAATAGAAATGTCCTTTATTGGTGGTTGATTTTTAAAGGACAAGTTAAAAATACGGGATGGCAGATGCCATCCCGTATTTTTTTGTATGTGCATCGTTTGGTTAATGAATAAATTATACGGGTTTTATGCATGTATATGATGGAACAAGATATTAAATGGTCCCTGGATCAATACAATTGGATGGATACGGTCGATATCCCCGCAACCTTTTCATGTTGTAGGCATATAATTGCTGGTTGTCGGGGGACGGATATGGAGGTTGTGAAATGAATAAACAAGGCAATGAATGAACTACTGGTGATTTTAGCAACAAGAAAGGGTTAAATCAAAGACGTTGTTCATAAATGGGCTGTGAATGGAAAAAAATATATCAAAGAATAGTAGCAAAAGATAGAATTTTGTATATAATTTAATAATTTTATAAAAATACATTTGATTTTATTTTTATTCAATCATATAATAATAGAATCAAAGAATGACAGGGACTAGAATATAGGAGTGGTTTTATGAACGTTTCAATTGTCGGAGCTACAGGATATGGTGGATTGGAGCTAATAAGGTTCCTGACTAATCATCCTCATTTACAAATAGAATCATTGCATACTTCATCCCAATTTGGTCGGAGTATCCATGAAGAAAATCCGCATTTAATGCATATGAAAGATAAATTGGAAGCCATTGATCCGGAAAAAATCGCAAAAAAATCTGATATTGTTTTTCTCGCTACGCCTTCAGGTGTTTCCTCACAACTGATTTCGCAATTTTCTGATCTTGACTTGAAAGTAATCGATTTGTCAGGGGACCTCAGGCTTCAAACTCCAGGAGAATATGAACGTTGGTATAAAAAAGAGGCTGCCCCTCAATCCATCCTTGAAAAAGCTATATACGGTCTAGCAGAATGGAATGCCGAGGAAATCAGGCAATCCACTATTATTGCAAACCCAGGTTGTTACCCCACCGCTACATTGCTTGGCCTTGCCCCTTTATTTACGGAAGGATGGGCTACAGGTTCAGATGTAATTATCGATGCAAAATCAGGGGTGTCCGGGGCAGGGAAGTCTCCTTCGGTCGTAACGCATTATAGTGAAATGAATGAAAATTTCAAAATATACAAGGTGAACCAGCATCAACATATACCGGAAATTGAGCAACAGCTTGGACGCTGGTCGAAAGATTTACAGCCGATATCTTTTAATACCCATCTTGTCCCGATGACGAGAGGGATCATGGCCACAATGTACGTTAAATTAAACCGGCAAACTTCAACGGCCGAATTAAGGGATTTGTATGAAACCATTTATGATAAACATCCATTTGTTCGAATACAGCCACTAGATCACTTTCCTTCTACAAAACAAGTATATGGTTCGAATTTTTGCGATATAGGTGCTGCTTATGATGAAAGAACAGGAAGGGCAACGATTGTTTCGGTCATTGATAATTTAGTGAAAGGCGCTGCTGGGCAGGCCATTCAAAACGCAAATCTTTTAATGGGGATTGAAGAAACAACAGGATTATGGAACACCCCGCTTTATCCATAAAATTTCTTGGAGGGAAATAATGAATACATTACAGCAAGTTGAAACAATCAAACAAATTGAAAAAGGAAACATCTTAATTCCACAAGGATTTAAAGCGTCAGGCGTTCATGCAGGTTTACGTTACTCCAAAAAAGATATTGGCGTCATTTTTTCGGACGTCACGGCCTCAGCTGCTGCCGTTTATACACAGAATGTCGTTCAGGCGGCCCCAATCGATGTGACGAAAGACAGTATTTCCGTCACCGGCAAAATTCATGGCATCATCGTGAATAGTGCCTGCGCGAATGCATGCACTGGAAAGCAAGGGCTAAAGGATGCGCTTGAAATGCGAAAGCTTACGGCACAAAAGTTTGACTTGGAAGATCATGCTTTTGCTGTTGCTTCAACGGGAGTCATTGGTGAGTACTTGGATATGGAAAAAATCAAAAAGGGAATAGATTTACTCGAGATAGCTGATACACCAGAAGCCGCAGAAGACTTTGGTACCGCTATTTTGACGACGGATATCGTAACGAAGAGCTGTGGGTATGAAGCGGTCATTGACGGCAAGGTCGTAAAAATGGGCGGTGCAGCGAAAGGGTCGGGGATGATTCATCCTAACATGGCTACGATGCTTGGATTCATTACGACGGATGCAGCCATTGAACCAGCCGATTTACAGCAGGCGTTATCTAGCATAACCAACGATACCTTCAATCAAATCACGGTAGATGGTGATAGTTCCACGAACGATATGGTTCTGGTTTTGGCAAATGGAGAAGCAGGCAATGAACCATTATCCAAAGCACACCCGGAATGGTCCGTCTTCTTGAATTTATTGAAACAGACATCTGAAAACCTTGCTAAGCAAATTGCAAAAGATGGAGAAGGGGCTACGAAGCTAATTGAAGTCAATGTCCATGGAATGAATGAGAAAACCGATGCACAGATGATGGCAAAAACGATTGTGGGTTCAAATTTAGTGAAAACCGCAGCGTTTGGTTCTGACGCTAACTGGGGTCGCATTATCGCGGCCATGGGAAGAAGCGGAGTGGCCTTTCAACCTACACAAACAACGATCGCCTTTGGTGATATCGTAGTCCTGAAGGGTGGCGAACCGGTACAGTTTTCCGAAGAAGAGGCGAAAGCCTATTTAGAAAATAAGAGTATAACGATTAATGTCTATTTACAAGATGGGAACGAATCAGGTACGGCATGGGGCTGCGACTTAACCTATGATTATGTGAAAATTAATGGGAGCTATCGATCATAAGGGGGATGAATGGGTGGACACTTTAGTCATCAAATGCGGCGGCAGCATTATTAATGAGTTATCCGAATCATTTTTTACGAGTATAAAAGAACTACAAAGCCGTGGGTATCAAATCGTCTTCGTTCATGGAGGCGGTCCGGATATCAATTCGATGCTTGAGAAATTTGAAATTGAACCAGTATTCGAAGATGGGTTAAGAAAAACGACATCAGACGTGCTGGAAGTGGTTGAACTGATGCTGGCAGGTAAATCTAATCGTTGCCTTGTACACAAGTTGGAAGAACACGGAATCAAAGCAGTTGGCCTCAATGGATCGGATGGCGGCATCCTGACCGGTGAGTTCATTGATAAAGAAAAACTAGGGGCTGTCGGTGAAATTCATCAGGTCGATACAGAACTATTGGAATTGTTTTTCGACAAAGGCTTCTGCCCAGTGTTGACGCCTATCTCCTCTACAGAAGATGGAAATAAACTGAATGTGAATGCCGATATGGCTGCAGGTTCAGTGGCGAAAGCCCTTTCGGCGGCCATGTGTTTATTTGTAACAGATGTTAAAGGGGTAATGAAGAATCATCAAGTCATCGAAAAGCTGACCGAATCGGAGACGCAAGATTTAATTACAGATGGCAGTATATATGGAGGAATGATTCCAAAGGTAAAGACTGCATTATCCGTGTTGAATAAGGGCGTCGAAGAAGTGATGATTGTAAGTGGAAAAGAGATCTTCTACGAGGATGGACAGTTCATCGGTACGAAATTTTTACAGAAAGAAGGGGTATTCAAATGAGTTCTTTATTTCCAACGTATGCAAGATGGGACATAGAACCAGAAACAGCGAACGGTACGAAGTTAATGAGTAAGAATGGGAAAGAGTATCTGGACTTTACATCAGGAATTGGAGTGCTGAATCTTGGTCATTGTCACGAAAAAGTGAAGAATGCCGTTACTCAGCAGTTGAATAAGTATTGGCATGTATCGAATATGTTCCAGAGCTCTGCACAGGAAAGGGTTGCGGGCATGCTGGCAGAAGCATCGGGATTGGACCACGTTTTCTTTGCCAACAGCGGTGCGGAAGCAAATGAGGCAGCAATTAAACTTGCCCGTAAAGCGACAGGGAGAAGTAAGATCGTCACTTGTTTACAATCATTTCATGGGCGTACTTTCGCAACAATGGCAGCAACCGGGCAAGATAAGATCAAGAAAGGTTTCGGCCCGATGTTAAACTCTTTTGAATATGTTCCTTTTAATGATAACGACGCTTTAGCCGCCGCAGTAGACGGAGACACGGCAGCGGTCATGATTGAAATCGTTCAAGGGGAAGGTGGCATTCATGTTGTTCAGCAAGCTTATTTGGATGCAATTGCTGCCGCATGTAAAAAACATGGAGCCCTTCTTATCGTTGATGAAATTCAAACGGGAATTGGCCGGACAGCTAAGCCATTCGCTTTCCTTCATTTCGATATCCAGCCAGATATCCTTACTTCGGCCAAAGGGCTTGGAAACGGACTCCCTATCGGGGCAATGATAGGTAAAAGGGAATTGGCGGAATTCTTTGGTCCTGGAAGCCATGGGTCCACTTTTGGAGGAAACCCAGTGAGTGTCGCAGCTGCCGAAGCGGTTCTAACTGAAATATTCCAACCGGATTTCTTAAAAGAAGCAGAGGAAAAAGCTGAGTATCTGAAAAGTGAATTGACCAAGGCGTTAGAGGATCTTGACGATGTAATAGAAGTCCGGGGTCTTGGGATGATGATTGGCATTGAATGCAAACAGGAAGTCCAGGGCTTTATATTGGAGATGCAAGAGGCAGGTCTACTTCTATTGAGTGCCGGGCCGAACGTACTTCGCTTGCTTCCACCGCTTACGGTGAATCAATCAGAAATAGATCAGGCAATCGTGAAAATTAAAAGTGCAGTGGCAACAAAACAAATAATCTAAATTATTTGAATTTTTATAGAATGAAATGAATAATTATGCTACTATGTATATAAATATACATCATCTACCTAAGAGGTGAAAAACATGAAAAATTATTTATGCTTAGAAAATGGTTCTGTATTCGAAGGGAATCTGTTAACTAAATCGACTCAGAAAACAATTACTGGAGAGATTGTCTTTTTTACCGGAATGACCGGATATCAGGAAGTATTGACTGATCCGTCCTATAAAGATCAAATCGTCATCTTTACGTATCCCTTAATTGGGAATTACGGAATCAATCCATTCGATTTCGAAAGTAAGAAGCCTCATGTGGCTGGCGTTATTGTGTATGAAGGCACTAGGAATCATTCACATTATCAAGCCGAATATTCACTTGCTGAGTATTTGGATAAATGGAATATTCCTCTATTGAGTCATGTGGATACAAGGGCTGTCGTCAAGAATATCCGTCAAGAAGGTTCCATGCAAGCGGCGATCTCCATGAATGAAAACTATACCTTCGAATCCAAGCTCGATGGTATAGCCGCACATGTCGCTGTAGTTTCCACGAAACAATATGAGGAATATGGAGAAGGCGGCAAGCATATTGTATTGATGGACTTTGGCTATAAAAAATCCATTTTAACTTCATTGATCGAGCAGGGGTGCCATGTTACAATCGTTCCCTTCGATACGAAATTCGAACAGATCGTGAAATTGAAACCGGATGGCATTTTGCTTTCAAATGGGCCTGGGGATCCAAAACAGCTTGAATATCTGTTGGATAATATAAAGAAAATCATTTCGAATTTTCCTACCATGGGCATTTGCCTAGGTCATCAATTGACCGCACTTGCTTTTGGGGGCAATACGAAAAAGATGCTGTTTGGGCACCGAGGTGCGAACCAGCCCGTGGTCGATTTGAAAACGAAAAGGGTTTATATGAGTTCACAAAACCATAGTTATGAAGTGGATGAACCAAGTTTAGAAGGAACATCGCTTCAAGTCCGGTTCCGTAATGTAAATGATCATACCGTTGAGGGCCTTATGCATAAAGACCTTCCAATTTTCACAACTCAATACCATCCTGAAGCAAATCCAGGACCGGTTGAAAGTTCACTGTTGTTCCACGACTTTTTACAAATGATAAATGATTATAGCGGGAGAGAAAAAGCATATGCCTAAAGACAACACGATACAGACCATATTAGTAATTGGTTCAGGGCCAATCGTCATCGGGCAGGCCGCTGAATTTGACTATGCAGGAACACAAGCCTGCCTCGCCTTAAAAGAGGAAGGCTATAAAGTCATTCTTGTCAATAACAATCCGGCAACCATAATGACGGACGAAATGAACGCGGACGCCGTCTATTTCGAACCGTTGACGGTGGATGTACTGGAAAAAATCATTGCCAAAGAAAAACCAGATGGCTTGCTTGCCACTTTAGGCGGTCAAACGGGATTGAATCTTGCCTATCAGTTAGATGATGCTGGGATTCTTGAAAAATATAATGTCAAATTACTAGGAACACCGATTGACTCCATCAAAAAGGGAGAAGATCGTGAGCTGTTCCGTCAACTAATGTTTGAAATAGATGAGCCAGTGCCGGACAGTAAGATTGTCCATACTTTGGAAGAGGCGGTAGCTTTTGCTGAGGAAATTGGCTTTCCCATCATCATCAGACCAGCCTACACACTAGGCGGAACCGGTGGTGGAATCGCAGAATCCATGGAGGTTTTCAAAGAACTTGTTCGGGGTGGTCTTCAGGAAAGCCCGATTACTCAATGCTTGATTGAACGAAGCATCGCGGGCTTTAAGGAAGTCGAATACGAGGTCATGCGTGATGGAAACAATACATGCATCACCATCTGTAATATGGAAAATATTGATCCAGTCGGTATTCACACAGGTGATTCGATCGTGGTTGCACCATCACAGACATTGTCTGATGATGAGTTTCAAATGCTACGTTCTGCCTCTATTAAAATCATTTCCGCTTTAGGGATTATCGGGGGCTGCAATATTCAATTTGCACTTGATCCTAACAGTAAACAATATTATTTGATTGAAGTGAATCCGCGTGTCAGTCGTTCTTCTGCATTGGCTTCCAAAGCGACCGGGTATCCAATTGCCCGTATCGCTGCAAAACTGGCTGTGGGCTATCATTTATCGGAAATCATCAACCCAGTAACGAAGAGCACGTATTCAAGCTTTGAACCGGCGTTGGATTATGTAGCAGTTAAGTTCCCGCGTTGGCCATTCGATAAATTCAAGACGGCACACCGTAAATTGGGCACACAGATGAAAGCGACAGGAGAAGTAATGGCCCTGCATCGCAATTTCGAAGGCGGAGTACAAAAGGCTATTGATTCATTGGAATTAAAGACAAACGGGCTTCAGCTCCTGTCATTAAAGGATAAGTCAGTACCCAAGCTATGGGAAAAGCTTGCCGAGAAATCGGATGAAAGAATCTTTGTCATTTTTGAAATGCTTCGTAAAGGTGTGACGATGGAGGAAATCCATGAAGCAACCGCTATAGATTACTATTTCCTTCACTCTTTCGCTTCGCTAATCGAGAAAGAAAAGGATATCTCTTCCAAGACTGCTGAATTGGTCAACAAGGAAGAGATGCAGCTTTACAAGGAGAAGGGCTTTTCAGATCGCTACCTTGCCTCCGTATGGAATATAAGTGAATTCGACGTGAGGGCACTTCGTAAAACACTGGGCATATCAGCCGTTTACAAGACGGTGGATACATGTGCAGCCGAATTCGACTCACATACGAACTATCATTATTCGACTTATTTTGGAGAAAATGAACAGCAAAAAACAGATAAGAAAAAAGTCCTGATGATTGGCAGCGGGCCAATCCGAATCGGTCAAGGCATCGAATTCGATTATTGTTCCGTTCATGGCGTTTATGCCCTTCAAGGTGAAAATGTGGAAACGGTCATGATCAATAATAACCCCGAAACGGTCAGTACGGATTTTGCGACAGCAGACCGTTTGTATTTCGAGCCTTTAACTTTGGAATATGTCTTGAACGTCATTGAAGCGGAAAATATTGAGGATGTCATTGTCCAGTTTGGCGGTCAGACGGCTATCAATCTGGCTAAAGGATTGGAAGACTACGGAATCAATTTGCTTGGTACTTCATTTGACATGCTTGATCAGTTAGAAGATCGCGATCGTTTTTATCAACTGTTACAAAAGCTGGACATTCCGCATGTCCCAGGAACAATGGCTGACAGTGTGGAACAGCTCGTTGAAAGTGCTGAAACAATCGGCTTCCCTGTGCTGTTGCGTCCGTCTTATGTCATCGGTGGACAAGGAATGGAAATAATCCGTTCAAAGGAAAGTTTGTTGAACCGAATCGAAAATGGTGCAGAACTTGTGTATCCCGTATTGATCGATTCTTATATTCCTGGTAAGGAAGCAGAAATCGATTTGATTGCGGATGGTAAGGAAGTTTATATCCCAATCGTAGCCGAACATGTTGAAAAAGCAGGGGTTCATTCAGGAGATAGCCTGGCTTTACTGCCTTCACAGTCCTTATCGGATGATATTAAGGGGAAAATGACCATTTATGCAGAAAAGCTTGTGAGAGAGCTTGGATATAAAGGACTCATGAATATCCAATTCGTCATTGATGGCAGTGATGTATATGTACTGGAAGTAAATCCGCGTGCTAGCCGTACGATTCCAATCATCAGTAAAGTCACGAACGTTCCATTAGTGCAAATGGCGACAAAAATATTGCTTGGGAAATATTCTTTAGCAAATTTGGTTGAAAAAACAGGATTAATGGAAGATATTCCGTATTCGGTCGTTAAATATCCAGTATTCTCAACCTTTGCTTTAAGTGGACTGGATTCAAAAGTCGGTCCGGAAATGAAGTCCACAGGGGAAGGCATCGCAATCGGGGAAACCATGATAGAAGCGTTAACGAAAGTATTTCACGCTCAAAAGGCTAAACATACGACAGGTGTGTATCAAGCCAAATCAGCGCAATTAAGCGAAGGACTACTTAAGCTAATCCATGATGCCGACTTGGAAATCACCCATTCGGACTTTGACGAATGGCTAAAGGCAGGCAATGCAGCCGTCGTCTTGGCTTATGGAGCAACGGATGAAGATAAGCAGTTACGGTTATTAGCAGCCAAATACAGACTATTGGCCTTTTCAGAAGAGGAAACATTTAAAGCGTATTTGCAATCACTGAAGCATGCGGATCCAAGCGTTACCTCATTGCAGGAATGGCTTCTAACTTATTCGAAAGGGGTGTCACACGTATGAATGCACTGATGGCACAGTCGCACTCGAAAATCTTGGGTGGAAAAGACTTCTTGACGATGAAGGAAACAACATCAAAGGAAATTGCAGCTTTATTGGAGTTGGCGCAAAATATAAAAGCCAAATTACAAGCGGGCGAGGAATATAAACCTTTAGCTGGTAAGACATTAGGGATGATTTTTGAAAAATCATCGACTCGTACCCGGGTCTCTTTTGAAGTGGGAATGCTACAGCTAGGTGGCCATGCATTATTTTTGAGCAGTAATGACTTGCAAATCGGACGTGGAGAACCCATTTCCGATACGGCAAAAGTCCTTTCCGAGTACATTGATGGTATCATGATTCGTACTTTCGGGCATGAAAAAATCATGGAATTGGCTGATCATGCAACCATTCCCGTTATTAATGGGTTGACTGACCTTGCACATCCTAGCCAAGTGATGGCGGACTTCCTGACCATCATAGAATTGAAAGGGAAATTGAAAGGATTAAAAATGAGTTACATTGGCGACGGGAATAATGTAGCCAACTCATTGATGGTCGGTTGCGCTAAAATGGGCATGAATTTCTCGATTGGATGTCCGGAGGGGTATAAGCCTGACGAAGAAATCGTTGCCTACGCGAAGGAAGTAGCAGCTGAAAACAATTGTGAAGTAACTGTTACGACCTCAGCGGTTGAAGCCATTAAGGACGCAGATATCGTATATTCGGATGTATGGACCTCCATGGGGCAAGAAATTGAGAATAGCATCCGTTTAGAAGCGTTTAAGGGCTATCAAATCAACGGTGAACTTGTTAAACATGCAAAGAATGATTATCTATTCATGCATTGCTTACCTGCTCATAGAGAAGAAGAGGTGACTGCAGAAGTCATTGATGGGCCGAATTCGGTCGTATTCCATCAAGCGGGGAACCGTCTACATGCCCAAAAGGCGGTTCTCGTAGATTTACTATCATAATAAATTTAAGCGTCTGCTCTATAGCAGGCGCTTTTTACTTTTGCCACCATCCTCTTTTCCCCTTTGAAATTTTCGGTCATGAAAGAAAAAAAGGTGGCAATAATAATAGGGAAAGCATGTAAAGGGGTGAAATACATGGGGCAAAATCGTCAATTTAAGCCAGGGCAAAAAGCACCTAATAATGGGGCATACGTAGAAATCGGTGAAACAGGAAGTATGGTAGTCAATCCGAAAATGGTCAAGCTCGAAGCAGGGGACACCTTTCCTGAGACTTCGAATCATAACCGGCTATGGACCTATCAAAGAAAGCCATAATGAAATGGAAAAGCAGGAAAAGGATGATCATTCCCTTTCCTGCTTTTTTTGTAGAAAAGAAAACCCTAGGCTAGGCCTACGGTTCTACCTGGAATTGTAAGTATCATATCGTATTTGCACCGAAGTACAGAAGACAAGTGATTTACAAGAAAGATAAAAAAGGATATCGGTCGGCGCACGCTATGTGAAAGGAAAGGAGTGGAAATCATTGAAGCAACGGCATGTAAAGACCATGTACATATGCTCGTGAGCATCCCACCAAAAATAAGTGTATCTTCATTTGCGGGTTATTTAAAAGGGGAAAGTAGTTTGAATATATTTGACCGTCATACGAATTTGAAATACAGGTATGGAAACCGAAAGTTTTGGTGGGCGGGATATTATGTAGATACAGTTGGACGAAACAAAAAGGTAATAGAAGAATACATACGGAACCAGATACAAGATGATATAGTCGCAGATCCGTTCACAGGTGAAGAAATACAGAAAAAGAAAAGGAAGTGAGTGGAAGGCCTTTTAAGGTCTGGCCAGTAAAAGTAGTACAATTAAAGGCTCTTCGGGATGATTTGGCCTTTCTTCTTGATTGAAGAGAGGTTTTTTGCTTTTGACTTTTAACTTTTAGAGTAAACAGATTGTATAAACCCTCTGGTAGGGTGGGTTGTAAAGGGTTAATAGCAGAAATTATCAATGTACCATATAACTTTTCTTTACAAGGGAATAATAAGCAGTATAATTAAAATATAAAGGTCAAAGTTGGTCAAACATCATAAGCATTCTGTTGGAAACAATGAATGGGAGGTTTTAAGATGGATTTTAATACGATGACGGAAAGAACCCAGCAGGCATTTATAAGTGGGCAGGAGCTGGCCAAGGATAGGGAAAACCCGGAACTTACCGAGCTTCATCTATTAAAAGCCCTGATGACACAGGATGAAAGCCTACTCATTAGAATTTTGTCGGAAACGAATCAATCGCTCAGTCATTTCGATACGGAGATGAATAAAGAAATAAATAAGTTGCCTCAAGTGAGCGGAAGCACCTCTCAAGTTTATATGTCGAATTCCCTTCAGAATGTGCTGTCGGCAGCTGAAAAGGAAATGAAGAGCTGGGAGGATGAGTATCTATCAGTTGAGCATATTTTGCTTGCTTTGTTAAAAGAAGATAAACCCAACATAAGAAAGCTATTTGCGGACTATGGGATCGACTATGGGAAAGCGAGGCAAATTATCCAAACGATAAGGGGGAATCAGAGAGTGACTAGTCAAAATCCGGAAAACACATATGAAGTTTTGAAAAAATATGGAAGAGATCTTGTTGCTGAAGTGAAGGCGGGGAATGTGGATCCTGTCATTGGCCGTGATACGGAGATCCGGAATGTCATCCGTATTTTGTCACGTAAGACAAAAAATAACCCCGTATTGATTGGGGAACCTGGTGTTGGTAAAACGGCCATTGTCGAAGGTCTGGCCCAACGAATTGTCCGAAAAGATGTACCGGAAGGGCTTAAAGATAAAACGGTGTTTTCGCTTGATATGAGTGCGTTGGTTGCCGGGGCTAAGTTTCGCGGTGAATTTGAGGAACGACTGAAAGCGGTTCTGAATGAAGTGAAAAAGAGCGATGGGAACATCCTATTATTCATCGATGAATTGCATACCATTGTCGGTGCTGGTAAAACGGAAGGGGCAATGGATGCCGGAAATATGCTGAAGCCAATGTTAGCGCGTGGTGAATTGCATTGCATTGGTGCAACCACACTTGACGAATATCGTAAGTATATTGAGAAGGATCCCGCTCTTGAACGGCGTTTCCAGCAAGTGCTCGTTCCAGAGCCAGACGTAGAAGATACCATTTCCATTTTGCGTGGTCTGAAGGAAAGGTTCGAGGTCCATCATGGGGTCAGAATACATGATCGATCCATTGTGGCAGCAGCTGTTCTATCAAATCGCTATATTACGGAACGCTTCTTACCGGATAAAGCAATAGACCTTGTGGATGAGGCTTGTGCAATGATCCGGATGGAAATCGACTCGATGCCAGCGGAACTTGATTCGATTACGCGGAAAGTCATGACGTTGGAGATAGAGGAAGCCGCCCTTAAAAACGAAGAGGATGCTCAAAGCAAAGCAAGATTGGAGGTACTCCAAAAAGAACTTTCGGAATTGCAGGATCAGGCTACCAGTATGAAAGCCAAATGGCAAATGGAGAAATCGTCCCTTCAAAAAGTCCAGGATCAAAGGGAAGAACTTGAAAAGTTAAAGCATGAGCTGGAACAGGCGGAAAATGACTATGACCTGAACCGTGCAGCTGAACTTCGACACGGGAAGATTCCACAGCTTCAAAAGGAATTGGAGGCCATGGAAGAAGAGGTGGAAAATGGGAAGCAGGAATCCCGTTTGCTCCGCCAAGAAGTGACCGAGGAAGAAATTGCTTCAATCGTTGCTAGATGGACGGGTATTCCGGTAAGTAAGTTAGTGGAAAGCGAAAGGGATAAATTGCTTCGTCTTTCGGATATTCTTCATGAACGGGTAATCGGTCAAGGGGAAGCGGTGGAACTTGTATCGGATGCTGTATTACGGGCTAGAGCCGGGATCAAGGATCCAAACAGACCAATAGGTTCCTTTATTTTCCTTGGACCGACAGGGGTCGGTAAAACAGAATTGGTCAAAGCGTTGGCAGAGACGCTATTCGACAGTGATGAACATATGATACGGATTGATATGTCTGAGTACATGGAGAAACATTCCGTTTCCCGTTTGGTCGGGGCTCCTCCCGGATATGTAGGGTTTGAGGAAGGCGGTCAGTTGACGGAAGCGATTAGGCGAAATCCGTACTCGGTCGTGTTACTTGATGAAATCGAAAAGGCTCACCCGGAAGTCTTCAATATTTTATTGCAAATGCTCGACGATGGCAGGATCACGGACTCTCAAGGTAGAACGATCAACTGTAAAAACACGGTGATCATTATGACTTCCAATATCGGTTCACATTTCTTGCTTCAGTCCAATCGAGAAGATGGAGCCATTGAAGAAGGAATAAAAGAGCAGGTCTTCACGGAGTTAAGAGGACATTTCCGTCCTGAATTTCTAAATCGTGTGGATGATATCGTTCTGTTCAAGCCACTCACAAAACAAGAGATTGTCGGCATTGTTGAAAAGATGATTCAACAGTTGCAAGTAAGGTTGACTGAACAAGATATCACACTTGGTGTGACGGATGCCGCTAAGGAATTTATTGCTGAACAAGGGTATGACCCAGTATACGGAGCAAGGCCATTGAAACGTTTTATCCAAAAGCATCTAGAAACGATGATTGCCCGTAAAATTATATCGGGGACGATTGGTGATCATGGAAGTATGACGATAGATTATGACCAAGAGGGATTGGTTTTGAGGTAAATGTAAGCAGTTAGTTTAGAAAATAGCTGAAAACGGTATATGAAAGAGGACATCCTAAAAGGATGTCCTCTTTTGCTTCTTAATGTTGATGTGAGTCTTTTGATGGCCCTTCAGGCATAACAGCAGGGATGATACAAACTAGAACAGCCGTAATAAGTCCTAAAATTGTTCCCTGTGTAGCATCGTATGAAACTCCGATCATGGAAGAAACAACATATACAAGCATATGCACTAATACGAATGTCCAAAGAATTGTCCAAGCATAACGCATCGAATTTCACCTCATTCCACTACAGTCTTTTTTATCTTACCATAATTAATATACAGTTAAAACGGCTTTTTCATAATAACTGATAAATAATTCATCGTTGCCCTTTCATGTCTTTTGAACGACGGGCGATATCAGTCACGAATCCAGCAGGCATGATTCCTGAAAATTAATGGAGAAAAGTAATTTAAGACTCGAAGATAGGCGTCCCCCCTTACCCTTTTGATATCTCGACATAAATTAACTAATAGTAATATTCCTAAAAGGAGTTAGTTTAGATGGAACAGAGAACTTTTCAAATCGAAGACCAATGGAATATCGTCTATTATCCAGAACAACCCAGTGGATTTTCCGTCATGGTAATTGGGGACCGAAGTTCTTTTGTAGATAAGGACAGTAGCTTTTGGCTTCAGCATCCGGGTAGGTTACGTATATTAGAATATTTGAAACAAACCGGTTACACCCTTTTTTCCTCGAATTTTTACGGGGCGAACTGGGGGAGCCCCAAAGCTCTTGATCTTTCGTTGAAGTTATATATCCTCTTTATGAAAAATGAAATAGTCAATCGGAAAATCCATGTTCTTGCAGAGGGGACAGGAGCCCTGCTGGCATTGAGACTAATGAAAGAGATGGGAAGCCAAATCCGTTCGGTTGTCCTCATTGACCCGATTTTATCTTTGAAGGTTCAAATGGAAAAAGAAAAGGATAATAAGTTCTTTTATAAAAAGTGGCTATCGGAAATAGCCGCAGCATATGAGGTAGATCCAGCTGATATGGAGAAAGAAATTTTGGATTCCAATGTGCAGGCATTCACGGAGCATATACCGGTGAAGGTGATTCTTGTTTTCGGCAGTTTTCGAAAAGAACAAGCCTCATTTTATCGGAGGATTCAGAGAACCAGGAAAGACCATTTGCATTTAACCTATTTGCTAGCAGAAAAACGGTATAAAATCCCTTATCAAATCCAGAAGTTTTTTCATGAAAATGAAGAGTCTTTATGAGAATGGATATATTTTCGCGGTACTTTGCATACGATACAGCATCCGAAAAAACTTGCGGTGACGGATAAGCGAGCCATTGCATAAGGGGAGGCTGTATTTATGGGGACATATATTGTTGTTGGGGCTTATCAATTTGTAGGTTTTCATGTGACACAATATTTGTTGGGGCAGGGGGAAGAGGTAATCGGAATTGATTGGGAGGATACAAAGACCAATCGATATATTATAGAAGAAAAGGAGCTAGAAATAGGGCGTAACGCTAACTTTACTTATCTGCCAATTAATAAACTTCGGTTATTGGATGTTTCCGAGCCATTCACCATTCTATTATCTTTTTATGATAGTAGAAGAGGGAAAACGGCTTTAAAGGATCTTCATATAAATGATATTGTTTCTTTTCTTGAAAAATGCAAGAAAAACGGTCATGGTAATAGCCTGAAAATTGTGGTGCTCCTTCCAATCGATGCTGATACGGAAGGATTTCAGACTGTATTAAACGCTTGTGAAGGCTTCGATTCAGTCAAAACAGTATATTTACCGACGATATATGGTCCTTGGCAACCAGCAACCATGGGATTTGAAGCGGGTATCAGCCAACTAGAGCAATCAACTATCCAAGCTACACTCGCTTCAGAATACAGGGAGGATGCGCTTTTTATAGCCGATTTCATCGAGGGTCTTGAACAGCTCCTTTCTTCCACTGATAGAAGCCTTCACCTCAAAAGCAGCATTGACGACCACTGGAATACATGCGCCAAGCTCATTTTTAAACAAGAGGTGATCGACTCACTTCCCCCACAATCTCCAATCAAGGCAACGAAAGGAACCGTATATGAAGTGCCTAATAAAACGAGTCCAGAGGAAGGCATCTCCTTGCAAATCGAGCAGAATAAACGGTTAAACCTCCTTACAAAGTGGAGGATGCGCGATAAGAAGGACTAAACATTATCCAGGAGTGCCCAATGTGTGGAATTAATCAAGAAAGTCATAAAGTGAAGGGGGAACTCATACCTTAGTACCTGGGAATTGTTCTGTACTTTCAAGATGGCATATAGCATGAAGAATATTCATTCAGGCAAGTTTCGGCTTTACGAATGGACTTTGGGGAATTATGATAAGAATGAACCTGATTTTTGGTTTATGGGATACCCATTTGTAGAATCATGTTCCAAGTGTCATCAAAGGATACTAATGGTGCATTCAAAATGACCAAGTATGGTAAGGAGGCAAAAAAATGAGTTCAGATAAAACCCTTGAATTTATGGGGATTGCTATGAAGTACTTCCCGGAAGCAAAAGCAAAGTTAGAGGCAAGCGGGATTCCATTTTCAATGGACATGGCAGAGCCATTCATGGATTTATTTAAGAAAGTGATGCAAGAAGCTTATGACCTTGGCAAACAAGATGCCCAACGTTAAGTAAGAGAAGGCTGTCCGGATAATCGGGCAGCCTTCTGTTTATTCTTCTTTTTTCAGCATCTTTGAAATGATGGGGTTCACTTTCTGGATGGTAGGCTTAAATTGATCGTACAAACCCACTAATGTCTCTACGCTTGCCATCAATTGCATATAATCAATCTGGGTCTCTTCTTTCTCAGGTTCTTCTTCGGGCTCGTTGTTACGCGTGCCAAACATCATTTTGGAAAAGGGATCGTCCTGGTTCCTTCGATTGTTGCGATTAAAAATATCCATTGTGATTCCTCCCTTCTTTTACTATAATGTATGCACGCTTGCGTCCTTGGATTAGGCCCTTGTCCGACTTAAGATGCAGATTAATTAGACTTTCAAACTGATAGTTCTTGCAAGAAAGCGTATTTTTCTATAAAATTAGTACCAGGTAATAATAGATGATAATAATAACTCATTAAAATATAAGGGGTTGGCTGAAATGAATGCTGGTATATTAGGGCTTGGTCGTTACTTACCCGAGAAAATCGTCACAAATGCGGACTTAGAGAAAGTCATGGATACGTCGGACGAGTGGATTCGTACTCGGACAGGTATCGAACAAAGAAGAATAGCCAATGATGAAACAGAAACTTCCGATATGGCTTATGGCGCAGCAAAAGCTGCTTTAGATAATGCAGGCATTTCAGCTGAGGATATAGATTTAATCCTTGTCGCAACTGTTACACCCGATCGGCCTTTTCCTTCCATCGCCTGTATGATCCAGGAAATGTTGGGTGCGAAGAAAGCAGCTGCAATGGATGTTAGTGCAGCATGTGCTGGCTTCATGTATGCTATGATTACGGCGCAGCAATTTATTAAGACAGGTGCTTACAAGCATGTATTGATTGTTGGGGTTGAGAAACTATCCAAGATCACTAACTGGGATGATCGCAATACCGCTGTCCTTTTTGGGGATGGAGCTGGGGCTGCTGTCGTGGGACCTGTATCAGAAGGCAGGGGAATTCTTTCTTTTGAATTAGGTGCAGATGGATCTGGTGCTAAGCATCTATTCCAAGATGGGGAATTCATCACGATGAATGGACGAGAAGTATTTAAATTTGCTGTCCGTCAAATGGGAGAATCCAGCCTGAATGTATTGGATAAAGCAGGATTGACCAAAGAGGATGTGGATTTACTAATCCCACATCAAGCCAATATTCGAATTATGGAGGCTTCAAGAGAACGTTTGGGCCTACCCGTTGAAAAAATGACAAAGACCGTTCATAAATATGGGAATACTTCATCGGCTTCCATACCAATTGCTCTTGTGGAAGAAATGGAAGCAGGTAGAATCAAAGAAGATGACTTGCTCGTCATGGTTGGTTTTGGTGGAGGACTCACGTGGGGAGCTATTGCCCTTAGATGGGGAAAATGAAAATAAAAGAAATATTTGAGTAAAGGAAGGAGCCATTGTAATGACGAATCGTCGTGTTGTTGTAACAGGGATTGGAGCTATTTCTCCAGTTGGAAATGATGCAGAAACTGGATGGAAGAATATAATTGAGGGGAAATCAGGGATTGGACCATTAACTCGTCTTAATGCTGATGATTTTCCTGCTAAAGTGGCTGCAGAAATAAAGGACTTTGATATCGAAACATATATTAATCGTAAAGAAGCACGCAAAATGGATCGTTTTACGCATTATGCGATTGCCGCTTCAGTCATGGCTTTAAATGACAGTAAATTAGAAATAACGGATGAAAATGCAACGCGGGTAGGAGTCTGGATCGGTTCTGGAATCGGTGGGCTTGAGACACTTGAAACCCAGCACGAAAATTTCTTGAACAGGGGCTATAAGCGGGTTAGTCCATTTTTCGTACCCATGATGATACCAGATATGGCAGCGGGCCAGGTATCCATTTTACTGGGCGCTAAAGGGATCAACTCTTGCACCGTGACGGCTTGTGCAACGGGAACGAATTCCATCGGTGATGCATTTAAGGCCATTCAGCGTGGAGATGCCGATGCCATGATTACTGGTGGTGCAGAAGCGCCGATTACAAAAATGGCAGTTGCTGGTTTCTGTGCGAACACAGCTCTATCCACCAATCCAGATCCTAATACGGCGAGCCGCCCATTTGATGCTAACCGTGATGGATTTGTCATCGGGGAAGGAGCAGGTGTGATCATTCTTGAGGAGTTAGAACATGCGTTAAACCGCGGAGCGTATATTTATGCTGAAATAGCTGGATACGGAACGACCGGAGATGCTTTTCATATTACGGCTCCAGCGCCTGGTGGAGAAGGTGGGGCAAGGGCAATGAAAATTGCGATTGAAGATGCAGGGTTAACACCGGAAGACATCCAATATGTTAATGCCCATGGTACAAGCACACCTTACAATGATAAATATGAAACGATGGCGGTCAAAGAAGTATTTGGGGAGCATGCTTCTAAACTAGCATTAAGCTCTACCAAATCAATGACAGGCCATATGCTGGGTGCAGCAGGTGGTATAGAGGCCATCTTTACGATTCAAGCAATCAGGGATAGCATCTTGCCCCCTACCATCAATATAGAAACACCGGATCCTGAGTGTGACTTGGACTATGTGCCAAATCAAGCAAGGGAATGTGAAATTAAGGCAGCTATCAGTAATTCATTAGGATTTGGCGGTCATAACGCCACTATCCTATTCAAGAAATATCAATAATCAAGAGTAATGAAGAGGAAGGGCAAATCTTGGGATTTGCTCTTTTTATGTTGGGAATAAGTAATGGGAATGATGTATCACTAAGCATTTTTGGAACATACAATAAAAGAGGATGAAGTAGTGGGGGCGAAACGGATGGGAGTTATTTCAACTAATGAGTGGATGGAAAAGGATTTTGACCATCCGGTTAAGATGATGAAGAAGTTGAAAGGGGAATTCTATGAACAGGTTAAAGAAGACATGATCTACCGCCATTTACAAAACCATGGAATGTACCTGCCCAATCCAAAAACGAAAAAAACCTTCGATGAACTGAAACAAAAAAATGTATGGGTCAAAACACAAAGTTTATTTACAACTTATAAGAAATTATGGGGGGGACCCGATATCCCCATTTATATCTTTCCTCTCGTAGCCTCTGGAAGGAAGCAACCGAATGAGAGTAAATCAGGATTGGCCTTTAAAGATAAATTATTTCTTTTTTACGATATCGAAATAACCGAAAAAGAGATGGAAGCAGTGCTGATTCACGAATACCATCACGTCTGCCGTTTGCACCATTTAAAAAAGGCGGAAGAAAACTATACCCTACTCGATACAATGATCATGGAAGGACTCGCCGAGAGGACAGTCGGTAAGTATTTAGGAACGAAATACCTGGCAAAATGGACACAATTATATTCAGAAGAAAAGCTCCAGCAGTTTTGGGACAGCTATCTAGTAGAAAACTTGAACAAGAAACGCACGGATCCGCTACATGATGCTCTTCTTCTGGGAAAAAAAGGGTATCCGGAGATGTTGGGGTATTGCAGTGGTTTTCATTTAGTGAAACAATTCAAAAATTTCTCCGTCAAAAAATCCTTTGCTATCCAATCTGAAGAATTCATAACAGAAAAGAGTTAATTTATACGTGTTTTATTTCAAAATCTGTTTTCTGAAATAGGAATAAATTGTATGGTTCCTGCCTATACTGATTGACAAACAGAAATTTGTTTAAGTGAGGGATGGATAATGTTATATCTTCATGATGTATGGGTTAACTGGTTTGAAGGAGAGGAAAATGGTTATAATATTTGTCATTTTCATGAATGGAGGAAGGATGATGGCATTGAACTGCTAGATCAAGTTCCTCTGATGAAAGTTTCAACAACTTTGTTTCACTACATAGAAAATGACCTATCTGAATTACCGAAGGCATTACTGAACGATGTCTACCAAAAAGCATATGCAAGGAAAAATCATGAACGCATTCAGCTTGACTACTGTTTTGTCGTGACCGATGGACATGGAATACTTGCTGTGGATACAATAGGCTACCATATTCCCATCCGGAAAAGCAGAATTATTCCTCGGCAGGAACAAATTGTTTATGACATGATCGAAAATCACGAAGAGATGGATTATACTTTTACGGAAAATCCTGAAAGCGAGAAAGAATATCATATTCTGTCTCCATCGCCCTTATTTATGAATGGATTGACAAGAAAAGAAAGGCAATTGAAACAGCTCCTTTTCATGGCCATGGATCAGTTATTCACAGCAAAGAATACGGCTGAAATTCGATACTGGTATACTGAATGGGCTCCTGAGAAATATGAGAGCATTCAGGATATGGACTTTCAGATAGCGTGGCTTGAGTTATATGAGGAAATGAAAACAGGTTGGTCTGAAAAACACCTTCAGCTATGTGAAAATTTAGTGAAAGGGCAACCCTTTTTCGAAAAACTTTGGCAAGTAGAAGCCGGCGATAGTCCATCCATATTATAGGTTCACAAAAAAAGACGATCCGTTGCGGATCGTCTCAGTTTGTCGACAAAAGGGGTCCGGAATGATTTCATTCCGGACCCCTTTTTGATATTTTCTTGAAATTTCGCTCGAAATTTAGAATATAGGTCTCTACGAGCCCACTTTGTTAGGCTATTTTCGGACCTTGCCATGTCCAATTGGCCATCTTCTTTAAATTCATGGCAGC
>NZ_JBNNML010000022.1:0-26286 GCF_050272735.1 Peribacillus sp. NPDC046944
TTCAGTAAATTATTATAGAAATAGAAAAACAGGTGGAGAAAAACAACTCGTTTTTCTCCACCTGTTTTATTTTAGGGACTTATTAGACAGCCCCTCCGTTTATTTAATAGGCTTTGTTTTTTTTGCTTTTATTACAGCCACAATCTTTTTTAATTTTGACAGGCTGATCTTTTTTGATTGGTTTCGCAGCATACTGCCATGGATTCTGTTTATAATTCATTTGTGACCCTCCTTTATCATCTATACCATACTATATGATAAAAAAGACAAGTTGTACTCCGTCAAATATCCATAATTTTACTGATAATCACTTCAATTATGGAACCGACTGCAGCAACGGCAAGGACCAAGATCAATACTTGCCCCATGAACACATGCTCAAGATAAAGGATGACCAGAAAGAGGCTGGACCACACACCTACACACCAAAAACAACTAAGCAATTGACCAATCCAACCACTCAATCCCTTTTCTTTTGGAACTAGGTAAACTTCAGCCGTCCCATCTTCACCTTTTTCTTCAATTTCTTTAAAGAATGGACGACGCAAAGGTTCGGTTATTTTATCAAAAACGATTAATCGAGTAAGCCTAAATGAAGCTAGACCTAATAGAAGCACGATTGTCAAATCAGACTGCGAGAGAAACATGTATATTTTGCTCCTTCACTAATTGGACTCTTCGATAATAGTAGCATTCATTATATCCGGCAATCTGACGAACCGGATATGGTTCCCCCTTTTGATCTTTACCGACTCCCCCCTCATCCCCATGACTTGAAACCTAACCGTTTCACCATGGATAACTGCTTCACAAACTGGTTTTGGGTATCCTTTATGTTGGGAAAGGCGTGTTATGAGGTCAGTTGTCGAAACCTTCTCCACCTTTTTCTTCCTTTTGGTTTTTTTCTTTTCTGGTTCAAGATCTATAGGAATTTCCTCGGCAGTTTCCACGGGCGCATGTTCTTGTTCTGGTTCAGGTACGTATTGGTCCGTTATTTTTTTTATTTCACTCAGTTCCGATTCAATTTCCTTCATTGCCTCGTACACACCGAACTCCTGTTTTATCTTTTCTATTTTTTGAGTCTTTCGGTCATCTTCGACTACTTCAGGCTCTGCTGACACTTCTTTCTTTTTTCTTTTTGTCCGGTAATCACTTTGCATGTTCCCTCTTTGGGCCTTCACTTCTACTTGATCGACATATAGTAAAGGTTTTGATTTTTTATCATTTTTATTTTCTGACATGCAAATCCTCCTAATATTTCAAGATAACCACGGATTGAAGCTGCTCTATATGGTATTTGACGACCTCTTTACCAAAATGATGCCTGATAAAAAGACTGGATTCCTGTTTTTGTTCCAACTTTCCGAATAGAGTGCGGCCATTAATGGTGAACTTACAAACAGGTTTAGGCGCAAAAGCAGGCAGTCTCCCCAATAATTCCAGCAATTCCTCCGTATTATAGGAACCATCTAGTCTCTTACTGGTAGGGTTTATCTGTTTGACCGGAGGCTCACATACTGTTTGCACCCCATTGGTAAAAGACAGACGCTTTTTCACGTCCATAACTTTCCCTCCTTCACTCATTCAACAATGGATTTCAAAGGGGTTCCCACCGATTTTTCACACTACAGGCTTTTATCTGCTCTATGTATCATCTATATGAAGCACTCCGTTTTTTATGCTCGGTAAGTAACCTTCTTCCAAAAAAGGAGAAACGTCCACTATTGGATATTCCGGAATGAAATGGAGATAACTAAACGAAGAATGATAGTAAAGGAGTAAACAAAGATGAGAAAAAACGGGAAAATTTCAACTGTACAACTATCTTTGATCATAATGACTGCTGTCGGTTTAAAGAATCATGTGACAATCCTCCCTCATTTATTACCGGCTGCAAAACGGGATGGGTGGATCACTGTCCTTATTTCCTTTTTTCTCATTGTGGGTTGGTGTGTGCTTTTGTACTTTATTCACAAAGCCACGGCACATGAAAATGTTTTCAAATGGGTCGAAATGAACATTGGCAAGCTGCCTGGGAAGGTACTAGCGATTTCCCTAAGCATGCTCTTCGTCATATTAGCGGCAGTCTCATTGAAAGAGATGGTGGTATGGACCAAGGTATCCTACTTACCGGTTACCCCTCCCTTCATTGAAATCATCCTATTCACGGGATTATGTTTTTTTCTCGCAAATACAAACATACAAACGATCGCCATCGTGAATACCTTCGTATTGACTGCAGTCATTGCATTCGGATTGTTTGTCGCCTTCACCAATATTCAATTCAAGGACTATACACTTTTGAGACCGGTGCTGGAACATGGGTGGAAACCCGTTTTTTCCGGTATCATCTATCCTTTATCCGGATTGATAGAATTGATGGCGCTTCTGTTCATGCAGCAAAAAGTTCATGGACCGTTAAAATATAAGGTGTTTTTCTTCAATGCCTTAATCCTTACTTTACTCATACTGGGACCGCTTATCGGATCGATTACCGAGTTTGGACCGAAGGAAGCTGCCAGACAAAAATATCCTGCATTTGAGCAATGGGGGTTGGTCACATTGGGCCGCTTCATCGAGCACCTTGACTTTCTGTCGATTTATCAATGGTTAACCGGTGCTTTTATAAGGGTCTCCTTTTTACTATTTCTATCCATCGAAGTCCTTTCCATTAAAAAGAAGCGGAATAAAACGATTCTACTCATCATTTTTTCCCTGGTCTTGATCATTTCTAATTTATATAGAATCAGTGATATCGATTTATATTTCATCATTAAAACATTTATCATGCCTGGAACTTTCTATTACTTTTTAGCGGTGTCCATTCTATTGAGCCTTTTCGTTTTTTTCAAAAATCGCCGAAAAAGGAGGACCAAATCCGATGTTCAACAAAAAGGAAAAGCAAGCATCCAAACCGATTAAGCAAGACTCGGTTACCAAAGAGCCTCTTCGTACAGATGAAGAATATTTGAAAGAGGTTTTCCGAAATTCTGAGGATGTTTTTTTTCAAAACGCTTTCTATCGTGATGATGCCCCTGTTAAAGTCACATTAATTGGCTGTGAAGGGTTGATCGACAATGAATTATTGAATAATCTTGTGTTCGAGAGGTTGACTCTTTTTTTCCAGAAATATAAAAAAGGAAAGATTACGGTCGAGGACTTAAAATCCTCCCTTCACCTCCCACAGTTAACAGAATTGACGACAACGGAACAACTATTTGCCGAGATATACTCGGGAAAATTGATCATCCATGTATTAGGTACGAATCGATTATTATCTTCCAATATAGCGAACCGTCCACAACGTAGTCCCGAGGAGACATCAGCTGAAGTTACCATTAAAGGACCTCGGGATAATTTCATAGAGGATTTATCAGTCAATGTCGCTTTGATCAGGAAGCGGATGCGCACCAATTCCTTAAGTGTGAAGCATTTTGAAGTAGGCAGACGTACCTTGACCAAAGTAGCTCTTTTATATATGGATGATATTTCTAATCCCGAGATGGTGGATCAACTTTCCAAGAAAATCGAATCACTTGATGTCGACGGAATTTATAGTGGGAATCAATTCATGGAATTGATCGAGGAAAAACCTGCTATCCTTTTTCCGAGGCATCACTATTCAGGAAAGCCTGATTTTGCGGTACAGTGCCTATTAAAAGGGAGGATATTGTTGCTCATCGATGGGATTGCTTATACCATGATCACTCCTATCAACCTTTTTATTATCTTAAAGACCTCAGAAGATAATGAATATACATCAACCTACGCCACCTTTGAAAGAGGACTTCGTATCTTCGGAATCTTTGTTGCTGCGCTTTTACCGGGTTTTTGGGTTGCCTTAACTACGTTTCATCAAGATCAGCTTCCCTTGATCCTTCTTGCCACTGTCGTTGAATCGAGGCGGGGATTACCGCTTCCCACTGCACTCGAAGCCATAACCATGGTCATCGTATTTGAAATCTTCAAGGAAGCCGGCATGCGCCTTCCAAGTTCGATTGGTCCAACATTAAGTGTCCTCGGCGCCTTAATTATCGGAGATGCTGCAATCCGATCTGGATTGACAAGCCCCGCCATGCTGGTCGTGATTGCAGGCTCAGCGGTAGCCACCTTCACGCTCGTTAACCAATCCATCATAGGGGTCATCAGTTTGGTCCGGCTTCTCTCGATTGCTTCTGCGTCCTTTTTAGGTCTGTTCGCTTTTTTCCTTCTTGCTCTATTTTTATGTGCATACGTGAGTAATATCCGAATATTAGGGGTCCCTTACTTGGAAGTGACCGCTAACTTAAGTCCAACCAATATATTTAAAACCCTTTTTAGAGTTCCCCCCACTTTCGATAAAAGAAGGCCTACCGTCATTGCGCCAAAAGACTCCACGAGGAAAGGGGATGATGAAAAAAAATGAAGTACAAGTTCATCCCATTACTGGTGCTTATCATCTTTCTTTCTGGGTGTTGGGATTCGAATGAACCGGAACGGCTTGTATATGCCCATGGGGTTGGAGTCGATTATAAGGACGGCAAGGTCGTCGTTTACCTTCAAATCATCAACTTACAGGGATTGGCTAAAACCGAAGCGGGTGGCGATCCAAGTTCACAAAATGCGAGTGATGTTGGAACTGGAACCGGGGATACACTGGAAGAAGCCATTTTCGATTTATATCATACGTCAGATCGTCGCATTTATTGGGGTCATCTTTCGTTTGTCATTTTTTCTGATGAAGCCCTTAATGCAGGGGGATTCAAAAAGACAGTGGATTTTCTGGACCGCTATCGTGAAACGCGTTACCGCATTTTCTTTTATATGACCAAGGAATCAGTTAAAGAAGCAATGCTGGTTGCTCCTATCGAAAATATTTCCCTGGCTTTTTCTAAATTAAGCGATCCCGAGGGGAACTATAAGCAAAGCTCATTTATACCACCCATAAACTTGAGGGAACTTATCATTGAAATGGACGAACCAGCTTATTTTGTTTCCATTCCCCGAATGAAAGTGACAAAACAATGGAGCGGCCAGAAAGAAAAAAAGAAAGACTTGCTGTTGGATAGCATTGCAGTCATTTCAGAAAATAAGATTAAAACCATTTTTCCTACTCGTGCAATGAAAGGGGCAAGACTGGTAAATAAGAACTTTGTTCGCGATAGTGTTACACTTTTCCCGGGGACCAGGCAGGACACTTCTGTCATTGTTTACGAAAAAAAGGTTAAAATGAAACCGGTTATAGAGAAGGATGGAAAGGTACGGTTTCACATCAAGATGAAACTTAAATCGAGCATCGAGACGATGAAGGTGGATTCATCACCTAAGGAATATGAAAGAGAATTAAAGCGTATTCTCAAAAAGGAAATCAAATACACCTATAAATATGCAAAAGAAAAGAAAGTCGATCTATTCAGACTTTCTGAAACCCTTTATCGAAAAGACATTAAAAAGTGGAAGGAAATTCAAAAAGACGGAGAAATTCCATTAGAAGATGACACGATTAAATCGATAAAGATCGAAGTGAACCTACAAAATACCGGGAAGGATAAATTGACTCCAATTTTTGAAGACCAAAAGGATAAGGGGCATATGGACCGATAAAAGGTTATCGTTGTCGAAAACATAAGAAAATAAAAAGCCAGAATGCTTATACATGAAAGCATCCTGGCAATATGGGGGCATCAATGACGAGATTGTCTATTGAGGCCCCCTATTCCTCATCCAATAATATGGTAACCTGAATCCACATGGATATTTTCCCCTGTGATTCCGCGTGACATGTCACTGAATAGGAAAACGGCAGTGTCCCCGACTTCCTCCGGAGTAGTTGTACGACGGAGCGGTGCTTCTTCTTCGATTTTCTTCAAGATGGTGTTGAAGTCACGAACGCCTTTGGCGGAAAGGGTGCGAATTGGCCCTGCAGATATGGCATTGACACGAATATTATCCTTACCAAGATCACTTGATAAATACCGTACGTTGGCTTCAAGTGACGCCTTAGCCACACCCATCACATTATAATTCGGCATGACTCTTTCGCCACCAAGATAGGTCATGGTGACAATGCTTCCACCTTCTGGCATGATTTCTTTCGCCGCCTTAGCCACAGCCGTTAACGAGAAGGAACTAATATTGTGTGCAAGCAAGAATCCTTCACGGCTAGTATTGACAAAATCACCATCTAGCTCTTCTTTATTAGCAAATGCCACACAATGAGCGACACCATGAATGACTCCCACCTTCTCCTTAATGGAAGCAAAGCACTTCTCGATATCTTCATCCTTTGTTACATCGCATTGCAGGATGATTGAAGGTTCGCCCTCCAAAGTGGAAGACAACTCCTTGACACTTTTTTCTGTACGTTCTTTCCCATATGTAAAAATCAGCTTGGCACCCGCTTTATGTAAGGAACGGGCCACTCCCCAAGCGATGCTTCTTTTGTTGGCGACACCCATGATGACGAACGTTTTTCCTTCTAATGAAAAAGTCATGTGTATATGATCCTCCTAAAATTAATACAAGTTATTAGTACCTGATACTAATTTCCATTATAACAAATAATAAGAAAGAAAAATACCGTTTTCTAACCTACTGAAAATGTAAGCGAAAGTCGAATCCTTCGCTTACAATAAATACCCCATCAATAAAGTGGCCAATCCGAAATAGATGAGAATACTGATGATATCATTAATGGTTGTAATGAAAGGACCAGATGCAACGGCAGGGTCAATTTTCATTTTATGCATGAGCAACGGGACCAACGATCCGGCTAGCGTCGCCACAATCAAGGTAATGAAGATCGAAATGCCGACCAATAACCCTAACATGAAATCGTGTTTCCAAAAGTAGACAATACCCGTTATAACGATTCCACAAGTCAAACCGGTAATAAACCCCGTCCCAGCCTCTCGGATGATCAGTTTCCATTTACTTTCCTCTTCCAAATCACCTGTCGCAATTCCTCGAATCGCGACAGCAAGAGCCTGTGTCCCCGTATTTCCGGCCATCCCGCCAATCAAGGGGATGAAAACGGCAAGGATGGCTTTTTGGCTAAGCGTCTCTTCAAACCTCCCGATCAGACTCGCAGTCAATAAACCTAGAAATAAAAGGATGACCAACCACGGCAATCGCTTTTTCGCAGCTGAAAAAGCACTTTTATCTACATGGTCAAGGTCGGATACACCTGCTAATTTGGAGTAATCATCCGATGCTTCTTCGTCCATGACATCAATGATATCATCGACGGTTATAATTCCTAATAGATGGTTCTGAAAATCCACAACCGGCACGGCTAGAAAATTATAATCCCTAATTTTACGCGCCACTTCTTCCTGGTCCTCTGAGACAGGGACGGAAACGACCCGTTCATCCATCAAATCACCAATCAAAGCATCTTCATCCGCAATGATTAATGTCCGCAGTGATAACACGCCAAGTAACTTTTTATCTTGGTCCGTAACAAACACATAATAAATCGTCTCTGCTTGCGGGGCTTCCCGTTTTAAAATCTGCATGGCCGAACGCGCCGTTTCGTTTGCTTCAATTGCAATGAACTCGGTGGTCATTATACTTCCGGCAGTCGACTCTTCATAATGCAGCAGTTCTTGAATCTCACTAGCCGCTTCATCATCCATGATCGTCAAATAGCTAACGGCTTGCTCATCGTTGATTTCGTTCAGGACATCGGCCGCATCATCTGCGTACATATGGGAAAGCATATCGGCTGCATAGGAAGGATCCATTTCAGCTAGAAGGTTTTCGTATTCTTCTTCATCTATTTCTATATTTTCAAAAAGGTCCGCCATTTCTTCCGGTGATAAGTAGCGATACAATACTGGCCGGTACTCTTCCTTTAAACTCGTATAAAATTGGGCCTGATCATAAGGATGCATATCAAGGAACTCTATACGGAACTGATCCAAATTTTCATGTTTAAGTGCGTTAACCAAAAGGTCTCTATTCTGTTTATTAATTTCTCTTTCCATCTTCTCTTCCAAGGTTACACCTCCCAAACATTTTTTTATTTTGTACTTAATATATTATTTTTTGAAATAATACTATACTAATACCATAAATATAAATAAAACAAACAAAGGACGTGTAGTATGAAGATTGATATCATCGGAGACATACACGGTTGCTTCACTGAATTTAAGGAATTGACGTTGAATATGGGCTATGGCTGGGAAAGCGGAATTCCAGTCCATCCCCACGGGAGAATATTAGGATTTGTGGGTGATTTGACTGACCGTGGTCCTGAATCACTCCGTGTTATTGAAGTCGTTTACGAATTGGTCATCAATAAAAAAATTGCGCTTTATGCACCAGGAAATCACTGTAATAAACTGTATCGGTATTTTTCAGGAAATAAGGTACAGGTATCTCACGGACTGGAGACAACTGTAGCGGAGTACCAGGCGTTGAATAACCGTGAACAGAAGAAAATCCGTAAACAGTTCATGGATTTATATGAACAATCTCCCCTATATCAATTAATCGATGAAGGCCGTTTAATTATAGCTCATGCAGGCATCCGTCACGATTTAATCGGTCAATCTGGCAGCAAGGTAAAAACCTTTGTCCTTTATGGCGATATCAATGGGGCCAAGCATCCTGACGGTTCCCCTGTCAGAAGGGACTGGGCCCAATCCTATAAAGGGAAAGCGTGGATTGTGTATGGCCATACTCCCGTTCCTGAAGCCATCTGTGTCAATCGCACCTACAACATTGATACCGGGTGCGTTTTCGGTGGGAAGCTCACTGCCCTTCGCTACCCGGAAATGGAATTGCAGAGCGTTCCCTCTTCTTTACCCTATGTAGCAGATAAATTCAGGTCCTCTTCTAAATAACCAAAAAAACTCGCCGGTTTTGGTGAGTTTTTTTGGGTTTGAGTTTTTTCATACTAATTCTTTTCTAGAAGAACCAACATATCCAGGGGTGGGTTTTCCTGGAACTTCAACACCTTTTTTGTAAAGGGATGCAGGAACTTCAATTCATAGCAATGAAGAGCCTGACGGTCAATCCTATCCCTGTGGCCGCCATACAGATCATCGCCTGCAAGCGGGTGTCCAATATGGGCCATGTGCACCCTTATTTGATGTGTCCTGCCTGTCAGAAGTTCCAGCTTAAGGAACGTATGATCTTCTGTGTGGGCTTGTACTTCAAAGAGTGTACAAGCATAACGGCCGTCTTCCCGTACTTCACGTTCAATAATACTTGTCGATTTCCGACCGATGGGTACCTCTACTTTTCCAACGGGGCCCTCGATTTGACCCTCAGCTACCGCTTGATAGCGCCGTTTAACTTGCCCCAACTTTTGCTGTTCACTTAAAAGATGGTGGATATGCCTATGCTTCGCAATCAAGACCAATCCCGAGGTATCGCGGTCAAGTCTAGTAACGATATGGATCGTTGCCTGTATATCCCTCTTTTTATAGTAACCAGCTAATCCATTTGCAAGGCTCCCATTCGGATGTTCACGGGAAGGGATGGTGTTCATGGATTGAGGCTTGACTACGACTAATACATAATCGTCTTCATAACGGATTTGAAGGGGAATATCTTCAGGTAATAGCCCCTCGCTTCCCTCTTCCGGTGGAAAAATGACGGTGATGCCATCACCAGTTTTTATGCGCTCCCTCACTGTCACCTCAAGACCATTGACCATGATGGAACCGCCTTTAAATTTAATATCCGTTAACGCCCGTTTTGAGATATCGCATTTGCCGAGAAAATCTCTCAATAAAGAGCCAGAATCCTCTTCAGAAACCGCCCAACTTAAAGAAAATTTTTGATTTGACATGAGGTAATATAATCTCCTTAATTGGCAATGAATGAATCATGGACCCTTTTCCAGAAAGGAAACGGCCGGAATCTTGCAAAACGGATCTTTTCATCCGCCACCCGACATTGAATGGATTTCACATCTTCTTGTAGTAGAGTCAGATGATCGATCGTGATTTGAAAATTGACAGCATTGACTGGCCTGAACATGCACGTATGATGCGCAGGCAGTAAAAGTGGAGATCCAACCGTCCTGAACACCCGGTTATTAATCGACGCCAATTCCGTTATTTGAATTGCATCTATCGAAGGGTGGACGATGGCCCCTCCCAGCGCTTTATTATAAGCGGTGCTTCCAGAAGGAGTGGCAATGCATAGTCCATCCCCACGGAATGTTTCGAAGTGCTGACCACGTATCTCTACATCCATGACCAATGTCCCTTCGACGCTTTTGACCGTTGATTCATTTAATGATAAGAATCTTGCTTCCCGTCCACCATGCTGATAGCGCACAATCGTTTCCAACAGAGGATATTCGACGACTTGAAAAGGAGTCTTTGCTAAAGCAATCACTAGTTTCTCTATTTCATCGGGAGTCCAATCCGCATAAAATCCGAGGTGCCCCGTATGCACACCGACAAAGGCCGTCTTATCGAGCCGATTCTTATATCGATGAAAAGCATATAACAGCGTACCGTCACCGCCGACCGAAATGACGATATCCGGCTGATCTTCATCATATTCCAATTGAAAGTCTTGGAGATACGTCCTCATCCTTTGCATTAACGTATTAGATTTTGCATCTCCCTTTGAAGTAATCGCAAATTTCATACAATACCACCTAACTCTGTTTGAATTCTTCCGTCTTTATCTTTACCACTTTCAGGAATCCTTTTTCCTTGAAAAAAGACGCTGTGCCTCCTGTATTTCAGTACGGATTTGTGACATTTCCGCATCAAGCAGGAACGCAGCCTCTGCAGCACGTTTCAATCGTAATTGGATATCTTCGGGGAAAGCCCCTTGATATTTATAATTTAAAGAGTGTTCAATGGTTGCCCAAAAGTTCATAGCCAAGGTTCTGATTTGAATCTCGGCCAATATGTTTTTCTCACCATGAATGGTCTGGACAGGATAGCGAATGACAACATGATAGGAACGGTAGCCACTTGCTTTTTTATGGGAAATATAATTTCTTTCCTCTACAATCTCAAAATCATTCCGGCTCCTCAGGAGTCCTACGACCTGTTCAATATCATCGACGAACTGACACATCATCCGAAGTCCGGCGATATCTTGTATCTCAGCCCCAAACTTATCGATGGGAATACCCTTCTGACTAGCCTTGTTCAAGATGCTGTCAATCGGCTTCACCCTACCCGTTACGAACTCTATGGGAGAATGAATATTCTCTCTCTCAAATTGTTTTCTTAAGCCTTTTAATTTAACTTTTAATTCCTCAACGGCCTGTATATAAGGCGCTAAGAAATCATCCCAACTTTCCATTGCCACACCACCCACTTCTTTCGAAACGCCTGTTCAAATCTGGTATGGGCAGAACGATTCGAATCATCTGTATGAGTTCCTCCAGCAGTTCTTACCACTGCTTCTCCCCAAGGATATGTATAGTGAAAAATATGTATAATTTTGATGTTGCTGTATACTGAACTAATTTATATGCTCAATGTTTATATTTTATCATATTCGGCAATTGATTCCTAAATATTCAAGTATGATAATGAAAAAATATTCATTCGATTTGACAGCTCGAATGGTTCTTATATGATTAAACTAAAATAACAGCTTGGAGAGGGATAAATCATGGATCAACATATCGAAATTGAATTTAAGAACCTTTTGAATGAAAAAGAATTCAAACAGCTTTTGGACCACTTTCAAGTACATTCATCAACCTTCAAAACTCAGCAAAATCACTATTTTGATACAGCAAAATTTCAGTTGAAAGGTCAGAACTCAGCCCTCCGTATACGGGAGAAAAATGGCCAGTACGAGTTAACCTTGAAGCAACCCGCAAGCGAGGGTCTATTGGAAACCAATCAAGCGATCACGAAGGATATCGCAAATTCCTTCTTAAAAGAAGGAATTTTCCCTGAAGGCCCTGTTCATGACCTGATTATAGAAAATAATCTAATTCCAGAGGATTTCACATGTTTTGGCACTTTACAAACGGACCGTTCAGAATTCCCATTCCAGGGAGGTTTGCTTGTTTTAGATCATAGCTCATATTTGGGACATGAGGATTACGAGCTCGAATATGAAGTGACGGATCGGGCCGATGGGCAAAAAAAGTTTTTTAAACTTCTAGAATCACTTCAAATTCCGGTACGGAAAACCGAAAATAAAGTAAAGAGATTCTATCGGGCGAAATTCAGTGATTAAATCCGACCAAAAATAGATATGGAGGTGGTACATTTGAAAGTTCAGGACTTTAGGACATTGATGGATTTACAAGCCATACAACAATTCTCGACAGGCACTATCACGAATACATCCTCGTCGCGATCAATGTTTCAGGAAATGCTGACGGGACTCATGTCAAGCGATACTTTGGAAAACACATCGCAATCATTGGGGTCCCTTCTGTCTAACGTAGAAACTGAGGCAAAGTCCATCCTTCAATCCAACACGATACATTCACTCAACAACCCGTTGACAACCGCTCTCCCAGAAAAAAAGACAAGCGAGACGGTCACGAACTTTGATGATATGATCAGCGAGGCCGCGACTCTATATAACCTTCCGGAAAAATTGATTAAGTCAGTGATTAAACAGGAATCCAATTTTAACCCATCAGCGACAAGCTACGCTGGGGCAGCAGGGCTCATGCAGTTGATGCCTGCGACCGCAAGAAGTCTGGGAGTAGAAGACATAACCGATCCCAAGCAAAATATCATGGGTGGGAGTAAATACTTAAGCCAGATGCTCTCCCGTTATAACGGGGATGTCCAAATGGCCCTTGCAGCCTATAATGCCGGACCGGGTAACGTCGATAAATACAACGGCATACCGCCTTTTTCCGAAACGCAAAATTATGTTCAGAAAGTGTTCAATAACTTTATGAGCTGAAATCATTAGCCGACCCTTCTTCTGGGTCGGCTATTTTTATCGTTGATATTTTTTCGAAAACAGCTTGAACAACTGCAAAATTCCCCTCCTCCATTTGTGAAAAAACATTATGGGGAAGTATTATTGAAGCTAGATATTTGTTATATGAGTAAGCGATTGTTAAAATATGATTAAATATCAAACATCTTTCTTTTAAAGGAGTAATCAACATGACGAAAGAGAACCCTACACCATATGAATTAATTGGAGAGGGACAATTACACAAGTTAATTGATGCATTTTACTCCAACGTTAGTCAACATCCGGAACTGAAACCGATTTTTCCTGACGATTTATCAGAGACAGTCCGTAAACAAAAACAATTCATGACGCAATATTTAGGGGGGCCTTCCTTATACACCTCGGAACACGGTCACCCTATGTTGCGGGCTCGACATATACCTTTTGAAATTACACCAGATCGTGCAAAAGCATGGCTTTCCTGCATGTATCACGCTATGGACGAAATTGGTCTTGAAGGTGAAATTCGCGAATTTTTCTACCATCGCCTCTATTTGACAGCACAGCATATGATCAATACATCCGGTATAGACGGGAAAGGAGAAGACAGTTGAGCACACAAAAACCAGTTTTCAATATTTCCGATTGGATAAAAACACAACATTGTTATGATGTAGGAAAGAAACCATTAGAAATCTATGTTTTTGTTGATCCACTTTGCCCTGAATGCTGGGGCCTTGAACCGATTATAAGAAAATTGCAGGTGGAATATGGCCAGTTATTCAGCCTACGTCATGTTTTAAGCGGAAAGATTAATTCACTAAATATCGGCAATCATAAAAACTTCGAAAACATCGCCCAAGTTTGGGAAAAGACAGCCAGCCGTTCTGGAATGTCTTGTGATGGAAGCTTATGGACCGAAAATCCCATTTCCTCTCCCTACGCTGCATCCATAGCCATTAAAGCGGCCGAATTACAGGGTAGAAAACTAGCCATTCGTTTCTTAAGGCAGCTTCAAGAATACGTATTCATTGGAAAAAAGGATATTTCCAATATCAAGGTACTGACCGAATGTGCTCAAAGCGTAGGGTTGGATGTAGAAGAATTTCTTCATGACATAAACTCCTCCAGTGCCTCCAAAGGCTTTCAATGTGACTTGAAAATCACAAGTGAAATGGAGGTCACTGAAATTCCTTCACTCGTATTCTTCAATCAAAATATTGAGGAAGAAGGAATTAAGGTTTCTGGGGTATATTCCTATGAGGTATACGTTCAGATATTGAGGGACATCTTAAATGGCCTCCCAGACCCAGCTGAGCCACCTTCTCTTGAGGAGTTTATACGTTGTTTTAAACTAGTGGCCACCAAAGAAATTGAAACGGTCTATAATATGAGTAAAAGTACCGTGGAGCTGGAAATGAAAAAGCTCGTTTTAAAACAAGTGGCAGAAAAAATACCTGCTAAGTACGGAACATTTTGGAGGTACACCGAAAAGCCGACGAAATGACGGTCTTATCGAACGCCCCCTCTCATCTACACAAAAAGCCCGGCAAATTGGGGAATTTGCCGGGCTTTGTCTTTTTATTCATATATTTGAACAAAAGGGGATGGGAAATTTACACGATCAAACAAAGGGGTATAAGTTTAGATGTGATTCACTTCATTTAGTACTATAACAGATTTTCCATCATTTCATCAACTGATTTGTGCATAAGTTCACAATATGTTCACTTTTTCTTTTATGAATTCGGAAATAATAGCTTCTTCCTCCATTTAAATACAAGAAAACCGGTGAATTGGGGAATTCACCGGTTTTCTGTATATTTATACGAACAAAGGGGATGGAGAAATTTCACGATCAAACAAAGGGGTATAAGTTTGGTGTGATTACTTCATGTTAGTAATATAACAGATAGCTAGAACATATTTCAATCACATTGTGCACAAATTCACATTTTGTTCACTTTTTTTCGTTGGTCTTTCATCCATCATTTTCGCAAATCACGAATGAAATCATTCAACAACAAGAAAACCCGGTAAATTGGGGAATTTACCGGGTTTTCTTATCTATTAATACGAACAATAGGGGATGGGAGAAATCTTCACGATCAAACAAAGGGGTATAAGTTTAGATGTGAATTACTTCATGTCAGTAATATACCAGGTGAGCGACCCACTTTCAACTACTTTGTGTCTTATTTCACAAATTGTTCACAAGTGAATAATTCAAATTTTTCGAGAATGAATCTCGTTTCATTCTATAGCCAAGTTAATTTTCTTTTATTTTTCCTTACTCACTTTTCTAGAGTTTGATAAATAGATAAAAGCCCGGCAAATCGCGAAATTTGCCGGGCTTTTATCTATTTATACGAATAAGGGGATGGGAGAAATTTCACGAATCAACAAAGGGGTATAAGTTGGATGTGATAACTTCTATATCTGTACTATATCAGATTTCATCTAAACAGTGCAAGTAGATTGTGCTTCATTTCACATTATTGTCATATTCTCCGAATAACCTCTTTCTTCAAAACATATTATTTAAAGAAAGTGTACCGACATCTTTCCATTCCATTTAGCGGAGGTGCTAGTTTTGAGAAGTACGATTTTACTTATCCTCCTGATCAGCTCCTTATTCATCCAACTACTTGGAATCATGCAGCTCATTCCTTTGTATGTCACTTCCCCCATCTTGTTTTTTGTTTTTTTCATTATTCTTCATAGCTTCAATCAGAGAAATCGATTTAAAGGTCTATAGCAACATACATAAAAGAGCCAACCGACTTTTCTTTAGGCGGTTGGCTCTTTTGCCATTTATTTTGTTAAAAGCTGTTCCAATTCATTTAACTTTTCTTCGAATACGTTCAACGCTTCTTGTACAGGTTCAGCCTTCGTCATGTCGACGCCCGCCTTTTTTAATACCTCAATCGGATAATCTGAACTTCCTGATTTCAAGAATTCCAAATATCGTTTGACAGCTGGTTCTCCTTCTGTGAGAATCTGTTTACTTAGAGCAGTAGCTGCACTAATTCCTGTCGCATATTGATAAACATAGTAATTATAGTAGAAGTGTGGAATACGTGCCCATTCAAGACCGATTTCCTCATCAATCACTACATTCTCTCCAAAATATTTCTTGTTAAGTTCATAATATTCCTTCGTCAACATATCAGCGGTTAACGCTTCCCCATTCTGTGCCTTTTTATGGATGGTATGTTCGAACTCGGCAAACATCGTTTGACGGAACAGTGTACCACGGAAGCCTTCTAAGTAATGATTTAATAAATAGATACGTTTCTTTTCATCATCTATCGTATTCAGCAAGTAATCGTTCAACAGGTTTTCGTTACAAGTAGAAGCAACCTCCGCTACAAAAATCGAATAATTCCCATAAGGATACGGTTGGTGTTTACGGGTATAGTAGCTATGGACCGAATGACCAAATTCATGAACAAGGGTGAATAGGTTATTCACGTTATTCTGCCAATTCATTAAAATATACGGATTGGTTCCATATGTTCCAGAGGAATAGGCCCCGCTTCTTTTCCCTACATTCTCTTGTACATCCACCCAGCGATTCTCAAACCCTTCCTTTAAGACATTTATATAGTCTTCTCCAAGTGGGGCAAGTCCTTTAAGTACATATTCCTTCGCCTCATCATACGTCACTTCCATCTTCACTTCTTTTACGAGCGGAGCGAATAAATCATACATATGAAGCTCGTCTAACTCGAGAACCTTTTTGCGTAAGTCGAGATAACGATGTAACAATGGCAAATTGTCATTGACCGTTTGAACGAGGTTATCGTATACACTTTCTGGAATATTATTATTACTTAATGCCGCCTGGCGCGCGGATTCATATTTACGTACTGTTGCGTTGAAGTTATGATTCTTCACTTCACCTGATAAGGTAGAAGCAAATGTATTACGGAACTCTCCATACTTGCTGTATATGCCTTTAAATGCGTCTTGACGGACACGGCGGTCTTCGCTCTCAAGGAAACGAATATACCTTCCATGAGTGATTTCCACTTCATTGCCCTCTTCATCTTTAATAACGGGGAACTTCAAATCCGCATTATTCAACATGCTGAAGATATTGCCGGAATTATCGAGTACTTCGGAGGCCTGAGCCAGTAATGACTCCTGTTCTGCATTTAAAATATGCGGTCTCTGTAGGTTGATTTCCTCCAAAGAATGTTTATATAACTTTAGTTCTTCTTTTTCCTCCAAAAATTCCTGGACTTTGTTTTCATCAATGCTTAACAGTTCTGGAACGATATATGAGAAGGCTGCGGCAGCCTGAGCATACAGTGCCTTCGCCCTGTCTTCCATTCCTTGATAAAAGGGATTCGTTGTATCCTGGTCGTTACGCATATGTGAATACGCATACACTTTACCCATCTTTTCAAATACTTCATCTTGGAATTGAAGTGCCGCAAATAGCTTTTCAGCGCTTTCACCCAATGTTCCTTTATATGCTTCCGCTTTCAACAGCTGTTCTTTTACATCTTTGAAGGCTGCTTCCCAATCTTCCTCCGTCGCATATATATCCTCAAGTCTCCATGTATCTTCAGCCGGAATCTCACTTCTTGAAGGTAATGTGTTCACTTTAGTTTCCTGTGTCATAATAAATTCCTCTCCATTCTAATAAAACTTACCCTTATTACCCTTATCTTTACCAGGGCATGTACGACTTATTTACTTCCTGAGCCATTTGCATTTCCCATGCAAAACGATACTTCTCTTACTCCATACTATTCTGCGTTCACCATCATAATCCTGCTACAACCCAGTCAAAAGGAATAGAGTGGTTATAACTCATTATAATGGATATATGCCTTTTCTATCATAATCTTGCTCTGTTGATAGAAAATTCTTTCTAAAGCCTCACTTTGATCACTTGTAATCGGCACAGTAAACGGAGTGGTAACCGTAAAGATTCCTTCTTTCCACTCTTTTAAATATCCCAGCTTTTCTAATAACTGAATATACTTTCTTACAGGGTTTCCCACATCTTTCTCCTTGATAAGTGGTAAAGGGCGCTGCCTGATATTCCCCAGCTTGATTCGTCTATTGAAATGACCGAGCACTTCATTCATTTCAATTTTTTCCCCGATTTTTTTCTTTTGAAACACATCCATGTATAGCCAAGCTTGCCATTCGATTGCCGGTGTCTCGATTAGGTGCATGCCTTGAATTGGAACACCGATTTCTATGGGAATCGTTGCAGGAGAAAGGTGATGGGTATAGAGGCCATAAAAGATAGGATCACTCCTTTTTGCTGTTCTTACCCGGTGGAGGCACCAGCTTTTCCGTTTCTTTCTCCAAGCCATCAAAAAAGGAAAGGCATCACAATATCGAGGTGTCATTTGATTGGGGGATAGAAGATTTAAAGGGGCTGTGGTCAGTTCTGCCAAAACGCTTCTTTTTGAGAAAGGGGTCATGTTTTTCAATGCGGATAGTTGATGAGATTCAGGACAATACATCCACAGAAATGGATGCTGATAGGTACCACTGACAAATAGCCACTGAAAGGCAGATAGGCTGAATTCATATTTACTCTTTCGTTTCAATTGCTTGGCGCCCATGATCCAAATGGGTATGATTTTCACACTTTGATAGGCTCTTGTCCGTTCATGGAAGTCAGCCTCGGAAATGATGGAGCACTGGAATTCTATCGCGTAGCGCTGATCATCGATTGTCAGCAATATATCCGTCCTTCTCTTGATTGCGGGAATATAGGCTTCTAACTTCGCATGAAACTTATGTGATACCAACCATTGATACAGGTTTCTTTTTCCCATTAAATGATAAGTGGATTCAGGTTCCGATGAAGCATGACACGAAGTATTATTCTTGTGGGCAAAATGAGGGATTTTTATCATTCCGGCTTTGATCATCACTTCTGTTTTACAGCAGGGACAGAAATATCCTGTTGATGCCTTCATTGCCAGGAGCTGGTTTCCCGTCAGTTTTTCAGGAAGGGTGATCCATGTCCCATCCTCTTTCATTGCACTAAGCATATTTCTCCTCCCCTCCTACTATATCCATTCTCCCTTGGCCTGGAAAATTCCTTTAAAATAAAAAAAATGCCGTGATGGCATAAATGGATCATCATAGGAGCGGTGACAATAGTCTGCAAGTGGATTCCAAAACTTTCAGACCAAAGTTGCGATTGGAAAATACTTTCAACTGTATTTCCTGTGATACCTTTAGATCCTTCAAATAATCATCTACTAGCGTCTGTGTACTCTCTGTACGGTAAAGGAAGGCATTGACTTCGAAATTCAAATGAAAGCTCCTCATATCGATATTAGCGCTGCCAATTGAAGCCAATTCGTTATCCACTATGACAATCTTGCTATGCATGAAGCCCTCATTATATTGAAATATCCTGACCCCTGCTTCCAAGAGCTCAGAAAAGTACGTTCTTGAAGCATGGAATACAATCCACTTATCTGGGTTCCTCGGGACCAGTATTCGCACATCCAATCCACTCAGGCCCGCCACCTTCAATGCCTGAAAAATATCCTCATCAGGGACGAAATAGGGAGATGCAATCCAGATGGACTTTTCCGCCGAATTTATCATGCTGAAAAAAAGGTTCTTAATAACCGTCCATTCACAATCAGGACCACCGGCTATCATTTGTACGCCACCAAGGTCCTGCAAAACTGGCTGACTTGTACCAATATAGGCATCCGACAAATAGCTTTGGTTTGTACTATAGTACCAATCCTGTGAAAAAATGAGCTGTAGCGTTCGGACCGCTTCACCTTCTACCAAAAGGTGAGTATCACGCCAAGACCCGTAATTCGCATTAAGCCCCAAATATTCATCGCCAATATTAAGGCCACCGATAAAACCAATGGTCCCATCGACAATAATAATTTTTCGATGATTCCGAAAATTGAACGTACTATTTATGAAAGGAAGATGGATGGGTCCAAAGGGAACAATCTCTACGCCTGAATCCCTCATTTCATCAATATAAGGGCGGGCCAGGGACCAACATCCCACCGCATCATATAAAAAGCGTACCCGCACCCCTTCTTTTGCCTTTTGGATCAAGATATCCTTCAAAGTGCAACCACTGTCATCATCCCGTACAATATAATATTCCAAATGAATATGGTGTTTAGCTTTCCTCAGTTGCTTCAGGATACTAGCATACGTCTCTTTTCCATTTGTTAGTATTCGGGTTTTCGATGCAAACGAAATGGAACTGTTTCCAAGCTTTTCAGCGAGGGAAAATAACCTTCGATGACGCAACTTCACTCCCCGTTTTTCCCAGGTATCTACTTCCGTGCCGCGTTTAAGGAACTCATGCTTATCCAAAAAATACTTCCTACGAAACTTTCTCTCTTTTCGAAAATTCCCGCCAAACAACAAATAAAAGATGAACCCGATAACAGGAAAAGCCCCAAATGCAATGATCCATGTGATCGTTTGAATGGGATGACGATTTTCGATGAAAATATTAAATCCAATGATCACCAACGAAAGGGCCAACAACAGACTTAGATACCCCCTAACCCCCACTTCTTCCAGTAGGAGATACCATGGGCTACCTAACATGAGTACAAGTACTAGAAAACTTAAACCAACCTTCCCGTTCATTTATGACTACCTCCAATTACAAAACGCAGGTGCACGTAAAAGCTTCTGTTGAGGTGCATGACTTATCAAGGGTAAAAAAAACCGATTTCTAAGAAATCGGCCTAAAAAATATTATGCGAAATATTTATCTACTGTGGAGAGTACATCATTTTCTATGACTACTTTTCCGTATTCTTCAAGCATGTGTACCGTTATTGGGGATTCCTCGCTGTATTCCAACAATAGACTTAAGACATTATCAATTTCTTCCTCGTCAATTTCAGCTTCGGAAAATTCAATATATAGATAATATTTATTTTGATAAGCATAAAGCTTCGTTGTCCAGGTATCCAAACCAGAACGCTTGCTTAAAGAAATGACATCTTCAAAATCCTCGAATATTGTGATGAATTCAATCATCCCATCTTCAAATGTCATGGTGCTCTCTTCATCTTTACCTTCAAAGTGTTGATCAAGAAGCGTATCTACTTTGTCTGTTACACTTAACTCTTTTAACTTATCATCCGATAGAGGCAACTCAAGTTTCTGACCATCTTTGGCAAGTTGGGCTTTTGTGACCAAGACTTCCAAGCCTTTTTCCAATGCTTGAACTTGAATCCATAACGGACCTTCAATCATGAATTCCTCTTCCTGATGCACTTCATCCATCATTTCCCAAAAAAGTTCTTCACTTCTCTCACGGCTATACCAAATTTCTTCCCGGTCGAAGCCTCTTTCCTCGATATCTATATAGGATATATAAAATTTTACTGTATCATCATTAATACGTTCGATTTCCATGATTCCCCTCTCCCTTCCTTTCTCATTTTGAAGGGATAATAACCCCCAAGCGAAAATTGCTCTTAAAAGCTCTTTACCCAAAAGTTCATACTGTAAATCATGCTACATTAAAACAGACTATTTTACCTCATTTTATGACAAAACCTTGAAGAAGGGAAATAAAAAACATCAATATCATAAAAACAATTGTTTGCCTAATATTCCATTCATTTTATAAAAAAAATCGTTCATATGCAACTTTCACGAAGACGGTGCCGTATTTCATTCATATTCTATATTGTATACAGTTAATGGTTATTTACATGCTTTATTTATCCAATCCCGCCCTGACCATTGTCACAAGAGCCTTGTCGCCCCAAGAAAAAGATATATGTATAAACAAAAAGCTCTGCACTATTCTCAGCAGAGCTTGGAAAACACTTATTCATTAATTTACCATACGTTGTGCTTCTAGCAATTGGAACGTACGTACTTTCCGTGGTAAGAAACGACGAATCTCATCTTCGTTATACCCAACTTGAAGACGCTTCTCATCAAGGATAATCGGGCGTCTTAGCAAACCAGGGTTTTCTTTAATCAATTTATATAACTCTTGTAGAGGCAAGCTCTCTAAGTTAACATTTAACTTTTGAAACGTTTTTGATCTGGTTGAGATGATTTCATCCGTACCATCTTCCGTCATACGTAGAATTTCTTTGATTTCCTCTATTGAAAGAGGTTCCGAGAAAATATTTCTTTCTGTATAACCAATCTCATGTTCCTCTAACCATGCTTTTGCTTTTCTGCATGACGTACAACTTGGGGATGTATATAATGTTACCATGTTTACCCACACTCCCTAAATATAGAATCGGTGATCTATGAGGAGAAATCTATTATCATTCACAACTACGATTCTAATTTGAAATAATTTTAAATAAGCATTTCTTTTAATTAATTATACACTAATTCATTTAAAATGAATACCCTTTTTCAAAATTGAAACTATCCTTTATAACTTCCTATTTCATCTGTACTATAGGCACTTCGTTTTTTTATGTAATACATTACAACGCTATTTTCTAATTGAAAATATGCACCTATTATTCTCATTTAAGTTGCAAATTGCCCCTCATTTTCCCTTTATTTTTTTCATTTGCTCATTACTTTTTATTTACCCCCTTTTTTTAGCTATAAACTAGTGATTATCATTTATAATTTCTTTAAGTATCCTTTAATTCCTTCTTCCTTCTTAAAAACCCTCCTTTTGACTGCTTAAATCAATTAAATTAAATGCATGCTCCATACAAATCACCATTTACAGGGACGGAAAATAAATATGCATTCCGCACCACGATATAAAAGAGCCGACGAATTTAGTCGGCTCCTGTGTCATTTCATATCTTTTTAAACCCTATCACTTTCCACTTCTGTTTCTATATTCAATACTTCGTCTACTGATTGATACGATTTTCCATATAGATGCTTATCTTTATGCGTATGAATTTCAGAGTAAATCTTTTTCATATAATTGAATACATCTTCTTCTTTAACAGCATCATGTGCCGGCCAATAAAGGATTTCCATCGGCGTATCTTCTTCAGTAGCCAACGATTTTCTATTATAGGCGATAGAAGAAGCATGTAAAAAGCCTTCTCTTTGATAAAATCTTAATCGTTTTGACGTGTCCACGTCATTTTCCTGCACTGGCTCGACTTCAAGGAAAATGGTCTTTTGTTTTTCTTGCAATTGATGAATCAATTTCTTTCCAAGGCCTTGACCCCGGGCATTTTTGCCGACGAATAAATAATCGACGAAAATAAATTCCTTACCTTCCACATATAGTAGAACATGGTCAGGCCCTTCATCCTTTTTATAGATGTCTTGTTTATCCTTCAATAAAATTTCTATATGTTCTTTTGACTTCATTTCTTCAATTGGAAAATATTGATTTAGTTTATCATACCAATTCACGATTTCATCTCCTCTTCAAATTTTATCTTTCCACGCTTTTGCTTATCGTTTACAATAGACTGTAAATAAATTGAAATTATTGAGGGGGTATCCATGCTTACTTACCTTGTTGACTTAATTTTAGTTGCTGTCTGCGTAATTGGGATCACAGCCATAAATGGTGTCCTGACGAATGCCATTGGGGAAAAGTGGTTTGGTGGTAAAACTCATTCCCACATTTTCAATCAATCGAAACGAATTCAGTCGGGATGGAATCAAGTCGGCGGGAAGAAACATAAGCGATGATTCTTCGGGAGTCCAGATGACCGCTTGTGTACATATCGGTCATCTGATGGTTTATGGGGTGTAGTCTACCCCTTTTGTATAGCGGTTTGCAGCATTCCATAATAGATATTCATCAATTCCATTATCATTTAACGCTTTAATTTGGGCTTCCACTTGTTCCTTACCATACTTTTGATAATTCCCCTCACCCAAGTATGAAGCAGTGAAGTCCTGAATCCAGGGTCTAGAGGTAGGCGGCGTTTCTAGTTCCTTCAATTTCTTGTTCTCCAATTTTGCATATTCCCGAACAAGTTCATACGGTTTTAAATCCGGCTTTTCGATTCCGAAATAGGATGTCCAGTGACTTGGATAAATCATCGAAGAGATGACATCTACATTTTCAGAAATCTTGGAGAAATTTTGCCCAATACCAGGAGCTTCAGGTAATGTAGCGGCATAGCCGAAAATATCGACTGATACTTCCACACCATATGGCTCTAATTGTTTTTTTGCGTAGGCCACAAAGTCGGTTACGGCCTGTACCCGTTTTTCAGTATGGGTCTTATTGCCTTTTTCATACTCTCCCATATCATATTTTAGGTCATCCTCTTTATTCTCGAACCCTTCAGGAAAACGGACATAGTCGAATTGAATTTCTTTGAATCCCATCTTCGCAGCTTCTATGGCAATCCCCACGTTATAATCCCATACCTCTTTCAGGAATGGATTCACGAAAGATTCACCACGTCCATTCTTCCAGACCTTATCGCCATCTTTAAACGACCATTGTGGTTTTTCCTTTGCAAGAAGGGTATCCTTGAAAACGACGACACGGGCAATCGGATAAATCTTCTTATCCTCAAGCTTTTTTAACATGTCCACCGGTTTCCTTATGTAATCCTTTCCAATATTCGAATAAGGGGAATCCTTGTCTTCCGGTTTATAGGTAACATTCCCCCTGTCATCCTTAATATCGATGACCATTGCATTCAAATCGGTTTCGTCCACATATTGTATGAGTTCATTTAACTTGTTTCCACCAGCTACATGTCCTGTAACATAAAGCCCTCGTACTGCATCAGGATAATCAAACTTCAATCCAGAATCATATACGAATCTAGGGGCCAACTTTGGTAGTTCTTTCTGCTCAAGCGCCACAGTTCTTGCTTGTTCCAAATCCTCAGCATGGACCGGTTGCTGAACCAAAAACAAACACATTCCTGCCACTATACATTTACTTAACGATTTCACATCTTCACCTCATTCGCCCTTCAAATCTACAACAGACTCTTTTGTTTAATACCACAACAGCAAAACTTTATTCCTATAAAATAAACTTTTTTTAAAAAAATGGTGTGTAACAATCTCCTATATCATTATCCTACCCTAAAATCGATTCCCCATTGATGGTTAAAAATCAATAAGTTACGAATCCTTCTTTTTTTACCCCATCGTATATATTAGTTGTAATAAGGGCATGCTGTTTGGATTACATTTCTTAAGAATAAATGCTAAAATACAGGTATAGTGGAAAATTCGTATCTCTAGGTAGACATTCCCTGGCGAGTACTGCCTTGCAAGACATAAATGAGCTCTCTTACACTTGCTGTACAGGAAGTGGATTACTTCCCTATTTATCCTTACAATAATGAAGAGCGAATATCCAATTAGTTAATTAAACGTATTTAGAGGAGTGACTAGCAGTTGAAAAGGATTTTCTCTGGCATTCAGCCATCTGGTTCTGTTACATTAGGAAATTATATCGGAGCAATGAAGCAATTTGTTAACTTACAGGATGAATATGACTGTTTCTTTTGTATCGTTGACCAACATGCAATTACAGTTCCGCAGGATCGACTTAAATTAAGAAAAAACATTAAAACACTCGCTGCCTTATATTTGGCAATCGGCATTGACCCTGAAAAGAATACGATCTTCATTCAATCAGAGGTTCCCGCGCATGCCCAGGCAGGCTGGATTTTGCAAAGCATCGCTTATATTGGCGAACTTGAGAGAATGACCCAATTTAAAGATAAATCAGCCGGCAAGGAAGGCGTTTCTTCTGCACTTCTTACCTACCCGCCACTGATGGCTGCAGATATTCTCCTGTACAATACAGATGTTGTTCCTGTTGGGGAAGATCAAAGACAACACTTGGAATTAACGCGAGATTTAGCTGAGCGATTCAATAATAGGTACAACGATATCTTTAAAATACCAGAAATCAGCCTTCCAAAGGCAGGAGCGCGAATAATGTCGCTTCAAGAACCGACTAAGAAAATGAGTAAATCCGACCCTAATAAAAAAGCTACGATTGCTCTACTTGACGATCCTAAACAAATCGAGAAAAACATTAAGAGTGCAGTAACTGATTCTGAAGGCATCGTTCGTTATGATAAAGAAAATAAAGCGGGCGTATCGAACTTAATGTCCATCTACTCCATCTTCAGTGGAAAAACATACGCTGAAATTGAAGAGATGTATGCCGGAAAAGGATATGGCGACTTTAAAGGTGATTTAGCTCAAGTGGTACTAGGAGAGATTCTACCCATTCAAGAGCGTTACTATAGCTTGATCGATTCCCCTGAACTTGATGAAATTTTAGATCGTGGGGCAGAGAAGGCAAATATCGAAGCCAATAAGATGATTAGAAAAATGTACAACGGCATGGGACTTGGAAGAAAAAGATAATGGAAAAAGACGATCCGCAACGGATCGTCTCAGACTGTAGACAAACTCGATGAAAATCGACTTTGCCTACAGTCTTTTTTATTTTAAAATAAAAGTATTAAAACTTGAGGTGATAAAGATGCT
>NZ_JBNNML010000023.1:0-17408 GCF_050272735.1 Peribacillus sp. NPDC046944
AGAGACCCAAGCTCTTAATCTTGAGCAAAATTCCAAGAAAATATCAAAAGGGATTCGGAATGAAACCATTCCGAACCCCTTTTGTCTACAAACTGGGACCGGCAGATAATCTGCCGGTCTTTTTGTGGATTAAAGGGGAGTCACTTAAGACATGTGAATATTTACTAGTTATAACGTATCCACACCGGGTAAGAGAGTATCATCCTTCGAATAAGGACTTGTCTGTATACACCAAGCTCAAATAAGGGGGATGATTGGCATGTTCGGTTTGTCTGATATCACTAAATTTCTCTTTTCCTTTTTTCTGATTTTACCGGTTGTCACGCTCATTCATTTAGGTGGGCATCTATTCTTTGTCACGCTATTTGGCGGTACGGAGAAAAAAATCAAGATCGGATGTGGAGATAAGATTTTCTCCTTTTGCAATATAGAAGTGAGAAAATACTACTTTTGGAATGGGCATTGTGAGTTCAAGGGATTAAAATATGATAATAAGTTCACGAATAGTTTGATTTATCTAGGGGGAGCCCTCTTTAACCTAATTAGCATGTTGTTGATATATAGTTTGGTTTATCAGGGGATCTTGGAGAAATCGGTCCTCTGGTATCAATTCATATATTTCTCTTTCTATATTATGTTCTTTTCCTTATTTCCGATGTATTTTTCCGATGGGTCGCCAAGTGATGGAAAGGCGGCAGAATTGACATTGAAGAACCAGCTCGATGATAAGGTGACAGATGATGTAGTAGGGAAGAAAGAGGATGAGGACGATCGATGTTGTTGAATAAAGGGACGAGCATAGGCTCGTCCCTTTTTGTTCTTATCCCCAGACTTCTTTGGCGACATCCACAACGAACTTTAACTTTTCCCATTGCTGATCTTCCGTTAGCTTGTTGCCAAGATGTGTGGAAGCGAATCCGCATTGAGGGCTTAAGCACAAGTGTTCATGTGGCACGAATTGTCCCGCTTCTTTAATACGTGATTTAACGGTTTCTTTATCTTCAAGTTCGCCATTCTTCGAAGTAACCACACCAAGAACGACTTGTGCGCCGTCATTTGGAATGTGTTCTAATGGTTTAAAATCCCCTGAACGATGATCATCGTATTCCAAGAAAAATCCATCTACATTTTCCTTGGCCAATAGAGTTGGGGCGATACGGGCATAGCTGCCTTCAAAAGCCCAAGTCGATTGGTAATTTCCACGACAAAGGTGAGTCGTGACAACCAAATCCTCTGGTTTTCCCTCCAACGTCCCATTAATCACGCGCAATGCTAAATCGATTAATTGTTCCCTTGTATAATTCCCCTCTTTGAACTGGAAGTCCGGAGCGGAAAGCCTGGCTATGTATACATCATCTAATTGTAAATAACGTACACCGGCATCGTAAAAGGCTTGTAAAGCATCTTGATAGGCTTTGATAATATCTTTTGCATAGTCTTCGATGTCAGGATAGATTTCTTCATTATGGACCCCTACCGCAAATAATTGATTGGGGCTAGGGATGGTTTGTTTCGCCACAGCCCGTCCGTCCACGATTTCATTAAACTCAATAAAGTCTTTAATAAAGGGGTGATCTGGGTTGAAAGAAATTTTTCCTGTATTCCGAACGTTATAACGTTCTGTTTCAATTCCATCAAAGGTGAGGCCTTTTTCCGTGACATACCCTTCGATTCCATTTAAATGTTCCAAGAAGTCAAAGTGCCACCAGGTGCGTCTGAATTCCCCATCAGTCACTGCCTCTAAACCGATTTCTATTTGCTTATCGACGATACGCTTGATTTCCTTCGTTTCAACGTCGCGTAATTGTTCTGCGGTAATGATTCCTTCTTTCCGTTGCTTTCTTGCCAGATGTATACTTTCTGGTCTTAATAGACTTCCTACGTGGTCGGCTTTGAATGGAGCTTTCGTTAAAGTGATAGACATGGTAGATTCCTACTTTCCTTATTAAAATATAAAAACCTCTTCTTTAAAAAAAGAAGAGGTATAATCAGCAATGCTTATATTCTCTTCTTATCTTCAAGTTGAACACTTCTGGAATTAGCACAGTACAGTAAAGTCTGTTGCTGAGGTATCAAAGGGCCAGTCCCTCCACCTCTCTGGATAAGAAAATGAACTATTCAATTAATTACGACTATACAGGTAGTATTAATAAAGGTCAATAGAAAACAGATAATTTAGAATATAAGCGTTATTAGAAAGTGAGTTTCTCTTAGTTTAAATACTTTTATACACTTTCGCGGTGAAGTATTAAAAAAATCCTTTGACTATTGTCAGAATATTTCTTATAATTGTGTACATTACAGCGAGATAGGGGATTATTCAGATGAGAGATTTTTTTAATAAATTATTAACGGGGATGAGCATAGGGATTGTCGTTTCATTAATTCCGAATGCTTTGTTAGGGGAAATACTTAAACTATTGATTCCACATTTTCCCGTGTTACAGCATATATTCGATATCACCGTTTTCGTGATGAGTTTGTTACCTGTCATGATTGGGGTGATGGTCGGGATTTCGTTCAAGCTACCATCCATTCAAACGGCCAGTATCGGGATAGCGGCCATGGTCGGAAGTGGTGCCATCCAGAAAACGGCTGACGGTTTATTTGCCCTTAATGGGATTGGCGTTGTCATCAATACCGGAATTACCGCGGCATTGACCGTATTGTTCCTGCAATTAATTGGCGACAAATTAAAGGCGTATGCGATTCTCTTGATGCCGACTTTAAGTATCTTGGTACCAGGCATGATTGGATACTTCATTCTGCCATACGTAAAATCCGCTACGGGACTATTAGGAGTCGGCATCGCTAACGTGACGTCCTTGCAACCCATTTTGATGGGAGCCATTATTTCCGTTATCTTCTGTCTTATTATCTTATCGCCCATTTCAACGGTTGGGGTAGCGACGGTCATTATGCTCTCAGGGATAGGATCTGGTGCGGCCAACCTAGGCATCGTGGCAGCTGGTGTTGGCTTAGCCATTGCAAGCTACAAAGCGAATTCATTAGGGACGGCTTTAGCCCATGTGTTGGGTTCCCCTAAGATTCAAATGAGGAATTTCTTCATGAAACCGAAAATTGCGTTTCCCATGTTAATCACGTCAGCTATTCTTGGTGCGTTGGCAGGTTTGTTAAACATACAAGGGACCCCATATAGTGCTGGATTTGGTTTATCGGGATTGGTCGGTCCCTTGAACTACATGAAACTGGCGGAAGGCGGATGGATTTTCAGTAACATATCCATCATGGTCATCATTTTCTTCATTCTTCCGATTGTGTTGAACCTTGTGCTAATCTACGTTTTCTCGAAGAAATTAAAATGGATTAAAGCAGACGACTACACATTGCATTTTGAATAAAAGGAAACCAAATAAAAGAAGCAGTCAGGCGTTTAGCTCTGGCTGCTTCTTTTGATGAGGAGGCTAATTCAAGGGTACTTCAACTTTTAAATCTAGAATCTGCGGTATCTGATGATGGCTAGGATTCATTTCATCCACTTTACTCAGGATAAATACACGTCTAAACGATTCCACTTACCTTCTTTATAGAGGCAAGCTGGACATCGCATCGGTTGAAGAAGAAAATAGAAAGAGCCATAAACCGAAGCGTATCTCGACGGTTCATGGCATCATTCTCACCCCGTTATGAGTTGGTGGATGGGGTGAAGGTCTCTGCGATATGAGAGGTGATTGGACCGTACTTTTCCTGTTCGCTAGCGGGATAGGTAATGATAAAGGTAGTGCCGACCTGATCATTAAAGTAGTATTTCTTATAGATAACGTTCCCATTTTCTTCGTAGGAAATGACATACCAATCGTCTGTAAGTCGCTGATAGGCGATTTCTTCTGTGATACTTTTCAGATCATCTTCATAATACATTTCAATCGTTTCTTCATCGTTGATTACATTCGTATGGCTAGCAAAGGCGGTAATTTCAAATTCCTCATTATAGAACCTGGCTCCATCACCATTGGTTGGCGGGGTGTCCATATTTAAGCCTTTGGGATAATACATGGAAAACCCATAACGGCCATTTTGATATAGTTGGTACGCAGTTTTTTGACCGTCGGCTTTTTCTACGGTTTTCTTATCTTCAGTTTTCTTTACTTTCTTTTCTTCTGGTTGCGTTTCTTCCTGGTCTTTCAGGGCAAGATCGACTTGTTCTGTAAGTTTAGTCAACTCAGATTGATAGCTTGATAGCAATTCATCCGACTCGAAGCTTTTTTCTAAAAGTTGTAATTTCTTTTGTGCTAAACTGTAACTTTCTTTTGCGATAAGTTCTCTCACCAGCTTCATCGTGTCTTCAAACGAAGAAGTTGTTTCCTGATCAGCAAGGATTTCCTCTTTTAGTTTTTTAGCTTCGGTCTGCAACGTGTTCAACGTGCTTTTATTCGTAATGACGGCATTTAGAGATTCAAGGGAAGTATCAAATTCTTTTTCTTCATATGCAGTGACTGCCGTATCCATATGATTTGCCTGATCTAGATAAGCGGAGGCATCCTCATCCCCTTTTTTCTCCTTTAAGGCCAATTCGAATTGGATGGCTGCCTGATGGTAATCCCGTTTTCCTAGATATTCAATCCCCTTGTCCAAAGCATCCTGGTACCCATCATTTGAACATGAAGCAAGGACGCATAAGCAGAGGAGGCTAACGGTTAGTGAAAGTCCTTTTTTTATCATGTAATCTCCTATTCTATCGGTTGACATTTTAGCGTGAATTCATTTTACCAGAGTTTGAATGCTGTAGGGGGGTTTGTAAGACGAATACAGAATTTATATTATTTTGTTTGAGGGGTCATTCATTCATCTGTCTTTATTAAATAGATAAAGAAATAGATATTCATTGCTTTTATTTTACTTATAAACCTTATTTTTCAATTATTTATGATAAAATACCTATATTATATCTAGGTATTTAGGTAAGAGACCAGGGGGAGAATAAAGTATGAATGTAAGCAAATTATTCAAAATAATGATGACTATTCTTTTCATTAGTAGCCTAGCAATTCCGTTCACCGCGACAGCCGATGCGGCGAGTACATCAAGTGCCACTGTGACAGCAAGCAACTTGAATGTCAGGGAGAAGGCTTCCGATAAGGCGAAAAAAGTGGGCTCGTTGAAAAAAGGAACCAAAGTAACGGTCTATTCCAAAACAAAATCAGGATGGTCCGAAATCCGTTATAATAAGAAAAAAGCCTATGTATCCACGGAATTTCTAAAGTTCAAGAAAAAAGTGGCGAGTTATAAAATGGATACGTCCAAAGTGTATGTCTATAAAAGTAATGGAAAAAAATATACCTACTCTAGCACAGGGGCAAAGTACAATAAGGTTTGGACAATCTGGAACGTAAAGGGAGCCGGGGAGAGCTGGACGGATATTGAAAAAGAAACGAGTGAGGGTTATTATATTGGCTGGCCCGAATCAGAGTATTTTATCGCTTTAGGTTACCCGCTAAAGGTCGGAGCTAAATGGGAAAGCTGGGATGGAAGTAATACGTATATCGCTAAGGTTACATCGATGAGTAAGACCGTCAAAACACCAGCAGGGACCTTCAATAAGGTTGTGGAAGTAAAGGAAAGTGATGGTTCTACTAGATATTACGCGAAAAATGTGGGCCTGATCAAAGCCTTCGTCAATGGTGAAAAAACCAGTGAACTAGTCGAATTGAAGAAGAAAAAATAAGACGTTAACTGCCGCTCATCCCGAGTGGCGTTTTTTTATTTAAAGGTGGTCACCTGTTAGAACAGGGCAGATAATATGGTAAGAGGGAGTGAAGGGGAGGTAATGGGTCGTTCCGCAATTACCCAATCTTGAATAAGATGATTCAACGGAGTTTTTTGCATAGGGCAAGGGAGGGAAACCATGTTTGATAAATTCAAGGATATAATAAATAAGGCTACAACGGAGGGGGTTTCCATCCCCATTACGGCAAAGATGATGGCAAGTTTAATAGAAAAGAAGTCAGGTGAAGAAGACATTGATGTGCATATTTCACCAGAGTATATCGTGCTGCGCGGGACTACAGAGGTGAAGAAAATGATGTTGAAGAAAAAGGTTGCCTTCACCGTCACGTTGAAGCCGGTGCAAATCGAAAAAAGAACGATTCTGTTTCAGCTTGTTGGGATGAAACCGGTTAATGTTAATTTCATCAACCATAAACTGTTTAATAGACCACCCTTCTTTGAATATCATAATCGGATGATCAAAATTGATTTTAACGCTTGGGATATGGTGAAAAAGGTACCGTTCGGGCAGATTAAGTCATTTGAGCTGGTTGAGGGTGCCTTGAATATCAAATTGGCTCTTTGACTATCAAAAAACAACAAAAGGCCTAAATAATGGCTCTTTATTTAGGTTTTTTGTATGCTTAGGGTACTGCATTCTTTTCTAGTGGAATTTGGATAAATGCGAGCGTCCTTATGGAATGATGGTGGGACCTATTGTTTTTACGGCAGGTTCTGATTATGATGGGATTGTTAGCATAGGAGGAGGATATGATGGATCAGAAGATACTGCCTGCTTCGGCAAGCATGAAGGATTTCGAGAGGTTCTTGGAGAGTTCCTATGAGATAGGGGTTTTTCTGGATTTACATATATCACAGCTGAAAAATGTGAGCTTGATGGCCAAGCAACGTAATAAGAAAATGATTTTCCATGTAGATTTGATTCAAGGAATCAAAAGTGATGAGTATGCCACGGAATTCATTTGCCAGGAGGTCCAACCTTATGGCTTGATTTCGACAAAGTCCAGTGTGATTTTAAAAGCGAAGCAAAAGGGCGTTGTCGCGATTCAACGGATTTTTTTAATAGATTCCCATGCGTTGGAGAAAAGTTATAAGTTGGTAAAGAAGACAAAGCCTGATTATATCGAAGTGTTGCCAGGTGCCATGCCCTGGATGATTAAAGAGGTGAAGGAACATTTGCAAACGCCGATTTTGGCCGGAGGGTTGATCCGTAATTCAGATGAGGTCCTGAACGCACTTGAGGCGGGAGCATCGTCGATCACCACTTCCAAAACGGAGTTATGGAATATGTTTAAATAAAAAATATAAAACAATTTTCTATTTTTTGATAAATAGTTTGACAGCGTTTTCATTAACTAGTATATTAATCTAAAATACAAGTTAATAGATGTGACGGAGATAAGGAGATTCACAACGGAAAATTCCCATTTACTTGTGGGTTAGTTCTGCTGTGGGCCTCCTTTTATTGATTTATGGTCATTATTCTAGAGGGGAAGAGGTTTTAATATGACACCATTTTGGGGAGAAGTAGTAGGTACGATGATTTTGGTTCTTTTTGGTGCAGGCATCGGGGCGGGATCTTCATTGAAAGGATCTTATGCCAAAGATGCTGGATGGATTGTCGTGACGATTGCGTGGGGGTTAGCTGTGACAATGGGTGTTTTTGCAGTCGGTTCCATTAGTGGTGCCCATTTAAATCCGGCTGTCACCATAGGTTTTGCACTTATCGGGGAGTTTCCTTGGGGAGACGTTCCAGGATATATCATAGGTCAGTTAATTGGTGGGATTCTAGGTGCAACATTAGTATTCTTGCATTATTTACCGCACTGGAAGGGTACGAACGATCCGGGTGCCAAGCTTGGTGTATTCGCGACTTCACCAGCGATCCCACATACTTTTTCCAATCTATTAAGCGAAATGATTGGTACATTCATCCTTGTTCTTGGTTTACTATTTATAGGGGCCAATGAATTTACGGAAGGGTTAAATCCATTTGCAGTCGGTTTATTGATTGTTGTGATCGGGATGTCCCTAGGTGGGACAACAGGATACGCCATTAACCCTGCCCGTGACTTGGGTCCACGTATTGCACATTTTCTTCTTCCTATTCCAGGTAAAGGAGATTCGAATTGGGGCTATTCATGGATTCCAGTCGTAGGTCCGATAGTAGGTGGGGGACTCGGAGCCATCTTTTATAAAGCATTCTTTTTAGGTGAAATCACGATAGTAAGTTGGTCTGTTTTTGCAGGAAGCCTAGTATTATTGATAGTGGCTTACGTATTTGGAAAAAAACAGTCGCATGAAATAGAGAGTAAGAATATAGCTAGTTAATTTAAAGAGGTTGGGGGAAAATACTATGAAAAAATACATCTTATCTTTGGATCAAGGAACAACAAGCACACGGGCAATATTGTTCAATGAAAAGGGCGAGTTGGTCCATGTAGCCCAAAGGGAGTTTACACAGCATTTCCCGAAACCGGGCTGGGTTGAGCATGATGCCAATGAGATTTGGGGGTCGGTTTTAGCCGTCATTGCGAGCGTCATATCGGAATCCGGCATAAAGCCTGAACAAATTGCCGGGATTGGAATAACGAACCAGCGTGAAACGACAGTCGTATGGGATAAGGAAACCTCAGTCCCTATCTATAATGCCATCGTATGGCAATCCAGACAGACGAGTGCCATCTGCGAAGAGTTGAAGGAAAAAGGTCATAATGACATGTTCCGGAAGAAAACGGGATTATTGATTGATGCTTATTTTTCCGGTACAAAGGTGAAATGGATCCTTGATAATGTGGAAGGTGCACGTCAAAAGGCCGATGAAGGCAAACTACTATTTGGAACGATCGATACGTGGTTGATCTGGAAGCTCTCAGGAGGAAAAGCCCATGTGACGGACTATTCCAATGCTTCAAGAACGTTGATGTATAACATCCATGAACTGAAGTGGGATGAAGAGATTCTGGAAATCCTGGATGTTCCAAAGTCCATGTTACCGGAAGTCAGACCTTCTTCAGAAGTGTATGCGAACACGATCGAATATCATTTCTTCGGGCAATCGATTCCAATTGCCGGTGCAGCAGGTGACCAACAAGCCGCTTTATTCGGCCAAGCTTGCTTTAATCAGGGAATGGCGAAAAATACGTATGGAACAGGATGTTTCATGCTTATGAATACGGGTGAAAAAGCAGTCGATTCCGAACATGGCCTATTGACGACGCTTGCCTGGGGATTGAATGGCAAGGTTGAATATGCACTGGAAGGCAGCATATTCGTAGCCGGTTCTGCAATCCAATGGTTACGTGATGGCATGCGGATGCTGAATAACGCCCAGGATAGTGAGGCGTATGCAAAACGAGTGGACAGCACGGATGGCGTCTATGTGGTGCCAGCCTTCGTAGGACTGGGAACCCCATACTGGGACAGCGATGTACGTGGCTCTGTATTTGGACTAACACGCGGGACAACGAAAGAGCACTTTATACGCGCTACCCTTGAATCCCTTGCCTACCAAGCGAAGGATGTCCTGGATGCGATGGAAGCAGACTCAGGTATTGCGCTGAAGACATTGCGAGTGGATGGCGGGGCAGTGAAGAACGACTTCTTAATGCAATTCCAAAGTGATTTATTAGGGGTACCCGTGGAAAGGCCGACACTGAATGAAACGACAGCGCTGGGTGCCGCATACTTGGCTGGACTAGCGGTTGGCTATTGGAAGGATCAAGAAGAAATCGCCCAGCAGTGGGTAATAGACAAGACTTTCACGCCTTCCATGGAAGAGAAGGAAAGTGAAAAATTATACGAAGGCTGGAAAAAGGCCGTGCACGCGGCAATGGCTTTTAAATAAAATAAGCAAAGTCTTTTAAATACAGGCAACACTATGATATACTGAAATCAAGTTAATAACTCGGCCGGAGAATAGGAGAGACCACGAATGCGTTATCGAGAAATCGATGATGTGCATTTGTGGTCTCTTTCTCTATATTTATATCCTGATTATGGTTATTGGCTTACTAGAATGGGAAGATAATAGAGTATATGCTGATTATTAGAAGAACCAACAAGATAACACCCCAAGGAGGAGTTAGATATGAGGTTTTCAAATAGATATAGAAAAGAAACAATCGATAAATTAAAAAAAGAGAAATTTGATTTAGTTGTAATAGGTGGAGGAATCACCGGTGCAGGGATAGCATTGGATGCGACCGTACGCGGCATGAAAGTGGCATTAGTTGAAATGCAAGACTTTGCGGCTGGTACATCAAGTCGATCAACCAAGCTTGTCCACGGTGGATTGCGTTACCTTAAGCAGTTGGAAGTGAAGATGGTTGCCGAGGTAGGTAAAGAGAGAGAAATCGTTTTTGAAAATGGACCGCACGTAACGACACCGGAATGGATGCTCCTTCCGATGCATGCAGGTGGGACATTCGGCAAATTCAGCACATCTATCGGTCTCCGTGTCTATGATTTCCTTGCAGGCGTCAAGAGAAGTGAACGGAGAAAAATGCTTACTGCGGATGAAACCTTGAAGAAAGAACCGCTTGTTAAGAAAGACGGGCTTAAAGGCGGAGGGTATTATGTTGAGTACCGTACGGATGATGCGCGTCTGACGATTGAAGTCATGAAGGCGGCCGTCGATAAAGGGGCGACTCCCATCAACTATACGAAGGTAGAAAAATTGGTCTATGAAGATGGTAAAATTGCTGGAGTAAAAGTCCGGGACGTACATTCAGATGAAGAATACGAAATACTTGGAGCAAAAGTGGTCAATGCAGCTGGACCATGGGTCGATTCAATTCGTGAAAAAGATAACTCGAAAAAAGGAAAAACGCTTAAGCTATCCAAGGGTGTTCACATCGTCATTGACCAATCGAAGTTCCCTTTGAAACAGGCCATTTATTTCGATACGCCGGATAAACGGATGGTCTTTGCCATTCCGCGTGCGGGTAAAGCTTATGTGGGAACGACAGATACCTTTTATGAAGGAGATCCGATAGATCCGGGTGTAACGCAAGAAGACCGTGATTATATCTTGAAGGCGATAGCTTTCATGTTCCCTGAAGTGAAGGTTACGGATGCAGATATCGAGTCAACCTGGTCCGGTGTAAGACCATTGATTCTGGAAGAAGGCAAGGACCCTTCTGAAATTTCACGAAAAGATGAAATATGGGTGTCCGATTCAGGTCTTATCACGATTGCCGGTGGGAAATTGACCGGGTACCGCAAAATGGCCAAAACGACCGTAGACCTAGTGGCCAAGAAGTTTTCAGAGGACTTGAACAAATTGTTCGCAGATCATAGTACAAAACGGATCCGCATTTCAGGTGGAGATGTAGGTGGGTCGAACAACTTCCCTGAATACATCAAGAACCATATTCAAATGGGTGTAGATGCAGGGCTCTCTGTTGAAGATTCAAGAAAGATCCTGTCCATGTACGGGTCGAACGCGCCGGTGTTATTTAACATTGCCATCAATGAAAAGGATGGGGGAAGCCGTACAGGTCTACCACAAGTGTTATTCGTACAATTGCAATATGCACTGGACCATGAAATGGCAGCCACTCCTGTAGATTTCTTCTTCCGTAGAACTGGAACGCTTCTGTTTGATATCGATTTGGTTCAAACTCATAAAGAAGCCGTAACCAACTACATGGCTGAATACTTTGGTTGGAACGAATCAGTTACAAAGAAAAGAACAAGCGAACTGGAACACGCAATACAAGGCGCTACTTCAGTCTTGTGACCTCCATATGAAAGTAGAAACGCCAGCGGATAACGCAGGCGTTTCTTTTTTATGCTGTCAAGAAGGTTCCCCTTTTTTACGACAAAATTATTTCAAATGTAAGAAAAACTAACATAACATATTGTGGAAAAATATAAATTATTATATAATTTTGAATATTCTAATCGATAAAAGGGGGAACTTACTTGAAGGAATTCATAGACGCTTTGAATGGAGTGTTATGGAGCTCACCGGTCATTTATATCTTATTGGGGGTCGGGCTATTATTCTCCATATTGACGCGTTTTCTACAAGTTAGGCATATTAAAGAAATGATTGTATTGATGTTCCGGGGAAAGAGTTCGAAAGCGGGGGTTTCTTCATTCCAGGCTTTATCCATTGCCCTTTCAGGACGTGTCGGGACAGGGAATATAGCTGGGGTGGCGACGGCCATCGCCTTCGGTGGACCAGGTGCGGTTTTTTGGATGTGGGCCATTGCTTTCATAGGGGCATCCAGCGCATTCATAGAATCTACGTTAGCCCAGATTTATAAAGTGAAGCAAGACGGTCAATATCGTGGGGGTCCTGCTTATTATATTGAAAAAGGGATAGGTTGGAAATGGTTCGCCGTCCTTTTCGCAGGCGCGGCACTTATCGCAATGGCAATTCTTATGCCGGGCGTCCAGTCCAATTCCATTGCCGCCGGAGTGGAAAATGCCTTCGGTGTTGAGCCGTTCATCACAGGAATTGCCGTGGTCCTTTTACTTGGGTTCATCATATTCGGTGGCGTAAAGAGGATCGCCAATGCCGCACAACTGATTGTTCCGTTTATGGCCCTCGGGTATATTCTATTATCCGTTATCATCGTCTTCATGAATATCACAGAATTACCCGGTGTCATATCATTAATATTTAGAAGTGCTTTTGGTCTGGATTCAGCATTTGGCGGGTTGATCGGGATGGCCATCGCGTGGGGAGTGAAACGCGGCGTGTACTCGAATGAGGCTGGTCAAGGAACGGGTGCTCACCCAGCAGCTGCAGCCGAAGTTTCCCATCCGGCCAAGCAAGGCCTTGTCCAAGCTTTTTCCGTTTATATAGACACCCTATTCGTTTGTTCGGCTACTGCCTTCATGGTCTTATTCACAGGCATGTACAATACGCAAGCGGAAGATGGGACATCAATCGTGAATAACTTAGGAGAGGTGGAACCGGGTCCAGGCTATACACAAGCGGCCATTGATAGTGTGATTCCTGGGTTTGGTGCAGGATTCGTGGCTATAGCCCTCTTTTTCTTCGCCTTTACGACCATCATGGCCTACTATTATATCGCAGAAACGAACATTGCTTACCTGATGCGAAATCGGAATAGTAAATGGGCGATGCACACCTTGAAGGTCATTATCCTTGCCGCCACTTTTTATGGAACGATCCGAACGGCAGAAGTGGCTTGGGCCTTAGGGGATGCGGGGTTAGGAATCATGGTATGGCTCAATGTCATAGCGATTCTGATTCTAGCCAAACCAGCACTCATAACATTACGGGATTACGAGAAACAAAAGAAACAAGGGGTGGACCCAGTTTTTGATCCAAAAGCATTGGGGATTAAAAATGCGGATTTCTGGGAGCATGAATATATGAAGGATGAAGAGAAAATATCATAATCCTATGAAATGATATATGTATTTCAATTAAGCTAGCTCGAGTAATCGGGCTAGCTTTTTTTTGATGTCATTACCAAAAAGGGAACTACATATTATGAGTAAAGAAATGGATAGCGGACTAGCGGAGTCGGGCGTGTCTTCATATTCACAAAGGTGGTAAATGGACCAATATTATACATTTGGTTATAATGAGACTATCTATAGGTAATCGTTCGTTCAGTTAATGTCACGGAAAAGGGAAAGTAAATAATCCTTCACTTAAGTTTGGTGAGAAGTTCGTAAAAAAGTGGTGGTAAAGGGAGGCGAGTGGAATGGTTGCCGTATTGGTTGCTGTATTTAAAGAAGTTGGAGAAATAGTGAGCTTGGTATTAGGATTGATTATCGCCTTGATGCTGATGGTTGGGTTGGGTGTAGCCCTTACAAAAGTACAAGAATCCGTTCTAGTACCCGCTGTTCGCAAGATCAAGAAAATGATGAGTAGAAGTTAGCGTAGATGCCTTCACTCCCCGAATCATTCTCGCAATATTCCCTACCTGACGAGATAAAAGCGGAGTGTAAAGAACACTCCGCCGTGTACTACTATTTTAATATAAAACTTTACCGTCTATGCTTGAATTAAAGGGTGACAATAATCGGGCCATTTTTAGTAAGGATAATCGTATGCTCCAATTGAGCTACAAAGCTTTTTTCTGTGGCATAGGTCCAATTATCTTCTTTTTGGAATACTTCTTCTTCAAAGGTTGAAATAAATGGCTCGAATGCGATAACCATCCCTTCCTTTAGTATTTCGTTATCCCAAGGATCATAATAATTACAAATATGGGCAGGTGCTTCGTGGATCTTTCGTCCGACACCATGTCCCGTAAGATTTTCGATAACAGTGAATCCATGTTGTTTCGCGGTTTCAAAGACCGCTTTTCCGATTTTGCTTTTCTTGGCACCAGGTTTTGCTTTCTTGAGACCTGCATCAAATGCCTTTTTAGCGACATCGCATAGTTTCGTTAAGACTTCATTGCCCTCTCCTACTACAAATGAGATTCCTGTATCTGCGAAATAACCATTCTTTGAAGCGGAGACATCTATATTTACGAGATCCCCTTCTTGAATAACCCGTTCACCTGGAATGCCATGCGCCACTTCTTCGTTAATGCTAATGCAAGTATAACCAGGAAAATCATATTCCCCTTTTGGGGCGGAAATGGCACCTGCCTTCTTTAGCAGTTCTCCAGCAATATCATCAAGTTCTTTGGTCGTTACGCCAGGGACTGATCTTTGTACCAATTCATCTCTAATGGAGGCAATAATTTTGCCGATTTCTTTCAAGCCATTAAAATCTTCTTCAGTCTTTGCAATCATTCTTTCACCTCATTAATTATTTATATTAGAGTTATTAATTGTACCCTTATTTCCACTTTAGTTAAAATAAATGTGAAAAAGTGCCTGACGAATTTATTCCGAAAACAGTTAGCTCCTTCACTCTTCTAAAAATATCAGAAACACAAGAAAAAACAACTGATGAGTGGCTGGTTTGAATCGTCCGATGTGAGATGAGAATGGTATCGAGGCAAGGGTAAGCAAAATGTAGCTATTTCAACGTAGAGGGAAAAAGCATGAATTACTGTTAAGGCGATTATAAAGGGAAGTTTTTTGAGAAGAAAAGGGGAGGGATACAAAGAAAAACCCTTTGCTTAAAAGCAAAGGGTTTCGAAGTATGGAGACTAGGGGGATCGAACCCCTGACCTCTTGGCTGCCAGCCAAACGCTCTCCCAGCTGAGCTAAGCCCCCGGGTTATGGTACAATAATTATTTTATTCGGAATCCGAAGAAAAGTCAATATTAAATTTTATAATTTGTAAAATGAGTAAGAAAAACCCGTTTGAAGGAATTCAAACGGGTTTTGTACATTAGCCATTTTCAATTTCCACTCTGGATATTTCACTGAGTTTAGAGACGGTATAGTACACCTCGGAAGTCTTGACTTTATAATCGACCAACACTTTTAGTGTTAAAAGGTGAAGGTCTTCTTCGACATCTTTAATCCGAAGCGCCTTGATGTAAATATTCTCTTCTTTAATTTTCTTCAGTACGATAGCAATATCATCTTTACCCTTGATCTCTAGCTTTAGAAAGATTTCCTTTTGTCTCAATTTTCTTGGTCCGAGCCAAGTGACAAGGGACGGCACCAATTCGACACTGATGATTAACAGGATGACTCCAGCGATCGCTTCAAGGAAGAATCCTGCCCCGACCGCAATCCCAATACCTGCGGCACCCCATATGATGGCGGCGGTCGTTAAACCGGAAATGCTGTTATTATCGCGACGCAGGATGACCCCTGCACCGATGAAACCGACCCCTGATACGATTTGGGCCGCAAGACGAAGAGGGTCCATCGTGATATTAACATCGTCACTGCCTGGAAATTTATAAGCTGATTCCAACGAAACGATTGTTAATAAACAGCTGACGATGGAAATGACCAGACTTGTTTTTAGTCCGACTGGTTTCCGTTTCATCTCCCTCTCTAACCCAATGATTAATCCGAGGAGAGCCGAAATCCCTAACTTTATCAATATCTGCAGTTCAGATTGAGGTTCGAACACCCATTCCATACCATTCACATCTCCTCAGAAAAGATAGAAGAATTAATAATCTATTCAATATTGCCCATTTCAAATAAACTATCCCTTATAATTCTACCATAGTAAAATAAACTTCAAACTAGAATTCGGGGAAAGAGGAGAGAGAATGCAGCCCAAACCAAAAATGAATCCCTATTTGGCTTTAGCTATAGGAGTAGCCTCGGTTTCTTTTTCGGCGATCTTGGTCAAATTAGCAACTGCGCCTTCGGGAATCATTGCTTTTTATCGATTATTATTTACCGTTCTATTGATGCTTCCTGTTTTCCTTATCAAGTACCGGCATGAACTCAAGCTCATCCGGAAAAAGGACTGGTTGTTATCGATTGCCGCTGGTGTGTTTCTAGCCTTTCATTTCATACTGTGGTTTGAATCGCTCAATTACACATCTGTGGCCAGTTCGACAGTCCTTGTCACACTTCAGCCGTTATTCGCTTTCGCGGGGGCTTACTTCTTTTTTAAAGAAAGGTTTTCGTTGAGAGCGATAGGTAGTGGCGTCATCGCGATAGCCGGAAGTTTTGTCATCAGCTGGGGAGATTTCCGAATCAGCGGGATGGCACTTTGGGGGGATGTCCTAGCCCTTATCGCATGTGCATTAGTAACGGGTTACCTATTGTTTGGACAGAGTGTTGTAAAACGTATCTCTTCTATAACATACACATTTGTCGTGTATAGCATTAGTGCGGTTACTTTGTTCGTCTATGTTCTTGTTAAAGGCGAGGCACTCGCGCCCTATGCCGTTGAAGATTGGATCTATTTCATTCTTCTTGCCATCTTTCCAACGTTATTAGGACATTCGTTATTCAACTGGACATTGAAATGGCTAAGTACTACAACCATTTCGATGGCGATACTTCTGGAGCCGGTAGGAGCCACGGTCCTTGCTTACTTTATTCTCGATGAGCCTATTCTATGGACTCAAGTTCTCGGAGGCACCATCATCTTGGTTGGTCTAACGACGTTTTTAAAAGCTGAAGGGAAAGAAGGTTGAAAAAGACTCATATAAAAGCAGTAAGTCTGACGCGACTTACTGCTTTTATTCATAGGGATAGAATAAATAGGTCATCCTGGTGAAAATCAAGGCGAAGATAAAGCTGAATAAGAAGGTCGTGCCGTTCACTTTCCCTTTTTCTTTACTGAATTTAATGGCTTCATAAAAAGCGGTGCAGAATAAATAAAGAGCCATGCTATAACAAATGAGTAGCGCAACCAATAAAAGATTCATCATTTCACCTCATAAAAAAGATATCAATCTATCTATATATAAATTCAAGATGAAATATGCGGGATATTTTAATTTTGTTACGGAGATAAAGTGAATGCAGGGGAAGTTTATATAGAAGAAATGAAAATGAAAACTTTTTTAAAAAAACTTTGTAAAAATATATTGCAAACATTTTTTATACATGGTATATTATTTCTTGTCGCTAAGACAGCAACTTAAACGGCTCAACAAGCTGTTGAAAATTATTTTAAAAAAGTTGTTGACAAACAGCAGCGAAACATGATAAACTAACGAAGTCGCTTTGAGAGAAACGACAACGAAATTGCTCTTTGAAAACTGAACAAAACAAAGCGCCAACGTAAATTTTGAGTGAGCACACACTATAAAAAAGCAAAATGAGCAAGTCAAACATTT
>NZ_JBNNML010000024.1:0-13102 GCF_050272735.1 Peribacillus sp. NPDC046944
TCGACTTGCATGTATTAGGCACGCCGCCAGCGTTCGTCCTGAGCCAGGATCAAACTCTCCGAAGAAATGTTTGACTTGCTCATTTTGCTTTTTTACAGTGTGTGCTCACTCAAAATTTACGTTGGCGCTTTGTTTTGTTCAGTTTTCAAAGAGCGATTATTCAATCGCTTACCTCGTAAGCGACTTTATTATCTTACCACGCATCCAAGCTCTTGTCAACATTTATTTATGTTGTTTTGTTGATTGAATGTTTATTAATTTGTTTGTCATTGTTGCGACTCCTAATATATTATCAGGTTGTTTTATTTCCGTCAATAGATATTTTACTATTTTATAAAAAATACATGGCTTGCCTCCACTTTCGTTAAATCAATAGAAGCTTCAAGGAGTTTTCCTTGAAGCTTTTTCAACACCTTCCGCTTTCACTTCTATACTATCCAGTATCCGATAGCCGCTAGAGCAGCAACTCCCGGTATCCCAAGCAGTCCAGCAACCGCAGAGGTCACTAAATTGATCGGGACATGAATACCCGCTTGATTACCCAGCATATTAAGGAAGAATAAAAAAGCTGCCCCAATGATGACTTTTATAATGCCTTGTCCTATAAATCGAATGGGTTTCAATGGTGCTCCAATAATTAAAAGAACAAGAATCAAACCGCCAATTACAGCCACAAAAACAATTGGTTCCAATCTCATACCTCCCCACAAGCTTGTATTACACTTATATGTTGGATGATATAGATAAAGAACCGGCCCAAAAAAATGGTTATAAAGGAAACCCCTTATAACCACGGTCTATCATCTTTGTATGCGGACATTTCTTCTTTTCACTTCTCTAAATAAGTAGAAATACTTCACTTCCGCTAACCTCGTTTGTGCGATTACTTCTACAGATGGGTCTACACTTTTTTCAAGTAAGGATTTTTGGTTATGCCAATTCCTTTTCAACTGTTCAAGTTCCCCTATCAACGCCTCATTATATTCGTTTCGAAGCTGTTTTTTTTTACGAAAGAACACGCGGAGTCCTCCAAGCTATCTTATATTTCTCTTCTTCCTTCTATTGCTTTTGATAGAGTCACTTCATCTGCATACTCCAAGTCCCCTCCAACTGGAAGCCCGTGAGCAATCCGCGTCACTTTAATTCCCGATGGTTTAAGCAACCGGGAAATGTACATGGCCGTCGCTTCTCCTTCGATATTAGGATTCGTGGCCAATATGACCTCCTGTACCGTTTCATCTTGAAGTCGCTTCAATAAATCAGGAATATTTATATCTTCCGGACCAATACCGTCCATTGGCGAAATACTGCCATGCAATACATGATACAGGCCATTGAATTCCCTCATCTTTTCCATGGCTATGACATCCTTAGGGTCCTGCACGACACATATCAAGTCCCTATCTCTTCTTTGATCCTCGCAAATATAGCAAGGATCCTGATCCGTTATGTGCCCGCATACTGTGCAGTACATGAGATTTCGCTTTGCATTCACCAACGCTTTCGCAAAATCCAAAACAGTATCTTCTTTCATGCTCAGTACATGAAAGGCTAATCGAGCCGCAGTTTTCGGCCCTATCCCCGGCAATTTCATAAAGCTATCAATAAGCTTGGAAATCGGTTCTGGATAATGCATCAAATTCCTCCTAAAATTTCAAAAGAAACCCCCTTGAAAGGAAGTTTCTTTTAAACTTGCTTAAAACATGCCTGGAAGGTTCATTCCCTTGGTGAATTGTCCCATCGTTTGGCTTGTTAGTTCTTCTGCCTTTTTCAAAGCATCATTGGTAGCAGCCAACACTAGATCTTGCAGCATATCGATATCATCCGGGTCAACGACTTCCGGTTTGATAATGACATCTACGATTTCCTTATGTCCGGTTACAATAACCGTTACCATTCCGCCACCAGCTGTTCCTTCAATCTTCTTTTCACCTAACTCTTCTTGTGCCTCTGCCATTTTCTTTTGCATTTTTTGCATTTGTTTCATCATATTTTGCATATTACCGCCACGCATACCCATTTTTCCTACCTCCAATTATTCTTTAATTTCGAGCAAATCATCTCCGACTAACTTTCTTGCTTCGGCTATGAAAGGGTCTTCTTCTTTTGATTCCGTTTCTTCTGGGCCTTCAAACTGTTGTGTTGAAATAAAATCCTCCCGCAACTTCTGCCACTGACTCTCCGGAACTCCGGCTATCTCCATACGATGACCAGTTAATTGCTGCATGATAGAGGCGATCACTTCTATGAAACGGTTATTTTCCATCGCCATTTGGCAATGAATATCATATTTGAATTTTACCACAAAAGCTTCCGTAGACGCAGCAACAGGTTCCGCTTCCGTCAACAGAGCCGCGAGTGACTTTTGGTTTTGCTGCCCTAACTGTTCAAGCACTTCCCCCCATTTACTCTTTACACCCTGTAAATTAGGTTTCGTAGCTTGCTTCAATACTTGGTTTATCTTTCCCGTCGGCGCCTTGTAAGCCTTTTTCATCGACCGTTGGGGTTTTGCCTGTTCCGCCGGTTTTTCAGAAACAACGGCAGCAATTCCATTTTGCTGTAAATCCATCATTTGTTTTTCCAACGCTTCTATCTTTTGAAGCAATTGTTGGACCTTCCCGTTATCCATTTCATTAGGCTTTTGCTCATTACATAGCTTCACCAGGGAAACTTCCAGGAATATACGGGGATGGTTCGTCCACCTCATATCTTGTTGCGTTTGGTTGAAACTTTCAATAATCGAATAGATCGATTTAGAAGGGATCACTTCTGCCAACTCCTTGAATTGCGGGTCAATCAACACCCTTTCAAAGGATTCTGCAAGAGATGGGGCAGCCTGGAACAGAAGCATGTCACGGAAATAATAAATCATATCTTCAATGAAGCGGGCTGGGTCTTTTCCCATAGCCAATAATTCATCAAGGACTTCAAGAGCCACGGCAACTTCCTTATCGTATATCGCTTTCGCCAATCTACTTAAGAACGATTGAGACACGGAGCCCGTTACCGTTAAAGCATCTTCCACCGATACCGTTTCGGAACTGAATGAAATGGCCTGGTCAAGTAGACTAAGCGCATCACGCATCCCGCCCTCGGCTGCTCTGGCAATGATGTGAAGAGCCTGCTCATCACAGGAAATCCCACTCTCGGCGATGATTTGTGACATCCGTCCGACAATGTCCTGTGGTTGTATTCTTTTAAAATCAAATCGCTGACAGCGGGAAATGATCGTTAATGGAATTTTATGAGGTTCAGTCGTCGCCAATATGAAAATGACGTGCTTTGGTGGTTCTTCCAATGTTTTTAATAAGGCATTAAACGCCCCCTGCGAAAGCATGTGTACCTCATCAATAATATAAACTTTATATGTAACCGCATTCGGTGCATATTTGACCTTATCACGAATGTCACGGATTTCTTCGACGCCATTATTGGATGCTGCATCTATTTCAATAACATCTGATATGGAGCCATCGGTGATTCCGCGGCAAGTAGCACATTCGTTACAGGGTTCACTTGTAGGCGCATGTTCGCAGTTAACTGCTTTTGCAAGTATTTTGGCCGCACTCGTTTTCCCTGTCCCACGCGGTCCCGAGAATAAATAGGCATGGGAAACTTTTTGCCCGACAAGAGCATTCTGCAACGTTTTCGTCACATGCCCCTGTCCAACAACATCAATGAACTGTTGTGGCCGCCACACTCGGTATAATGCCTGATACCCCACGGAAATCCCTCCTTATTTTCTCCATCATTTCTATTATACCGTACTGGTTTCCTTAATTTCAAAATCCATTAAAGAAAAGTGCTTCGATGAACCGAATTACCTTCTTAACGTGCAAAAAAACCCACCCTTTACGAATGAGTTTTTTGATTATGTAAAATAACTGCCGTGCACCTTCCGTCGATTAGCAACCATAAGCGTTACTTAAGCAGTTAGCTCAGCCCAGGCAACCCTGCGGCACATGAGAACTTCCACTTAATGCTGCTTCCTTCCGGACCTGACATGGTTCATGGAGACCCATTGCGCAGGACCCGGGCGTCAACACCACTTACTTAAGGCAGACCCTACAGAATGCTAACCTCGAGAAGGAATTCAACCTCGCTAGAGCGGATTGCGAGTACAGGGCACCGCTACCTCCCCGTCTAGCACGGCAAATGTGAGACCAATATTCATAGCGTCACTACGACGCATATCTTATTATACTAAGGTTATAAAAAAAACGCAAGTGTTGGGCAAGGAATGGCAATGCTCCATTTTTTAGGAGGTGAAAAACTGACTCTTAGTTTCACGTCATTAATTTTCTGTTACCTGGCTTTCTTCCCTTTTCTTTTGCTTCAGCGCTTTCTTTCGATTCCTCAGTTGTTTAAAGAAAGCTGTTAAAATCCCGCCACACTCTTCTTCGAGCACACCGCTCGTAACCTCACATTGATGATTGAACCGCTGATCTTGAAGTAAGTCCATAAAGGTTCCCGCACAGCCTGCTTTTGGATCATGGGCACCAAATACGACCCGTTTCACCCTTGACTGCAGAATTGCGCCAGCACACATCGGGCATGGCTCCAGTGTGACATAAAGCGTCGCCTCTTCAAGTCGCCAACTACCAAGTTCCACACACGCTTCATTGATGGCAAGCAGCTCCGCATGGGCTATCGCGTTTTGGTCCGTTTCCCGCAAATTATGACCTCTCGCAACGATCCGGTCTTCTATAACTATCACGGCCCCAATTGGTACTTCATTCAGTTGGCGCGCTTTCTCAGCTTCACCCAAGGCTACGTTCATATAATATATATCATCTTTCATGAAAAAACCCCCTTTTACTAAGTAGGAGTAAATAGACAAATATAAGACAAAATAAAGGTCAACTACTTATTCTAATGAATAGTACCGTAAGCAGCTACCTGTCGCAAGTAATTTTGCATACTTAAGGAGGATACTACATGAACCGACCTGATTCCCCTTCAATCGCCCTACTGATTATCGATATGATCAATGACTTTAATTTTGATAATGGTGATATGCTCCTTCAACATACTAAAGCTATCATGAAACCGATAATAGAATTAAAAAGATATATGAAAGAAAATGGCTATCCAATCATTTATATTAACGATCACTATAAGTTATGGCAGGCCGATTACAATAAAATCATCGAGACCTGCAAAAATGAAAGAAATGCTAATCTAATAGAAAGAATCAAACCAGAGCAAGATGAGTTCTTCTTAATCAAACCGAAGCATTCCGCTTTTTATGGAACGGCACTGAACACGCTTCTCCATCAACTTCATGTAAAACGTTTAATCCTCACAGGGATTGCCGGTAACATCTGTGTCCTTTTCACAGCCAATGATGCTTATATGAGAGAATATGAATTATGGGTTCCTGAAGATTGTATCGCTTCTGCCTCAAAGGATGATAACTATTATGCACTGACCATGATGAACCACGTCCTTAGAGCTTCTACAAAGAAAAGTTCATTGGATTTTTGAGTATTTCCCTTCGCGCTTACCAGTCATTCTCTACAATTTGGAACCAACAAAATACCACAGAATCCTCCCAGTTGTGTTACAATATCTTTTGGCTGAAAAACATAACAAACTGGAAGTTTCAGTCCGATACCTCATTGAAGGAGGACAGAATGGATGAAAACCATCCCATTTATCACTGTCGAAGGACCAATTGGTGTGGGAAAAACATCACTTGCAAAAGTAATTTCTGATCACTTCAACATTTCTTTATTGAAAGAAATCGTTGATGAAAATCCATTTCTCGGGAAATTTTACGATAATATCGATGAGTGGAGCTTTCAAACAGAGATGTTTTTTCTATGTAACCGTTATAAGCAATTAGAAGATATTGAAACCAAGTTTCTCACCAATGAACAAGCCGTGGTGGCTGATTATCATATATTCAAGAATTTGATTTTTGCAGAACGAACGTTAAAGGACGAACAGTACAATAAATACATTGAAATATTTAATATTTTAACTCGAGACATGCCCAAGCCAAATATGGTCATTTATTTGAATGCTAGTTTAGACACACTCTTAACTCGAATTAGCAAAAGAGGGCGTGAATTCGAAAAAAATATCAGTCCTAGTTACCTACAACAGCTATCCTCAGATTATCAAATATTCATGGAAACGTTCGAACAACAGCACCCAGACATACCCGTCCTCACATTTAATGGGGATGATTTAGACTTCGTCGGGAACAAGAACGATCTAAATATGATGATTAACCAAATAGAGAATGCCCTGCAAAAAGGAGTAGTACCACATGAACTTGCGTAAAAAGTATAATATCCCGAACAATGCTGTCATTACAATAGCCGGTACGGTTGGCGTAGGTAAATCGACGATGACGAACGCCTTGGCGGATGCCCTGCAATTCAGGACATCTTTTGAAAAGGTGGATGCCAACCCTTATCTTGATAAATTCTATGATGATTTTGATCGTTGGAGTTTCCACCTGCAAATCTATTTCCTCGCTGAACGGTTTAAAGAGCAGAAAAAGATTTTCGAGTATGGCGGCGGCTTCATTCAGGACCGATCCATTTATGAAGATACGGGGATTTTTGCGAAAATGCACTATGAAAAAGGCACTATGAATGAAGTGGACTACGAAACGTATACCAGCCTGTTCAACGCCATGGTGCTGACACCTTACTTCCCCCACCCCGATTTGGTCATCTATCTTGAGGGTTCAATCGATGATATCCTTAATCGAATCCAAGTACGTGGACGTCCGATGGAACAGCATACACCGATTGAATATTGGCAGGAAATGCACAATCGTTACGAGGAATGGATCAATCAATTCAATGCCTGTCCGGTCCTTCGTTTAAACATTAATGAATATGATCTTATGCACGATGAAGCTAGCATCGAACCTCTTATAAAACGGATTGCTGAATACATGGAACAAACCCGTTTACTACGTAATAAATAAAGAAAAACCATTGGCGTTGTTGTCAATGGTTTTTTTGTTATATCAGAAAACAAAAATCCCGTTACATTTCTGTAACGGGACAACGATATCCAATTTATGCGCTGTGGTTATTAATAAGTTATGGAGGAGGTAGAGGGATTCGAACCCCCGCGGGATTTGACTCCCCTGTCGGTTTTCAAGACCGATCCCTTCAGCCGAACTTGGGTATACCTCCGTATCAACATTTATTATATTACACCGATTCACAAAAGAAGTCAAGCACTCTTAGAACACTTTTTTAAAATAATTATTAGTGGACCAGATTACCCTTTTCGGGGTCTGGTCCACACTATGATTTTAAACATTATTTTGGCTTGATGACTTCCGCACCACGCATATATGGGCGTAATACTTCAGGGATGATGACCGTGCCGTCTTCCTGTTGATAGTTTTCCAAAAGAGCGGCTACTGTCCGTCCAATGGCAAGACCTGATCCATTCAATGTATGAACGTGTTCCGGTTTGCCTTTCGCCTCACGACGGAAACGGATATTGGCCCGTCTAGCCTGGAATGCCTCAAAGTTACTGCATGATGAGATTTCCCGGTAGGTTCCATAGCTTGGAATCCATACTTCAAGGTCATATTTTTTAGCAGCAGTAAATCCAAGATCACCCGTACACATACTCAGGACTCGATAAGGCAATCCAAGTAATTGAAGAACTTTCTCGGCATGACCTGTAAGCTTTTCTAATTCTGCGTATGAATCTTCCGGCTTCACGAATTTCACTAATTCCACTTTGTTGAATTGATGCTGGCGAATTAACCCGCGTGTATCCCGGCCTGCAGAACCTGCTTCTGAACGGAAAGATGCACTATATGCCGCATAGCTGATTGGCAGATCATCGGCACTCAAGATTTCATCACGATGGAAGTTGGTAACCGGTACTTCCGCAGTAGGAATCAAGAAATAATCCTCGCTTTCAATTCTGAATGCGTCTTCCTCGAACTTAGGCAGCTGTCCTGTACCTGTCATGCTTGCACGATTGACCATATAAGGAGGCAGCATTTCCTCATATCCATGTTCTTCGACATGTAAATCCAGCATAAAGCTAATCAATGCACGTTCCAAACGGGCACCAAGACCTCTATAAAAGACAAAACGACTACCCGTCACTTTCGCAGCTCTTTCGAAGTCCAGTATTCCTAGATCACCAGCCACATCCCAATGGGGCTTAGGTTCGAATGTGAATTCCGGCAATTCACCCCATTTGCGAATTTCCACGTTATCGTCTTCCGTTTCTCCTACTGGAACACTTTCATGTGGAATATTCGGTATAGAAAGGAGCAACTTCGCTAATTGCGCTTCTACTTCACGTAGTTCTTCGTCATACCCCTTTATTTGATCGCCAACCTGACGCATCTCCGTAATCAGTTGGTCTGCATCTTTCTTCTCCCGTTTTAAAATGGCTACCTGTTGAGATACTTCATTTCGTTTACTTTTTAACTTTTCGGTATCCGCAATTAAAGAACGGCGTTTAACATCAAGTTCCTCGAATTTACCTAAATCGGTCAAATCTTCTCCCCTGAATTGCAAAACATTCTTTAACTCTTCAAAGTTATTTCTTACGTATTTCAAGTCCAACATTACATTTCCTCCTTATTTACTGATGATTTTACTCGAGAACGCAAAAAACTCCCGTCCCCTGAAGAAGGGACGAGAGTTAACCCGCGTTGCCACCCTAGTTAAAGGTGTACGAAAAAACACCTTCCACTTATCACGATAACGGCTTTTAGCCGAAAGTAATTACTAACCTAGTAAAGGCGTTCCATACTTTACTCCAGGAGGGATTCATAAGACTCTCACACCGATTTGCACCAGCCACCGGCTCTCTTAAGAAAGAAGCACTTATTACTTTTTCCTGTCATGGTTTTCTCGAAATCAAATTGTTTTCCATAATGTACTATAATTTTACACATTACGCAACCATTTTATACACGAAAATTAAAACCAGCCTTTAACCGTAGAGGCCACACTGCTCCATACATCACCGAAGAATCCACCGATTGCTCGCATTGATAATACGAACCAGTTAGCTTTATCAACAGTTTCAGCAGCCACTAAATCGACTTTCGCTGTATCACTGTTAATAAATCCATAATCTTCACCCTGCTTAGGAGTTACAGCGATATAACCCAGCTTCTCCCCTTTTTTGATTGGGGCCGTTAACTTACCATCTTTATTCAACTTGCTTTTATCAACTACAACTTTAGTATTATATTGATCTTTTTCGCCGTTTTCGACTAGCATTTCAATCGCTTTCTTAGATTGAACTTTAATGCTGTCTTCCTTCCCTTTCACGACAGCCAGGCTCTTGTTACCTTTTACTTCGTAATTAGCAGGAAGGACTTTTTCTTTTTTAAATGTACTGTATGCATAATTCATCAGCTTAGTGCTATCGGCAAAACGTTCGTTTTTAGTAGTGGATTTCATCACTACGGTTATATAACGCTGCCCATCTCGGATGACTGTGCCCGTATGAGCGTAACCAGCGTAGTCTGTAGAACCTGTTTTAAGTCCATCTACACCCTCATATTCAAAAATTAGACCAGGTAACATCCAGTTGAAATTAGAATACTCTTTTCCATCTCGGAACTTCAGCTTAGAAATACTGGCATAATCTAATACTTCCGGATAGTCGTTAATTAGACGATAAGCAAGAAGTGCCGTATCCTTAGCCGTCATGACGTTCTCTTCATCAGCCTTACCAGTAGGGTATTCCCCTAAAAGATCCGAGTTATTTAAACCACTCGCGTTAACGAATTTATAATGCTTCAGTCCTAACTTACCAGCTTTTTCATTCATCAATTTCACGAAATTCTTTTCACTGCCAGAAATTAGCTGCGCAAGAGCTACTGTTGCAGCATTTCCTGAATAGACAGCCATAGCTTGGTATAGTTCCTTAACTGTATAATCTTCCCCTTCAGTTAAGCCAATATTCGACAAGTTCGGTGCCTTTGAAAGATCGTGAACATACTTATTTATTTTAACCTTTTGATCCCAAGTGATTTTCCCATTTTTAATCGCTTCCATGATGATATACTCTGTCATCATTTTTGACATAGAAGCAATGCCTAAAACTTTATCGGCATTCTTTTCATAGACGATTTGCCCTGTTACTCCATCAATGATGATGGCAGCCTCTGCCTTTAAGCCTAAATCAGTTTCAGCTTGAGCCTTCTGTGGTTGATAGGCAAATTGTGACATAACAAGAACAAAGACAAAAGTGAAAACGAGAGTAATCTTGCTGATTTTTTTCAATTTCCAATACCTCCAACTATTAAGCTTATCTCTATAGAATACAAAGAATTCTATGTAATCCCCTTGACACTTTGTCTAGTTTATCACAGAAAAAATAAAAAAAATAGACAGAGTAATCGAAGACCCTGTCTATTTTTACAATAAATTTTTATGACAATCATATGTTAATTTGATTACATAGAGTAATTGGGAGCTTCTTTGGTAATTTGTACATCATGTGGATGACTTTCTCTTAATCCAGCACCCGTCATCTTAACAAACTGAGCATTTTCTCTCAACTCTTCTAATGAACCAGTTCCGCAATAACCCATACCGGACCGGATTCCACCAATTAACTGATAGATGGTTTCTGATAGTGGCCCTTTATAAGGAAGTCTGCCTTCAATTCCTTCTGGCACGAATTTCTTATTATCTTCTTGGAAATACCGATCTTTAGAACCCTTTTCCATAGCAGCAACGGAACCCATTCCCCGATACACTTTGAAACGGCGTCCTTGGAAAATTTCCGTTTCTCCAGGGCTCTCAGTTGTTCCGGCTAACATGCTACCTAGCATAACGGCATGACCACCTGCAGCAAGTGCCTTGACGATATCGCCCGAGTATTTAATTCCTCCATCTGCAATAATCGTTTTACCATGCTTTCTTGCTTCTGTAGCACAATCGTAAACAGCGGTGATTTGTGGGACACCCACACCAGCAACCACCCGAGTAGTACAAATTGAACCTGGTCCGATTCCCACTTTAACAACATCGGCTCCTGCCTCGATTAAAGCTTTCGTTCCTTCGGCAGTGGCAACGTTTCCTGCGATGATTGTTAAATTAGGATAAGCCTCACGGATATCTTTTACTACGTTAAGGACCCCAGCAGAGTGACCATGTGCCGTATCTAGTACAATAGCATCTACTTGAGACTTCACTAGCATTTCTACACGTTTCATTGTGTCTTTTGTTACTCCCACCGCTGCACCTGCAAGTAGTCTACCTTGCTTATCTTTAGCGGAATTAGGAAACTCGATGACTTTTTCAATATCTTTAATAGTAATAAGGCCCTTTAATACGCCTTGATCATTTACAAGAGGTAGTTTTTCAATTTTATACTTTTGAAGAATCTTTTCAGCTTGTTCCAAGTTTGTGCCAACCGGGGCCGTCACAAGATTCTCCACAGTCATTACACTGGAAATTTTCAAGGAGAAATCGGAAATAAATCGCAAGTCACGGTTTGTAATGATACCAACGAGCTTTTGTTCCTCTTCATTATTAACGACAGGAACACCTGAGATCCGGTATTTACCCATTAAATGCTCTGCGTCAAACACTTGATGATCGGGCGTCAAGAAAAATGGATCCGTAATGACACCACTTTCTGACCGTTTTACTTTATCAACCAGTTCAGCTTGAGCCTCAATCGACATATTTTTATGAATGATACCTAATCCACCTTGACGGGCCATCGCAATTGCCATTTCAGCTTCTGTTACGGTATCCATTCCTGCACTGATGATAGGAAGGTTAAGCCTTAAATTTTCTGCTAGATTGACCTGAAGATTAACATCTTTCGGTAAAACCTCTGATTTTGCCGGTATTAATAGGACATCATCAAAAGTTAAACCCTCTTTTGCAAATTTATTTTCCCACATTTTTTTCCCCTCCTACTTAAAAATATTATTTGTAGGTTATCAATTGGTTATACTACTGTCAAGATAAGAATGAAATGTTTGATTATTCTATTAATTAAAAGGAGTACTCATTATGCCTGAAAACAATGATAATTTCGATAAATTCACCCCCTTTTTTTCGGCTACTTCTTCTCAACTTTTTTTACAAAAACGTTATACGCAAGGAAAAATAGAAGATGCCGAAAAAAAAAGTTATGAAAACTGTTACCCATTCATTTACTATATTGAGCACTCTAAAATCTACTATAACCAATCAGCCAAAGCACCTCTTTGCATACAACCAATCTTATCCTTTTATGGGTTTACCCATTTATTAAAAGCCTGCCTCCTTACCGTTAATCCTAACTATCCGGAGTCTACCTCTTTACTTGCCCATGGAGTCACGACAAGGAAAAGAAAAAAACAGCAATATGATTTTTTAAAGGATGAAGTAAAAACACAGAAGAATGGACTTTTCACTTCGGTTGCCGAAAACTTATTCCATATTAAACATTTGGAAGGGGAGAAGTTTTCGATGGAATCCTTATTGGCAGAAATTCCTGAATTGCAATCGATTGCGTGGACCCATTCCAAAACAAATTTCATCACGCCCGTTTATATCCATGATGGTTTTGAACTACCTTCTTCTATACTCGATAGCTACCAAATGACGGCCGACCGTTTCTTCGAATTCATGAAGGGTAAAACGAAAGAAGTAACTGACTTGAAAGAGATGAAGGGGAAGCTATCATTAAAAGTAGATGGGCCACTCGATATGAATGGGCCATCTCCTATGCGATTCAATATGGAGGCTGAACTTTTTATGCTATCACTCAATAAGAATTCATCGGCTTTTTCACTACCTGAACTCCTGATTCATTATTTAATCTCATACAACCTTAGTATAATAGCTCGTTATGAAACAGAATGGTGGGCAGAACTCCTGAAAACGATGCCGAATGATGATTACCCCTCTATTGTACAGTTCCTTAAAATAAGCCAAGCCAAGATACCTTTGTTAGTCTTCGAATGGCTTAAACCTGGAAGTCTTGGTCGGTGAAATTCCTGAAAGATCATAAGTCACTAGGGGCATACACCCCTTTTTTGCACACAAAAAAAGGCCAAGCCTAATGGCTGACCTTTGAAATGGCTTGGCGGCGTCCTACTCTCACAGGGGGAAACCCCCAACTACCATCGGCG
>NZ_JBNNML010000025.1:0-4696 GCF_050272735.1 Peribacillus sp. NPDC046944
TTCTTAGTTATAATTAAGTTTCATTTCATTTTTTAGGGATTTAAAAAAGATTAAACTAGTACAGATAGTTTGAAAGGAGTAATTATAAAGGAATAGTTATGTACGTTTACCTTTTCTAAAAGATTGCTGCGGAACGACTAGGTGGAATAATCTTTTCTTTTTTTACCAGAAAAACAAGTGATGTACACTTCAATTTAGGGTCGAATATGAGACAGCAATCAAATTTATGAATAGTAGCTAGAAACTACATAGCTTTATTTTTTCGACGAAGCAACAATAGTTCTATTGCTCCCGATCCAAGTAATACTCCTGAAACAATGAAGATAAGACCAAAAAAATGTGCTGGAACGATTGCTTCGTTCAAAAGAATAGCCACACCGACTAATGAAAAAAAGGTGTTGAAGTTTAAGAAGATAGAGGATTCTGCGGCTCCAACCTTTCCAATGATGTAATTATAAGTCATATGACCTATTCCTGTAGCAAAAATAGCTGAGAAAAAGAAAGCTACCCAGATAGAAAACGAAGCAGATGAGATTGAAGCTAAACCATGTGGTTCCTTCCAAAGACTTATGGCAAATAAAATAAATGATCCAATTAGCATCATGTAACCCGTTAATAGCCGCGGGTCCATCGTTTTCGAAGCTTTATAAATCAGGATAAAACTTAGCGCTTGTGAAAGAATGGAGAGTAAAATATCAAAATCTCCTAGATTAATAGAATGGATGCCACCACTTCCGGCCAAAACGGTAACACTCACGCCAAGAGCCCCACAAATAAACCCAAGAACTCGAATGAATGTAAGTTTTTTGCGAAAAATCACCATAGAAAAGATGGCTGTCAATAAAGGTCCCATCCCCAAAATCAATCCAGTATTCGTAGCTGAAGTTTTTGTTAACCCTTCTGCTAAAAAATAATGGTGAAAGACTACGCTCAAAAGGGCTCCCCCAAAAATGTAAAAAAGTTCAGATTTTTTTGGAAGACGAATGAGGCCAAGCATTCCCAAAATTAAAAAGACTATCAAAGAAGCCGTAAAAATTCTTAGAGAAGTTATGGTCACAGGTTGAATGTGTTCGACTAAAATTTTTATAACAGAAACGTTGAAACCCCAAATAATCATGATTCCAATAAGCAACATGTAAGTTTTAAAATAGCTCATACAAAAACAACCTTTCAAACTTATTCAACAATTGACCTATTATACAACCTTTTTCAAGAAAATACCAAAACTAAAAGAGATAGTTTTTAAAAACTGAGCATGAGTAAATTATTTATGCCAGTAATTTGTAGTGACTACTTTGAAATGGATGTTAGTCCCTATACTTCACATCGTATTAGTTTGGGTGTAGGTGAAATGATTCTTCAGTTTGAAGAGTGGCTATAAAAAAGCCTACAAGATCTCATAGGATCTTGTAGGCTTTTTCATTAGTTAAAATTTAATTTTTTCTTCCATTTTAAAGAAATTAAACTTGAAGAAATCGTAATGATAAAGAGGACAATAACAATAATGAATACAGTATAGTAAGAACCTGTTGAATCAAAAATGTAACTGAATAATGTTGTACCGAATGCCACACCTAATGTAGAGGCTGACATGATCGTTGTATAAATGGATGCGTAGTCTCGCCCGCCGAATACTTCTCGAATCACGACTGGAGGAAGTAAGGTAGACCCTGAGAATCCTATACCAAATAGTAAGGCACCAGTATATAGCATACCAATTCCGAATGAATCAGAAATAAGTAGTGCGACAACACCTAGCATACCCCCGCCAATACCAACAAATAGAGCTACTTTAATTCCCATTTTATCGTTTATGGCACCAAGCAGGAATTTACCACCTGTTTGACCAATCGTTACACAAGTTACACCTGTAGCAGCCATTGTAGCACTAAAGCCTACGGATTGTACAAAGTTTGGTACATGGAAGCTAACGGTTGATGCCAGTCCGAAAAGCCCTGTGAATAAAACAACCAAATAGAATGCTGGGGATTTCATTGCAACACCTTTCAAGACACCTGATTCAGGTTTTTGTTGCGTATTAGTAGTATCGGTGTAGACTTCATCGGCACCATAAGCAGTCATATTTAGTTGTTCTGGTTTTGAACGAATAACGAATAGAGAGAATGGTAAAATAAGAATGGCTACAATAACACCTAATGTCATATATGTTGAGCGCCAGCCAATCGATTCAATCAAGACACCGGTGATTTGAGCGAAGACCGCACCGCCAACCCCCATGAATGCCATAGCAAAACCTAAAGAGGTACCAACTTTTGCTTTAAACCAGTTGTTCATGATTAAAGGAATGGACCCGTAAATTAAGAATGTACTACCAATTCCTAAAGCAATCCCTGAAATATAGAAAGGGAAGACAGAATGATAGGTACCCATTAATCCAAATGCTAGCGCATTTATAATACCAGCAATCGTTAAAATATAGCGGATATCAAATTTGTTCAATATCTTTCCTGCAAATGGTAGTAAAATGGTGACAGTTAAATACATTAGCGATGTATACAAGCTAATTTTAGAAACCCCAACTTGAAGATCTTCTGCTACTGCACGGTATAGTAAACCTGCACAGCTTACGATAATTCCGACACTTGCGGCGTAAATTGCAGCACTTGCCACCATAATCCACCAAGCATAGTGGATTTTCCCTTGTTTTTTCATGATGTCACCTCGTAAAAGTGGAGAAACAAGCACGTTGCTTCTCCACTTTGTATTATTTTATAAATTAAGCAGTTAAAAATTTGTATATTTATTGAATGGTAAATCCGCCATCGATTGGTACAGCGGCACCACTTATGAATTTCGCTTCATTTGATGCTAAAAATACAGCTAAATCAGCGACTTCTTCTACTTGACCAAATGTACGAGTCGGTACTAAATCTTTTGGAATTCCAGCTAAAACATCCTTAACTAAAGGTGTTTCGATGGTTCCTGGGCAAATAGCGTTAATTTTAATACCATGGCGTGCATATTCAGAAGATAAATGCTTGGTATACCCAATTACTCCATGCTTAGTAGCGGTATAAGCAGCTCCACCTTTACCTGCAACCAAACCAGCAACAGAAGCAATATTTACGATGGAACCAGTACCACGCTCAATCATGCTAGGTAAAACAGCATTCGAGAATTCGAATACACTTGTTAAGTTAATATTTAAGAAGAAGTTCCATTGATCTAAAGTCGTATCTAATGATTTAGCATATTTATCAAATACACCTGCATTATTTACTAAGACATCAACTGGACCGAAAGTATCTTCTGTTATTTCGACACAATTTTTGATATCCTCGGTTTTCATAACGTTCACAGATACAGCGATAGCTTCTCCGCCAAACGCTTTAATTTCTTCAGCAACAGCTTTTGCCCCTTCTAAATTCAAGTCAGCTACAACTACTTTTGCGCCTTCTTTTGCAAAACGGATAGCTTCTCCTTGCCCCATACCGGATGCTGCTCCTGTAATGATCGCTACTTTGTCTTTTAATCTCATATTGAAAACCCCCATATATTTTTTGTTCACAATTTGTTCATATATCAGTGACAATTACATTTTAAACGTATTTTGATATAATGAAAAATACCAATTAACTATTTCCTTATAACTTCAGGTTATTAAGGGTGGGAGGAAAATTATGGACCTAGTAAAGTTACGATACTTTTATACAACCGCACAATTAGAAAACGTGTCACTTGCAGCTAAAGAACTATCGATTTCGCAACCAGCGTTAAGTAAGGCGATCACTAATCTTGAAGCAGAGTTAGGGATGGATTTGTTTTTCCGTAGTGGCAAGCGCATTTCATTAAATGAAAATGGAAGGTTTTTATTCAAACGTGCGGAGCGCGTTTTCTCTGAGGTACATCATTTAGAGCGTGGATTAGAGGAAAGACGAGGCGAGGGAAGTGGAAACTTGTCGATTGTGACGACATTACCATATACTTTCACGAATATCTTAGATCAGTTCTTCAATAATTATTCCAATGTTAAATACCAACAAGTACCGTTATCAAAAGAAAATTTACAACAATTCACGGAAAATGGAAAATATGATGTATGTATTACCACTGAGCAAATCGAACATCCAAATGTAGAATGGGTCCCATTATTTGAGGAGGAAATTTTTCTAACTGTACCAAAATCATATAAAGAGAAGAAAGAAGGAACAATTAATTTGTTGGAATTTGACGAACTACCTTTTATCGGTTTAACCAATAAGTACAGCTTTCGTCAATTTACGGACCGATTTTGTAAATCAATTGGATATACACCGACTTATCAAGTTGAAGTGGAAGAAGCAACAATCATTTTACAGCTTGTGAAAAATGGACATGGTGCAGCCTTTACACCTGAAACAGCTGTTAATTTATATGAAAGTAAACTTAAGCACTTAAAAATTGAAAATAAGAAGTTTACCCGTACCATCGGCTTATTAAAGCATCGATATTTATATCCTACAAAGATTTCAGAGGCTTTCATTGCCCACTGTCATCGCTATTTTCAAGAATATAAAAAAGATTAAATGAGATCTGAGTTTGAAAAGAGGAAATATTGTAACGGAGTTTGTCGAGATTGAGATAAGAATTATATGGAGTATCAAAAAATAGTGGAGTGATATAGTAGGTTTCGTGAAGACTTTAAGTTTTCAAAAATTATAGTAAGAAATATAAACGTAGTTCTTCAATAAAAGAG
>NZ_JBNNML010000026.1:0-3211 GCF_050272735.1 Peribacillus sp. NPDC046944
AGACCCAAGCTCTTAATCTTGAGCAAAATTCCAAGAAAATATCAAAAGGGGTTCGGAATGAAACCATTCCGAACCCCTTTTGTCTACAAACTGAACGATACATTCATAATGAATGTATCGTCCCTTGTAAATTACATGCTTCCAAATCTATCTTTACCCTCATGTTCTCCATTTATCTTCTTATACTTGTATTCTACTGGATAGTCAGAAAATGGTTCTCTCCATCTATCTATGAGTGCTGTTAATCCATGCTCAGTTCCTAAAGATTCTTTATAAATTGAGTCGTTGGTATAGACCTTTACTTTCCCTTCATCTATATTAGCAATATAATAATGATAAAAAGGGTCAACTAGAATGATAGATTTCATGAGTGTATTATTAACTCCACCTTCAACAGCAATTGTTTCTTCTAAACCGTATTTTTCCATAGACCATTCTATTGACTGCATATTTTCTACTAGCGTTTTGTAGTTTTTACCTAACAAAATTCTGATATCTTCATCGAATTCTGCAAATTCTGGAATAGCATTTAACAGAGATAGGTTTTTAGCTGCTTCTTTTTCTTCTTGGGCTTTTTTCTCTTCTTGCAATTGTTTAAAGTTATTTATAGAAATGGGAATTTCAAGCGTTTGTTTTTTCTTATCTATTGTTTGGGTAAGAGTAATTGTTGCTTTTTCCTTTTCAGGGTATTGCAATGCTTTAACAATTATTCCTTTCTTACCTTTTGTGACCGTTACTACTTTCTTCGGAGAAACAGTAATCTTGATGTTTTTCATATTTGCCTGTTTATCTGATTTTTTCAAGTTTAGTATGTTGTACATGATAGACATAATTTCCACATTTTTAGATTCTTCTGCACTTAGATTCATAGGTTCTACTTTTGACAAATCAGTAACTACTTCACAATCATTATAAATACTTTTTCTACCAATCGGGTGTTCAGCCAAAACATACTCTGCCAGTTTTCCTTTTGGAGTATTGATAATTGCAGAAGCATTGGCAGAAGCTCCATATCCAAGTTTCCCACAAGCATATTTACCGATTACAGTATCAGTACCAGCTGCTGCTTCTCCTGTAAAATCCACACCTGCATATCCCTCTAAACCAGCTCCTACTACACCGAACGCAGTTGCTAAAATATTAAATGCAGGACCAACCTTCCCTTCGACCTTCCCTTTGCCATGGATGCCTAGTTCGGAAGTTGAGTTAACATCGGAAATGTTGTTAAATTTGGAGTTTTCGTAAAGAAAGCCATTTACTTCTTCCTTGTCTATGGACACCCATAATTTTGCTTCGCCTGATATACCATATGTAATATTAAGTGTAAGATTGCCTTGAATAATGAGACCAGGTATGGTTGTTGGGATATTAATTTTCCCAATTTTGATACTATCAGGAATTTTTTTTGCTTTTAAAATTTTTATCTTTTGTGCTTTTTTTTCCGTTCGATTAAATGATATATCTGTTTTTGCTTTTGTTGTAGTTGATAATTCCATACGATTAATCTTAAGTAATTTTGTTTTAAAATCAACTTTTACTTCCGGAGAGAACAAAGTTAATGTTCCATTTGCACCTACTTGGCTCTTTTTATCAAAAATGAAATCATTAAAGTTAACCTGTATGCCTTTATTAATTTTCACATTAATACTTGGTTCTTTAAATTCATATTTCTTTTCGCTTTCTTCTGTGGTGTTAGTGCCTGCCACCATGTTAGGAGTTTGACCCAAGGCAACCGAAGTTACCGATAACCCTTCTATACCTTTTTCAGGGGTAAAATTATCTTCTGTAATTGGGTAAGTTTTATTAACATCCAGTTCTTCATAAATTTCTGTAAACTCAGGTACCGTTACTTTGACGATATAACTAGTAAATTTTCCTTTTACCGATGTTACCTTTAGCGCTTGACCTTCTGGATGTTCTAATGAGGGAACAATGATAATATCATCCACAATGATTGCTTCTTTCGTAGCATTCTTTTTAATCTTCAACTCATTATTTTCCAAAAACTTTACTTTCTCTTCATCTATTTTTTTTATCTTCGGGTTTAAAACGGCTTTTTCCACCTCGTCACGAACAGTTATAAATTTCATTCTATAACTTCGGCTAACATTTGAACCGTTTTTGTATTTCATATCCTTTTTAATGTTTAGTTCGTAACTCTCCCCTTTTTCATAACCTTCTAGAGGTGGATTAATGAGCAATGTTTTTCCTTCATTTTTCAAAATAAAGTTAATTGAAACATTTTTATTTTGGTCATCGACTATGGAAATGTTTTTGTCCGTTAATGTTTCTTCGTCTAAGGGCTTATCAAATGAATATTCCCATATCTTATCTATTGGTATACCTGTTCGTACATCTAAATCTTCATTTTTTATGGTCTCTTTTTCTGTTTTAATATCTTGTTCGAATTCATTACCCACAGCAGTTTCTGCTTCATCTATATTTCCATAGAAAAAGTATGCTGCACCCCCCACTATAAGTACACTGAACAAAATCATAATAAACTTTCTCATCTAACAAACCCCTTTTATCTTTTTATGTACTAGGCAAATAGTACCTAATCTATATAATGGAGTATGTAGATATAAAAAGCATTACATTTAAAGAAAATTCTACAAAAAAATACATATTACCCTGAAATCATCCTATGAGAACTAAAGCTTCTTTTTTTATTGCTAGAATCACATAACCTGTGATTTTTACAGTAATTTTGGGAAACTTACTAAGGTACTTAATCAATTTAAGTTAACATTTACTGATTTGTGACCATTTAGGAGAAGACTTTGATAAAGATAGTGTTGCTAGACGTTATATTTTAGAAAAAGAACTTCTGAATTATGTTGGTAATGAAGAATTATTAACTAAATTATACAATTCCTTGACAGAAGATTCGCCAGTTTCTCAACCGTAAATGTATCAGCTAAGGAACTCTAAGGGGCTTTTTGAGGTTTGTAAAGATTCGGGAGGTACGATAGGTTTATGGTACCGTGAATGTTATTAAAACAAAAAAAGACCCGTAGGTCTTAGACTGTAGACAAACTCGATGAAAATTGACTTTGCCTACAGTTTTTTTTGTTTTAAAATAGAAGTATTAAAACTTGGAGTGATGAGGATGATTTCGAAACATAATTCTATTCAACGAGATCAACTTGAAATGATTACATTGGATCAACTGGTGCCAGCGAACCATTTGGTTCGTAAAATTGAGGCG
>NZ_JBNNML010000027.1:0-2320 GCF_050272735.1 Peribacillus sp. NPDC046944
TTCAGCGCCGATGGTAGTTGGGGGTTTCCCCCTGTGAGAGTAGGACGCCGCCAAGCCATTTCAAGGTCAGCCACTAGGCTGGCCTTTTTTGTGTTCTCAATAAAAATGGAACATGGGTTACTTTTGTAGAGGGAAAGAGCTTTACCTATAAATAAAGAATTAAATTCATATCTTATTTTAGCAATAGTTTTACAAATTACGTTATAAGGTGGAGGGGACTTCCAAAGTTTTATCCCTTTCTACACACTCATATATTAAAAAAACCTTATTCTCATATTTAAAGTGCTGTGTTTTTTATAAACGATGGTCTATATTACATAACAAATTAAATATTATCTGTACCCCTTATACTGCGGGTTATTTTTTATTAATGAAGGTAGACTCAATAATGAAAGTAATGAGCATATAAACAGTAATTTATAACGCTCTATTCAACATGATATTAATTATAGATTTCAAAGACCTAACTCAAAATCTTCATGATTGGAATTTAAAATTAAAATAATAAATTGAGAGGAGCTGCGCGCAATAGTCAATAAAACTGGCTATTAGATCAGTTCCTTTTAGATTTTCTAAAAAAAGATCAACTCCAGGACTTATAACTTTAAAGCCTCTGCTAGTTCTATAAGAAGCAGAAAAGAAAATATTAAACAGTTGCTCGAACTATATAACAAGAAAATGTTATAGGTAAACCATCTTTTGTGGCATTTTGCTCGAAAATCTTAGATACTTCATACAAGTTTTTTTCTTTTAAAGTTTCATAAATGGAAGGGTGTTGACCGAAACAACGTAATTTTAAAACATCCAATGGGGAGTGAATATACTCTGTACTATTTATTGCTTCAATCTTAGAATGAGAGAACTTACTAATATCAATTCTATGATTAATGAGATTTAAGATTGGAGTTCCTATTGAAGAATCAAAGAGGTTAGGAAATAAAAGGGGTAATAATTTGTCTCATCTCCAGGATGGAGACCAATTATTTTGCCACCACTTTTTATAACTTTCTTAAGGTATGGATATGCGGATGTAGGACCTTTCCTTATGTATGCACAATCAAATTCATCCATCAAAAGGCAATCCATTTTTTATATTTCCTAAAACAAAAGATACATTTGGTTTTTTATCTTTAGCCTAACTTGTAAGAACTTTTCTGTTACATCAAACCCTATTATTTCTTTTGCTACCGAGCCACATTCATTTGTTAGCTCGCCGTGTCCACATCCAACATCCAATACTTTCCTTCCAACTGTGATTTTAGTTACTTCTTTATCAAATATTGATTCTCCGTTAGGCTCTGTTAGTGTAGAATTCCAAGAATATATGTATTTACCCTGAATGTCACTAAGTTGTTTATACCATTCTATCGAATGTGGCTGCACCCATTCTGTAAAAGTTGTAGGGTCTGTTGATTGCATATACAATCCCCCTTAATAGATCTAAAATAATTATTATTCTTTAAGTTAATAAAAAGTCCTCCTTCTTCAACTAAACCGCCTCGTTAGTTTAAGCGTAACATTTCACAAACAATATTCCCTTACGAAAATCAACCCTTATCTTTAACACAGCCTATAACATAATACGAACCGTTTGTTATTAATTTCACCGTATCATGTAAATGGGTAATGCCCTCTGACTGTTTTAAGAGTTATATTTGAGTTAGAAGTAACTTAAATTCGCTTAATAAGTTAAGCTGTATAATCAGAGTGTAAGGATATTAAGCATTCACATTAGGAGAACTCGTTTCATTTACGCCCCTGGTGGTGCAGCTTTCTATCATAAGTTCAATAAGGGGATTCTCCATTAACCTTAGATATGGACCTTTAATATTAATATAGACTCATGTCAGCTTACTTGTTTCATAATTGTGATATTAGAATGATATCTGCAAGAGTAACAAGAGTGGTGTGTAATATCTGACTAAGGCTCTATATAGAAATTATTTGCTCCTTATTTAAAAGGCTATCCCTTTATGGTAGAAAGTAATAATTGTCCTTGATTAACATTGAAAGCTTATTGTGTATAAATGAAGAGTGGAGGGATAATCCTTCCCTTAAAGAGTACTGTCAGTGGTACTTGTTATCCAATGGAGGAGGAACATTATTATCCTAATAAATTATAATAAGGTATTTCACTTAAATGTGTTGACTTTGAAACTGAAAAGGATTAATATAAATAAGCACTAAGAAAACAAACGCAAAACTTCATTGCTTATAGCTGAATCGCTAGAAGAAATGACACAATAAAAACTATTGACTTCTTATAAAGAAAATGATAAGATGAAATGGTCGCTGAAAAACACAGCGATTAAAAATAAGT
>NZ_JBNNML010000028.1:0-1580 GCF_050272735.1 Peribacillus sp. NPDC046944
CAATTTATCTCGCTGTTCGTTAGAACAACTTGTTTATTCATCATAACACACTATCGATTAGTTGTCAACTTCTACGAAGTTTTTAACTTATTTTTTAGTCACTGTGTTAGCAGCAACTAATTCATCTTATCACTTTCATTATAAGAAGTCAATAGTTTTTACTGTTTATTTCTTCAAGCAATCTGCCAGAAGTTGATGAAATTTTTGTTTGACTGACTTGGTGCTTATTTATATTAATCCTTTTTTTCATCAAAGTCAATGTATTTTCGTTTTTTTCTTTTATGACCATATCCGTTAATTAATATCCACAATTGTACAGCCTGAGGTGGATCCTATCATTACTCTTCTCACTTATAAAATTAATGATACAAATTAAAGCATGGACTATTAATTATCGACCATTCCTTCTATTATTAGGAATGAGGGTAGTAAATCAATTGATCAGTTTTCCAAATATTTAAATAATATTTTTACATTTCTACCAACATGTACTATAATGAAATTATTTTTAAAAATCGAAAACTACTTTAAATCATTGTAATCTAGCGGGGAGAGGAATTCATAAGTGGTTAATAAAGATACATCTTTGAGGTTGCAAAGTATCGTTTTTATTGGTTTTATGGGAGTAGGTAAAACTACAATAGGCCAAAAAGTCGCTAAAAAACTATATAGGGACTTTATTGATATAGACCAAGAAATCGAAAAAGAATTTAATATGCCCACGACTGAAATATTCAAGAAGTTCGGGGAAAAGACTTTTCGTGAAAAAGAAAAGGAAGTCATTGAACGGTTCAGCCAGCAAAAATTAAAAATACTTTCTTTAGGAGGCGGGGCCTTTTTACAAGAGGATATAAGAGATATATGCCTCTCCAATTGCATAGTATTTTACCTTGATTTATCTTGGGACTATTGGAAAGAAAGAATTAGCTTACTTATTGATAGTAGACCGGTCTTGCAAAGTAAAAGCCTAGAAGAAATTGAAGACCTTTTTAAAACCAGACAAGAAGTTTATTCCTATCATCATTCAAAAGTGAACACAAATAACTTGGATGTTGATGAAGTAGCAGATTTCATAGTAGATTCTTTAAAAGTTGCTTGGGAGATTCACGAACCACTTTAATACTTAAAAAGATGATTGGCTCAGTCTAGCCAATCATCTTTTTTATTGTTGAATAAAAATGATTCACAAATGAGATCACAGCTTTTCATAATGATAAGGAAAGATGAGACCATTTTTAATGAATGAAGGTTTTAGCAGCTACTTCCGAATGCTAACTCTCCAGGAAAAATCAACGGATACCCCACCGCATTCCCATACCATTTATAAAAACAAGCCAATAAGTTATTAGAAAATATATAAAGAAAACGAATTAGCCATGTATTCTCCGCGATTTCGAGACCTTACGGTCTTCTTCTACTGTCTGGCTGAGAAGGTAAAAGGATTTACTAAAAACAAAAAAAGGCCAGCCTAATGGCTGACCTTTAAAATGGCTTGGCGGCGTCCTACTCTCACAGGGGGAAACCCCCAACTACCATCGGCGCTGAAGAGCTTAACTGCCGTGTTCGGAATGGGAACGGGT